>NZ_JAVFJK010000012.1:0-9513 GCF_030908215.1 Sinomonas sp. ASV486 | reverse complement strand
AGTCGAGCTTGGCGGTCGTGGCGGGCGGCATCGCGATGCCGAACCCGAGGCCGGTGGCAGCGAGGGCCGCGAGGAGCGGCCAGTAGTCCGAGTCGGGGGCGAGCCGCAGGAGTGCGGCGAAGCCCGCAGCGGAGATGAGGATCCCGGCGGGGACCACCACGCGGAGGCCCACGAGCGCCGTCGCGCGCGTCCCCACGGCCGCGCCGACGACCAGGGCCAGCATCATCGGCAGAAGCTTGACGCCAGTGACGAGCGCGGAGTCGCCGAGGAACGCCTGCAGGTACAGCGGGAGCGCGAACAGCAGGCCCATCATGACGAACGAGGTCAGGGCGGTTGCCATGGTGGGCCAGACGAACATCCGGTTGCCCGTGAGCCGCGGATCGAGCAGGGGCGCCGCGGCTCGCCTCTCGACGAACCAGAAGGCCACCAGCAGCCCCGCACCGCCGATGAGCGGGACGAGAACCTCGCCGGAACCCCAGCCGCTGACCGGCTCCTGGGTGATCCCGTAGACGATCCCGGCGAGGCCCGCGACGGTCAGGAGCATTCCGGCGAGGTCGAAGCGCCGCCGGCCGGAATCCTGCGAGTTCGGGATGAGCGTGAGTCCCGTGGCGAGCGCGATCGCCACCGTGGGCACGTTGATGAGCAGCGTGGAGCCCCACCAGTAGTTGTCCAGCAGCCAGCCGCCCAGAAGCGGGCCGAGCGGCATGCCGAGGCCCATGGCGGCCGTGATGACGGCGACGGCCTTGGCGCGCTCGCCCGGGGCGAAGACGGTCGGGATGATGGACATGGAGAGCGGGAACACGGCCGCCGCGCCGATCCCCATGACCGTCCGGGCCGCGACGAGTTCGGCCGGGGTGGCCGCGAACGCGCCGAGGGCGCTCGCGGCCACGAAGACCGCCAGGCCCACGGCGAGGACCGTCCGCCGGCCGTACCGGTCCCCGAGCATTCCGGCAGGGATGAGGAGCACCGCGGAGGTCAGCGTGTACCCGTTGACGATCCACTGCAGGTCCGTGGTGCTCGCGCCGAGTGCGCGGGAGATGTAGCTGAGGGCGACGTTGAGCACCGTCGCGTCGAGGCCGACGACGAGCATGGTGAGTGCCAGCGCTCCGAGGATCCACCACCGACGGGGGTGCCCCGCCTTGGTCTCCGCGGACGCCGTGGCCGAGGAGTTCTTGAATGTTGCCATGAAAAGAGAGTAGCTCTCATAATCTGGTGACTGTCAATAGGGTGACTCATCCATTTCGAGTGCTGTCGGTGCCCCCGCCTAGAGTGGTTCGCATGGAGCCCACGGAACGCGTCGGCGCGAGGAAGGACGGAGGGCGGGAGGCGCCGTCGACCGCCCGCGAGATCCTCCGGCTCGCGGTCCCTGCGTTCTTCGCCCTCATCGCCGAGCCGCTGTTCCTCCTGGCCGACTCTGCGATCGTGGGCCACCTCGGCGTCGACCAGCTCGCCGGCCTCGGTCTCGCGACCACCGTGCTGCAGACCGCCGTCGGGCTCATGGTGTTCCTTGCGTACGGGACCGGGCCCGCCGTGGCGCGGTTCCTGGGTGCGGGCAAGATGGGCCACGCGATGGCAGCCGCGCGCGACGGCGCCTGGCTGGCGCT
The DNA here is from genome assembly GCF_030908215.1 of Sinomonas sp. ASV486. Classification (GTDB taxonomy): domain Bacteria; phylum Actinomycetota; class Actinomycetes; order Actinomycetales; family Micrococcaceae; genus Sinomonas; species Sinomonas puerhi. Next base: position 7,909 of record NZ_JAVFJK010000012.1, on the reverse strand, counting down.
GCTTCTCGGCCTCGCCCTCGCGGCGCTCGGCTGGGCCACCGCGCCCGGGATCGTCGGGCTGCTCGGCGGCTCGGCTCCGGTCCAGGGGTACGCGGTCGAGTACCTCGTCTGGTCGATGCCGGGCCTTGTCGGGATGCTGCTCGTCTTCGCGGGAACGGGTGCGTTGCGGGGTCTGCAGGACACGCGCACGCCCCTCGTCGTTGCAACCGTTGGTTTCACGGGGAACATCGTCCTGAACCTGCTGTTCGTCTACGGCCTCGGATGGGGCATCGCCGGCTCGGGGATCGGCACGAGTGCCGCCCAGCTCGGCATGGCCGTCGTGTACATAGGCATCGTGCTCCGCCGCATGCGGCACGAGGGCATCGGGTTCGCGCCCAGCCGGCACGGGGTCCTGGGTGCCGCCCACGTCGGCTCGTGGCTCATGCTGCGCACCCTCACGCTCAGGGCCGCGATCGTCGCGACCGTCGTGATCGCGGCGCAGCAGGGGGCAGCGAACCTCGCGGCGCATCAGCTCGTCATGACGCTCTTCAGCTTCCTGGCCTTCGCCCTCGATGCCCTCGCGATTGCCGCCCAGGCGCTCATCGGCAAGGAGCTCGGCGCCTCCCACGCGGCCCGCGCCCGTGACCTCACCCGCACGATGGTCCGCTGGTCACTCGGCTACGGGGTTGTCACGGGGGCAGTTCTCGCGGTCTCGGCGCCGTGGATCGGGTGGATCTTCACAACAGACCGCCAGGTGCACACCGCCCTCCTCCCGGCGCTCCTCGTGCTTGCCGCGAGCCAGCCGGTGTGCGGGTATGTGTTCGTGCTCGACGGGGTGCTGATCGGCGCCGGGGATGCCCGCTACCTCGCGCTCGCGGGAGTCCTCAACCTCGTCGTCTACGCGCCGCTCGTGGTGTGGGCGGGACTCTTCGGTGGGGGCGGTCCGGCCGGGCTCGCCTGGCTCTGGGCGGCATTCGCTGGCGGGTACATGCTCGCGCGCGCCCTTACGCTGGGCCTGCGCGCCCGCGCCGATGCGTGGATGGTGCTCGGCGCCCACTGACTACACTTGGTCCGTGCCTGATTCCCCCACACCCCCGTCCCCGAGTCCGTCCGGAGACGAGAGCCAGCGCGCCCTCGCGGGCCCGGTGCTGCTGCGCAGCGCGATCGCGCTCGTGTTCGGTGCGGTCACCGTGTTCTGGGGGGCGCCCACCGCGTTCGGCGGGGCCTGGTGCCTCGCCGCGTACTTCGTTGGCCTGGCAGTGGCGCGCACGTGGCTGCTGCGCCGGCAGGGCCGCGCGGCCGATTCCGCTGCCCGGCCGTCGGGCAGCACGCGGGTCGTCGCATCGGCAGCGTACGGCGTCGCCGCGGCGGTAGGTCTGGGCCTCGCCGCGGCACCGGACACCGTCGTCATCGGGATCGGAGCCGCGATTGCGTTCGCCGCGACGGGCCTTGCGGACCTCGCCTCCGGTCTGGCTTTCAGGGTTGCCGGCCAGCGCCGGAGCCCCCTCGCGCGCGACGAGGTGATCACCGGCGTCGTGCATCTCGGGGCAGCCATTTTGCTGCCGTTCTTCGGCGCTCTGGGGGCACATGCGCTGCTCGGTGTCGCGGGCGGGGCGGCCATCATCACGGGTGTCCTGCTCGTGATCGCAGGCCTCAGCCTGCGGCACGATTCCCCCGCCACTGCCGAAGTGGCCTAGAATCGAGACGTTCTACTTCTCGTAGAAGCAACCCACCACCCCGGTCGCCTGAGGAGGGCTCATGTCTGATGCACCGCGTGGTCCCCGCGTCGGGATCAAGGGACCGCTCCTGTTCTCGGCGGTCTTCGGGGCCATCGCCTTCGTTGTCGTCCTGTTCGCAGCCTCGGGCGGCACCCAGAACGGCCTGCGGTACGACCTCGCCTTCGCCGCCTTCGGCATCGCGTTCATCGCGTGCCTCGTGATCGCCGCGATGCTCTCGATGAGCTACAAGGAGAACGCGGAGCACCTCGGCCAGGGCGACGGTGTCAACCTCCGCTCCGAGGACCGGGTCAAGCGCCCCACGGCGAAACCTGACCAGACCGCCACGACGGATCGCGCCGAAACCCCGGCCGCGGACGATGCAGCACCCGGCAGCCCGGACGGCACCGACAAGACTGAGGACGAGGGTTCCGCCTCCTAGCCCGCCGCCCTGCGCTCCCGGTAGGCGCGCACATGCGTCCGGTTGGCGCAGTTGCCGGTGTCGCAGAAGCGCTTCGAGCGATTCTTCGAGAGGTCGATCAGGACCGCCTCGCAGTCATCCGCCGCGCAGACCCGCAGTCGGTCCAGCTCCTTGGAACGGATCACATCCACGAAGGCCATGGCGGCCTCCGTTCCCATGCGATCCGCCAGTGGCGCCTCGGGCGCGGTGGCGTGAAGGTGCCAGTCCCAGCGGTCGTGCTTGACGAGCTGGGGGAGTGCCTGGGCCTCGCGCAGGAGCGCGTTGACGATTCCCACGGCGTCGTCCTCCGGCGCGTTCCACAGTCCCCGCAGGCGCGCCCGCAGCGTGCGCACGGCGGCCAGTTCGGCGGCGTCGTGCGTGCGCGAGCCCGTGAACTCCTCCTCGTCGAGGAAGCGGTCCAAGTCCTCTCCGGTCGCGAGCAGTTCACCGCGGTCGGCGTCGAGGGTGTTGACGAGGTTGACGGCGCTCCGGAGCGCCACCTCGGTGTCATGGGCAAAGATCACGTTGACTCCTGACCCTCCAGTGGCCTAGTGTCATGACCATACTCCAAGTTTACCCATGACATAATTTCGGGAGGTGCCCTGTGCTGTCGAGGCTGTCTGAGAATCGGTCCGCATCCGGACTCGTCTTCGCCCTGCTCTCCGCGGCCACCTTCGGCATCTCCGGACCGCTGGGCAAGTCCCTGCTCGAGGCAGGCTGGACTCCGGGCTCCGTCGTCGGGAGCCGCATCGGGCTCGCAGCGCTGATCATGGCGATCCCGGCGGTATGGGTGATGCGCGGGCAGTGGTCGCGGCTGCGCGGCGGCGTCACGCTCATGGCCGCGTACGGCTCGGTCGCCATCGCTCTGTGCCAGTTCTTCTACTTCAACGCCGTGGCCCGCATGAGCCCGCCGGTCGCGCTCATGCTCGAGTACCTCGCGCCCATCATCCTCGTGGGCTGGGTATGGCTCCGCACGCAGCGCCGCCCCGGCGCGCTGACGATCGGCGGCACGGTCGTGGCGATGCTCGGCCTCGTGCTCGTGCTCAACCTCCTCACCGCGCAGCAGGTGGACCCGATCGGCGTCCTGTGGGGGATCGCGGCAGCGGTCTGCCTCGCCGTGTACTTCGTCCTGTCCGCGAAGTCCGACGGCGTCCTGCCGCCCTTCGTGACAGTGGCCGGGGGGATGGTGTTCGGCGCGATCACGATCGGCGTCCTCGCAGTGGTGGGCCTCCTGCCGGTGGCGGCGACGTTCGGCAGTGTCGATCTCCTGGGCACCGGGCTCCCGTGGATCGTGCCGCTTGCCGGTATCACCCTCGTGGCGGCGGTCCTCGCCTACACGCTCGGTATCATCGGCACGCAGCGCCTCGGCTCGAAGGTCGCGAGCTTCGTCTCGCTCACCGAGGTGCTGTTCTCCGTGATCGCCTCGTGGATCATGATCGGCGACGTCCCGGGCCCGCTGCAGTTCGTCGGTGGGGCACTCATCGTGGGGGGCGTGGTGATGGTCCGCACGGACGAGCTCCGTTCCCCCGCGGCCGAGGCAGTGCCCGACTTCGCGCCCGAGGCGCTGCCCGCGGCCGAACCTGCCACGGGGGCCCTCCCGATCGTCGAGCGGCGCGCCTAGCATTGACCGCATGTGCCGCAATATCAAGGTCCTGCACAACTTCGAGCCCCACGCGACGAATGAGGAAGTCCACGCCGCGGCGCTCCAGTACGTGCGGAAGGTGAGCGGGAGTACTCACCCGTCCAAGGCGAACGAGGAAGTGTTCAATCGGGCCGTCGAGGAGATCGCCCACATCACGGGGCATCTCCTCGAGGACCTCGTGACGAGCGCATCGCCGCGGAGCCGTGACGTCGAGGCCGCCAAGGCGAAGGCCCGGGCCGCTGTCCGCTTCGGAACGGCCTGACCCAGACGTATCGACGCAACCCGGAGCCGGGCCCAGCGGGATCCGGCTCCGGAGCCCCGAGCTGTGCCGACGCCCCCTTAGCGACCGAATCGCGTGAGCCGCAGCGAGTTCGTGACCACGAGCACCGAGCTCGCGGCCATCGCGGCCCCGGCGACCATAGGGTTGAGCAGCCCGAGCGCCGCGATCGGAATGCCGATGGTGTTGTAGGCGAAGGCCCAGAACAGGTTGGCCTTGATGATCGAGAGGGTCCTGCGGGAGAGCTCTATCGCCGTTGCGACCTGGCGGAGGTCGTCGCCCATGACCGTGAGCTCTGCGGCTTCACGGGCGACATCGGTCCCGGAGCCCATCGCGATCCCGAGGTCGGCCTGGGCCAGCGCGGGGGCGTCGTTGACGCCATCGCCGGCCATTGCCACCCGCGCGCCGCCGGCCTGGAGCCGTTTGACCACCGCGACCTTGCCCTCGGGCCGGACGCCGGCGTGGACGTCCTGAGCGGCAATCCCCACTTCGGCCGCGACCCGCGCCGCGACCGCGGCGTTGTCTCCCGTGAGCAGCACAGGGCGCAGGCCCAAGGCCTTGAGACGCGCAATGCCTTCCGCGGAGCCGGGCTTGACCGTGTCCCGCAGGCTCAGCATCCCCGCCACCCGACGGTCGACGGCGACCCACACCGCCGTTGCCCCGCCGGACTCCCGTTCGGCGAAGATCGCGAGCTGGGCTGCATCGGGCATCCCGTCCTCGGCGAGGCGCGGCACGATCCAGTCGGTCCGGCCCACCAGCACCTCGCGGCTCTCGCCTGAGACCTCGACGACTGTTCCCTCCACGCCGCCACCGGCAGCGGACTGGAAGCCGACGACGGCCGGCTGCCCACCGCCGTCGTGCGTGCCTCGAGTCCCGCCGATTCCCGACGCGACCCGCGCGGCCTCCGCGGCGACGATGGCCTTCGCAAGCGGATGCTCGCTCCCGGCCTCGACGGCAGCGGCGAGCCTCACGAGGTCGAGGTCGGACGCGCCGAACGTGTCGACCGCATCGAGCGCGAGGCGCCCGGACGTCACAGTGCCTGTCTTGTCGAGCACGATCGTGTCCACCGCCCGGGTGTCCTCGAGGACCTGGGCCCCGCGGATGAGGATGCCCAGCTGTGAACCGCGGCCGCTCCCGGCGAGCAGGCCCACAGGGGTCGCAAGGCCCAGTGCGCACGGGCACGCGATGACCAGCACGGCCACCGCGGCCGTGAAGGAGGACGGCAGCGAGCCGCCGAGCACCTGCCAGGTGATGAACGTGAGGACCACGATCGCAAGCACGATCGGGACGAAGACGCCGCTGATCCGGTCGGCGAGCCGTGCGATCGGCGCCTTGCCGGTCTGCGCCTCGGACACGAGCCGCGCCATGGCGGCGAGCGTCGTCTCGGAGCCGACCCTCGTCGCCTCGACGACGAGCCGGCCCGACGTGTTGACCGTCGCGCCGGTCACGGGGGAGCCCTCTGTGACCTCGGCCGGCAGGGATTCGCCCGTGATGATCGAGGTGTCCACTGCCGAGGCGCCGTCACGGACGATCCCATCTGTAGCGATGGTCTCGCCGGGCCGCACTACGAACAGGTCCCCCGGCACCAGCTGCTCTGCGGGCACCACGGACTCGACGCCAGCCCGCAGAAGGGTGGCCTGCTTGGCGCCGCGGTCGAGCAGCGCGCGCAGGGCATCGCCGGCACGGGACTTGGCCCGGGCCTCGAGCCAGCGACCGAGCAGAAGGAACGTCGTCACGACCACGGCCGTCTCGAAGTACAGCCCGCCGGTGCCGGTCATCTCCATGCCCGGGTGCTCGGTCATCCGCGGATCCACGATGAGCTGCACGAGCGAGTAGAGGTAGGAGGCCGCGACACCGATCGAGACGAGCGTGTCCATCGTCGAGCCGCCGTGCCGGGCGTTGACCGCGGCGGCACGGTGGAACGGCCACGCGGACCAGGTGACGACCGGCAGCGCAAGCGCCGCGACCCACCAGCCCCAATCCATGAACTGCGCGGACGGGATCATCGAGATGAGCACCACAGGGATGGTCAGTGCCGCCGCGACCGCGAGGCGCGGCAGGAGGGCATCGACCGAAGACGGCCTTCGGCTGGCTTCGTGGATCTGGGAGGTCCGGCCGGGCTCAGCCCCCGTGACTTCGGGGCCGTGCTTGATCGGCACCTCTTTGACCCGTGCCTGATACCCGGCGGCCGCGACCGTGGAGAGCAGCTCCTGGTCGCTCACCCCTGCAGGGACCTCGACCCTCGCGGACTCGAGTGGGAGGTTCACGGACGCATGCACGCCCTCGATCTTGCCGAGCTTGCGCTCGACCCGCGTGACGCACGAGGCGCAGGTCATGCCCTCGATGTCGAGCTCGACGATGCGGGACAGCCCCGCTTGGGAGACCAGCGCAGGCGGCAATTCGGTGGTGCCGGGTCGGTCCATGGTTCTAGGCGTTGCTGTCTACGATGACGTAGCCCGCCTCGGCGACGGCCTCGCTGATGGACTCGTGCTTGAGCTTCCGGTCCGAGCTGACAGTCACCTCGGAGACGCCGCCGGCGTTGAGGTTGATCGAGACGCCCTGGACGCCGTCGATCGCTTCGATCTCTTCGGTGACGGATGCAATGCAGTGGCTGCAGGTCATGCCATCGACCTGCACGGTGGTGGTGAAGTGGCTCATGGTGCTGCTCCTCGGGTTCGGGTGCTCGGTGGAGGACTTCCTGATCTCCGCTGCCCCGGGCGCGGGGCTGAACGAAAGCCGGGACAGGGGGATGAACTCTGTGGCGCGGGCGTTGCCGCCGGTAGTGCTGCGGGTGGTGCCCCCGCAGCCGCACGAGCTACCGCAGGAGTCGGCCGATGGCATCGGTGGCCTCCTTCACCTTGGCGTCGATGGCGTCGGCCCTCTTCTCGGGGTCCGGCTCATTGGCGGCCCCGACCACGCAATGGCCGATGTGTTCCTCGACCAGACCGAGGCTCACGGCGTGCAGCGCCTTGGTCACGGCGGCCACCTGCGTGAGGATGTCGATGCAGTACTTGTCCTCTTCCACCATGCGGGCGATACCTCGGACCTGGCCTTCGATCCGCCTCAAGCGCCTCAGATAGGCGTCCTTGTCAGCGGTATAGCCATACGGGGGACCTGGATGGGCGGGGGGCCCCGGGTGGAAGTCCGGACCAATGACTGTTTCCATGGCACCGAAGATATACCCACTGGGGGTATAAGACAAGTACCCAGAGGGGGTATCGCCCAGTTCGATGATGCCAAGGCCTGCAAACCCGGATCCCTCTCCGGCCACGTGTGGCGAAGGGCACAGTCCTGCAATTTGGCCGCGAGGCGGCAAGCCGGTAAAGTTCTACGAGTCGTTGGAGCGGCCGCGAGGACATCGCAGGCCAGCAAGGCGGCCGAACCCCTGAAAATCCCGCCGGAACGGCAGCATTTAGATGCGCCCGGAAGGTGGGGATGGACACGAATTCAGACGCATTCCCCAAGAGATTGGGAATTTGCAGACAAGAATTCGATGGGGTAGAGTAGAACCTCGTTGCTCCACGGGGATGTGAACGGCTCGAAGTCGGGTTGGGATCGTTACCTGTGGGGGCCTGTTGTTTGAGAACTCAATAGTGTGCCAAGTTTTGTTGATGCCGTTTTTTTGGTGTCTTTTGTCCGGTGCTGTGCCGCCCCTGTGGTGTGGTGCCGGGTGTTGATGCCGGATCATTTTCTGTCGGCCTGGCTGCCCTATTTTCCTGGGGTGCCGGGTCGGCGTTGTTTTTGACGGAGAGTTTGATCCTGGCTCAGGATGAACGCTGGCGGCGTGCTTAACACATGCAAGTCGAACGATGATGCCCAGCTTGCTGGGCTGATTA
>NZ_JAVFJK010000011.1 GCF_030908215.1 Sinomonas sp. ASV486 | reverse complement strand
CTACGCGTCCACCATACGGTCCCCAGACAACAAACCCCAGGGAAACCACAGCACAACACCCACAACCGAACAACGACTCACGGAACACCGTGACCACACACTTCCCCACCCCCGCCACGGAAAAGGCGCGGGCGCGCGGAGCAAGGGTTACGGCGGCCACAGCGTGGGGGAAACGCCCGGACCCATCCCGAACCCGGAAGCTAAGACCCACAGCGCCGATGGTACTGCACCCGCCAGGGTGTGGGAGAGTAGGACACCGCCGGACAACCATCACAGTGAGGCCCCGACAACAACGTCGGGGCCCCACTGCATTTAACCGAATCCAAGTTGACCGACCTTTGGCCCTATGTTCGGGCAGTCGCCCTTCGGATACTGGGCCCATGCCGTCATCGGATTCGGTCCGCTCGGACCATCCATTGATTCTCGAGGGCCTCAGCAAGCGGTTCGGCCGCACGCTCGCTCTCGATGGCGTCTCTCTGGAGATCGGGCCGGGCGAGGTGTTCGGCTATCTCGGCCCGAACGGCGCGGGGAAGACGACCACGATCCGTCTCGTGCTGGGCATGATCCGGCCCACGGCAGGAAGGGCCAGCGTCTTCGGCCTCGATACGTGGACCAGCGCAGTAGGCGTACACCGTCTGGTCGGGTATGTTCCGGGAGAGCCCTCGCTCTATCCGCGCCTGACGGGGCACGAGCACATCGCGTACCTCGGGCACCTCCGCGGCCGCGATGACCGGGCCAGAGCGAAGGCCCTGGCGGACAGGCTTGGGCTCGACCTTGACCGGAGAACCAGAACCCTCTCGCGCGGCAACCGGCAGAAGCTGGCGATCGTCCTTGCCCTCATGTCGGGACCGCGGCTCCTCGTTCTCGATGAGCCGACAAGCGGACTTGACCCCCTCGTCCAGCGCCAGTTCCACGCGCTCCTTCGTGAGCATACCGAGAGCGGGGGGAGCGTCCTCCTCTCCTCCCACATCCTCGGTGAGGTTCAACGCGTAGCCGACCGGATCGGCGTCGTGCGTGAAGGCCGCCTCGTGGCGGTCGAGAGGCTCGCCGACCTCAGTGGGAAGTCGCTGCACCATGTGCGGGCGTCGTTCGCCCACGACGTGCGCGCCCAGGAGTTTGCTTGCGTGCCCGGGGTCCGCGACGTCACCGTCGAGGGGCAGGCGCTGAGCTGCAGCGCGCCGCAGTCGGCACTCGACGAACTGCTCAGGCGGGTCACCGCCCACACGGTCATCGACTTCGAATGCGCTGAGGCCGAACTCGACGAGATGTTCCTGACTTACTACGGAGGCGAGTCCGATGCTGGCCAGCCTGCTGCTCAAAACGCTTCGTGACCAAGGGCGGGCCCTGCTGGCCTGGGGCGCTGGCCTCGTCGTGCTCATGGGCATGTACGCAGCGTTCTGGCCGAGCATCAAGGGCCAGCCGTCCATGAACGATCTGCTTGAGCAGATGCCCGAGGCTTTCCGCAATCTCTTCGCGACACAGGCCGCCGACATGTCGACCCCCACGGGCTACATCCAGATAGAACTTCTCTCCTTCATGGCCCCGATTGTGGTCCTCATGTACGCGATCGGGATGGGCGCCGGGGCGATCGCGGGCGAGGAGGAGCACCACACGCTCGAGCTGCTGATTGCCGAGCCCGTGAGCCGTGGGCGCGTGGTCCTCGAGAAGGCCGGGGCGATGGTCATCGGGACGGCGTTCCTCGCCGCTGTCGCCGGAATCGCCCTCGTCGTGGAGGGCAGCTGGGTGGACCTCGTCCTGCCCGCCGACAAGATCGCCGCAGCCATGGCTCATCTAGCGCTGCTCGGCATCGTCTTCGGGTCTCTTGCCCTCGCGCTCTCCGCGGCGACCGGGAAACCGGGTCTGAGCAAGGGTATCCCCGCAGCCCTCGCCGTCGTGGCATACCTCGTCAACGGCCTCGGGCCGGTGGTCGACTGGCTCGAACCGGCGCAGAAGTACTCGCCGTTCTACCAGTACGTGGGCCACGATCCGCTCACGAACGGACTCGACTGGCCCAGCGTGGGAATCGCCCTCGGTACGGCAGCGGTCCTGCTCGGGCTGGCCGTCGCGTGGTTCCAGCGGCGCGACACAGCACCCTAGCTCGATCGCCAGGAAGGGGCTAGGCGAACCACTCGACGACGCGGGCCAGCATCCTGCGGCCTTCGTCCTCGAACGCTGGGTCACCGACTTCGTGCGCCCATACGATCGTGCCCAGTGCCTGGAGAAGGTTGTCGAGGCGCCACGACTCGGGCTCTTCGGCTGGGTCGCGGCCGTAGCCGGCATAGAACGCCGCCCGCAGCTGCGCGGCGTCGTGCGCCGGTTCGTCAGGGCGGGGCTGGAAGCAGCCATGCTCGAGCCGAACGAGATCCGTCACCCACGGCCGGTAGCCCGCTCGTCCCCAGTCGATGATGCTGATCAGGCCCTGCCCAGACGACCAGTCGCCATGCTCGATCCAGTTGCGGGGCTGGAAGTCGCCGTGGGTCGCGACGAGCAAGCGCGGCGCGGACTCATGTCCGGCGATGACACGCCCGACGGCGCGGAGCTGCTCTGCGGGGGCGAGGTCCGTCGCCCGCCCGAGGAAGTCCACGGCCTTGTTCAGAGCCGCCGGATCGTAGCTGTTCGTCTGCTCGCGAGGGACGTGCACCAACGCGAGGAGTTCGCCTGCCTGGTGGAACGCCTCGGCGGAGTACGCGTGCGGGCCGCCCTCGACGAGCTGGCCGGGCAGCCAGGTCGCGGCCAGAATCCCGGCGCGCACATCGGCGTGGAGCATCCGCGGGGTCCGCGCTGGCTCGAGGTCCAGGAGTGGCCCCGTCATCTGACGGTGCGCGCGCGCCTCGCGCGCGATGTGGTGGGTCGCCTCCGAGGCCTTCACCGAGACGTCGCCCTGCGCGGTGGCTATCCGCAGGACATGGATGCCCTGGATGCCCCACGAATGGTCGTCCCTGAGCTCCCATTCCCCGAACCACGCGTCCACGAGGGCCAACTGGGTGGGGGAGAGCGGCATACGCGCGGGCACCTCCCCACGCTAGCGGTCCATGGGACGACCCGCCACGGCACAATTGATACCGATACTTTCACTTTGGATGAGATGGAGTGCCCAGACGTCCAAATTCGCCAGAAAACCGCGAAAACACGCGGAAATCCGCTGGCCGAGGCCGTGATAGCTGGTAAGTTGCCGTAACAGCAGCCCTCATCGCACCCGCTGAAGGGCTGGTATGAATAACCCGAACGTCCAGGAGGACACATGGCTAAGAACCGCAGCGACCTGGTCGCAGAAGTTGCCGGCAAGACCAGCCTCAGCCAGGCTGCAGTCAACGGTGTGCTCGACGCACTGTTCGAGGTCTTCGAGGCTTCCGTTTCCAAGGGTGAGAAGGTCAGCATCCCGGGCTGGCTCGCCGTCGAGCGCACCGAGCGCGCAGCCCGCACGGGCCGCAACCCGCAGACCGGCGCCGCTATCGAGATCCCGGCCGGCCACAGCGTCAAGCTGACGGCTGGCTCCAAGCTCAAGGCTGCTGCCTCCGGCAAGTAGGCCTTCCCAGACCACAGAGGGGGCAGCGGCCGCGCGCCGTTGCCCCCTCTGGCGTCTCGGGGCCTCGGGCGGCGGCGCCCGCTACGCTGTCGGTGGGGGACAATGGACTGGTGCCTCGATCTGCCTCCGTCCGTCCAGCCGCCGAGACGCCCGCCGCCGCGACGGGACAACCGGCTCTCGCGCGGGGATGGTCGGTCGCCGCGTTGGCCGCGGCGATTCTGGCCCTCGTGGCCGCGCTGCTGTTCTCGGGCGCCGCCGGGGCACGGCAGGTCCTCGATCCCGGCACGCTCGTGCGGTGGGGCCTGCCGATCGCGAAGACGGTGCTCAACCTCTCGCTGGCCCTGGTCATCGGCGGGATCACCTTCGCCGTCGTGATCCTCCCGCGGCACCCCAAACCCCAGCGTTCGCACCGCGCGGCCGACGACGTCCCCGCACGCGAGGCCGACGGCGCCGATGAGCATCCCGCCTTCACCCGGGCCCTGAAGATCGCCACCGGCGGAGCCATCGCCTGGACGCTCAGCTCGATCGCCGTCCTGATCCTCACGCACTCTGACATCGTGGGACAGCCGATCTCCGGCGGCGCCGACTACACGAAGCAGCTCGTCTTCTACATGACGAGCCTCGACGTGGGGCGGGCCTGGCTCGTCACGGTGATCATCGCGGCGGTCGTCGCGACGCTCCTCTTCGCTGTCCGGTCCCTCACAGGGCTCGCGCTCACCGGGCTCCTTGCCGTCATCGGGCTGGCGCCCATGGCCCTGATCGGACACTCGGCGAGCTCGAACGACCACGAGGGCGCCATCAACTCCCTCTTCCTTCACCTCATCGGGGCGTCGCTGTGGGTCGGGGGCATCGCGGTTCTCGCCCTGCTCGGCCGCACGCTCGCCGGCGGGAAGGGGGAACGCGGCGCTGTGCGCCTCCCCGGGGCTTCAGACGCGACCGAGACGACGCTGCGGAGGTTCTCCGCGCTCGCGCTTTTCGCCTATGTGCTCGTCGTGGCGTCCGGTGTCATCAACGCGCTCATCCGGCTGCCCCACCTGAGCGATCTGTTCACCTCCTCGTACGGGCAGATCATCCTCGCCAAGGCCACCCTCGCGATCGTGCTCGGCGGGATCGGCTTCATGCACCGGCAGTGGGTCATCCCCCAGCTGGGCCGCGGTGCGTCGGCGCGCCGCGTCCTGTGGCAGCTGATCGGCGTCGAGGCCGTAGTCATGGGCGCCGTGTCCGGGCTCGCCGTCGCGCTTTCCCGGTCCGCCCCGCCGGAGCCGACCACATACGCTGCGGACGCCTCGCCCGGGTTCATTCTCAGCGGCTACGAGCTCCCACCCGAGCTCACGGCGTCGCGCTGGATCACCGAGTGGCGCGCAGACTGGCTGTGGGTCGCGGTGGCCGTGTTCGGCGCGGCGACGTACATCCTCGGGATGGTCAAGGTGGCCCGGCGCGGCGACTCGTGGTCGTGGCTTCGGGCGCTGTCCTGGTTCACGGGTCTGGCGTTCCTGACGTACATCACGAGCGGGCCGCCCGCGGTGTATGGGCGCGTGCTCTTCTCGGCGCACATGGTGGACCACATGATGCTCACCATGGTGGCCCCGCTGTTCCTCGTGCTCGGCTCGCCCGTGACGCTCGCGCTCAAGGCCCTCGCGCCGCGCCGCGACGGCAGCCGTGGCCTGCGGGAATGGCTGCTCGTGTTCGTGCACTCGTGGTGGTCCAAGCTCATGACCCACCCGCTCTTCGCCGCCGCGAACTTCGCCGGATCGATCGTCCTCTTCTACTACTCCGACCTGTTCGGGTACGCGATGCGTGATCACGTGGGCCACGAGCTCATGAACCTCCACTTCACGCTCACGGGGTACATCTTCGTGCTGACGATGATCGGCTCCGACCCGCTGCCGCGTCGGCTCGCCTACCCGATGCGGCTCGTGGTGCTGCTCGCGACCATGGCGTTCCACGCGTTCTTCGGCGTGGCGATCATGGGGTCCACGATCCTCTTCGAACCGACGTACTTCGGCAACCTCGGGCGCCCCTGGGGTGAGTCCGCGATCGTCGACCAGCAGACCGGCGGAGGCATCGCATGGGGCATCGGCGAGATTCCGACTCTGTTCGTGGCCATCGGCGTGGCCATCATGTGGTCCAGGTCGGACGCCCGCGAGACCCGCCGCAGCGACCGTGCGGCAGACCGGGACAACGACGCCGACCTCGTGGCCTACAACGCCATGTTCAGCCGCCTTCAGGAGCGCGACGAGACCCGGGGGCAGTAGCCGGGTCACGCGGCGTCATGCGCGGAACAATGCCCGGGATAATGGGGTTGGCGCTAGTAGCCGCGTTTGAGACGTCCACCGAAGGAGTGCCCGTGACCGCCGAGTCAACAGATACCTCGTCCGCTGCCGAGACCCTTGGCGCCGGTTCCGTGCGTGCTGCTCGGCGCATCCGGGCGAGCGAGCTCGGCGGCCGCGCGTGGCTCAACACCGGCGGCAAGCCGCTCGACCTCGAGGCGCTGCGGGGAAAGATCGTCCTTCTCGATTTCTGGACGTTCTGCTGCATCAACTGCCTCCACGTACTCGACGAGCTGCGCCCGCTCGAGGAGAAGTACAAGGACGTCCTCGTCACGGTGGGCGTGCACTCGCCCAAGTTCGAGCACGAGGCCGATCCGGTGGCCCTCGCGTCCGCCGTCGAGCGCTACGAGATCCACCATCCCGTCCTCGATGATCCCGAGCTCCTCACGTGGCAGGCGTACACCGCCCGCGCCTGGCCGACGCTCGTTGTCCTCGACCCCGAGGGCTACATCGTCGCCCACCTCTCCGGCGAGGGCCACGCGGGCGGCCTCGGGGTCCTCGTGGAGGAGCTCGTCGCCGAGCACGAGGCCAAGGGCACGCTGCACCGCGGCGACGGCCCGTACGTGGCTCCCGAGCCCACCGCCGGAACTTTCCGCTTCCCGGGCCAGACCGTGCCCTTGGACAGCGGCAACTACCTCGTCGTCGACACGGGCCATCACCGCCTCGTCGAGGTCCGTCCTGACCTGACGACCGTGGAGCGGGTGATCGGCTCCGGCACGAAGGGGTTCCTCGACGGCCAGGCCGAGGTCGCGCAGTTCAACGAGCCGCAGGGAGTTGCCGTGCTGCCAGCGTCGATCGCGTGGCAGACCGGGTACGAGGCCGTCGTCGCCGACACCGTGAACCACCGGCTCCGTGGCGTCACCCTCAGCTCGGGCTACGTCCAGACCGTGGCCGGCAATGGCATCCAGCGGCTCCTCGACGCCGGGCCCGCCCGCGTCGACGGCAACGGCGCCGGAACCTGGGCGAGCGCCTCCACGTCAGCTTCTGCGGATGGCTCGGCGCACGACGGCGCCCCGAAGGATTCCGGCGCGTCCGTTCACGACGTCTACGCCGGCGACGCCGAGGATATCGGCTACCTCGGCCATGGCACGAACGTCTCGCTCTCCTCGCCGTGGGACGTGGTGTGGAGCGAGAAGCTGCAGAAGGTCGTCGTCGCGATGGCCGGCACGCACCAGATCTTCACGTTCGATCCCCTCACGGGCGCGGTGGCGATCCTGGCGGGCTCGGGCCTCGAGGGCCTCCTCGACGGCCCCGGCCCGCAGTCCTGGTTCGCCCAGCCGTCCGGACTCGCGGTCGACCCCTCCGGCGACATCTGGGTCGCGGACTCCGAGACCTCCGCGCTGCGGCGCGTGAAGCTCGCGGAGGACGGCAGTGCGACGGTCGAGACAGCCGTCGGAGAAGGCCTCTTCGACTTCGGCTTCCGCGACGGCGCAGCCGCCACTGCGCGGCTCCAGCACCCGCTCGGCGTCGCGGTCCTGCCCGACGGCTCGGTGGCCATTGCGGACACGTACAACGGCGCCGTGCGCCGCTACGAGCCCTCGAGCCAGACCGTCTCGACGCTCGCACGGGGTCTCGCGGAGCCGGCTGACGTCGTCGTGGTCACCTCCACGACGGAAGGCAACGGTGAGCCGCTCCTCCTGGTGACCGAGACGAACCGCCACGAGCTCGTGCTCGTGCCGATCCCGAAGGACGCCCAGCAGGTCGATGAGGGCGAGCGCCAGACGCAGCGGCCCAAGACGGCCGTGCCGGCGGGCCCGCTCGAGCTCACGGTCCGCTTCGCGGCCCCGACCGGGCAGAAGCTCGACAACCGCTGGGGCGATCCGACGCAGCTCAAGATCTCGTCGACTCCGGCCGAGCTGCTCGTCGGCGGCACGGGAACGGCCCAGGGCCTCACACGGACCCTCGAGCTCAATCCCGTGGTCGCCGAGGGTGTCCTGCACATCACCGCACGCGCTGCCGCGTGCGACGGCGCACCCGGCGAGGAGATCCCCGACCACGCCGCCTGCCACCTGTACCAGCAGGACTGGGGCATCCCGGTCATGCTGCAGGACGGCGCCGACGCCGCGCTCACGCTTGACCTGCGCGGCATGGACTGACAGGCTCCGCCGAGCCGGCTCACTTGAGCTGCGGCGTCACCGTGATCGCGGCGTCGCTCACGTCGAGGCGCGCGTTGAAGCTGAAGTCGACCTTCGTGTCCACTGGGGACTTGGCCCCGGTGAACAGATCGATCGCGACTGCCTTGAGCTCGGCCTTGCCCGCGAGCGGCGCGATCGTCCAGCTGCCCTGAAAGGGCTCGACCGAGACCGTCGGGTATGCCGACACGCTCCACGCAATCGTCCCGTCCTGGATGCGTGTGTTGGTCGCGAGGGAGAACGGGCAGTTCGGCTGGAGCCGCTGCTGCTGAGTCGCGGTCCGCGCGCAGTCGTCGAGGTAGCTGTGCAGCTTCGCCTCGATGGCGCCGAGGAGCTGCGGGGTCGCCTTCGTGGCCAGGTTCAGCGGAGCCGTCGCTCCGGGACCGCTCACGACGACGGCGCGCGGCTCTGCGGCGAACTGGGCTCCGTCGAGCGAGCCCACGTACGAGCCGGGGAAGAACACGGGAAACGCATTGCGTCCTTCTGGCATGTTCACGGACATGCCGTTCATGGTGGCCCGGGTCGAATTCACCACCGTTGCGGTGAGGGCCGGGAGGCTCGTGGGGGAGATCGACCAGCGCGGGAAGAACAGCCAGTCGGTGCCCGTCCGGTCCACCGCGAACTGGCTCTCGTGGGCCTCCCCCTCCACCGTGAAGCGGACCGCGACAGTTGCGTGGTCGCCGTCGGCCTTCGCCGTCCCGTAGGAGATGTCCCTGATCCGGCTCATCGAGTCCTTGAGCGGGGCGCCGTCGAGGAGGGCGGGACTTCCTGAAGGGACGGTCGTGTGCAGGAGTCCGAGGGCGCGGCCGCCGTCGCCCGCCTGCAGGGCGCCGATATACGCCCGCACGGGGTCGGCGGGGCCGGCCACCGCGTTCTTGACCGCCGTGATCGCCAGGACCGAGGCGACAATGGCCAGCACGAGGGCCAGGAGCCACGCCACGGCGATGCGGCGGAGGGCGGGACTGGTCTGATGCACCCGCCCACCCTACCGGGCAGGCGCCTGGGACCCCTCAGCGGGGCGCCAGAGACCCCTCAACGGGTCGCCAGAGACTCCTCAACGGGGCCCGGAGGTTGCGGGGTCTCTGGTCGGTGCACTGCGGGGTCTCTGGTCCCTCCCGGCGGCGCTTCGGCGCGGTGCCGAACACGCTGCGCATGATCTCGCGCCCGGACTGCGTGCCCATCGAGCGGACCATGGCACGGAGTCCCGTGCCGAGGGCCCCGTCGAGCGCGCCTCCGTGGTCAGCTTTGCGACGCAACGACCTCCCGGAGCCTCGTGATGGGGATGTCGGGGAACTCCGCGCGCGCCGCAGCCGGATCGAAGGATTCGTCCCCGGAGTCTTCCCACACCCCGGCGCCGGCCACGCGGGCCAGGAACGCTGAGAATGGCTTGGCCGCGACGGACATGATGCGCAGTGCCGGCGTCGGGATGCGCCGCACGGACCCGCGGCCCGCCTTGGCGATGAGCGCGTCGGCCACCTCGTTCGCCGTGAGGGTCTCGGACCCCCACTCGATGACACGGTTCCGCAGCACGGGGTCGTTGAGCGCACGCACGACGACGGCCGCGGCGTCCCGCGCGGACGTGAACGTGACGGGGCTGGCCCCTGAGCCGAACACCGGCACTCTGCCCTTCGCCTCGAGGCCTGCGCCCATGATGGCGAGCCGCTGCTCGAGGATGGCGCCGAGCCGCACGATGGTCCAGCTCATGCCCGACCCGCGCACAGCCTCCTCAGCGGCAGCCTTGCAGCGCAGGTACTCGATGGGGGCGTCCGCGGCGGCGCCGTGCATCGACATCATGACGACGTGTTCAACCCCCGCCTCAGCAGCCGCGCGCACGAGCCGCACGGCGCCGTCGCGGTCGACGGCGCGTGGATCGGCTTTGGGGATGCCGAAGCCCGACGCGGCGAAGACCACCTGGTCGCAGCCCTCGACGGCGCGCCGGCAGTCCGCTTCCGAGGCGAGGTCGCCGCGGAACAGCTCCACGGCGCCGCCTGTGCTGGTGCTGTCTGGCCCGGTCTCCCGCGGTCCGGCGCCGTGTGGCCCGCTGTCAGCCGCTGCGGCGGTGAACGGCCGGGAGGCGCCGCGCGCCATCACACGGACCTGATCGCCCCTTCGGACGAGGGCGGGAACGAGTTCGCGGCCCAGATTGCCGGTGCCGCCGACGACGAGGATCACGGCCGCCCGCCTCCCACCGGATCGCCAGACGCGTTACTGGACACGGAGGCGCCTGACGCGGACGCACTGCCCGCCGCGGCTGTCGCTGGGATCTGGCCCACGATGGAGTGGACGTTGGCGTTGACGTCCCCGCTCTCGCGTTCGACAGGCTCGAGGTAGAAGCGGACGGCGGCGATAGCATCGGCGTCGAGCGTGAAGATCGAGACGCCGGCCAAGGCGACCGGAACGCCGTCCGGCCTCGTGCCCCGCTGGCCCCATTCGACCCAGACCATGCCGTCGGGTGCCGTGGTGGCGCGGACAACGTAGGGCTGCAGGTCTCGGAGGCCCGCAAGAATGGTCGACCAGTTCTTCCGGACCTGTTCGCGGCCCGTGAAGCTACGGTCGGGGTGGATTGGCGTCTCGTTGACGTAATCCTTGGCGAAGCAGGCGACCATGCCGTCGAGGTCGTGCTGGCTGATCGACTCGAAGAGCCGACGGACCGGGCCTGCTGGGAGTGCCTCGAAGGGGCTCTGCGCGTCCATGGTGCGCTCCTTGGTGTGCCGCGCTTGGGGTGAATCCCGGTGTGGGTACTTTGAATACAGTAAGCTGTATTCAACTGATGCTAGGAGTTTAGATCCGGTGCGGACAGCGGTCAATGGCCCAGACAAGGCCCCCCGCGCCTACGACGCGAGCGGGCGCCGTGCCCGGGCCGCGGAGTCTCGGCGCGCTGTCCTCGCGTGCGCCCGGAGCCTGTTCTTCGCGCCGGGCTTCGCGGCCACCACTGTGGCCGAGATTGCGCGCGCGGCGGGCGTTTCGGCCGAGTTCGTCTATAAGAACTTCGGGAGCAAGGCGGGCCTTGTCCGTGCGATCTGGGACCAGAGCCTCCTTGGCTCCGGAGGCGTGCCTGCCGAGCAGCGCTCCGATGCTGCTCAAGCCGAGGCCACGGATCCTGGCGCGCTCATGGAGCAGTTCGGGCGGTTTGTTGCCGAGATCAGCCCGATCGGCTCGCCCGTCGCGCTCCTGATCCGCGACGCCGCCGCGAGCGGTGACGCCGACATGGCGGCGCTGCAGCAGGAGGTGGACGCCGCGCGGTATGAGCGGATGCTCCACAATGCCCGACGGGTCATCGCTCGCGGGCTTCTGCGGCCGGGACTCTCGGAAGCCGAGGCCGCAGACGTCTTCTTCATGACGACGTCCGCCGAGCTGTACGAGACGCTTGTCCTCAAGCGCGGGTGGACCCCGGAGCATTTCGGGCGCTTCGTTGCCGCCACCCTCAAGGCGAATCTGCTCTGACGCGGCCAGAGACCCCTCAACGTCCCGCCAGAGACCCCTCAACCGAGGGAGGTTCGGTTGAGGGGTCTCTGGCCGTCCGTTGTGGGGTCCTTGGCGGTCTACGCGGTCAGGAAGGCGGCCATGACCGCCATCGCGGGAACGGCCACGACCGTGGTGATGAGCACGGTGTCCTTCGCGACGACGATCCCGTGCTGGTAGCGCTGCGCCGCGATGTAGACGTTCTGGGCCGTGGGAAGGGCGGTGGCGACGACGGCGGCGAACAGGGCGTGCCCGTCGAGGCCGAGGGCGTAGCGTCCGAGGATGAACGCGATGAGCGGATGGACGGCGATCTTGATGACCGTTGCTATGCCAGTGTCGACGCGGCGTCCGTCGACCGCCTTGAGGGGCCGGGATCCGTGCAGCGAGATGCCGAACGCCATGAGCATGGCCGGGATCGCAGCCCCGCCGATGAGGTGGATCGGCTGCATGATGAGCTCCGGCGGCGTCCAGGCGGTGCCCGCGAGCACGAGCCCGATGAGGGAGCCGATGATGTTCGGGTTCGTCACGATCGGGAGCACGAACTGCAGGGCGCGGGCGGCACCCGGCTTCGCCGTCGCTGTCGTGCCGTCGAGCATGAGGAGGTATGCGGGCGTGAACAGCGCGAGCTGGAAGATGAGCAGCGGCGCCACATAGCTCGCGTCCCCGAGGACGAAGACGGAGATGGGGATGCCGAGGTTCCCCGAGTTGGCCACGGCCGAGCTCATCGACGCGATGAGCGCCTCGGGAAGGGATCTGCGCCGCCACCATCGGAACACCGCGAACGAGAGGAGGCCGACCGCCGTCGAACTCACCCCGATGACGAGCAGGTGGGTCGAGAAGACGGCCGGGAGGTTGGCCTTGCTGAGCGTCTCGAGCAGGAGCGCGGGGCTCGCAACGAAGAAGGAGAGCCGGCTCAGGACGCCCTGTGCGCCGTCGCCCAACAGGCGCAGCTTGGCCATGAGCCAGCCCGCGCCGATGATCACCCAGACGACGGCGAATCCCGAGAGCACGCCTAGCACCCGATTTCCCCTAGCACTGGGCCCAGACTGCGGGAGGGCTGGAACGCGCGGGGCATGGCCTCTACCCTATGACAGGAGGCACCGAGTGAGAGCGGGTTCTGTATGCCTACGTCATCTGCCAGGCGAGTCGTCGTCTTCATCCAAGAGAACCACACTACGGACAACTACTTCGGCGGCCTGCGCCCCTACGGCGTCAACGTCGCCACCGGCTGGCCCGTCCAGGCCAATCCGCCGACGTCCGACCCACGACACGACCGCATCGCCTACGACAAGTGGCTCACGGGCCAGAACACAGCCACGCATACGCAGGTCGACACGCTCAACGTCCTCCCGTTCTACGCCTACCTCGCGCTTACGGGGGCCTTCTTCGAGAACCACTGCGCTGGCTTCGGGACCAATTCGACGCCCAATCACCTGCTTCTCGTGGGCGGCCAGAGCCCCACGCTCAAGAATCCGTCGCGGACCCAGCCGCCGCCACTGTGGGACATGCCGTCGGTGCCGGGGATGGCCGACGCCCACGGGGTCACGTGGAAGTGCTACACCGGCTCCAACGACTACCCTGCCGGCTTCTACAAGCAGCTCAAGGGCTCCAAGAACCTCGTGACCTCGGCCCACTTCCTGGCCGACGCCAAGGCCGGCACCCTCCCTCAGCTCTCCTACGTGTGGCACGACTCCCCGGAGGACGAGCACCCTCTCGCGGACGTCACGATAGGCATGAAGAAGATCTGGCAGAGCGTCGACGCCGTGGTGCAGTCCGGCGGCTGGGCGGACACCGTCTTCTTCCTCACGTGGGACGACTGGGGCGGTTGGGACGAGCACGTTGCGACCCCCAACGTCGAGCACACGGCCGACGGCGTGCAGCTCGCCTTCGGTCCGCGGGTTCCCCTTCTCGTGTTCGGCGGGAATGTGAAGCAGACCATCGACAGCCGCTGGTCCTCGCACGTCGACGTGCCCCGGACGGTCCTGCAGCTCTTGGGCCTTCCCGCACTCGGGGTTCCGCGCGCGGACGCGAGCGCGGGCCTCGCAGACGTCGTCGACCCCTCATTGAAGCGGCCCGCGCCGCCCGCGTTCGGTGCCGCGATCACGCTGCCGCGGCCTCCCACGCCCACGCCTGCGCCGAAACCGCTCCCGCCGTCGCCCGGGCCATCACAGCCGGTGGGTCCGATCGTGCTGCGTGACGGCACGACCCTGCCGCCGCCGAACGACGTCGTCGTGTAAGGGGCGTCCTGGTGTGAGTGGGCAGTGCCTGGGGAGGGCCGCGGTCGGACGGCCGGCGCGCTAGTTGAGGTGTGCCTGGATCGCGAACGGCGGGCGCAGCATGCCGGCGCCGTGGCCCTCGGCTGGGTCTGTGCCCAGCTGCACGATCCGGTTGTCCTTGTCGACGTGGACCACGGTGGGCACGAACTCGCGCGCCTCCTGGTCCGTCATCGAGGCGTACGTGATGAGGATGACGAGGTCGCCCTCGTGGATGAGGTGCGCGGCCGCACCGTTGATGCCGATGACGCCCGAACCGCGCTCGCCCGCGATCGTGTACGTCTCGAGGCGCGCGCCGTTGGTGATGTCGACGATGGACACGAGCTCGCCGGGCATGATGTCCGCGGCCTCGAGCAGGTCAAGGTCGATCGTCACCGAGCCGACGTAGTGCAGATCAGCGTGGGTGACCGTAGCGCGGTGGATCTTGGACTTGAACATTGTGCGGTTCATCGCGGCCAATTCTACTCCACGGCCCCCTGGCGCCTCCGTGGCGTCCGTCACTTGCGGGAGAGGGGGCGGCCCATGATCGCCTCGGTGAGCGCGTCCACGGCCGCCGAGTTCGCGAGCGGATTGCGGATGAGCGTGAAGTCGACATCGCCCACTGGCGGCAGGTCGAAGCGGTGCGTGATGATGGCCAGGTCCTCGGGGACGAGCGTCGTGGGCATGACGCCGACGCCCAGGCCAGCGCGGATGGCGGCGAGGACGCCCGCGATCTGCTTCGTGCTGCACGTTACCTTCCATGTCCGCCCGCTGGCCTCGAGCGCCTGGATCGCGAGGTTCCGGGACAGGCTCGGCGCGGGGTAGACCACGAGCGGAACCGGTCCGGCTGGGTCAAGGGCCGTCTGCTCGACGCCCACCCACGAGAACACGTCGTGCCGCACCACCGTGCCTTCCTGCGCGCCCGCGACCCACTTGATGAAGACGAGGTCGAGCTGGCCGGCCTTGAGGCGGCGGTACAGGTCGTCGCTCTGGCTCACGGTGAGCTCGAGGTTGAGCTGGGGATACGCCCGGCGGAACTCGCGCAGGATCCGCGGCAGGCCCGTGATCGCCAGATCGTCCGCGGTGCCGAAGCGCAGGCGGCCGCGCATGGCCTCACCGCGGAAGTAGCGGGCGGCGTCGTCGTGCGCGGCGAGGATGGTGCGCGCGAAGCCCGCCATCGCGTCTCCGTTGTCCGTGAGCCGCACGCCATGCGTGTCGCGGACCAGAAGGAGGCGGCCAGCCGACTTCTCGAGCTTGGAGACATGTTGGCTCACCGTCGGCTGCGCGAGCCCGAGGCGCTCGGCGGCGAGCGTGAAGGAAAGGTTCTCGGCCACGGCGAGGAAGCTGCGCAGGTGGGACGGGTCGAAGAGAGTCGCTGCCACGTCGCCATGGTGCTCCCATCGCATTGTGAAGCGCAATAGCAGTTAGAGCGAAAATAACCTTCCGCAATTGATTGCGCCTGCATACGGTTGAAGGAGTCGATCGACACCGGCAACCCGAACGTAACCAGGACTACACAGGACATCCCCGTGACCACGCCCAGCTCAGCCCTGCCCGCAACCGCCTCACCAGCCCCGGCCGCCCTCCCACGCACCCTCGCCCCGCCCACCGGACCACTCGGCGTCGTGCATGAACGCCTCCCGTGGCGGCACACCTTCATCTCGCTCACCGTCCCCAACTTCAGGATGTTCACTGCCGCGCACTTCGTGGCCGTCGTCGCGCTGTGGATGCAGCGCATCGCCCAGGACTGGCTCGTCCTCGAGCTCACCGGGTCCGTCACCGCAGTAGGCGTGACCGTGGCGCTCCAGTTCACGCCCGTGCTGCTGCTCGGCCCGTGGGGCGGCCTCTTCGCCGATCGCTTCTCGAAGCGCCGGCTCCTGCAGGTCTGCGCGATCGGCGCCGGCACGTGCGCCGCTGCACTCGGAGCCCTTACCCTCACCGGCGCACTGGCCGTGTGGAACGTCTACGCGATCGCGCTCGTGCTGGGCCTCGTCACCGTGCTCGACCAGCCCGCGCGGCAGGTGTTCGTCAACGAGCTCGTCGGGCCGACCTATCTCCGCAACGCGATCAGCGTGAACTCGACGACGTTCCAGCTCGGCGCGCTCATCGGTCCTGCCGTGGCCGGATGGCTCCTGACTGCGGTGGGCGGTGGATGGGCGTTCGTGGTCAACGCGTTCGCATGCTGCGTCACCGCCGTCATGCTCTCGCTCCTGCGCCGGGACGAGCTCGTGGTTGCCACCCCGACGCCCGCCTCCCGCGGGATGCTCCGCGAGGCCGTCGCCTACGCGTGGGCCAAGCCGACCATCCGCTGGCCGTGGGTGATGGCCGGCGTCGTCTCCCTCTTCGCGATGAGCCTGCCCGTACTGCTCGCCGCCTACGCAGACCACGTGTTTTCCGTGGGCGCGGGCGGGTACGGGCTGCTCAACACCATGGTTGCTGTTGGGGCGTTGTCGGGGGCCATCGCCTCCGCACGGCGGGTGAGGCTGCGGCTGCGGACGGTGGTGCTTGGCGCCGGGCTCTATGGGGCGATGCTCGCCGTCGCCGCGTTCGCGCCGTCGATGCCGCTGTTCTGCGCCCTGGTGGCCGTGTCCGGGTTCTGCGCCCTCACGTTCCTGACCTCCGCCAATCAACTCGTCCAGACAAGTGCCAACATGGGCATCCGCGGCCGGGTCATGAGCCTCTACACCATGGTGCTCATCGGCGGCCAGGCGCTCGGCGGGCCGATGCTCGGCTGGCTCGCCGAACACCTCGGGGCGCACGCGGCCATGCTCGTCTCCGGCAGCGTCCCCGCGCTCGCGGCTGGCGTTCTCGCCCTGTCGCTGAGGAGGCGGGTGGCGGCCTGACGCGTTCGGGCGGGAGGGCGCTGTCGTGCTTGTGGGGTCTCTGGCGAGGGAGTGTGGGGTCTCTGGCGCACCCTTGTGGGGTCTCTGGCGGGCGCTTGCGGGGTCACTGGCACACCCTTGCGGGGTCTCTGGCTGGGGTAGAAGCCCTGCCGGGACCCCTCATTGGGGTGCCAGTGACCCCTCAGCGGGCCGCCAGGGACCCCTCAACGGCAGGGGTGGGGGTCAGTTCCAGGTGTAGAAGCCTTTGCCGGTCTTGCGGCCGAGTTCGCCGTTGGCGACCTTGTCGCGCAGGATCTGTGGGGGGGCGAAGCGTTCGCCGAGGGTGGAGTGGAGGTATTCGGCGATGCCGAGGCGGACGTCGAGTCCGACGATGTCGGTGGTCTTCAGCGGCCCGGTGGGGTGCTTGTAGCCCAGGACCATGGCGTTGTCGATGTCCTCCGCACTGGCGACGCCCTCTTCGACCATGCGCATCGCCTCGAGCGCGATGGCGACGCCGAGGCGGGAGGAGGCGAAGCCGGGGGCGTCTCGGACGACGACGGCGGTCTTCCCGAGCGCCTCGGTCCAGGTCTTCGCCGCGGCGGCCAGCTCCGGGGAGGTCTTCTCCGCCACGACGACCTCGATGAGGGTCGAGGCCGGGACCGGGTTGAAGAAGTGCAGGCCCAGGAACCGCTCCGGCCGGGCCAGGGACTCCGCCAGCTTGGACACCGACAGGGAGGACGTGTTCGTGGCCAGGAACGCCCCCGCGCCCAGCACGGCCTCGACGCCGGTCAAGGCCGCCTTCTTGAGCTCCGGGTCCTCCGGCACCGCCTCGACGACCAGGTCGCGGTCGGCGAACGCGGCATAGTCCAGCGAAGTGCTGAACGACTCCAGGATCTCGTCCAGATTGCCGTCCACCACGCCGCGCTCGATGGACTTCGCGACGGAGGACTCGACCCGTTCCCGCGCGCCCTCCTCGGCCTGCTCGTCACGCTCGACCACGACCACCTCAGCGCCCTTCATCAGGAACGCGTGCGCGATGCCGGCGCCCATCCTGCCTCCGCCCAGGACCCCCACGCGTGCGGGGAGCCCGTCGGCCAGGTTGATCTTTCCCATCACTGCTTCTTCTTTCGGTCGAGGAATGCCTGCATGCGGTCGAACTTGGCCTGGGACTCGAAGAGCATGCCCTGGGCCAGGGTGTCGATGAGGGGGTGGACCTCCCGCGGGGTGTGGAACACGGCCTTGGAGATCCGCACCGCGAGGGGGTCCTGCGCACCGATCCGGTCCGCGAGGGCGTGCGCGGCATCGAGCAGGGCCTCGGGCTCGACGAGTTCGGTGACCAGGCCCGCCGCGAGGCACTCCTCGCCGGTGAGGACCTTGCCCGCGAGGAGGACCTCCTTCGCGAGGGGCTCGCCGACGAGCTCGCGGAGGCGCCAGGTGGCCCCGGCCGCGGCCATGATCCCCAGCCCGGTCTCGGGGTTCCCGACCCGCAGCGACTGGGTGCCGATGCGGAAGTCGGCGGCGTAGGCCAGCTCGGCCCCGCCGCCGAGGGCGTACCCCTCCAGGGCGGCGATGACGGGCATCGGGAGGCGCGCGATGCGGTCGAAGACGGTCGAGTTGATCCCGGCCAGGGCGTCGTCGCGGCGGCGTTCGCGCAGCTGGGCGATGTCCGCCCCGGAGGCGAAGACCCCCTTCGCCCCTGTCTCCGCGTCGGCGGGGGTGCCGGAGAGGATCAGGACCTTCGGGTTCGCCTCGAGGTGCGCGCACACGGCGTGCAGCTCGTCCACCATCGTCGCATCGATCGCGTTGCGCACCGCGGGGCGGTGCAGCCGCGCATGCACCCGGTCAGCCCGCTCCGCCACCACGAGCGTGCTGAACCCGGACGCGTCCAGGCGGGCCCCGCCCTGCTGCGCGGGGCTGGCGCCCTCCTGGGGCGAGCTGGCGGATGACGCCGCCCCCTCGCCCCCCGCCGCAGTCGGCCCGCTCGACGCGGTGCCCGGCCCCGCCGTGCGGCCCTGCGCGCCGATGCCCACGGTGGCCTCGGCTGGAGTCGTGTTCGCCTGGGCCATCTAGATGCCCTCGATGAGGAGGGCGGCGCCCTGGCCGACCCCGACGCACATCGTGGCGAGGCCGAGCCTCCGGCCCGGGCCGGTGAGTTCGCGGTCCATGCGGCCCAGCAGGGTCACGACGAGGCGGGACCCGGAGGAGCCCAGCGGGTGCCCCAGGGCGATCGCGCCGCCGTCGGCGTTGACGGTGTCCTGGTCGAGCTTGAGCTCGCGCATCACGGCCAGGGACTGGGAGGCGAAGGCCTCGTTGAGCTCCACCGCACCCAGATCCGCCACGGAGAGGGCCGCCCGGTCCAGGACCTTGCGGGTGGCCGGGACCGGGCCGATCCCCATGACCTCCGGGGCGACCCCGGCGGAGGCGCCGTCCAGGATCCTCGCGCGCGGGGCCAGGCCGAAGCGCTCGATGGCGGCCTCGGAGGCCACCACGATCGCCGAGGCGCCGTCGTTCAGGGTCGAGGCGTTGCCCGCCGTGACCACGGAGCCGCCAGCCACGACCGGGCGGAGCCCGGCGAGGACGTCCATCGTGGTGCCCGCCCGCGGGCCCTCGTCGGTGTCCACGACCGTCTGGACACCCTTGCGGCCCGTGACCGTCACCGGCACGATCTCCTCGGCGAACCGGCCCGCCTGAATCGCGGCGAGCGCCCGCTCGTGGGAGCGGACGGCGAACGCGTCGCAGTCCTCGCGGGAGGTGCCGTAGACGCGGGCGACCTCCTCCGCAGTCTCCGGCATGGAGTACGACGCCTTGCCGCCCCGGGAGAGCTCCCCGGAGAGGAAGGCCGGGTTGGTGAACCGCCACCCGATCGAGGTGTCGAACACCGCACCGGGCTTCGCGAACGCCGTGCCGGGCTTCTCCATCACCCACGGGGCCCGCGACATCGACTCCACCCCGCCCGCGACGACGAGGTCCGCGGCGCCGGCCTTGACCATGTGCGAGGCCATGATGATCGCGGACAGGCCCGAGGCGCACAGCCGGTTCACCGTGATCCCCGGCACGGCGTCGGGGTAGCCGGCCAGCAGCCACGCCATCCGGGCCACGTTCCGGTTCTCCTCCCCGGCCCCGTTCGCGTTGCCCAGGACCACCTCGTCCACCAGGGCCGCCAGGTCATCCGGACGCACCGAGGACAGCGCCCCCCCATACCGCCCCACCGGGGTCCGCGCCCCACCCACCAGAAACGCCTCAGCCATGTTCTCCTTCTTCCTTGCAGACAGTGGGGTCAGCGGAACGCTGACATGCCGGTGATGTCGCGGCCGATGATGAGGGACTGCATCGAGTCGGTGCCCTCGTAGGTGGCCACGACCTCCATGTCGGTCATGTGCCGGGCGATGTGGTTCTCCAGCAGGAGCCCCTGCCCGCCGAGCATGTCGCGGGCCTCGTTGCAGATCCACTTGGCCTTCTGCGAGGTGGCCATCTTGACCATCGCGGCCTGCGCGTTGGTCAGGTCGCCCCGCTCGGCGAGCTCGGCCATCCGGTCGCACATCAGCTGCATCGCGGTCAGCTCCGAGAGCATGTTCGCGAGCTTGTTCTGCACGAGCTGGTAGGAGCCGATCGGGTTGCCGAACTGGATTCGGGTCTTCGCGTACTCGGAGGCGATCTCGAACGCTGCCATCGCGTGGCCGACGGCCTCCCAGGCCGCACCGCCGCGGGTGGCCTGCAGGACACGGGCGACGTCCTTGAAGGAGCGGCACCCCGTGAGCCGGTTCGCCTCCGGGATGCGCAGGCCGTCGATGACGATGTCGGCCTGGAGGATGGCGCGCTTGCCGATCTTGCCCGTGATCACGGTCGGGTTGTAGCCCGCGGGGTGGAGGCCGTCCGGGCCCTTCTCCACCACGAAGCAGTTCACCTGCCCGTCCTCGGTGTTGCGGGCGAACAGGACGACGACGTCGGCGGCGTGCCCGTTGCCGATCCAGCGCTTGTGACCGTCCAGCACCCACTCGTCCCCATCGCGGCGGGCGCTCGTCTCCAGCGCCACGGAGTCCGAACCATGGTCCGGCTCCGTCAGCGCGAACGCTCCCGTCTTCTCGATCCGGGCCAGTGCCGGCAGCCACCGCTGCTTCTGCTCCTCGCTGCCCAGCATCGACAGGGTGCCCATGCACAGGTTGGAATGCACGCCCAGGAACGTGTTGATGCTCCCGTCCGCCCGGGCCATCTCCCGTGCCACCATCCCGGCCGCCTTCCGGCTCATGCCGGGGCATCCGTAGCCCTTGATGAAGGTGCCGATGATGCCGAGCTCGGCCAGGCCGGGCAGCAGTTCCTCAGGAAATTCCGCGCGTTCCCAGTATTCGTTGATGATGGGCAGGACGCGCTCCTCGGCGAAGGCGCGGACCTTGTCTCGGATCGCGATCTCCTCGGGCGTGAGGCCATCGTCCAGACGGAAGTAGTCCGAGGTCGTGGTGGTGACGGTGGTGGTGGCGGTTGACATCGAAGGTCCTTCGCTCGAGTGCCGGATGACGGGAGATGGTGGGTCAGCGGGGCTGGTGCAGCCAGGTCATGATGGGGTCCCTGTCGGCGTCGAGGCCCGGGGGAACGAGGTCGTAGCTCGCGGGCGTCCGCGAGAACGTGATGGGGTTGCGCACCCCCGGCAGCGACCCATCGCCGTCGCCCACCGAGACGACCGGGTCCAGGCCGATCTGCTCGGCAAAGCGGATGCCGTCAGCGACGTCGTTGATCGGGGCGCTGGGGAGCCGTGCGTCCGTCAGGATACTGAACCACTCCGCAGCGCCGTGCTGCGAGAGCAGCTGGACGAGGAGCGGCCGGAGCTCGGCGCGGTTGATGCTCCGCGAGTGCGCTGTCGCGAACCGCGGGTCTTCGGCGAGTTCGGGGGCGCCGACGACGTTGCACAGCACCCGGAACTGCCGGTCGTTGCCGATGGCGATGATGATGTCGCCGTCCGCCGTCGGGAACGGCTCGTAGGGGTAGATGCTGGGGTGCTCATTGCCCATCCGGCCCGGGACGCGGCCGCTGAGGAGGTAGCCGGCCGTCTGGTTGACCATCCCGGACAGCGCCGAGGACATCAGGTTGACCTCGATGCGCTGGCCCTTTCCGCTGTCGGAGCGATCCTTGAGGGCCGCGAGGACGCCGATGGCCGCGTGGAGGCCTGTCATGACGTCGAAGACGGCGACGCCGGAGCGGAAGGCCGGCGTCTCGGGCGCGCCCGTGAGGCTCATCAGGCCCGAGTGCGCCTGCACGAGAAGGTCGTAACCGGGCAGAGCCGCTCCGCCCGCGGTGCCGAAGCCGGTGATGGAGGCATAGACGATCTCGGGGTTGGTTGCCGAGACCGTCCCGTAGTCGAGGCCGAAGCGCTCGAGTCCGCCGGGCTTGAAGTTCTCAATGAGCACGTCGGCCCGCGATGCGATGTCCTGCGCGGCGGCCAGATCCTGGGGGTCTGCGAAGTCGAGGGCGATCGAGCGCTTGTTCCGGTTGATCGAGAGGTAGTAGGTCGATTCGCCGTCGCGGACCGGGGGTTTCCAGGCTCGCGTCTCGTCGCCCAGAGGGCCCTCGACCTTGATGACGGTGGCGCCCAGATCGGCAAGGAGCATCGTGCAGTACGGGCCAGCCAGGACCCGACTGAAGTCCGCGATGACGAGGCCGGCGAGTGGGCCAGTCGACGAGCGGCCGAAGGCGTCCCCGACGGCGCTGCCGGCTTCACGCGGATCCCCGACCTGGGGATCCGTGCTGATGGTCTGGGCAGTCATCTCAACCTCTTCCTCGTCGACATCTGCGGCGGCTTACATCAACGATCCCACCGGCTATTACTACTCGTCCAATACTTATTGATCGCCAGATCGATGTAATTCCTGCAATAATCTCGGGTATGGAGCTGCAGCAGATTCGTGTCTTCCTCGCGGTTGCGGAGGAGCTTCACTTCGGGCGCGCCGCGGAACGCCTCCACATGGCGCAACCGCCCGTCAGCCGGATCATCCGCCAGCTCGAGCGCGAACTCAAGGCAGATCTCTTCGTGCGCAGCACGCGCAATGTCCGGCTCACGGAGGAGGGCCGCGCCCTCATCGAACCTGCGCGGGACATGCTTGAGACGGCGCGACGAGCCGAGTCTGCCGTGCACGCGGCGAGCAGAGGCGACGTCGGGCTCGTGCGCGTTGCCTATTCGGGCGCCTCGACCCACGTCCTCATCGGAATCCTCGCGCGTGAGGTCCGGCGCCGCCATCCCGGTATCACTTTCGGCCTCGACAGCCAGAACTTTGCTCTGCCCGCACTCGGGAAGGTGCTGCGCGGCGAGGTCGAGATCTGTCTCGGCCGCTGGGATTTCGTCCCGGGTGGCGTCAACACCCGCGTCATCGCCGACGAGGGACTCGTCCTGGCGGTCCCGGCGTCGCATCGGCTTGCTGCCCAGTCCGAAGTGCACATGGCGGAGCTCGCGGGGGAGCCCTTCGTGGCGCTTCCCGCGCATGAGGGCTCGGTCCTCGGGGACCGGCTGCGGCGCCTCAGCATGGAAGCTGGCTTCGATGCCGACATTGTCCAGGTGGTGCCAGACTCATGGACCGCCATGGCCCTCGTCGGCGCGGAGGTGGGATGCTCGCTGACAGTCTCCTCGGTGGCGGACAACGTGGTGGATCCGCACGTCAGGTTCCTGCGGGTGCTCGATCCAACTCTGCCCATCCAGCTGCGCATGGCCTGGATGCCCGACGACGACAACATGGCACTTCGGGCCATCCTCCGCCTCGCGGAAACCGTGTGGCCGTCGCGCGAGCCGCAGGATGCAGGCGGGGCCGACGGCGCCAGCTCGCCGTAGACGCGAAACAGCGCCCCCGGTTCCGCCCACGCGCCGTCGGCGGACGGTGGGCAGAACCGGGGACGCGCCGGCCATCGCTGCGATCCCTAGGCGCTGGCCCCCGCGGAAGGCTTCGGAATGCGCACGAGCTTCTTGTTGGCGAATTCGTTGATCCCGAAGCGCGAGAGCTCGCGGCCGACGCCGGAGAGCTTGACCCCGCCGAACGGGAGGTCCGGGGCGCTGCGGCTGACGCTGTTGATCCAGACCATGCCAGCCTCGAGCTGGGCAGCGATCTCCCTCGCAGCGGCCTCGTCGGTCGTGTAGACCGAGGCCGCGAGGCCGTAGGCGGAATCGTTGGCGATCTCGACAGCGTGCGACGCGGACGAGGCGCGGTGGACGACCGCCACGGGGCCGAACAGTTCCTCGGAGTAGGCCCGGGTCCCGGGGACGACACCGGTCAGGACGGTCGGCGGGAAGAACGCGCCTTCGCGGCCCGGTGTGCTTCCGGCGACTGCGGTAGCGCCGTGGAGGATGGCGTCGTCGACGATCTCGGCGAGCTCCTCGGCGGCTGCACGTGACGCGAGGGGGCCCATCCTGGTCCCCGAATCCATCGGGTCGTTCGGCTGGACCGCCTTCATGGCCTCGGCGAAGCGCGAGAGGAACTCGTCGTAGACCCCGTCCTCGACGATGAAGCGCTTCGAGGCCGTGCACGCCTGACCGGCGTTGTAGAGGCGGCCGGCAACAGCGTCGGAGACAGCCCGGTCGAGGTCGGCGTCGGCAAGGACGATGAACGGATCGGATCCGCCCAGCTCGAGGACGAACTTCTTCATGTGGCGGCCCGCAACTTCCGCCACCGCCGAGCCGGCCTTTTCCGAACCGGTGAGTGAGACACCGCGGACTCGGGGGTCCGCAACCATGGTGGCAATCTGGCCGCTCGTCGCGAACGCGTTGATGTAGACGCCCGCGGGCACGCCCGCCTCTTTCAGGATCGACTCGATGGCGAGTGCGGACTGCGGGCAGTTGCGGGAGTGCTTGACGATCACGGTGTTGCCCAGGACCACGTTGGGTGCCGCGAACCGCGCCACCTGGTAGTACGGGAAGTTCCACGGCATCACGCCGACGATCGGGCCGATCGGCTCCGTGCGCACGATCGCCTCGCCGGGTCCTGCGATGCTCAGCTGCTCGTCGTCGAGGAACTCCTCCGCGTGGTCGGCGTAGTACTCGTAGATGTTCGCCACGAGGGCCACCTCGCCGCGTGCCTCGGCGATCGGCTTTCCTACCTCGAGGGTCAGGAGGGCTGCGAGATCGTCCGCGCGCTCGCGGTGGAGCTCGGCCGCCCGCTTAAGGACAGCCGCCCGGTCCTTGAGCGGGGCCTTCCGCCACGACGCGTAGGCCTCGGCGGACTGGGAGAGGACATCCTCGACCTCGGTGTCGCTCAGCGCGGGGAAGGACGCCACGGACTGGCCGGTGGCGGGATTGACGGTCTGGTAGATGCTCACGGTGATGCAGTCTTTCCTTGCAGGGTCATCAGGACATGGAGGCGGCGGCACCGAGGACGATGCGCCCCGGGACCCCGCCGTTGGCGAGCCTGTCGAGGGCCGCATCGACCTCGGAGGCGCTGAGCGTCCCCTCGATGATCGGGATGTGCGGCAGCGCTCCAGTCTTCGCGAGGGCGACGAGTTCGCCCAGTTCGCCCAGCGAGCCGACGAAGCTTCCCTGGATGGTGATGATCTTGAGCGTCAGCAGGGCAGTCGGCACGATCAGCTCTCCGCCGAAGAGGCCGACCTGGACCATGCGGCCGCCCTTCTGGAGGATGTCGAAGGCCACCGACGCCGTCTTGCCTGTGTTCACGAAGTCGATGACGGCCGCGACGGGACCGCCGAGCGCGCCCGTGATGGCCGCCGCGACGTTGTCCTGGTCCGCGCGGATCACCGTGCTGGCGCCCAGTTCGCGGGCCAGGTCGAGGTTGCGCTCCTGAAGGTCGACGGCGCAGATCGCACGGTGCCCGAGGGCCGCGAGGGCCGCGAGGGTCGCGATGGCCGTGAGGCCTACGCCACCCGCCCCGATGACGACGACGGGGACGGTGGGTGTATCCGGCAGAGCCTTGCGGGCGGCGCTGTAGGCGGTGAGACCCGAGCATGCGAGCGTTGCCGCCCAGCTCTCGTCGAGTCCATCGATGTCGAGGAGGTACCGCGGGTGCGGAACCGAGATGTGCTCCGCGTAGCCGCCGTGACGCGCGACGCCGAGGTTCTGCGGAGCCGGGCAGAGGTTCTCGTGGCCGGCCCGGCAGGCATCGCACGAGCCACAGCCAATCCAGGGGAAGACGAGCCTGGTCTGACCGATCTGGACCCCAAGCGCGTCGGGGCCCACAGCCTCCACGACGCCGACGACCTCGTGGCCCATCACCATGGGGTACGTCATGCCCCGGTCAACGAGGTTGAGCCTTCCTCGGCTCCCGAGATCGTAGTAGCCCTCGCGCAGGTGGGTGTCGGTGTGGCAGATTCCCGAGCGCACCACGCGCAGCCGGACTTCGGTTCCGGTCGGCTCGTTGGTGGGCAGCTCGATATCCGTGATGGCATGGGCGGTGTTGCTGAGAACAGCGTAGGCGTGCATGGGAATTCCTCTGGGTCGGATCTGGTGCGGATCGACTGCCAAGCGCCGCGTGGGGGCCGTCTGGTCGGCGGCCCCCACGCGGCGTCGCGGCTAGACGGTTGCGGGCGAGCGGAGCGCGAACCCCTCGTAGCCCTTCTCGGCGACCTCTGCGAGCACCCCGCGGTAGGCCCCGAGCCCGGCCATGTAGAACATGACAGTGTTCGGCTTGCCCGGGATGTTGGCGCCGAAGATCCAGGAGTCAGCCTTCGGGAAGAGCGTCATGTCGGCGATCTCCTGGCACGTCTGGGTCCACTTCTCCTCGGCCTCGACCGTGGGTTCGATGGTTGTCACACCATCAGCCTCGGCCGAACGGATCATCTCCGTGATGAACTCGACCTGGGCCTCGATCGAGGGCGGCAGGTTGGTGAACGGGCCGTTCGGGCCCAGGATCATGAACAGGTTCGGGAAGTGGGCCGTGGTGACGCCGACGTAGCTGGTCGGGCCGTTCTTCCAGTGGTCCTGGATCGTCAGTCCGTCTCGGCCGCGGATGTTCATGCGCAGGTAGTTGCCGTCGACGGCGTCGAAGCCGGTCGCGAAGACGATCACGTCGAGCTCATGGACCACGCCGTCCGCCGTGCGCAGTCCCTCGGGAGTGATCTCCTCGATCGGGTTCTCCTTGATGCTCACGAGCTCCACGTTGTCGCGGTTGTAGGACTCGTAGTAGTCCCAGTTGCAGAGCGGCCGCTTCGCGTAGAGGTCGGTCGGAGTGAGCTTGCGGGCAGTCTCCGGATCCTTGACGATCTCGGCGATCTTCTTGCGGATGAAGGCTGCGGCCGCCTCGTTGGCCTCCGGGTCGATCGCGATGTCGCCGAAGGCGCCGAACATGAAGTGGAAGCCGTTGCCCCGGTCCCAGGCGGCCTGGAAACGGCGCTCGCGCTCCTCCTCCGTGACGCTCATGGCGGCAACCGAGCTCTCCTCGAAGCCGAACGCAACGACCGAGCCGCGGACCTGCTCCCAGATCTCGTCGTACTTCTCCCGCTTCTCCTGCACGTACTCGGGGGTGACCGGACCGTTTCCGGACGGCACGCTGTACTGCGGCGAGCGCTGGAAGACGGTCAGGTGCGAGGCAATCTTGGACGCGGCGCAGACGACCTGCGTGCCCGTCGAACCGGTGCCGATGACACCGACGCGCTTGCCCGTGATGTCGAGGTCCTCCGGCCAGGCGCCCGTGTGGACGATCCGTCCCTTGAAGTTGTCCATGCCCGGGAACGTCGGGAAGTTCGTCGAGGAGAGCAGCCCCAGCGCCGAGATGATGTAGCGCGCGGTGTAGGTCGCGCCGTCGCCCGTCGTCACGGTCCAGCGGTCGGTCGACTCGTCGAAGTCCATGGCCGTGATCTCGGTGTTGAGCTGGATGTCACGGGCCAGGTCGTGCTTCTCGACGACCGCCTCGAGGTAGGCGAGGATGTCGGGCTGGTTGAGGTACCGGTGGTCGTAGTCCCACTCCTGGAGCATCTCCTTGTCCCAGTAGTACCGGTAGACGAAGCTCTCCGTGTCCGACATGGCTCCGGGGTACCGGTTCCAGTACCAGGTGCCGCCCACGCCGCCGGC
This sequence comes from Sinomonas sp. ASV486, assembly GCF_030908215.1. GTDB lineage: Bacteria > Actinomycetota > Actinomycetes > Actinomycetales > Micrococcaceae > Sinomonas > Sinomonas puerhi. Next base: position 166,834 of record NZ_JAVFJK010000011.1, on the reverse strand, counting down.
GCGGTCGAAGGCACGGACCTTCAGGCCCAGCTGGTCGCGCAGCGTGTGGAGCTGGTAGATGCCGCCGAAGCCGGCGCCAATGACGATGGCGTCGAAGTTCTCGACCGGCGCGTTGTCCTGTGCAGTCATGATGAGGACTCCTTTGTCTCTCGTGTCAGATGGGGTTCGTTGGGGGTCAGGCGCGGTACCACTGGGCGATCTTGGCGATCTCCTGGTCCGCCTCCGGGGCACGGCCCGCAAGGAACGGGAAGACGTGCTGCTGGCCGGGCGCGATGGACAGCGTCACATCGACCCCAGCCGCCTGAGCCTTGTCGACGAGCCGCGTCGCGTTGTCGAGCAGGGATTCCGCGCCCCCCGCGTTCACGTAGAGCTTGGGGAACCCGGTGAAGTCGGCGTAGAGCGGGTTGGCGAGCGGGTTGTCCGGGCTCGTCAGGCCTCCCAGGACACCGGCGATCATGCCCTCGAGGAGCTCGCGGGTGATGAGGGCGTCGGTCGCGTCGTTCGTCACGAGCGTCTCGCCGGCGTTCTCCATGTCGAGCCAGGGGGAGAAGGCGATGACCCGGCCGGGGAGGGGCTTCCCCTGCTCGCGGAGGGCGAGCGGGATGGCGACGGCGAGGTTCCCGCCCGCGGAGTCTCCGATCGTCGTGATGTCCTCGGCCTTGATGCCGCGCTCGAGCAGGGCGTCGAAGACGGCCACGCCGTCCTCGATCTGGGCGGGGTGGGGGTGCTCGGGCGCCCGGCGGTAGTCGGGGACGAAGGTCGTCACGCCGAGGGCCTTGGCCACGTGGGCGGCGAGCTTGCGGTGGCTTGAGGCGGAGCCGACGGCGAAGCCTCCACCGTGCGTGTAGAGGAGCACGCGGGTCTTGTCGGCGCCGGCGGGGAAGGCCCAGATGCCGGGCACCCCGCCGACCGTCTCCTCCTTGTAGGTGACGTCCTCGGGCTCAGTCGTGGGCTGGTGCCACTCGTCGAAGATGCTCCGGAAAAGCCTCATCGTGAGCTCGGTGTTGGCCATGATGTCTGACCAGTCGGCGTAGAGGCTTCGGAGGCTCTCCGACTCGCGGGAGACGGTGGTGGAAGCGTCCTGGGTGATAGTCATCGAGATACTCCTTTTGCGTCGGCCCCCGTTGAAAACATCGGTGTGATCGGGGCCACTGCATCAAGTGTCCGGGGGCGCAACTCCCGTCTGGTGTTCCGATGTGGAACACCAGACGGGCCATGCTCGAGGACAGCATGGAAGCCAGAGGCCCTGGCAGAACGCGGAAGCCCACGCCGGGCGCCCCATGCCCTCGGCTCGCGCCGTTCATTCCGCGAACGGGAACAATCCATTGCGCCATTGGTATTGGTGGTGGATGGATCACACTGCGATCCTTGAAGGATGAAGGGTCCGTCATTCTCCCGAGGTTCGCGTGTCTGAGAGGGACGCGCGCGAGCTGGACCGGCTGCGGGCGGCCCGGGACCTCCTTGTTGAGCGCGGTCTCCTTGTCCAGAAGGAGCTTGCTGGGATCAGCCCCTCCATCGAGCGGAGCTGGCGCCGCTCCGTGAGCGTCCACGCGTCCAACACGCCAGCGCCGCCCCGCTTCATCGACTCGATCGACGCGCGGAATCCATTGGTCGTGGCTGCAGGGCCGGTTCTGGACCGGTGGCAGGACTCTCTCTCCGACATGCGGGTGGCTGTCTTCCTGAGTGACCGCAGTGGCCAAATCGTCGCTCGGCGGCTGACGGACCGCGGAGACGGCCGGAGACTGGACCGAGCCTTCGCAACCGAGGGCTTCGACTTCTCCGAATCGGCGCTGGGCACCAACGGACTCGGAACACCTATGGAAGACCGCGCACCGGTGTTCGTCCGCGGCCCTGAGCATTTCAACGACAGTCTTGAGTCGCTGGCCTGCGCGGGGGCTCCGATACTGGACCCCCGCACAGGTCGCGTCGTGGGGTCCATCGCCTTCGCGGCGACCCTCAAGGCCTCGAACCCGCTCATGCTCGCCATGGCCAGGGAAGCCGCCCAGCAGGTCGAGGCGCGCCTGGTCGAGATGAACGCGCCCATCGATCTGGCGGCCACGGCTGCCTTCCTGCGATCCCGGTCGAGCAAGGACCCCGTACTCGTCCTCAGCGCGGAGACAGTCATCGCCGATGTCCGCGCACTTGCCGTCATGTCCCCGGACACCCACGCGCTCCTCTGGGACAAGCTCCAGAAGCTCGAATGGAAGGAGCCGTCGAACGTTGTCGAGCTGCCGGCGTCCTCGAAGACGGCGGAGGTTCGCAGGCTGGGAGGCGGCAGCGTGTTCGCGCTCGAGCTCCACGGGCGCGACGACGACGAGCACGCGCCGCAGGACGTTGCGGCACGCCAGCCCGTCGGACGTGCCGCAGACGCGGCCGAACTCGAAGCGGCCTCGCGCGTCAGCGGCATCGTCGCCCTGGCCGGGCCGCCGGGAGCGGGCAAGCACTACTCGGCACGGGACTGGCTGACCTCGAGGGCCGACGGCGAGGAGCCGCTCACGCTCGACGCTGCGGCGGCCCCGACGGCCGGCATGGCCGGCATGGCCGAGCTGGCCACCCAGGCCATCCAGGCTGGCCGGTCCGTCGTCGTCCGCCACATCGACGTGCTCGACCTGCCGGGGTTCCGGACCCTCGAGCCGACGCTGCGCCTCGTCGCCGACGCCGCGCGCCGCGGATCGGGCACTCGCGAAGGCACCCCCGACACGAGGCCGCGCATCGTCCTGACCTTCGACGACGAGTCGCTCGGCGAGCAGGTCCGCTCACGGATCGTCGCACTTGCCCCGATCTCGACGATTCCCGCGCTCCGCAGGATGCGAGACATCATCCCGGGCCTCGTCCGCACCATCATCGACGAGTGGCCCGAAGACGATCGCGTCGCCGTGCCCCCCGCCGTGATGCAGGCGCTTGTCGGATGGGACTGGCCCGGGAACGTGTCCGAGCTCCGCACGACTCTCGAGCTGCTCATCGCCCAGCGTGGGGGCCGCGTCCTCAGAGTCGACGACCTCCCGGAGCACCTCCGGCGCCAGACGCGTTCCCTGAGCACTATCGAAGCTCTCGAGTACGACGCGATCGTCGACGCCCTGCGCAGAGCCGGCGGCAACCGTTCCGCGGCCGCCGCCGCACTGGGGATCGGCCGCACTACCCTCTATCGCAAGATGCACGCGTACGGGCTGGACCGGGAGGACAAGCCTTCGGTCGCGAGGTAGCCGGATTCATACCCCAGTCGGCGGAATTCCTAGGCTTCCGGTATCAATGCGCGGGCGTCGATCGGTGTTCCATTCTGGAACACCTGTTGCGCAGGTCACACCCCTACCGTGGTTGTCGGACCTGGTAGCCATCAGCTGATGGCGGTCGCCCCTCGGCCTTTGCCAACCATCGCCCTCACCCCTTCGCGTCTCCTTGCGGCAACGGAGCCTCAGAGACCTGATTCGACAAGGCAGGTAAACCACCGTGCAGACTACCCATCAGCGGACTCCCAAGAAGGCGGCCATCGCCTCGCTTCTTGGCAGCGCCCTCGAGTACTACGACTTCTTCATCTACGGCTCGGCGGCCGCCCTCGTCTTCAACGCGCTCTTCTTCCCCAAGCTGGATCCCACCGCCGGCGTGGTCGCCGCCTTCGGCACGTTCGGTATCGGCTACGCCGCACGGCCTCTCGGTGCGGTCGTGATGGGCCACTTCGGCGACAGGATCGGCCGCAAGAAGGCGCTGCTCTTCACGGTGATGCTCATGGGCCTGGTGTCCTTGGCCATCGGGTTCCTGCCGACCTACGACGCGATCGGCATCGGGGCGCCGGTCCTGCTCACAGTCTGTCGCCTCCTTCAGGGGTTCTCGGCGGGAGCAGAGAGCGCTGGCGCGTCGGTGCTGACCCTTGAGCATTCGCCCGAGGGCCGCCGCGGATTCTTCTCGAGCTTCGTCATGGTGGGCTACGCCCTCGGCATGGTCCTCGCGACGGTGGTCTTCCTGCCCGTCGCGACCCTTCCGCAGGAAGCCCTGTACTCGTGGGGCTGGCGGGTGCCCTTCCTGCTCTCCATCGTGGTCACGGCGGTGACGATCTTCGTGCGGAACACCCTCCACGAGACGCCGACGTTCGAGGAGGCCAGGACGAACAATGAGGTTCAGGGCAGGCCGATCGTTGAGGTCCTGCGGCACCAACCCCTCGACGTCGTCCGTGTGGCCCTCGCGACGACCATCGCGATCTTCCAGTCGCTCTTCACCGTCTTCATCCTCAGCTATGCGACCACTACGGCCGGGATCGACCGTGCCGCGATGCTCACCATCAACGCAGTCACCATCGGCCTCTCGATGTTCACGCTCCCGCTCGCGGCGAAACTCGCCGACAAGTACGGCCGCCGGCCCCTGATGATCACCTCGGCCGTCGGTTGTGCGCTGACCCTTCCGCTCTACTTCATGGCCATCACGTCGCACAGCCTGCTGCTGATCTTCGTGGTCGCCTTCGTCAACATGACGCTCTTCTTCTCGGCCTACAACGGCGTCTGGCCTGCGTTCTACGCTGAGCAGTTCGCCGGCACCGTGCGCTACTCCGGCATGGCCGTCGGCAATCAGATCGGCAATCTGCTGGCCGGTTTCGCACCGATGATCGCGGCCCTCATCGTGGGGGAGGGCTCGTTCGGATGGGTTCCTGTCGCGGCCGGTGCCGCCGGGGTCATGGTGATTGCCTCAGTGGCGGTCTACTTCATGAGGGAAACCGCGTTCACTCCGATCGACGAATTGGACCATCCGTACCGTGCGTCGGCGACGCTCTACGCGCAGGGCGCCGGACGCTGACAGTCACGGGATCCGGCCCGGGCGGTTGGCCGCATGCGTCCAGCTGGCCGGGCCGGATCAGCCGCTGCTGGTCTGCCCGGCCGGGGCCAGTGACGGAAGGAGCGCCGCGATGAGGCGCCTTCCGAAACTGCGGTCCATGGGAGATCCGCTGAGGAAGAACCGGTAGTAGATGGGCCCGAGGAGGAGGTCCGTGACCGTTTCGGGGTCGAGGTCTTCCCTGAGCTCCCCACGGGCTTTGCCGCGCTCGACAAGCTCGGTGACGTCCGCCTGCCGACGGGTGACGACCTGCCCCCGGTAGACCTCGGCGAGCTGCGGATCGGCAGCGACCTCGGAGACCAGGCCCTTCATGATCAACCCCATCACGGTGGTCTGCATGAGCTCGACGGTCTTGTCGACCAGCGCTACGAGCTCCGCCGCGGTGTCCTGGGTGTAGGGGCGAGTGCTCACCTCTCCCACCATCTCCAGGAGCAGTGCGAGTGCGAGGTCGGTCTTGGACCGATGCCGGCGGTAGATCGTCGTCTTGGCGACGCCGGCCCGGGCCGCCACCCCTTCGACCGTCAACCCGGCGAAGCCGGCCTCGCCGAGCACGGCGCGAGTGGCATCCAGGACGGAGCGCTCGGTCCGCGCGCGCCGCTTGTCGTGTCCGGACGCCGTCGTCGGGCTCGGGTCCTCCGCTATCGAATCAGTCACCACGCTATACCCCTACCACGGCAGGCGATTCGGTGCTACTATTGAAACGCAACGTAGCGTTTCAATCTATCGGAACGCGACCGGCGTTGCAAACAGCACAGCGAAGGAGCCCACGATGGCTGTAGACCGATATCAGCGCGGCATGGACCGCATGATGGAGCTCGTCTCAACCGAGCACTCGAATACGTTCGACCACGCCAAGCTGGTCGAGTCGTACAAGGACCTTGACCCGCACCTGGCGGACTACATCGTCTCCTTCGCCTTCGGGGACATCTACTCGCGGACGTCGCTGACCCAGCAGGAACAGACGATGGTCACGATCTCCACCCTGGTGGCCCTCGGGACGGAGCCCCAGCTGAAGCTCCACATCAACACCGGCTTCAACGTAGGCCTGACCAAGGAGAAGATCGTGGGCACACTGATCCACCTTCTCCCCTACGTCGGTTTCCCCCGTGTCCTGAACGCACTGACCCTCCTCAGGCAGGTCATGGAAGAGCGCGGCATCACCCCGGCGTCGAACGCGAACTAGGAAGGGACCTCATCATGAGCAAGAGAATCGGTTTCGTCGGACTGGGGACTATGGGGCTGCCCATGGCAGTGAACCTGAACAGGGCCGGGTTCGAGGTGATCGGCTACGACGCCTTCGAGGGCAGCCGCGTCAAGGCCAAGGCCGCCGGCATCACCATCGCCACGGGCCTGAAGGACGTCGCCGCGCAGGCCCAGGACACCGTCATCTCCATGGTCCGCGACTACGCCCAGAACCTGGACGTCATCCTCGGCAAGGACGGGCTCCTCTCCGCCGGCCCGAAGGGCCTGACGATCATCGTCATGAGCACCCTGGACCCCGACACGATGAACGAGCTCGGCCAGAAGGTCGAGGCCGCCGGGGACGTCAAGCTCATCGCCGCCGCCGTCAGCGGCGGCGCGACCGGCGCCCAGGCCGGCACCCTCTCGATCATGGCCTCCGGCCACGAGGACCGAGTAACGGCGGCACGCCCGTACTTCGACGCGGTCGGCTCCAACGTCTTCTACTACGGCGCCCAGCCGGGCAACAGCCAGGCAGCGAAGCTGGTCAACAACCTCGTCCTGGGCATCACCATGAACGCCGTGGCCGAAGGGCTCACCTTCGGTGCGCACTACAGCCTGCCCCAGGACGAGCTGCTGAACCTGTTCAAGGTCAGCACCGGGGACAGCTGGGTCGCCCGGAACTGGGACTCCGTCTCCGAATGGACCGCCGACACGGCCCTCGCCGTGCTCCTGAAGGACCTCAAGGCCGCCCACCTCAAGGGCCTCGAGCACAACATCCCCATGCCCTTCAACGCCCTCTCCTCCACCCAGCTCTTCCACTCCATGGGCAAGGAACCCAAGGCCAAATGAGCCGCTGAGGTGCCCCGGCAGCCCGGCTCGAGGGCGCAGGGGCGGTGCTCGGTGGGGCTTTCTGCCCATTCATGTTGGCAGCCCCGCCGCGGCGGGAGAGGCCGATGGTCTGCGAGATAGCGAACCCCGTGACGCGGCCGGTCGCGATGTCCAGGGCCGTGAACCACGGTAGCCGGAGACCTCCGCGCAGTCCTATGCTGAAGGGGCTGCACGAGGAGGGAACCATGGATCCGCAAGACGAGTTCCTCAGCTGGGCCGGGCCTGCCCTCCATGCTGCCGAGGCCGCCCTCGCCGTCGGCGACCCGTCACACCGCATCGCCATGTGGTCCCACCGGGACCCGGTGAGCCTCTTCGGCGCTGTGGGCGTCTCGGCCACAGGCTGGGATCGTCTGGAACCGACGTTCCGACGCGTCGCCGCACGGCTCGCGGGAGGCCATGACGTCACCGTTGAGCTCATGGCCTCCGATGTCGTGGGGGACATGGCCTACACCGCGGCGGTCGTGCGCTTCGTCGGCACGATCGACGGCGGCGAGCCCCGCCCGTTCGCCCTCCGCGCCACCAGTGTCTTCCGCCGCGAGGACGGCGAGTGGAAGGTCATCCACGAGCACACCGACTTCACCAGCCCAGACACCCCAACCGACTCCTGAGCGACGTCGGTCGGTGTGCAGGGGCTTCCCTGAGGGTTCCCTGATCGGACGGCCTGAATCCCTGACGGGGGTTTGTGCAAAGGACTTCGACCACGTGTGCAGGTGACTTCGAAAACTCGCACCAGAGGCTGCTTTGGCCCCTCTGCGCCGCTGGAGCTCAGGGCTCAGAGCCGGTGTCGTGGTGGTCTGTTTCGCGGCGTGACCAGTCTTCGGGGATGGCGGCCTCGAGCGCGTCGTCGACGGTGATGACGCCGATGAGGCGCCGGCCTTCGGAGACCACGGGCAGGGCTAGCAGGTTGAAGTCGGCCATGCGGGTCGTGACGTCGATGACGTCGTCTCCGGGAGAGGCGACCACGACGTCGGTGTCTGCGAGCTCCGCGAGGGTCTGGCGAGGGTCGGCCTGGACGGCCTGGGGGAGGCTGAATGCGCCGTCGAGGGTCCCGTCCGGTGCCAGGGTATAGAGCATGACGAGGGCTTGGGGCTGGAGCGTGTCGGCGGCGCCGACGGCGGCGAGCGCGTCCGCGGCGGTGGCCGTGGCCGGTAGGGCGAGGAAGTCGGTGCCCATGAGCCCGCCGGCGGTGAGGTCGTGGTAGCCGAGAAGCCGGTGGACGCGTGTGCGCTGGGGCTCGGGGAGGGCCTGGAGCACGGGGCTGCGCCGTTCCTGGGGCAGGTCCATGAGGGCGTCGGCGGCGTCGTCGGCCTGCATTCGGCCTAGGACTTCGGCGACTTCGGCGTCGGAGCGGTCCCGGAAGAGCCCCGACTTGGAGTTCTCGTCGAGCTCTTCGAAGACGTCTGCCTCCAGCTCGGGGTCTTCGTGGACCTGGGCGAGGAGTTCGTTCTGCTCGTCACCGGTGGCCTCCTCGATGATGTCGGCGATCTGGGCGGGCTTGAGCTCGGGGATCCTTCCGGTGACGGCCCGGACCTGGGCGGATTCGGCGTGGCCGATGAGGGGTTCGAAGTCCTTCCAGTCCCGGGGCGGGTGGGCAGCGTGGCGGGGGCCGAGGCTGAGCCAGCGGCGGCGGTGCACGTCGAGTCCTGTGGCGGCCCAACCGTCGAGGACTTGGGTGAGCTGGACGTCGTAAGCCTTGACGAAGGCGACGCGGGAGAGGTCGATGAGGCGGTGTCCGAGGACGTCTTCGGAGAGCAGGACTTCGCCCTCGCGGCGTCGGAACTCGCGCACGTCCACGCTGCTGACGGCGAGCTGGACGCGCTCGGGGGCGAGCGCGGCGAGGTCGGCGGCGGAGACGAAGACTCGGGCGCTGCCGACGGCTAACACGAGGCCGGTCACGCGCGGGTAGCCGTCATGCCGTAGGTGGACGATCAGGTCGGCCAGGGCGCCCATGCGGCGCCCGTCGGAGTCGGTGACGGGCTGGCGCAGGAGGGCGGAGAGGGAGAGGGTTGCCGTTGCGACGGTCATCGGGGGGCCTTTCGGTGCACACCGGGGTCTCGAGGCGACTGTACGCCAGACCAGGGCGTCTTCGGGAGTGGGGATTCGGGGTCAGGGGGCGCCCAAGGCCAGTTGGACGACACGGACGACGACGAGGGCCATTGCGAGGATCAGGTATGCCCAAAGGACTCCCAGGCCCACCCGGCGGGTCAGGGAGAGCTGCGGGCGTTCCAGGAGTGCGAGCGGGGGCATGCGCCACATGAGCCGCTGGGACCGGTCGACGGCCGGTTCCGGGGTGGTCCTGCCCTGCATCCTGGCGCGGATCCTCAGCGCGGTGGTGGCGGCGGCAGCGAGGACGGCCAGCAGGGCCCCGCCGCCGAGGATGGCGATAATGGCGTCGCCGTCGAGGCCCGGGAACAGGGTGGCGGCGGTCAGGACGACGGAGAGGATCACGAGGACCGCGATGACGATGGAGGTGAAGATGTTCATCGCCCTGCCGTTGACCCAGGGGCCCATGACCTGCCTGTCGTTGCACAGCAGCAGGAGGAACAGCGTCGCGGAGGGCAGGAGCACCCCGGCCAAGACCTGGACACCGACGGTGAGCAGCCCCAGCGGGCTCCCGGGGATGATGACGATGACCGCGGAGACGAGGATGATGCCGGCGAACGCGGCGTAGAAGCCCTTGGCCTCGCTGACCTTGCGGTGCAGGGAGTGCTTCAGGCCCAGGACGTCGCCGAGCGCGTACGAAGTGGACAGGCCGACGGCGGCGGCGCCGATGATCGAGGCGTCGATGAGCGCCAGGGCGAACAGGATCCCGGCAAGACGCCCCACGTAGGTCCCCAGGCCCTCCGCGACGCCACCCGCGTCGGTGAACTGGCCGAACTCGGGCTTGCCGGCGAAGGTGGAGGCCGTGAAGGAGATGATGGCCGCGGCACCGAGGATCACGATGGCGATGCCCAGCCACAGGTCGACCTTCTCGTACTTCATGTAGCGGGGGGTGATGCGCTTGTCGATGACGTAGGACTGCTGGAAGAACAGCTGCCATGGGGCGATGGTCGTGCCGACGATCGCGATGATCAGCAGCGTCACGTCCGCGATGTTGGATCCGGCGGGGAGGCCCGGGACGATGAGGTCGTGCGCCATCTGCCCATAGTCCGGGCCTGCCAGGAAGAACACGGGCACGAGCAGGAGCGAGCCTGCCACGAGGGTGAGGCAGACCCGCTCGAACGTCTTGAAGGATCCGGTGCTGGCCGCGCCGACGACCACGACCGCGGCAGCGATGACGCCGGGGATCTTGGGCACGCCGAGGTACGAGAGGCCGATGCTGATGCCGATGAACTCGGTCACGATCGTGAGGGCGTTGAGGATGAACAGGTCGATCACGCTGAATGCACCCCAGAACCGGCCGAAGCGTTCGAGGATGAGCCGAGCGTGGCCCACGCCGGTCACCGCGCCCAGACGCAGGACCATCTCCTGGTTGACATACAGGACGGGGACCAGGAGCAGGAGCGTCCACAGCAGGCTGGTGCCGTAGTTCTGCCCGGCCTCGGTGTAGGTTCCGAACGCGCCGGCGTCGTTGTCCCCGACCATGACGATCAGGCCCGGGCCGATGATGGCCAGGAGGGTCTTGAACCGGGTCCGCCAGCTGCGCGGGGTCGAGGTGTCCTCGAGGCGGATGGTGCCGAAGGCACCCTGGATGTCGCCGAGGTGGGCAGAGTCGAGCACGGCAGAGGCGCCGGTGGCCGGGGCCGGCCCGGGGGCGTAGGCGCCTGCCGGGGTAGTGGGTGCGGGACCGCGGGCATGGGTCCGTGGAGTCTTGGCCATGGGGACCTGCTTCCTCCCGGCAGTGGCCGGGGTCTTGTGAAGCGGCACACCGAAGGACCCTGGGTCGGGCTGTTTGGGTCCCTCGGGGCGGGAAGACGGGCTGGGTTCAGTCAGGGGTACGCGAAGAGGTACTACTGTCGCCGTCGGACACGGTCAGCCACCTCCTGCGCTCGTCTTCACGTGCCTTGGGCGGAGGTCCCCGGGCCGAACACCCGGGGTGCCCTTCCTCGTAAGGCCTTTGGCACTTCGCGTCGTGACCCCCCGGGATGACCGGAGGGAGCCAATCGGGGCTGCCCCTTAACCCGGGGCAGCCTGTCCTGACCGGGGGCGTCTCTCGACGTTGGGGGTCGCTGGCTTGTGTCCGCGAAGGAGCCTCAGCTAACGAACGGCACCTTGCGAGCACATGATACCGCGCGGACGGGACCGGGTGATGGCCGACTCACCCCGGCCGGAACCGGAGCCAGTCGCGCCAGGCCCGCCACTCGGATCTGATCAGGGCGATGCTCACGCCCTGGACACCTTAGTTGGCGGGAGGGGTGTGGGGTCGCGACGGGTTTCGATGCGGCTGGGGCGGGGGGTCTCCGATGGCCGCGAGGATTTCGCGCAGGGTGCTGCGTGCTGAGGCAAGGCGGTCAGTGGGGATGCTTTGCAGTGCTTCTGACCGTGGGCCTTCGCTTGCCGACCAGAGCCTGCGCAGAGTGCTGTGGCCGCTGCGGGTCAGGCGCATCAGCGGCGATCCCCTGTGCTCGGGGTTCGGCAGTGCTTGGACGTGGCCGGCGGCCAGGAGCTGATCCGTCGTGCGCTGGACGGCCTGGCGGGTGATGCCGAGCCGCCGTGCGATGGCGGGCACCGCGGCGTCGCCGCCTGAGAGCACGCTCATGGTGTGCCACTGGGTGACGGTGACGCCATGGGCAGCCGCGACGGAGTCGCTGCTGCGGCGGCTGAGCGAGGCCAACTCGTACACGTCCGCCATGAGCAGCCGGTAAGCATTGACCCGCCCGCGGTCTTCAGTTGACAACATGTTGTCATTCTAGTGGGATGGGAGGCATGCCTGCTACTAGTCCACGGGGCCTGAGCCGTGTCGCCGCGGTCCTGCTGGCCTTCGGGTCGATTGCCGGTTCGGGGATCCTGAGCCTTCCGTCCGCGGTCTACGCGCAGACGGGATCGGGCTGCCTGCTGGTGTGGGCGGTCGCCGCACTGCTGTGCCTGCCGATGCTGGTGATGTTCCAGGATGCGATGGGCCTCTCCGGCGGCGGCGACGCCCTCCAGGCACTCGTCTCGCGAGGGCTTCGCCCCTGGGTGGGGGCCGCGATGCCCTTGATGTTCGTGTTCGTGGTGGTCGTCGGCCTTCCGACAGGGTGTGCCGTGGCGGGCAGGTACGTCGAACGCGGCCTCGGCTGGGGCGGCGGGGGCGCCGCCGTGGCGGCAGCGCTGCTGGTGCTGGCCCTGTCGGCGAATCTCGCCGGTGCGCGGGTCGGTGCCCTCGTGCAGTTCGCCGGCGGCGCAGCGCTGGTGGCCACCGGGCTGATCCTTGTCGCGGCGGGGTCATGGAATGCGCCGCGCCAGCTCGATGTTCTCCCCACCGGCGCGATCGGGGAGACCCTGCTGCCTGGGGTGCTGCTGGCGTTCTGGGCGTTTGTCGGATTCGAGAACCTCACCTTCCTCGGCCGGGAGCTCCGGGACCCGCGCCGGGATTTCCTGCCCGTCAGCTCAGTGGCGCTGGGCCTCTACGGAGCCTTCGCGGTCGCGCTCACCCTTGCCGTGTCAGTGCGGGCCGACCAGCACTCCGTCGATCCGGTTGCCGGGCTGCTCGAGCTGGCCACCAGCCCCGCACTGCAGGGGCTCGTCGCCGTTGTCGCGGCAGCGGCGATGCTCGTCAACGCCGCAGCGTGGGTCCGCGGCGTCAACAGCCTCATCGCCGGTGCCAGTCGGGACGGCTGTATGCCCAGCATCCTCGGAGCGTCGGCGTGGGCGCGGACGGCGCTCCTCGGCGCGCTCTTCGCCGCCACGCTGTCAGCTCTGGCGGCTGACCCCTCCCTGACTGTCGATGCACTCGCCGCAAGCAGCGCGGTCTTCGTGCTCATCTACATCATCTGCATTGTCAGCTACGTCCGATCCCGCGGCCCCAGCGCTCGGACCCTCGCCAACCTCGCGCTCATCCCGATCATGGCCGCCGCACTCGTCCAATCAGGCACGCGCAGCGTCTATGGGCTCCTCGTGGCCGCCGGCTGTCTGGCATGGTGCCGAACCCGTTCCAGAAGCGGCCGCCCGGGGCCCTCCTGACCCGCAGCGACTGCACCGGTGGGTCCGTCCGGATCCCGACGGATGCCGGCCGCCGTCCCGGCGCGGGCCGGCCTTCAGCCCCGGTCCCGGCTCACTTCCGGTTCGGGGTCCGCGGCGGTGGTCCGGTGGGGTGCTGCCGGTCCCGTGTGGTCCGAGGCGGTGCTCAGGCTCTCCGCGAGGTCTGTCAGGGCCCGGGTCAGGTCGTCGGCGCCGGTGCGGGCGAGTCCGGAGATGCTTGCCTCGGCCAGCTGGATCCAGGCAGCGGAGAGGTCCGGAAGGAGGCTCCGCCCGCGCTCGGTCAGCTCCACTACGGTGGCCCGCCTGTCCCGCGTGGAGGGGCCCCGGGTCACCAGGCCCAGCGACTCGAGTCGTTTGACGGCCGAGGTGATCGTGGGGGGTTCGCATCCAGCCGCTGCGGCGAGCTGGGACTGGGTCTTGGGCCCGTGCTCCGCGAGGTCCATGATCAGGGTCTCCTGCCCGACCGTGAGCCCGACCCGGTGGAGGAAGGATCCGGCAAGGGCACGGTGGCGCATGCCGATCGTCCGGATCGCCCTGTTCAGCGCGTGGGCCTGCTCATAGTCCATGGAATCCCTTGCCAATAATTACTTAGGCGTCTAAGTTTAATATCGAATGGTTAGGCATCTAACGATATCTCCTGAAGGCACAGCTGCATCCACTCAAGGCACAGGAGGCCACCATGGAAGCAAGTCCTACCCAGGAAACAGGTTCCACCCAGCGCCGGACACGAGGAGGGATCCTGTCCCGCCCCGCACGTTCGATCGGCCTCATCGTCCTGGCAGCAGCAGGCGCGCTGGCCGTGTGGGCCATCGCGGTGCCTGGCCTGGGCTCCCCCCTGACGGTCTCCTTCGGCCCCGGACTCGACCAGACCGTGACCCCGGCCGCGGTCGGAGCCACGGCCGCCGGGGCGGGCCTGCTCGCCTGGGGCCTTCTCGCAGTGCTCACCCGAGCCAGCGCCAGGAAGGGCCGGACGGTCTGGAAGGCGGTCGCCGTGACGGCGGCAGTCCTGTCCCTGGCCGCACCGGTGACTGCAGGGACAGCCGTCGATGTGAAGCTCGCTCTTGCATTCATGCACCTGGTCGTCGCGGCTGTCCTGATCACCGGCCTGCCCCGCTCGGCAGCACCGGTCGAAAACCTACAGGGCCCATCGCCGTCGCCGGCCGACGAACGTTGAAACGGACCGGCAGTCCAAGGTCCACCACGGCGGTCCGCGAGGAGCCGACCTCAATGAAGCCATGGGCTAGGCGACGAGGCGCTCAGTCTGACCCAGCGCGCGCCGTCGCGTCGTCCACTGGAAGGAAGGCATGACGCAGGTCGTACTTGGCCACGCTGCGGCCGAGGTCGACTCCTGCCTCGGTGGAGAATCGGTAGTGCAGTCCGGCCCACAGCCGCGCGTCGACGATCTGCTCCCGCAGGTCTGTCGGGCTGGCGAAGGTGCGCACCGCGTCGAAGTTCCCCGGCGCCCCCGCTTGATCGAACCCATGGATGGTCAAGTTGATCTGGCGTGTGCCGAGGAACTGGGTAAACACCTCGGCCATCGCTGAGGTGACGGTGCCGTGCGCGGCTGGGTACTCCGGGTGGTTCGGCGTCGTCAGCAGTGGGCGCCATCCGGTTTGCTCCACCGTCAGGGGGTTTCCGTCGTCAAACCCCGGGTCGGGGCCGAACCCGTCGTTGCTGACCGCTGTGGGGTCGATCGCTGTGACCGGCCGCCAGAACAGGAAGTGGTACTTCTCGTTCATGACGGCGATCGCCGCGTCGGCACCGACGACGTCGACCATCGCGAAGAGCCGGGCAGAGGACACGAGGTCCAGGTGCCGGCTGTCGGCGAGGTCCCGGGCCGTGCGGTTCCACTGCCGGATGCCGTTGGCGCTCCAGAAGTAGGCTGTTGCGGTCTGCTCCGGGGTGCGGACGGTGCTGTTGGCAGCACCCACCGCTTTGATCTCGTTGAACGCGGCCACCCAGTCGGGGCTGGTCAGCGGCGGCGGCCCGTCGGGTCGGAACCGGTCCGGTCGGTCGAGCACGAGTGGCCGCATGGTGGCCATCCAAGGTGTCTGCGGGCGAGCGAAGGCCGGGGGCGTCAGCCGCCAGACGCCTGGGGCGGGCGCGAGCGTGGGGAAGGCCGAGGTCACCCCTATCGGGGTCAACCTGCCGTCACCGGTGCGGGCGGCGATGACCCCCTCGGCGGCGGCATGCCCTACACCCACTCCGTCGGTCTTGGGCGTCCCGTCCGGGATCGCCGCCAGACTCGTCGCGGCGAGTGCGTCGACCGTCGTCGCCTTGGCCGGCAGGTAGTAGTCGAGAGTGACGCGCGCGGCCTCCACGACCGCTGCATCGGATGATGCCCCGGCGGGTGCTGCGAGAGGCGCGGCGTACGGAACGTACCGTCCGTCGATGGCGACGGCCGCGTCGTACATAGCTGCTGTGACGTAGGCCATGTAGACCGTGCCCTCGTTTTGGAATGTCCCGGAGCTCACGACGGTGTTCACAGCGATGCTGTCCCATTGCGCGGCGATGTTGTCGCCCGGACTCGCCGCCGCAACCGTGGATGTCTGGGGCGAGGCCACGCTCAGCGTGAGCAGCGCCCCGGTGGCGGCAGCCGTGTACCACCTATGTATTCCTGTTCGCATGTCGGTCTCCTCTCCCAGTGTTCCCTGATGGCTCTGCTCTGTGATCCGCACTCCGGTCCGGCGACCTCGGGCCCGGTAGGGGCTATAAAGGCGGTCGGTGGCGAGTGGTGGCAATCGAGTAGCGCAGAGGGTCCGCACTCCCAGGTCCGGTGTTGAGGCACTGCACGACGCCGCGGAGGCACTGGGGAGGGAAGCAGCCAGAGTCATGGCAGGTGGTCACGTCGATCGCCCCATTGCGGTCGATCCGGCATCCTGCCATTAGCTGGAACGTCGGGCTGCCGCAGGGCACGAGATCCTGCGGAGTACCTCGGGGAATAGGAGCCACCGAGCGCCAAGGCAACCGGGTGACTCGCGGATGCTCGAGCATCCGTGAGTCGCCCACCCCTTGTGCATGCAGTCCGGTCATGACTCCCCCGGAAGGCAGCGCCCACGCGCCGCCTCGACCAGTGTAGTACCGCCCATGGAAGCGGTCTCCGTTTGCACGGGCCGATTTCCGGCCCCGCCAGCGGCGTTCTAAGCCGAGTGAGCGCCTTCTATTGGCTCGGTCATCTCGTCCAGGACGGCCATGACGCCGACGGCGGACAGATGCCATTCCACTGGATCACCGTCGATGCCTGGGAGCACGACGGGTGTGTCAACGACCTCGGGGTTCACAAGGCTTCGTTGTGCCAGCCCATTCACGATGGCTGCGGCGACGGTTGCAAGCTGTCTTGCATCGAGTCCGACGCGGAATTTCAGTCCCAGAAGGGGCAAGAGGTGGTCGAAGGCGGCGCTTCTCGCGGCGGTGGTTCGTGATTCGGCGCGAGCGAGTGCATCCACGACCGCGGTCCGGGACGTCGGATCGAGTGAACTCACTGTTGCCGAGAGAGCGATGTAGGTCCGCCACTCTGTTGACGTGCGGACTGATTCATAGTTCTTTTTGACCGAGAGCCTGATGATTTCGCGCCCAACCTCCCGGCGTCCGGCGGGGGTTCCGAGTCGACTCCCGTGGGCGTGGGCCGTCGCCTGGATTCGTTGAGCGAGACCCGGGTCGAGGTCAGACCCCGAGATCTCCATGGTTTCGATGAGCCGAATCATGAGCTCGCGGAAGAAGGCGTCCTTATTCCCGAAGGCCTTGTACACAGAGCTTCTGGGCACGCCCGCTGATCGGATGAGCTCCTCGAGGTTCAGGTGTTCCAAGCTGACGGTGAGGCCAGTAGGTCTGAGCAGGTCAACGGCCTTTCCCAGAAGCAGTTCCCGCATCTGCTCCTCCCGGATCCGCCTCGGCCCACCGGATTCGCTCCAGCCGCGCTCCATTCGGCTCCTTTCTAGACTCCAAGTCTAAAGTCAAATCGTCCCAGCAGCCGGTGGCGGCAACTGGCGATCCGGTGATGCGCCGGGGTGGGCTCTCTCTGCAGGGGTGAAGCCACCTCATGTGGACTATAGACTTCCAGGCTAATGGACTGCTAGTCTAAATCCAGTCCGGAAGAGGACAACGGAGCCAAGATCGCTCCACGAGCTATCCGTATGGAACTGGCTGAGCGGAAGGCTTCCGTGGACCGCCACGCGAAGCAGGCCGCCTAGCCCGATCTGAAGATCACCCCGCATCATCTCCCGGAGATGGGAAGTCGCGGCCGTCAGGTCCCACAGCATCTCTCGTCATCAAGTCGAGGCCTCCAATGACCACCCACCACGCACCAGCGACCCATAGCCGCTTCCGCCCAGTTTCTCTCCGCCTAATTTCCCCCACCCGGCTGGAGGGCAGCCTCGACGCCGCCGCAGCAGTTTCTGCCAATCCAGCAGGTCTGTGGGTGCCGCTCCGTCGGCGTATTGCTGCTCTCGGACGATGGGTCCGGAGCACATTCCTCCAACCGTGGAATACCGGGTACCTCGATGCCCAACGGACTGCCGTGTGGCGCAAACTCTACGAGGACCGTTCGATCCGCTAAGGGCAGCCGCTGTACCGGCGGTCCAGGGAGGCTTGGCCCAGGGCAGTCGTGAGGCTCTGAGCATGGTTACGAGGCCACGCCGAGGGAACACTTCATCACTATCGCCAGGTCGGAGCGGTCGCCAGATTGGAGCGCTTGCAGAACTGCAGCGGTATCGCGTGTAGGCCTCACCCGGGAGCGGGTGGCCGTCGTAGAGCGAGGCCAAGAAGGCTCAAGCCTGCACGGACTTGGGCTTTTGCGAGCGGCCGACGGGAATCGAACCCGCGTATCTGGCTTGGGAAGCGAGCGCTCTGCCATTGAGCTACGGCCGCGTGCCCCGAAGGGCTCAACACAGCTTACAACACCGCGGGCAGTGGTCCGTGCAGCCTTGCGCGGCGGGGACAATCCCGCCTAGCTGTCCCACAGTCCCTGCGGCTAGCGTTGATCCATGCCACCACTGCGCATCCTCGGCGTCGACATCGACAGGACCTTCGGCGGCCGCCACGGCCACTTCACCGTCGACCAGCACGAGCTCGAGCACCCCAAGACCCAGCGCGCCTTCCAGTGGGTCTACTGGATCCTGCTCGCCGAGGTCGCCGTCGGTGTCGCGGCCGTGACCACCGCCGTCGTGCTCCAGGTTGGAGGCTCAGAGGTGCCGTTCGCGGCGTGGTTCCGCGGCGTCGTCGTGCTTCTCATGACCCTTACGCTGTTCTTCTTCGCGTGGCGCGCCCGGCACGGCTACTACTGGGGCTACCAGCGGCTGCGGCTCTTCAGCCAGATCTTCCCCGTCGTGACGCTGGTCGTGGCGACGGTTCCCGGGCTGTACCCGTACTGGATGGTCGTGGAGCAGATCGTGTTCGCGGTGCTCATGATCGGGGTCGCGGACGTCCTCACGAACGACCACATGCGCGTCGCCTTCGCCTCGCCCAAGCGGAGGGCGGAGCTGCGCGCAGAACCCGAGGGCGACACACCGGACGATTTCCAGCAGAATCCCAGCTGACGCTCATAGTCTCCCGGCTATGGCAGCGGCTGAACACAGCGTGACCGTCGAGCGCACACCCGAGGACGTCTACGCGTTCCTCGTCGACGGGCTCAACAACGCGAAGTGGCGCTCCGGCGTTCGCTCCGTCTCCCACGCTTCGGGCCCCGCGGGCCAGGAGGGCGCGGTCTATGCCCAGCGGCTTGCCGGCCCGGGGGGCCGCGAGATCGACGGCGACTACGAGATCACTGAAGCGCGCCCTGGAGAGGTCATCCGCTTCCAGGTCATCGCGGGTCCCGCGAGGCCGCACGGAGTCTTCCTCATTGGCCCCGACGGCGGCGGCACGAGGGTGACCTTCGGCCTCTCCTACGAGCCCTCCGGGTTCATGAAGCTCATGGGCGGCATGATCCAGAAGACCATGGATCACGAGGTCGCTCAGCTCGAGACGCTCAAGACCGTCCTCGAAGCGTAGCCAGCCCCTTCGGCCCAGGCGGATTCCCGCCTAGCCTGCCTCGTCGCGCAGCAGATTGCCCCTGCCGCGATGCGGGGGAGGGGCGCTGCGGTATTTTGGGAGACGTGCTGCTTTCAGACCGCGACATCCGTGCCGAAATCGACGCCGAGCGCATCCGGCTCACGCCGTACGACCCGGGGATGGTGCAGCCTTCGAGCGTCGATGTGCGGATCGACCGGTTCTTCCGGCTCTTCGACAACCACAAGTACGCGCACATCGATCCGTCGGAGGAGCAGCCCGAGCTCACCCGGCTCGTTGAAGTGGACTCCGATGAGCCGTTCATCCTGCACCCGGGCGAGTTCGTGCTCGGATCCACCTACGAGACCGTGTCCCTTCCCGATGACATTGCGGCAAGGCTCGAGGGGAAGTCTTCGCTGGGACGGCTCGGGCTCCTGACCCACTCGACCGCAGGGTTCATCGATCCAGGCTTCGCGGGACATGTGACGCTCGAGCTCTCAAACGTCGCGACGCTGCCGATCAAACTCTGGCCCGGGATGAAGATCGGCCAGTTGTGCTTCTTCCGCCTCTCCTCCGCCGCGGAGCACCCCTACGGTTCGGGCGAGTACGGCAACCGGTACCAGAACCAGCGCGGGCCGACGGCCTCACGGAGCCACCTGAACTTCCACCGGACGCGCATCTGACGCTCGCAGGTCTGCTCCGGACCGCACGCCCGGCCGCTCAGACGCTCTGGGCGTAGAACCACTCGATGTGCTCGCGCACCAGGCGTGCCGCGAGCTCGCCGTCGCGCGCCTCGACGGCGTCGAAGATCGCGTGGTGGTGGCTTCGGAGCACGGTGACGGCCTGATCCCAGCCGCCGCGGCGAGTTACGGCGTCGTCTATGTAGCCGCGGATGGCCTCGCGCATTGACTCCATCATGGTGCTCACCACCACGTTGCCCGCGAGCGTGCTCAGGGCCACGTGGAACTGCGAGTCGAGGAGCGTGAAGATCTCGGAGGGCAGCGCGTCGTCGTCCATCGCGTCGAGGAGGCGGCGCGCGTCGTCGAGCTGCTCGGGCGTCCACGGCGCGGAGGCCGCGCGCCCGAGGGACCACGTCTCCATCATGATGCGCGCCTCGACCACGTCCTTGACGGGCAGGTGGTGGCTCGCGACGTGCATCCGCAGCGCCACACCGAGCGCCGAGGAGGGGTCCGAGACCACGATCGTCCCCGAATTCGGCCCCGAGCCGGTCGCGGACCGGACTACGCCCATGACCTCGAGGGAGCGGATCGCGTCCCGCACGGACGCGCGCGAGATGCCGAACTGCTCGGCCAGGGCACGCTCGCCCGGCAGCCGATCGCCGAGCTTGAGCTCGCCGGAGCGGAGGCTTCCCTCGATGTGGCGCAGCACCGCGTCATGCGCGCGGCCGGTCGCGGATTCAGACATGGGTCCATCCTGCCGTAAACGGGGTGCCGTCACGCACGACGCCGGCCCTAGCCCCGGGAGCGCGGGGCATCGGAGCGAGGGCTCGCCGCCGCGCGGGACGGGCTACGGGAGCATCCATCCGAGGACTGGCGTGGACTGGAGGTAGACGAGGGTGCACAGCACCAGCAGCATGCCCACGCTCCACCACACGACCTTGCGCAGGATGACCGACTCCTGGCCGTCCATGCCCACCGAGGTCGCCGCGATCGCGAGGTTCTGGGGGCTGATGAGCTTCCCCACCACGCCGCCGGACGTGTTGGCAGCGACGAGCAGCGACGGGTCGATGCCCGCGGCGTGCCCGGCAGTCTGCTGCAGTTTGGCGAAGAGCGCGTTGGCGGACGTGTCGGATCCGGTCACGGCCGTGCCGATCCACCCGAGGATCGGGGACAGGAACGCGAACGCCGCACCGGTGCCGGCGAGCCACGTGCCGATCGCGACCGTTTGACCCGAGAGGTTCATCACGTACGCGACCGCCAGCACGAGGATGATCGTCAGGGCCGCGAACCGCATCTTGACCAGCGTCCGCCACAGCTCGGCGATCGCGTCGGAGACCTTGAGGCTGAAGCGCCCGTCGCCGTCGTACTTCGAGTAGACGATGGCGATGATCAGGCCCGAGATGAGCAGCAGAGTGCCGGGGCCGGAGAGCCACTGGAAGTTGTAGACGGTCGAGGACACGGGCTTGCCGTTCGCACCGAGGAGGGCGTCGTGGAGGATCGGCCAGTTGACCTTGACGTCCGTTGCGGCGAGGGCTGCGGGGATGTCGATGCCGAGCCGCCACAGCTTCGACACTGCGAACACGACGATGACCAGCACGTACGGGAACAGTGCGAGCCACACGCGCTGGCCGGTCAGGCTCTGGGCCGCTGCGCCCGGCCCGACGGCGGACGGCGCGGCGATGCCGAGTCGCGCCCGGGCCGCATCGGCCCCGCGGGGCTTCCACACTCGAAGGAAGGCAATGGCGACGCCGAGGCCGAAGAGTGAGGCCACCACGTCGGTGAGCTCGTAGGAGAAGTAGTTCGAGCACAGGAACTGTGCGAGGCCGAACGCGACGCCGGTCACGAGCGCGGGCGCCCACGCGTCGCGGAGGCCCCGGATGCCGTCCACGATGAGCAGCAGCAGGAGCGGCACGAGGAACGCGAGGAGGGGTGTCTGCCGGCCGACGATCGCGCCGATGTGCTCGGCGGGGATGCCGGTGAGCGCGCCCGCCGTGGTGATCGGAATGGCGATCGCCCCGAAGGCCACCGGCGCGGTGTTGGCCACGAGTACGGTCGCCGCGGCGCGCAGGGGCTTGAGGCCGATGGCCATGAGCATGGTTGCGGTGATGGCCACGGGTGCGCCGAAGCCCGCGAGCGCCTCCATGAGGCCGCCGAAGCAGAAGGCGATGAGGATGGCCTGGATGCGCAGGTCCCCGCCGCCGAGGCGGTCGAAGATGCGCCTGAGGTCCTCGAACCGACCGCTCAGGACCGTGACCTGGTACAGCCACACAGCCGTGAGGACGATCCAGAACACAGGGAAGGCCCCGAAGATGCCGCCCTGCGTTGCCGCGAGGGCCGCGAGCCCGATCGGCATGTGGTAAGCGAGGGTCGCGACGACGAGGGCCGCGAGCAAAGCGAAGGCGCCGGCCACATGGGCCTTGGTGCGCACGACGGCGAGCAGCACGAAGAAGGTCACAAGGGGGATGAGCCCGATCAGGGCGGAGACGGCGACGCTGCCGGCCACCGGGTCGGTCACGGGGGTGAAGGTCATGCGGACTCCTGTGGGGAGGTGGAGACCGGGGGCAACCCGGCGCCGATGTGGTAGGACCATCGTGGTCCGACCACGTAATCTAGCACACATCCCCGGGGTTGTGACAAGGGGCACACGTGGTGATATGGTCCGACCACATACCCTTCAATCTGTCTGCCCGGAAGGACTTCCCATGAAGCTGCGCACGACGACGAGCGCTCACCTCCGCGAGACGGCGGCACCTTCCGCGGCGGCCGCAGCGGAGGCCGCGGGCACCGGTACACAGACGCTCGCCGCCGAGCTCGCGGCGGCCCTCGGCGCCGAGGCCGTGACGACGCGGCCCCTCGACCTGCACGCGAAGGCCCATGATGCCTCGCACTACCTGCTCGTCCCGAGCGTCGTCGCCGCCCCGCGCACGGACCGGGACATTGCGAGCCTCCTCGCCGCTTGCGCGCGGCACGATACCCCCGTGACCTTCCGCTCCGGAGGTACGAGCCTGTCCGGCCAGGCGATCACGGCGGGCGTCCTCGCGGACACGCGCCGCAACTTCTCCGGCCTCGAGGTGCTCGGCGGCGGCGCGTCCGTGCGCGTCCAGCCGGGCGTGACGGTCCGCGCCGTCAACGCGCGCCTCGCCCGGCACCACCGCGCGCTCGGGCCGGACCCGGCGAGCGAGATCGCGTGCACGATCGGCGGCGTCGTGGCCAACAACTCCTCCGGCATGCACTGCGGCACCGAGGCCAACACGTACCGGACCCTGAAATCCATGCGGTTCGTCCTGCCCTCGGGGACCGTGATCGACTCCGGCGACCCCGCGGCGTCGTCCGAATTCGCCAGCCGCGAGCCCGCGCTCCACGAGGGCCTCGCACGGCTGGGGCAGCGGATCCTCGCCTCGACGGACTCGGTCGCACGGATCCGCCACCAGTTCTCGATGAAGAACACCATGGGCTACGGGCTCAACGCGTTCCTGGACTTCGAGGACCCTCTCGACATCTTCGTTCACCTCGTGATCGGTTCCGAGGGCACGCTCGCGTTCGTGGCGGAGGCCGTGTTCGACACGGTCGAGGTCAAGCCCCACATCGCCACCGGCCTCCTCGTCTTCCCCGGCGTGGGCGCCGCCGCTGCGGCGATCCCGGAGCTCGTCGCAGCCGGCGCGGACACCGCGGAGCTCATGGATGCCGTGTCCCTGCGGGTTTCCTCGCGCCTCTCCGACTGCCCCGAGGAGATCCGGACTCTGGACCTCTCCGACCCGGCGGGGCTGCTCGTCGAGCTCGCCGCCTCGAGTCCCGAGGAACTGGCGGACCGGGCCAGCGCCGCCACGCGGCTGTTCGCGGGCCTCGGGCTCGCCCGGCCCGTCGCCATGACGCGGGACGCCCGCGAGCGCGCCGCCCTGTGGAAGGTCCGCAAGGGCCTCTACTCGACCGTGGCGAGCGCGCGCCCGTCCGGCACGAGCCAGCTCCTCGAGGACATCGCCGTTCCAGTCCCGGCCCTCGCAGGCACCTGCCACGACCTCGCGGGGCTCCTGGCCGACCACGGCTACCGCGACCCCGTGATCTTCGGCCATGCCAAGGACGGCAACCTCCACTTCATGCTCAACGAGGATTTCTCCACGGGCGACACGAGCAGGTACGAGGACTTCACCGAGGACCTTGTCGATCTCGTGCTCGGCGCCAGCGGGACCCTCAAGGCCGAGCACGGTACCGGCCGCATCATGGCCCCGTACGTGCGCCGCCAGTACGGCGACGAGCTGTACGAGGTCATGAAGGAGGTCAAGCGCCTCGCAGACCCGCGCGGCATCCTCAACCCGGGCGCCGTCCTCTCCGACGACCCCCGCTCGTACCTGGCTGACCTCAAGGTCACTCCCGCGGTCGAGGAGGAAGTGGACCGCTGCGTCGAGTGCGGGTACTGCGAGCCAGTGTGCCCGTCCCGCTCGCTCACCCTCACCCCGCGCCAGCGCATCACGCTCCGCCGCGACGCTGAGCAGGCCCGCGCCGAGGGCAACGAGGAGCTCGCGCGGCAGATCCTCGACGGCTACGACTACAGCGGTGTCTCGACGTGCGCCGTCGACGGTATGTGCGGCACGGCGTGCCCCGTGGGCATCAACACCGGCGACCTCGTCCGCCGCGTGCGCGCCGAGGAGGCCGGCCGCATCGAGTCCGCGGCGTGGAACGCCGCGGCGCACGCGTGGGGCGCGGCGTCGCGCGTCGGGGGAGCGGCGCTGAGTTCCGCGAAGGCCCTCCCGTCCGCCCCCCTCGAGGGGGTCACGCGCGTCGCGCGGAAGCTGCTCGGCGAAGAGATCCCGATGTACGACGGCGGGCTGCCGGGCGGCGGCGTCGCGCGTCCCCGGCGGCGCGACGACGCCGCGGAGGCCGTGCTCTTCTCGGCGTGCATCGGCACGATGTTCGGACCCGAGGAGGGTGGCCACCCCGGCGGCGCCACCGGTGCGTTCCTTGACGTGTGCGACCGGGCCGGGGTGCGGCTGCGCACCTCCGAGGGCGTCGGCTCGATGTGCTGCGGGACGCCGTGGAAGTCCAAGGGCATGACGCTGGGCTGGGAGCACATGCGCTCGATCGTGGTACCTGCGCTTCTCGAGGCGACCGAGGGCGGGCGCCTGCCGATCGTGGTCGACGCCTCCTCGTGCGCCGAGGGCCTCGCGATCATGCTCCGCTCGGCCGCCGAGGGCTCCGGGCTGAGGGTCGTGGACGCGATCGAGTTCGCCGCGGGGCTCCTGCCGCGGCTCGAGGTGAGCTCGCGGATCCCGTCCGTGGCGCTCCACCCCACCTGCTCGGGCACCATCGCCGGGACCACGCCGCAGCTCGCCGCGATCGCCGGGCACATCGCGGACGAGGTCTTCACTCCGCTCGAGGCCGGCTGCTGCGGCTTCGCGGGAGACCGCGGCCTTCTGCACCCCGAGCTCACGGCCTCGGCCACGGCCCCCGAGGCGGGCGGCCTCGCGGAGGCCGAGCGCGAGCGTGGCGGGCGCTTCGCCGAGTACGCATCATCGAACCGGACGTGCGAGATCGGCCTGACCCGGGCTACCGGGCGCCCGTACCGGCACATCCTGGAGTTGCTCGCAGAGGCGACGCGCCCCTGACGCGGTGGGCGCCCCGCCCTCCCGAACCATAGTGTGGGTGTGATCACCCGCACATTGCTATGCTATGGTCAGACCACATGGGCCAGCGACGCATCCGCGTCCGGGCCGAGAGAGGACACCATGAAGATCGCGCTCTTCGCGACCTGCATC
Source organism: Sinomonas sp. ASV486 (assembly GCF_030908215.1). Taxonomy (GTDB): domain Bacteria; phylum Actinomycetota; class Actinomycetes; order Actinomycetales; family Micrococcaceae; genus Sinomonas; species Sinomonas puerhi. Next base: position 141,414 of record NZ_JAVFJK010000011.1, on the reverse strand, counting down.
GTCGACGCCATGTACCCGCGCGTCGCGGAGGCCACGGTGGAGATCCTGGAGCGGCTCGGACACGAGGTCGTGTTCCCGTCCGGCCAGGCCTGCTGCGGCCAGATGCACGTCAACTCGGGCTACCTGCGCGAGGCGCTGCCCGTCGTCGAGAACCACGTCCGCACGTTCGAGGCTGGCTTCGACTCCGGGGAATTCGACGTCGCGGTGGCGCCCTCCGGGTCGTGCGTCGCTTCGGTCAAGCACCAGCACGCCATGGTCGCGGATTGGGCGGTGGAGCACGGCATGAAGGGCGCCGACTCCACCCTTGCGGGCCGTGCCGACGCCGTGGGCGCCCGCACGTACGAGCTCGCCCAGCTCCTCACGGACGTCCTCGGCGTCACCGACGCGGCCGCCCAGCTCGGCTCCTACCTCCCCGGCACCATCACGTACCACCCGTCCTGCCACGGCATGCGCCTGCTCCACCTCGGCGACCGCCAGCGCGGCCTGCTCGCCTCGGTCGAGGGGCTCGACGTGCTCGACCTCCCCGAGGCTGACCAATGCTGCGGGTTCGGCGGCACGTTCTCGATCAAGAACGCGGACGTCTCCTCGGCGATGCTCGCGGACAAGGTCGCCAACATCTGCGGCACCGGGGCCGGGGCCTGCGCGGGCGGCGACGCGAGCTGCCTCATGCACATCGGCGGCGGCCTCTCCCGCGAGAGGCGCACGACGCCGTCCGGTCGCCCCGTGCGGACCGTCCACCTTGCGGAGGTGCTCGCCTCGACGCGGGAAAGCCCTCTCATGTTCGACGGTGAGCTTGCCCTCGCCGGTACCCCTGGAGGTGCGCGATGACCGCCGTCAGCCTTGGAATCCCTGCCGTTCCTCCCCGCGGCTTCGGCAACATCTCCGAGCTCGAGCCGTTCCCGAAGTACGCGAAGCGCGAGCTCGGCAACGCCCAGCAGCGCCGGAACCTCACCCACGCGACCCACACGATCCGGGACAAGCGGCTCAAGGTCGTCTCCGAGCTGCCCGACTGGGAGGCCCTGCGGGACGCGGGCTCCGCGATCAAGACCGAGGCCATGGAACGCCTGCCCGAGCTGCTCGCGCAGTTCGAGGAGCAATTCACGGCCCGCGGCGGGACGGTCCACTGGGCCAGGGACGCGGCCGAGGCGAACCGGATCGTGGAGGAGCTGATCCGGGCCGCAGGTCCGGACGAGACAGGTCCGGACGAGAACAGTGGGGCCACCGAGGTGGTCAAGGTCAAGTCCATGGCCACGCAGGAGATCGGGCTCAACGAGTACCTCGAGGAGCGTGGAATCGCGGCGTTCGAGACGGACCTCGCGGAGCTCATCGTCCAGCTCGGCCACGACAAGCCGAGCCACATCCTGGTTCCCGCGATCCACAAGAACCGCACCGAGATCCGCGACATCTTCCTGCGGGAGATGCCCGGCGTCGACCCGGATCTGACCGATGAGCCGCGCCGCCTCGCGATGGCCGCCCGCGCGCACCTGCGTGCCAAGTTCCTCTCGGCGCGAGTCGCGATCTCGGGTGCCAACTTCGGCATTGCCGAGACCGGCACCCTCGGCGTCGTCGAATCCGAAGGCAACGGGCGCATGTGCCTTACGCTGCCCGAGACCCTCATCACCGTCATGGGCATCGAGAAGGTCCTGCCGCGCGCTGAGGACCTGGGCGTTTTCATGCAACTGCTGCCGCGGTCCTCTACCGGGGAGCGCATGAACCCCTACACGTCGTTGTGGACCGGGGTGACCCCTGGCGACGGCCCACAGAACGTCCACGTGGTGATCCTCGACAACGGCCGCACCCGGGCGCTCGCGGACCGCCACGGGCGCTCCGCGCTGCACTGCATCCGCTGCTCGGCATGCATGAACGTGTGTCCCGTGTACGAGAGGGCCGGCGGCCACGCCTACGGGTCCACGTACCCCGGCCCGATCGGAGCGATCCTGTCCCCGCTGCTCACGGGCATCGAGGCCGAGGAGAACAAGTCCCTGCCCTACGCGTCCTCGCTGTGCGGGGCGTGCTTCGACGCCTGCCCGGTGAAGATCAACATCCCCGAGATCCTCGTGCACCTGCGCGGCGAGGACGTCGAGGAACGGCGGTCCAAGCCTGGTGCGCGGCGCCTGCCCTCGCAGTTCGACCTCGCCATGACCGGCGCGTCCTGGGCGATGTCCGACGGCGCGCGCATGGGCCTGCTCGAACGCGGCCTCCCGCTGGGGAAGGTCGCCGCCGGGCGCGATGGGGTCATCTCAAAGCTGCCCGGCATCGGTGCCGGCTGGACGCAGAGCCGCGACATCCCCGCCCCGCCCGCGGAGTCGTTCCGGCAGCAATGGAAGAAGCGAGACGGCAGTCGGCCGGCAACGGATCACGCAGCAACCGAAGGGGAGAGCAAGTGAGCGCGCGCGACGACATCCTGGCCAGGATCCACGCGGCCCTCGGCACCGCCCCCGCCGAGGTCACCCCGGGTGCGGCCGAGGTCACCCCTGGTGGTGCCGAGGTCACCTCTGGTGGTGCCGAGGTCACCCCGGGTGGCGCTGAGGTCACCCCGGGTGGCGGCGAGGTCACCTCTGGTGGCGCTGAGGTCACCCCGGGTGGCGCTGAGGTCACCCCGGGTGGCGGCGAAGTCACCCGGCCGTATCGCACGACGTCGGGGCTCGCCCAGGACGAGCTCGTCGCCATGCTGGTCGATCGCCTCGAGGACTACAAGGCGAGCGTCGAGATCGTGGGCCGGGACGGCCTCGTGGAGGCCATCAGGGTGCGGCTCGACGGGAAGACCTTCGTCGCGCCCGCCGGGCTTCCCAGCGAGTGGCTGCACTCGAGTCTCGCCGAGCACGCGGTGACGGATTCGCGGGAGGCCCCGCTCGGCGTCGACCGCCTCGATGCGCTCGACGCGGTCGTGACGAGTTCCGCGGTGAGCGTCGCCGAGACCGGCACGATCGTCCTCGACGGGTCGCCGGACCAGGGGCGGCGTGCGATCTCGCTCGTGCCGGACCACCACGTGTGCGTGGTCCCGGCCGAGACGATCGTGGGCCTCGTTCCCGAGGGCTTCGCGCGGCTCGACATTACGCGCCCGCTCACCCTCATCTCGGGGCCGAGCGCAACGAGCGACATCGAACTCGAGCGCGTCGAGGGCGTCCACGGCCCCCGAATCCTGGATGTCTTGATCGTCCGCTAGTCTGAGCCCGGCTGGGCCCATGGGCACCCTTGTGACTTCAACGGAGAAGGATAGAGACGTTATGGCTGATATTTTGTGGTTTTCCGAGCTCGGCATGGGCGATGTGGACCGGGTGGGTGGAAAGAACGCTTCTCTGGGGGAGCTCTTCAGCAATCTGTCCGCAGCCGGCGTGAGCGTCCCGCCGGGCTTCGCGACCTCCGCAGAGGCCTTCAGGGAGTTCCTGCGCGGTGCCCGCCTCGAGGAGACGATCGATCAGGCCCTCGTGGGGCTCGATACGGACGACGTCGCGGCGCTGGCCGCCGCTGGGACGAAGATCAGGGCGGCGATCACCTCCGCGCCGTTCCCCGAGCAGTTCGAACGCGAGGTCCGCGACGCGTACGCGGACCTCGCGGGGCGCGAGGCCTCCGGCACGGCGACGGTCTCCTGGGCTGTCCGGTCCAGTGCCACGGCGGAGGACCTGCCGGACGCCTCGTTTGCGGGGCAGCAGGAGACCTTCCTGAACGTGACGGGCATCGAGAACATCCTCACCGCGATCAAGGACGTCTTCGCGTCGCTGTACAACGATCGCGCCATTGCCTACCGGGTTCACCACGGCTTCACGCACTCCGAGGTGGCGATCTCGGCGGGCGTGCAGAAGATGGTCCGCTCCGATGTCGGCGCCTCCGGCGTCATGTTCACGATGGACACGGAGTCCGGGTTCCGGGACGCCGTGTTCATCACGTCCTCGTACGGTCTGGGCGAGGCCGTGGTGCAGGGCGCGGTCAACCCGGACGAGTTCTACGTGCACAAGCCCGGCCTGCTCGCGGGGCGCCCCGCGATCCTCAAGCGAGGCCTGGGCGAGAAGGCCGTCAAGATGGTCTACTCCGACGCTGCGGGCGGCGGCGCGACGGTCGAGTTCACCGACGTGGCCAAGGGCGAGCGCGGTCGGTTCAGCATCACTGATGACGAGGTCCAGGAACTTGCCAGGCAGGCGGTGAAGATCGAGGAGCACTACGGGCGCCCGATGGACATCGAGTGGGGCAAGGACGGGGTTGACGGGAAGCTCTACATCCTTCAGGCCCGCCCGGAGACCGTGCAGTCCCGCACCTCCACGAGCACCTCCACCCGGTACCGGCTCCACGAGACGGGGCCCCTCCTCGCGGAGGGGCGCGCCATCGGGCAGCGGATCGGCGCGGGGAAGGTGAAGATCCTCCGTTCGCTCGAGCAGATGGCCCAGTTCGAGGCGGGGGACGTGCTCGTGGCGGACATGACCGATCCCGACTGGGAGCCGATCATGAAGCGCGCCGCGGCGATCGTCACCAACCGGGGCGGGCGCACGTGCCACGCGGCCATCATCGCCCGCGAGCTCGGGATCCCCGCCGTCGTCGGCACAGGCGATGCCACCCAGATGCTCGCCGAGGGCAGCTCCGTCACGGTCTCCTGCGCGGAGGGCGAGACGGGCTTCATCTACGACGGCCTCCTGGACTTTGCGATCGAGGAGAGTGAGCTGGGCGCCTTCGCCGAGCTCCCCGTGAAGATCATGATGAACGTCGGTACGCCCGATCAGGCCTTCACGTTCTCCAAACTCCCGCACGATGGGATCGGGCTGGCCCGGCTCGAGTTCATCATCAACCGTCAGATCGGGATCCACCCCAACGCCTTGCTGGCCCTCGAGAAGGACCCGTCGCACCGTCAAGAGGGTCTCACGGACGCGACCGTCACGCGGATTCAGGAGCGGATCAGCGCCTACCCCGGGCCCCGTGACTACTACGTCATGCGTCTGGCCGAGGGTATGAGCATGCTCGCCGCGGCATTCGCGCCGCAGCCCGTCATCCTGCGGCTGTCCGACTTCAAGTCCAACGAGTACGCGAACCTGCTCGGCGGCCCGGCTTTCGAGCCGAACGAGGAAAACCCCATGCTCGGGTTCCGTGGGGCCTCGCGGTACCTGTCCGCGGACTTCCGCGCCGCATTCGAGCTCGAGTGCGAGGCCGTCAAGTACGTGCGGGACACCATGGGACTGACCAACGTCCAGCTCATGGTGCCCTTTGTCCGCACGCTCGAGGAGGCCTCGGGAGTCATCGAGCTGCTCGGGGAGAACGGACTCAAGCGCGGCGACAACGGCCTCAAGATCATCATGATGTGCGAGCTCCCCGTCAACGCACTGCTCGCCGACGAGTTCCTCGACTTCTTCGACGGGTTCTCGATCGGGTCCAACGACCTGACACAGCTGACGCTCGGCCTCGACCGCGACTCGGCCCTCGTCGCAGACCGGTTCGATGAGCGCAACCCGGCCGTGAAGAAGCTCTTGAGCCTGGCCATCAGCGCGTGCAAGGCGCGCGGGAAGTACGTGGGCATCTGCGGTCAGGGTCCCAGCGACCACCCGGATCTCGCGGACTGGCTCGTGGCCGAGGGCATCGACTCGATGTCCCTCAACCCCGACACGGTGGTCGACACCCGGATGCGCCTGGCCGGAGCGGCCCGGTAGGTCTGGCACAGGCCAACCTCCTCCGTGCGGCCCGGCCCACCCCCGGCCCCCCCCCGCCCCCAAAACCCAAGCCCGCCCCCCCCCCCCCCCCCCCCCCCGCCCCCCCCCCCCCCCCCCCCCCCACGGCGACCTATGACCCAAGGCAGGAACACCGTGAAAGATCAGCGCGACCGGCCAGTCTTCTTCCTCTCCGACGGAACGGGGATTACAGCCGAGACGTTCGGCAACACGCTGCTCACCCAGTTTCCGCAGGAATCCTTCGCCCGAGAGACCGTTCCCTTCATCTCGACTCCCGAGCTCGCCTATCAGGTGGTGGCGACCATCAACGAGCTTGCATCGCTCGGCCCGCTCCCCCTGATCTTCTCCACGGCCGTGAACACCGGCATCCGGGCGATCCTCTCCACCGCGAGCGCGCACTTCATCGACCTGCTCGGGGGACACGTCGGCGAGCTCGAGCGCGCTCTCGGCACCCAGGCGAGCGGGGAACTCGGAAAGGCCCACGGCCAGGGCAACGTTCTGCGGTATCAGTCGCGGATGGCGGCGGTCGAGTACGCGATCGAGCACGACGACGGGCAGTCCATCCGGGCGCTTGAGAACGCCGAACTCATCCTGATCGCCCCCTCCCGGTGCGGCAAGACGCCCACCACCATGTACTTGGCCCTGCAGCACGGGATCCTTGCCGCCAACTTCCCACTCGTCGACGAGGACTTCGAGCGGGGGGAGCTGCCGGCCCCCCTCCTGCCGCACGTCGGGAAGTGCTTCGGCCTCTCCTCGACCCCCCTGCGCCTGCACCAGGTGCGCACCGGGCGAAGGCCCCGGTCGCAGTACTCGTCCCTCCAGCAGTGCGGCTACGAGCTGCGCAGCGCCGAGGCCCTCTACCTCGGCCATGGCATTCCGCACGTCAACTCGAGCGTGATGTCTGTCGAGGAGATGGCCGCGACCATCCTCCAACGGATGCACCTCCACCACTGAGCCGCTACCCAAGCCCCCGACGTGCGCCCTCGGCGACCTCCGCGAGTTCCGCGAGTCTGCTGACCCGGGCGATTTCCGCCGGGGTGAAGGGGACCCCGGGCCGGATCAGCACGAGCGGTTCGTCCCATGGCGTCGGGATCCGCAGGACGGTCCCCGCCGCGTGCCAGTCATCCGGAAGGGCACGCTCGGCGGGCACTATCTGGGCGCCCACGAGCTCGGCAGCCGCGTAACGAAGCTCCGCCGGGGCCTCTGCGACCTGCGCCGCGAGCGAGAGTGCACGGGTCGGCCCGTCGATGAGTGCCAGCGGCGTGGTCGGCCAGGCGCGCGGTGCCTCGCCTCCCCCCTCTGCGAGCGCCTCGAGCAGGTCGGCCTCTGTCAGCCCGCCGGGTGCGGACAGCACGAGCTCATCCACGACTCCGCTGCGGACGGGCTGCGCCTGGATCGCGAGGATGTTCACGCCCAGCCGCGCCAGCGCGTGCGTGAGGTGCTCGAGCGCGCCGGGGGAGTCGGACAGGGTGGCCCGGGCTCGCCACAAGGCGGGTGCGACGGCAAGCTCGCGCCGCCTCCGCAGCGCCGGCGCGTGCAGCCACGAGCGGAAGATCCGCCGGACGCCCGGCTCGGCGACCCAGATCACCAGTGCCGTCGAGGCGATCCCGAGCAGGACGACCTGTACCGCCACGGGCCAGTGTGTCTCGAGCAGGAGAGCGTTGGCTGAGAGCTCGATCGGCAGCGTGGCGAGGATGTTCGCGAGCGTTGCCCTGAGCTTGGCTGGCTCCGGGTACCGGCCACACACTTCGCAGGCCAGCTCGGATGGAGGGGGCGTGTGCGTGAAGGTGCTCATGCACCCTATCCAAACGGAATGCTGTTTCGCCCGGATTGCCGGGGCGTTTAAGCTCGACGCCGCGTGGCCGGCACCCGCAGCCGTCGCACCCGGCCGGCCACGCGCCGTCGTGCGCCGTGCCCTGCCACCCTCAGAAGGGAACCCTCGCCGACGCCTCCCGCGGTCCGCCACCGCGCGGCCTGCGGATCGCCTTCACGAGGGGCTCGACGAAGCGCGCCGCAAGCGGGCCGATGATGGCCATGAGGAGCACGTAGGCGGTGGCGAGGGCCGCGAGCTCGCTGTTGACAGCACCCGTGGTGACCGCAAGGCCGGCGATGACGATCGAGAACTCGCCGCGCGCGATGAGAGCTGCACCCGCGCGCGCCCGGCCCGGTACAGCCACGCCTGCCCGGGCGGCCGCCCACCACCCTGTCGCGATCTTCGTCGCCGCGGTGACGAGCGCGAGTAGGAGGGCCCAGCCCAGAACGGGAGGGATCGTCGTGGGATCCGTGTTGAGGCCGAACGCGACGAAGAAGATCGCCGCGAAGAGGTCCCGCAGCGGCTCGAGGAGACGGGAGGCGAGGTGGGCCGTCGTGCCCGAGATCGCGATGCCGAGCATGAACGCGCCCACCGCCGCGGAGACCTGCATCGCCGACGCGATGCCCGCCACCAGCAGGGCGAGGCCGAGGACGTTCAGGAGGAACACCTCGGAGTTCTCGCTGTGCACCGCCTTGGAGACGCGGTGTCCATGCCGGAGCGCGACGAAGAAGACGACCGTCACGACCACGAGCGAGATCCCGACGGTCTGGAGGCCGCCGAGGAAGCTCACGCCAGCGAGGGTCGCGGTGAGGATGGGCAGGTAGATCGCCATCGCGAGGTCCTCGAAGACGAGGACAGCGAGTATGGTGGGCGTCTCGCGGTTGCCGAGACGACCGAGGTCCGTGATGACCTTGGCGACGATTCCCGATGACGATATATACGTCACGCCTCCCATGACGAGCGCGCCGACGCCGCCCCAGCCGAGCATGAGTGCGATCCCGGCGCCCGGGAGGAAGTTCAGCACGAGGTCCATGACCCCGGCCTGCCACGACTTCCTGAGGCCCGTGAACAGCTCCCGCGCTGTATATTCCAGTCCAAGCATTAGCAGGAGGAGGATCACGCCGATCTCGCCCGACAAATGCGCGAAGTCCCGCACATGGCCCAGGTCGACGAGGCCGCCTGCGCCGAACACCAGCCCGCCGATGAGGTACAGCGGGATCGGCGACATGCCGATCCGAGCGGCGAGCCGTGCCAGGAGGCCCAGCGCGAAGACGACCGCCCCCAGCTCGATCAGTGTCAGGGCGAGTGGGTCCATCGCGGCTCAGCCGTTGCGGAGGATCGTGGCGGCCTGGTCGAGGCCCTCCTCGGTGCCGACCGCGACAATGAGGTCGCCGACGTGCAGGACGACGTCTGGCCCCGGCGATGCGAGCACCTCGCCCTCCCTCATGATCGCCACAATGGAGACGCTCGTGCGCGTCCGGATCTGGGCCTTGCCCATGGGATGGCCGCGGAACGGGGACTCGGCGGCGATGTGGAACTGCCGCGTCGAGATGCCGGGCAGGTCACGGTGCTCTTCGGTGAGCTGCATGACGATCCGCTGGCCGCCGAGCAGGTTCCCGAGGGTCGCGGCCTCCTCGCCTGTGAGAGGGATGCTTGCCTGACACGTGTCCGGATCGTCCCAGGCGGAGATGATGAGCTCGGTCTCGCCGTCGCGGTGGGTGACGACCCCGAGTCTGCGGCCCGACTGTGTCATGAAGTCCTTGCGGACCCCGAACCCGGGCAGGTCCGTCTCGTCAACGTTCATGGCTCAACTCTAGTGCGCGGCGTGGCACGTGAGACCGGAAGACGGCGCAGCCCGGCGCCGGCCGGACGAGTGCGCGGGGTCAGGGCGCGGGATCAGGCCACGGGCACGACGGCGGTCGCGACCCGGGCAGGCGGCTTGACCGGAAGCAGCACGAGAAGCCCCGCGAGGAGCACGACCATGATCCCCAGGACCCCCCAGCGCTGCGCCTCGCCTGCGGCGACGAACGGGGTCGCGATCGTGATGCACAGGCTGAACAGCGTGGGGGCGAGGAAGCTCGCGGCCCTCCCGGTCGTCGCATACAGGCCGAAGAGCTCGCCAGCCTCGCCGTCGGGCGCGAGCCGCGCGAGGTAGGCCCGGGCGGCGGACTGGGCCGGCCCCACGAAGAGGCACAGGAACAGGCCGAAGACCCAGAACGTCACGGTGCCTGTCCAAGTGAATCCGCCGAGCTCGTAGGTCCCCTTGCCCAGGACGAGGATGGATGTCCCCGCGATGAGCAGCCCGACGAGGGAACCCATGATCACGCGCTTGGGCCCCAGACGGTCGTCCAGGAACCCTCCCGCAATGGCGCCGACCGCCGCGACGATGTTCCCGAAGATAGCGAAGAAGATGACCTGGGAGAGCGTGAAGCCGAACGTGCCTGCGGCGATGACGCCGCCGAAGGTGAAGACGGCCGCGAGCCCGTCGCGGAAGACCGCCGAGGCCACGAGGAAGTAGATCGTGTGGGGGCTGGTCTTCCAGATCGCGCGGATCCGCCGGAACAGGAGCCCGTAGGAGGCGACGACGCCGAGCCGGGCCGCGGGCTGCCGCGGGACCTCGGGTACCGCGAACATCACCGGGAGCGAGAAGACGATGATCCACAGCATCGAGAACACGGCCACGAGGCGGATGTTCAGAGAATCCCCGGTCGAGGCGCCGAACCAGGGGAACGCGGGCTGCACGAACAGCGCGAGCACGAGGAGCAGCGCGACGATTCCGCCGAAGTACCCCGCGGACCAGCCGAGCCCGGAGATCCGGCCGATGGTCCTGGGGGTGGCGATCTGCTCGAGCATCGCGTTGTAGTTCACGCCCGCGAGCTCGCTGAAGACGTGCCCTGCGGCGATCAGGGAGGCGCCGTAGAGGAGGAACTCGGGGCGGGGGAAGGCGAAGAAGCACAGGCCCGTGAGGAGCGCGACCACGCCGGTGTGGACGCCGAGCCACAGCTTGCGCCGCCCGCCGGCGTCGGAGCGCTGGCCGGCCACCGGTGCGATGAGCGCGATGCCGAGCCCAGCGGCGCCGAGGCAGGCCCCGAGCACGGCGGAGGCATGGTCCTCGCCGCCGAACGCCTTGGACGTGAGGTAGACCGTGAAGACGAACGTGGTCATGACGGCGTTGAAGGCCGCCGACCCCCAGTCCCACGAGGCCCACGCCAATACCTGGCCGCGCCGCACAGGCGCAGTGTGCCGTTCGAGTTCGGAGACACCGGACGCGTGCATACCCCGAACTCTAGCCGGTGCCGGCGGGCCGGCGCCCGGCACGCCAACCGAGGCGATTGATAGACTGCCCGAGCCGAACCCAACTGATATGCCGCCATACCCAACGCGTGGAAAATTGAACCTCCAACCGAGCGGAGTCGCCCGTGCTGCCAGTACTCGCCCTGCACTTTGCGGTGGCGGCTGGCGCGCCGTGGATCTTCCGCCGGCTCGGGCGGGCGGCGTTCTTCCTCCTCGCCGCGGTGCCGGCCGGTTCTCTCGTCTGGCTGGTGCTCCAGCACGGCGCGGCGTACAGCGGTGGCGTCGTTGAATCCTGGGACTTCATCCCGACTCTGGGCGTCCAGATGGCGTTCCGGCTCGATCCGCTGGCCTGGGTGGTCTGCCTCCTCGTCCTGGGTGTGGGCTCTCTCGTGCTGTTGTACTGCGCGCGCTACTTCAAGCGCGACGACGCTGGGCTCGGCGGCTTCGGAGGCCAGATGCTCGCGTTCGCGGGAGCCATGTTCGGCCTCGTCGCGGCGGACGACCTCATCGGCATGTTCGTCTTCTGGGAGCTCACGTCCGTCCTCTCGTACCTCCTCATCGGGTACGCCAACGTGCGCCTCTCGGCACGCCGCTCGGCCCTCCAGGCCCTGATCGTCACGACCGCCGGCGGCCTCGCGATGCTCATCGGACTCGTCCTTCTCGGCCACGCCGCGGGAACCTACCGCATCTCTGGGCTCCTGGAGAAGGCACCCGCGCTCGTCGCAGACCCGGCTACTGCGGGCGCGGTCGCCGCGGGTGCCGTCCTCGTGCTGGTGGGTGCGCTCAGCAAGTCCGCGCTCATCCCGTTCCACTTCTGGCTGCCGGCGGCCATGGCGGCACCGACGCCGGTCTCGGCGTTCCTGCACGCGGCCGCCATGGTCAAGGCCGGCGTCTACATCGTGGCCCGCCTCGCTCCGGGCCTCGCCGAGACGCCCTACTGGCAGCCTGTGGTCCTGGGCTTCGGCCTCGCGACGATGCTGCTGGGCGGGTACCGCTCGCTGCGCCAGACCGACATCAAGCTCATCCTCGCGTTCGGCACCGTGAGCCAGCTCGGGTTCATGATCGCGATCGTGGGCCTCGGAACCGCCTCGGCCGCGCTCGCGGGCCTCGCGATGGTCGTGGCCCACGCGCTGTTCAAGGCGGCGCTGTTCCTCGTGGTGGGCATCATCGACCACCAGACTGGCACCCGGGACCTCCGCCGGCTCTCGGGCGTATTCCGCCGCTCGCGCGCCCTCGCGGTCACGGGAGCCCTCGCCGCGGCGTCGATGGCCGGCCTTCCCCTGTTCGGCGGCTTCGTGGCCAAGGAAGCCGTCTTCGACGCCTTCGACCACGCCCCGCTCGGGGCGGGCTGGCGCGACGTCATGCTCATCGGGTTTGCGCTCGGATCCGCCCTCACCGTCGCCTACAGCGCCCGCTTCGTGTGGGGCGCGTTCGCCCTCAAGCCCGGCATGCCGGACACCCCGTTCAAGCCCACCCCGCCGCTGTTCGTCGCCCCTCCGGCGGTGCTCGCGCTCGCGGGCCTCGTCTATGGGCTGTGGCCGGGCCCGGTGGATTCGTGGGTCGGTCCGTACGCCGCCGACGTCGCAGCGGGGGCGGCCGCCGTGACGCACGACGCCGCCCGGGCGGCTGCCGCCGGGATCGGCGGGGTACCGCACCTCGCGGTGTGGCACGGCGTCGGACTTCCCCTCGCCTTCTCCGCGGCGGGCTGGCTCATCGGCGCGCTCCTGTTCGCGGCGCGCGGCGCCGTGGAGCGTGCGCAGTCCCGCCTCGGCGTGCCCGTGGACGCCGAGCGCGGCTACCGGGCGATCATCGGCGCCACGGATGATGTGGCCATCTGGGTCACGGGCCGCACCCAGCGCGGCTCGCTGTTCTTCTACCTCGCCGTGATCCTGGCCGTCGCGGCGCTCGTGCCCATCGCGGCACTCCTGGCCGGCGGTGCGCCGTTGCCGGGGCCGGACCGGATCACGCTTGTGGATCCTGGCTCGCCGCTCACGCCCGTGATCGGCGTCGCGATCGTCGTCGCCGCGCTCGCCGCGCTCAGGGCCAACAAGCGCTTCCTCGCCGTGCTCATGGTGTCCGTCACGGGATACGGCATCTCGCTCATCTTCGCGCTGCAGGGCGCGCCGGATCTGGCCCTCACCCAGATGCTCGTCGAGACGATCGTGCTCGTCGCGTTCATCCTCGGGATGCGCGGCCTCCCGCCGCAGCTGCGGGACCGCATGGGAGGGAGATACCGCGTGGCCCGCATCGTCATCGCCCTTGTCTTCGGCACGGTGATGGTGCTCGCGGCGCTCGTGGCCATGGACGCGCGCATTGCGGAGCCTGTCTCCCTGCACTTCGCGGACCTGGCCTACACCGGGGGCGGCGGTCTCAACATCGTCAATGTGACCCTCGTGGACCTGCGGGCGTGGGACACGTTCGGAGAGGTCTCTGTCCTCGCGCTCGCTGCGACGGGGGTGGCGAGCCTTATCTTCATCAGGCACAGCGGCGGCAGGCTCGGGGACACGGCGGACGTCCCGACGGGCAGCATCGGCCGCATGCGCGGTGTCGACAAGCGATCGCGGGGCGGCGCCGAGCTCGCCGTCGCGCGCACGTTCGCGACCATCACGCGCGACGCCTGGCTCGTTGCAGGGCGGACCCTCGCGCCCGAGCGGCGATCGATCATCTTCGAGGTCATCACTCGGCTCATCTTCCACTCGCTGGTGGTCTTCTCGGTGTACATCCTCCTCGCCGGGCACAACTTCCCCGGCGGGGGCTTCGGAGGTGGGCTCCTCGCGGGCCTCGCACTGACCGTCCGCTACCTCGCCGGCGGCCGCTTCGAGCTGCACGAGGCAGCCTCTGTTGGGCCCGGCGTCCTCCTCGGCACGGGCCTCGGGACTGCCGCACTCTCCGGGGCCGTACCCCTGGCCCTCGGCGGCCAGATGTTCCAGAGCGCGATCGTCGAGCTCTGGCTGCCCGTCTTCGGCGACGTCAAGTTCGTGACCTCCACGATCTTCGACATCGGCGTCTACCTCGTGGTGGTAGGCCTCGTCGTCGACGTGCTGCGCAGCCTCGGCTCGCGCATCGATGAACAGCTCGAGGTGGGGCAGAAGGAAGGGGCCGGGAAGGTCCGCAGAGAACGCGCCGGCGAGGAGGCCGCCAGATGACCATCAACCTCACCCTGACGGTCGTCGCCGGACTCCTGTTCGCCGCCGGCATCTACCTGCTGCTCGAACGGTCGCTCACGCGGGTGCTCCTGGGGCTCATGCTCCTGACCAACGGCGCGAACGTCCTCCTGCTCGCGACCGGGGGTAAAGCCGGGCTCGCCCCGCTGATCGTCAAGGGTGCTGACCCCTCCGCGTACAACGACCCGCTGCCGCAGGCCCTCATCCTGACCTCGATCGTGATCTCGTTCGCTGTGACGGCCTTCATGCTCGCCCTCATCTACCGGACGTGGCAGCTTGGCCGGGGGGACATCGTCGCGGACGATATCGAGGACCGCCGCGTGGCCGCGCAGCCCAGCTGGCATGCGGAGGACGATGCCGACGTTCCCGTCGACCTCTCGGAGTTCCCCATCCCCGAGGCCGCTGCCGCCGCGGACCGCGAGGCGCTCGCGATGCTCGATCCGAGGACCCACGCGGCACAACGGAAGGAGGCCACGCGAGAGTGAACATCGCCAGCCTCGCACCGCTCGCCGTCGCCCTTCCGATCCTCGGGGCCGCCCTCGCGTTCCTCCTGCTGCGGCAGCAGCGCGCCCAGCGCACCGTCACCATCTCCGTGCTCGCGCTGACGCTTGCGCTCGAGGTGCTGCTCCTGCTCTCGGTGTGGGACGGCGGCACCTCTGCCGTGACGATCGGCGGGTGGGCCCCTCCGTTCGGCATCACGATGGTCGTGGACCAGTTCTCCTCGCTCATGCTGGTCATCTCGACCACGGTGAGCCTCGCCGTCCTGGTCTACGCCACGGCGCAGGGCGTGGCCGACGGGGACAAGGACGGTCCCATCTCGGTGTTCCACCCCAGCTACATGATCCTCGTGGCGGGCGTCTCCAACGCGTTCCTCGCCGGGGACCTCTTCAACCTCTACGTCGGGTTCGAGATCCTCCTCACCGCAAGCTACGTCCTCCTGACGCTCGGAGGGACGGGGCCGCGCATACGCGCGGGGGTGACGTACGTCGTCGTGAGCGTTGTCTCGTCGCTGCTGTTCCTCATTGCGATTGCCATGGTCTATGCCGCGACCGGAACCGTGAACATGGCGGACCTCGCAGTCAAGCTGGGCCAGCTGGACCCGGGAACGCAGCTGCTCCTGCACTCGATGCTGCTGGTGGGGTTCGGCATCAAGGCTGCCGTGTTCCCCCTGTCCCTGTGGCTTCCGGACTCCTACCCCACCGCACCGGCACCCGTCACGGCCGTGTTCGCGGGCCTCCTGACGAAGGTCGGCGTCTACGCGATCATCCGCACCGAGACGCTCCTCTTCCCCGGTGACGCGCTCAATGTCCCGCTCATGGTCGTGGCACTCGCCACGATGGTCGTGGGCATCCTGGGCGCCCTGGCCCAGACGGACATCAAGAGGCTCCTGTCCTTCACGCTCGTGAGCCACATCGGGTACATGGTCTTCGGCGTGGCCCTGGGCTCGGTCCTCGGGCTGGCCGCTGCGGTCTTCTACGTGGTGCACCACATCACCGTCCAGACCTCCCTCTTCCTCGTCGCGGGGCTCGTCGAGCGGCGCGGCGGTTCGTCGTCGATCGACCGGCTCGGCGGACTGGCGAAGCTCTCGCCCGTGCTCGCGCTCCTCTACTTCCTCCCTGCGATGAACCTCTCGGGCATCCCACCGCTGTCCGGGTTCCTCGGGAAGCTCGGCCTCCTCCAGGCGGGCGTGCAGCTCGGTACGCCGCTCGCGTTCGTGCTCGTGGCCGCCGGCGTCGTCGTGAGCCTACTGACCCTGCTCGCGATGGCCCGCGTGTGGAGCCGCGTGTTCTGGCGGCGCGCCGAGGACGCCGTGTCACCCGCGCCTACGCTGCTCCAGCCGGCCGCGGCCAACGCGATGCCGGTGCCGATGCTCAGCGCGACGGCGGGACTCGTCGTCGTCGGCCTCGCCCTCACGGTGTTCGCTGGGCCGCTGTACCGGCTCAGCCAACAGGCCGCGGGGGAGATGCTGGACCGGTCGCCGTACATCTCCGCTGTCCTCGGCACGGAGGCGTCGGACGCCGCACGGGCCCAGTTCACCCCGGGAGGCCACCGATGAAGCACTCGAGGAACCCGCTGCGGATCGAAGTCCCTCTGCTCGCCTGGCTCGTGATCATCTGGGGGGCCCTGTGGCAGGACTTCTCGCCCGGGAATCTGCTGTTCGGCGCGATCATCGCGCTCATCGTGACCCGGCTCTTCTACCTTCCGCCCGTCGGGCTGAGCGGGAGGTTCAACGTACTGCACGCCGTGCGCTACTCGTTTGTGTTCGTGTGGCACGTCGCCGTCGCGAGCTTCGAGCTCCTGTGGCTCGCCCTTGCCAAGGGCCCGCGCGTCCGCAGCGCCGTCGTCGCCGTCCCCCTGCGCAGCCACACCGACCTTATGGTGACCGCGACCGGCCACGTCACCTCGCTCGTTCCGGGCTCGATGGTGGTCGACGTCGACCGGGCCAACGCGACGCTCTATGTCCACTTCATCAACGTCGAGGACGCCGCCGGTGCCGAGCGGGTGCGCCGTGAGGTGCTCGACGCCGAGGCCGAGCTGATCCGCATCATGGGTACCAAGGAGGAGCTGGCGCTGGTCAACGAAGAGCACCACCTCGAGCGGATGATGTCCGCGGAGCGGGGCGAGGGAGGGACCCGATGAGCGGGGCCAGCGCGATGGTGATGCCCTGGGTCCTCGGGATCTGCAGCGTGCTGCTCTCCCTTGCGGCCTTCGGCGCGATCCTCCGCATGATCAAGGGGCCCGCGCTGCTGGACAGGGTGCTCGCTGCGGACGTGCTCCTCGCGGTCGTCGCCTCGGCCCTGTGCGTCGATATGGCCGCCAATCGCCACACCAACAACATCGCACTCGTCGTGGCGATCACGATCATCGGCTTCATCGGCTCGGTCACGGTGGCACGGTTCGTGCAGGACAGGAGGCGCCCATGAGCGCCGATGCCGTGGACACCGCCCTCACCTGGACCGCCGCCGTGCTGATGGTTCTCGGATCGGCGATGTCCCTCGCGGCGGCGATCGGGGTGCTGCGTTTCCCGGACCTCATCACGCGCATGCACTCCGCGACCAAGCCACAGGTCTTCGGGTCGCTGCTCCTTCTCACGGCCGCGGGCCTGCAGTGGCGCACGTGGTCCCTCGTGCCGCTGCTCGTGGTTGCCTGGATCTTCCAGCTCCTGACGGTCCCCGTCTCGGCGCACATGGTGGGCCGTGCCGGCTACCGGACCAAGCACTACGACCGGTCGCGCCTCTCGGTCGACGAGCTCGAGGAGGTCGTGGCGCGGGTCGAGCAGGAACACGGATCGGACAACGACGCCCCCTAGCGTCCAGGGGTCATCTTCTGGGGGTCACCTTCCGGAGGTCACCGAGTGCGGGTTCCGCGCGGCGGGCGCACGACGGCGAGTGGCGGCGTCGTGCGACTTCCGCACCTGCCCGGGACGCCGCGGTGCCACGCCCTACGCGCGCATGAGCCCGGCCACCGTACGAAACTCCACAGCTCTCCGGAGCCGGAGGTAGCGACACGCCGGTCAATCGGGGCGACGCGCGGTGGGTTGAAGCCTAAAGCTGGGGAAACCTGCACCGTCGGTCAGGGAAGGCGACCCACCGAACTGGAACGGGGGGTTCAGGTGAGCTCGGGGGTCTTCTTGAAGTTTGCGATCGCGCGCTGCGTGTACCGCTGCGCCAGAGTCTGGATCACGGCACCCACTCCGGCCGAGACAAGTGCGAACACGAGCGTGTCCCGCAGGCTCTCCTCGAGGTTGGTCGCGTCCTTCGGAGGCTTGTTCCCGGTGCCCTTCTCCCATGCGAAGTCGACGAGCTTGGTCGCAACGATTCCCGCGCCAATGCTGATGGCCGTACCGAGGAGCTTGATGAGGATGCTCATGGTGGCCAGCCTAACGTGACCGTGCGCCGATCAGGGCGGACCCTCCCGCCACGCCGGTCCCGCGCGTCCGGACACGACGTACAATGGGCTTCACCAACGACAGGGGAGCGTCGCCCCCAAGCCGGCACCGAGCCGGTCCGGGAGCAGGGCGCTGAGAGTGCGGGCTACCGCAGACCCTCGAACCTGCTCCGGCTAGTACCGGCGAAGGGAGTCGAGTTCTCAAGGCAGCTGCGGCTGCCCTCCCCTCCTGCCTCCAGGAGGAACTGCAATGTCTGGAACCACTGGCACCGCGCCCGCCAAGTACACGTGGCGCGTCGTCGACATCGTCGTGGCCGCCGTCGTCTCGGTGGCTTGCGGTGTCATCTTCTGGCTCTGGGATCAGGGCTACGTGGGTGTCGAGGCCGCAACGGCCGCGTTCGCCCCGCTCGGCGGCCTCTACGCGGGCGGCTGGGTCATCGCGGGCGTGCTCGGCGGGCTCATCATCCGCAAGCCGGGCGCCGCGCTGTTCTGCGAGATCGTCGCAGCCGTGGTCGAGGCGCTCCTCGGCTCCCAGTTCGGCCTCGCGGTGCTCCTCTCCGGCCTCGTCCAGGGTGCCGGCGCCGAGGCTGCGTTCGCGATCTTCCGCTACCGCCGCTGGAACCTCGGCGTCGCGCTGCTTGCCGGCGCCCTCTCGGGCCTCGCGCTCGGCGTCTCCGAGGTCATCATCTACTTCCCCGAGTGGGAGTTCGGCTGGCAGGCTGTCTACACCGTGCTCGCCGTCCTCTCCGGTGCTGTCATTGCTGGCCTGCTGAGCTGGCTCGCTGTGCGGGGCCTCGCGAAGACGGGCGCACTCTCGGCGTTCGCGGCCGGGCGCGCTGCGGACGTCTGACGTGCCGGACGGCGTGAGCGGGAACAGGCCTGCGGGCGTGAAGGCCCGCGGGTGGGGCTGGCGCCACGCGGGCCGGAAGGCCTTCGCCGTGGACGGGGTGGATCTGGACATCGCCCCCGGCGAACGGATCCTGCTGCTCGGGGCGTCCGGTGCCGGCAAGTCCACCCTCCTGCACGCCCTCGCCGGGGTCCTCGGTGCCGCGGAGGAGGGCGAGGAACGCGGCCAGCTCACCATCGACGGCGTGCCCGCGCCGCTCGCGCGCGGGCGGGCGGGGCTCGTCCTCCAGGACCCGGACGGCCAGATCGCGATGGCCAGAGTCGGCGACGAGGTGGCCTTCGGCTGTGAGAACCTCGCCGTGCCGCGCGAAGAGATCTGGCCCCGAGTGCACCGTGCCCTCGACGACGTGGGCCTCGCCGTCCCCCTCGACCACCCCACATCCTCCCTCTCCGGCGGCCAGAAGCAGCGCCTTGCCCTCGCCGGGATCCTCGCGATGGAGCCCGGCCTCGTCCTCCTCGACGAACCCACCGCGAACCTCGACCCCGCAGGCGTCGACGAGGTGCGCGATGCCGTGCGCCGCAGCCTCGACCGCACCGGGGCGACGCTCGTGGTCGTCGAGCATCGCGTCTCCGTCTGGTCGGGGCTCGTGGACCGCGTCGTGGTGCTCGACGCCGCCGGAGGAGTGGCCGCCGACGGCACACCGGACGCTGTGCTCGCCGAACCGGACGCACGACGTCGGCTGGCCGCCATGGGTGTCTGGGTGCCGGGGTGGCATCCGCTCACCGGCGAGGGGCCGGTGCGGCCGCTGCGCGAATCCCGATCAGACTGGCAGCCCGGCGCCGCTGGCGAGGCCGCCGCGTCGGGGGCTGGCAATGATGGCTCCGGCTCCCACAGCTCAGGCCCCCGAGCGGCCAATGGCCACCGGTCCGGAAGCACCCCCTCCCACGATGCCCTGCTCGCGGCAGGAGGGCTCGCCGTCGGCCGTGCCCGGAAGGCGGCGCCCGTGGTGGCCGGGATCGACCTCGCGCTGCACGAGGGCCGGTCGGTGAGCGTGACCGGCCCGAACGGCGCCGGCAAGTCCACGCTCGCACTCACCCTCGCGGGGCTGCTGCCCGCGCTCGGAGGGCGTCTCGAGGCGCTCGCGCCGCTCGCGCGGGGTGCAGGCCCGAGCCCACACCGATGGCGTTCGAGCGAGCTCGTGACCCGGATCGGGAGCGTGTTCCAGGAGCCCGAGCACCAGTTCCTCACGCCGCGCGTGATCGACGAGCTCGAGTTCGGGCCGCGCCGCGTGGCCCGCATGAAGGAAGCTCAGGTGCGTGCCGCCGTCGACCCCCTCCTCGAGCGGCTGCGCCTGACCCAGCTTGCGGGGGCCAACCCCTTCACGCTCTCGGGCGGGGAGAAGCGCCGGCTCTCCGTCGCGACGATGCTCGCCACCAGCCCGCGCATCCTCATGCTCGACGAGCCCACGTTCGGCCAGGACGCCCTGACGTGGGCCGAGCTCGTGAAGCTGCTCGCCGAGCTCCTCGGCCAGGGCACGTCGCTGCTCTCCGTGACCCACGACGAGGACTTCACCGCGGCACTCTCCGACTCCGTGTACCGGGTGGATTCCGGCCGCGCCGCGCTCGTGGGGGCCGCGGCATGAGCGCTGACACGCCGGGCGCGGCCAATGTGGGAAGTGCGGGCATCCTGACCCCGGACGTTGCGAACTCGACGCTCGCCAGGGCGAATCCGGTGGCGAAGCTCGCGGCGGGCCTGTGCGTCACCATTGCGCTCCTGTTCAGCGTGGACTGGGTGTCCGCGACGGTGGCGCTCGTGTGCGAGCTCGCGCTCGTCCCGCTGCTCGGCGTGCGCCCCGGGACCCTGCTCAGGCGCACGTGGCCGCTGATCGTCGCCGCGGGGCTGGCCGCATACTCGACCGCACTGCTCGGTGCCAAGACCGGACCGGTATGGCTACAGCTTGGGCCCGTCACGTTCACCGAGCACTCGGTCCTCGCCGGGGCCGCGATCGGGCTGCGCGGCCTCGCGATCGCCCTGCCCGGCGTGTTCCTCCTGTTCTCGACCGATCCGACCGACCTCGCCGACGGCCTCGCCCAGAAGCTGCGCCTGCCGGTGCGGTTCGTGCTCGGGGCGCTGGCCGGGATGCGCCTCGTGGGGCTCCTCGTCGACGAGTGGCGCACGCTCGGGCTCGCGCGGCGCGCCAGAGGAGTGGGGAGCGGGCACAGCCTCCCGGCCCGGTTCCGTGCGTTCCTCGGGCAGGCGTTCGCGCTCCTGGTCCAGGCCATCCGCCGGGCCACGCGGCTCGCCGTCGCGATGGAGGCGCGGGGCTTCGGCGGCATCGTCGACGGGAAGCCCGCGCCGCGGACCTGGGCCCGCGAGTCGAACTTCTCGCGCCTCGACGCGTGGGTGATCGCCGGGGGAGCCGCGATCGCCGCGCTCGCCGTGTGCGCCGCCGTCGCGCTCGGCACCTGGAACGTGGTGTGGGGATAGCTGGGCGAGCGGGCGCACGACGGCGACCGTTCGCCGTCGTGCGCTCTGGCGCCTGCCGTCGTGTGGTGGGATCGTAGCGGGGGGAGGCCTTGGCCACTGCAATAGGAGTCAGCGATGTTCGATATCAGCGGATCATTCTCAAGCTTCAGCGCCGGTGACATCGAGGGGGCGCGCGCCTTCTACGGCGGCACGCTTGGACTCGAAACGAAGGATCAGATGGGCGGGCTGCTCGTCACCGTCCCGGGCGGGCAGACCGTGTTCGTGTACCCCAAGCCGAACCACGAGCCGGCCACGTTCACGGTCCTGAACTTCCAGGTCGCCGATCTGGATGCCGCCATTGCGCAGCTCGCTGAAGTCGGCGTGTCCCTCGAGAAGTACCCGTCCACGCCCGAGATGCCAGTCGACGACCGGGGCGTTCTGCGCGACCCGGAGAGCGGAATGGGCATCGCGTGGTTCAAGGATCCGGCGGGCAACGTCCTCTCGATTACTGCAGGGTAGCGCACCCGCTTTATCTCACCAAAGAATGCTGTTGATTGGTCTAGACCTATTTTTGCGTGCCTAAGCGCGTGATTTGAGGTTCGGTATAGCACTTGTGATATTTTCGTGCCTATGGCACAACAGACCGCTGAGACCGTCGGCATCCTCCTGCGTGACGTCCGCTCCCACCGGGGCTGGACTCAGGGACAGCTCGCCTCCGAACTGGGGACCAGCCAGAGCGCCGTCGCGCGCATGGAGCAGGGCAAGCAGAACCTCAGCCTGAAGATGATCCAGCGCATCGAGGACATCCTCGGCCAGCGGATCGTCAACATCGGGCCGCCCAAGATGACCCACCTGCGGGTCGAGGGCGGGCACCGGCTCTCGGGCGCTGTCGATGTCAACACGTCCAAGAACGCGGGCGTCGCCCTCCTGTGCGCCTCCCTCATCAACCGCGGAACCACCACCCTCCGTCGTCTGGCCCGGATCGAGGAGGTCAACCGGATCGTCGAGGTCCTGACCTCGATCGGCGTCGAGTGCACATGGCTCGACGCAGGCGTGGGCGAGCAGCCCCGTGACCTCCAGATCCGCCGCCCCGCCGTCCTCAACCTCGAGGGCATGGATGTCGAGGCGGCGCGCCGCACCCGCAGCGTGATCATGCTCCTCGGTCCGCTCCTCGACGAGAGCAGCGAATACCGTCTCCCGTACGCCGGCGGCTGCGACCTCGGCACCCGCACCGTCGAGCCGCACATGCAGGCCCTGCGCCAGTTCGGCCTTGACGTCGAGGCGACCGCCGGGTTCTACACCGTCCGTGCCCCCGAGGCCGACGGCGCTGACCGCTCCTTTGTGCTCTCCGAGCGCGGTGACACCGTCACCGAGAACGCCATCATGGCCGCGGTGCACCGCGAGGGCGTGACGGTGATCCGCAACGCGAGCCCGAACTACATGGTCCAGGACCTGTGCTTCTACCTGCAGGGCCTCGGTGTGGAGATCAAGGGCGTTGGAACGACCACGCTGCGTATCCGCGGCAAGGCACGGATCGACGCCGACATCGACTACTTCCCGTCCGAGGACCCGATCGAGGCGATGAGCCTCATCACGGCCGGGATCGTCACGAACTCGCAGATTACCGTGCGCCGGGTGCCCATCGAGTTCATGGAGATCGAGCTGGCGACCCTGGCACAGATGGGCCAGCAGCTCGAGGTCTCCGGCGAATACACGGCCCGCAACGGGCTGACGCGCCTTGTGGATGTCACGGTCCTCCCGTCCGAGCTGCACGCACCTGCGGACAAGATCCACCCCATGCCCTTCCCGGGGTTGAACATCGACAACCTGCCGTTCTTCGCGGTTATCGCCGCGAACGCGACCGGCCAGACGATGATCCACGACTGGGTCTACGAGAACCGCGCCATCTACCTCACCGAGCTCAACCGGCTCGGAGCGAACATCCAGCTCCTGGACCCGCACCGCATCTACGTCAACGGACCCACCAAGTGGCGGGCCGCGGAGGTCGGCTGCCCGCCGGCCCTGCGCCCGGCCGCCTGCATCCTCCTGGCCATGCTCGCTGCCCGCGGCACGAGCGAGCTGCGGAACATCTACGTGATTGAGCGCGGGTACCAGGACCTTGCGGAGAGGCTCAACTCGCTCGGCGCGAAGATCGAGTACTTCCAGGACTGATCCCGCCCGGGGGCACGTCTTAGGAACGAGGAGGGCGCTCTCGAGGTGCTCGGAGTCTCGGCACGGGGCGCACGACGGCGCGTGGCCGGCGCGGTGCCGACCCAGGGGTTGACGCAGTCACGGGACGTCGAACACAGTTGCGCCATGACCAGTGGCAGGCGAGGGCGCACGACGGCGCTCGGTGCAGCGCTCGGGGTGGTGCTCGCCATCGTCCTCCTGGTGCTGGGGATTCGGTTGCGGGGCGTCCATGAGACGACGTCGGACTGGGTCCTCTGGCCCAGGGCGGTGCCCTCGAGAGTCCAGTTCGCGGACCGTGACTACGAGTGCGGCGCACATCCGGGTGCGGGCGCCGGGTCCGTCGAGGGGCTGGTCAAACGGGGAACCACCTCCGGGGGAGGAGACATCTACGCGTCGTCCTCGAGTGGAGCCACGACGTGGATCGTCGTCGCCGCAGACAACGCTACGTACACGTGCGGACTGCTGGGCGGCCCGTAGCCAATGATGGATGGATGAATCCCGCCCGCCCCAGCGGACAGCTCATGTGGCAGGCCTCGAGCAGGGACTCCCAAGTCTGCGCACGACGGCGCGTGGCCGGCGTCGTGCGCCCGCTCACCGCGGCCCGCCGGTCCTGGCCGCGCGGTTGGCGCGGGTCGACCGCCACGACAGGGTGGACCACCGCGACTGTGCGGACAGGAACGAGCCGACGCTCAGCCAGGAGCCGGCCGAGAACAGCGAGAGCGCTGAGCCGAGCGAGCAGACGGAGAGCGCTGAGCCGACAGACCCTATCGACAGCACGGATCCCACAGACCCGATCGAGAGGACCGAGCCTCGTGACCACAGGGACAGCGCGGACTGCGTCGGCATGAGGCCATCCTGCCCGCGCGCCCTCTCGTTGGCCAGGCCTCAGGAGGCGGCCCGAGTGAGGGCGCTCTCGATGAGGCCTATGATCGCCGGGTCGTCGGGCACGGTCTGCGGCCGGAAGCGGTGGACCGCGCCGTCGGGCATCACGAGGAACTTCTCGAAGTTCCACTGGATGCGCCCTGCCTTGCCGGCGGTGTCCGGCGTCTTGGTAAGCTCGCGGTAGAGCGGGTGCTGGCCGCGGCCGTTGACCCAGACCTTGGCCATCACCGGAAAGGTGACGCCCCACGTCGCTGAGCAATACTCGGCGATCTTCTCTGAGTCCAGGTACTCCTGCAGGAACTGGTTGCTCGGGAAGCCGAGCACGGTGAAGCCGCGGTCGCGGTACTTCTCCTGGAGTGCCTCGAGGGCCTTGTACTGCGGCGCGAGTCCGCACCTGCTTGCCACGTTGACTACGAGCCGGATCTGGCCCGCCCACTCGCCGAACGTCGTCGTGCGGCCGTCCAGGGTGGTGACTTCAATGCCGTCGAGTCCCATCGCGTTCCTCCCTCTCCCTACTTCTCCAACGAGCGCCGGGCTGCATCGGTTCATTCGCGAAGGGTGTTGAGTGTCGGAGGCTCAAAGTAGCGTATGTCACACCTTGTCAGTTGAAGGATTCCGGGGAGGAACCCATGAAACATCTGGACTGGATAAACGTGCGCCGCAGGGGCGCGGCCGCCATGGCGGCTCTTGCCCTGGCCTTGACCACAGGGGCCGTCGCGAGCCCAGCGTCCGCTGACCCACGCGCCGTCGACAAGACTCCCACCGCCACGGGGTACGGGGGCGCCGTGAGCACCGTGGACCCCGAGGCCTCGGCCGCCGCGCTCGAGGTGCTCCGGAAGGGCGGCAACGCGGTCGACGCTGCCGTCGCAGCAGCCGCTACCCTCGGAGTCACCGAGCCGTACAGCGCCGGGATCGGGGGCGGCGGATACTTCGTGTACTACGACGCGAAATCCGGCAAGGTCAGCACGATCGACGGCCGCGAGACCGCGCCCGCTGGCATCACCCATGACGCCTTCATCGACCCCAAGACCGGCAAGCCCTACAACTTCACACCACAGCTCGTGACGAGCGGAGTCTCCGTGGGCGTGCCCGGCACGGCTGCGACTTGGCAGCGGGCGCTCGACCGCTGGGGGACCCTGAGCCTCGGTGAGGCACTCAAACCCGCGATCAAGGTCGCGGACCGCGGCTTCGTGGTCGACGGGACCTTCCGGCAGCAGACCGAGGACAACAAGCTCCGCTTCCAGCAGTTCACGTCCACGAGCAATCTGTTCCTGCCCGGTGGCGACGCGCCCGCCGTCGGCAGCATCTTCCAGAACCACGATCTCGCGGCGACCTACCGCATGCTGGCCGAGGACGGCGTGAATGCGCTGTACCGCGGGCCTCTCGCCTCTGAGATCTCCGCGGCCGTGCAGAGCCCGCCCAAGTCTGCCTCTGCCACTCTGCCGATCCCCGTGGGGTCGATGACCCCCGCGGATCTAGCCGCCTACACGACCCTCGACCAGGACCCCACCCACGTGAACTACCGTGGGCTCGATGTCTATGGCAAGGCGCCATCGAGTTCCGGCGGGACGACGGTGGGCGAGGCGCTGAACATCCTTAACACTGTCAACCTGTCCGAGATGACCGTGCCTCAGGCCCTCCATTACTACCTCGAGTCGAGTGCCCTCGCGTTCGCCGACCGCGGCAAGTACGTGGGCGATCCGGCGTTCGTCGACGTCCCGGAGAAGGCCCTCCTCGACCCGGTCTTCGGCAAGGAGCGCGCGTGCCAGATCAACCCGAACAAGGCGACCCAGGTCCCCTTCAAACCGGGGGACGTCACCTCGTACGACGGCGTGTGCCCGGCTCGCCCGGCTGCGGCCGCTTCCGAGAAGGACACCGAGAACATCTCGACAACGAATATGACCGTCGCGGACAAGTGGGGCAACGTCGTCGAGTACACGCTCACGATCGAGCAGACCGGCGGCTCGGGCATCGTGGTTCCAGGACGCGGGTTCCTCCTCAACAACGAGCTGACCGACTTCAGTGCGGTGTGGAGCGCGAGCGACCCGAACCGTATCGAGCCGTTCAAGCGCCCGCGATCCTCGATGTCGCCCACGATCATGCTCAAGGACGGCAAACCGTGGCTCGCCCTCGGCTCCCCGGGCGGCTCGACGATCATCACGACAGTCCTGCAGACGATCGTCAACCGCGTCGACCTCGGCATGACAACGCCCCAGGCCATCGCGGCTCCCCGTGCGTCGGATCGGAACTTCGCCAACTCCTCCGGCAGGGCCTTTGTGACGGCAGAGCCGGGGTTCATCTCGAAATACGGAACCGGCCTGGCTCCGTTCGGCCACTTGCTTGTTCCCTCGGGCGACGCGTTCACGTCCGCAGCCGAGATCGGCGCTGAGACTGCCATAGAGTTCCTGCCGGGCGGGAAGATGCTCGCAGCGGCCGAGCCCGTGAGGCGCGGCGGCGGATCGGCGATGGTCCTCAAGCCGTCGCCGTAGCCCCGCCGAGAGCAGAAGCAGAAGCAGACGCAGTGAGCCGTCAGGCCGGCCCCCGCTGGCCTGACGGCTCATCCCGCTGTTTCCGTGGGAGAAAGGATCCGCGGACCATCCGCGTTCCGCGGTGTACCGCCTCAGCGGCTCACGAATCGCTCTACAGGTGTACAGCAAGGAAGCGCTCGATCATCGAGTTCACCTGATCGGGAACGATGAGGTGGGCCCAGTGTCCGGCGCCGACGGTCTGACCGAATTCAAGGTTGGGGAGGACCGCTTGGACGCGGGCCACGTCCACCGGCATGCCGCCGCCTTGCACGATCTGCAGGATCGGCGCCTTCACATGTCCCGCGACCTCTTCGCCGTCCCAGGCAAGGAGGCCGGCGAAGACACCGACGAGCACGTGCTGCGGTACCGCGCACATGTCCTCGACCAGTTGTGATCGCAAGGCCGAGTCGTCGGTTTGTCGGAACATGCGGGACTCGGCAAAGTCGCGTAGGGCGTCACGGTAGTTCGGCCCTCCCAACGCTTGGGCGAGCCCGCCGATGCCCTGGCGGAAGGCCGGGAGAGGGGCTACCGGCACGGGGTCGAGGAGCACCACCGCGCCAACCAGCCCGGGGTGTGTGGCGGCGAGTTCGAGGGCAATCGCGCCGCTCATGCTGTGCCCGACGATTACCGCGGCGCGGAGGTCGAGCTGCTCGCACAGCCAGGCGAGATCCTCGGCCCACTGTGCAAAGGTGAGGTCGCGTTGCACGGGAGCCGTGCTCGCGCCGAAGCCCGCCAGAGTCGGCGCGATGATGCGGTGCCGCGGCGCGAAGTGATCGATCTGGTGTCGGTAATGGTTGGGGACGCCCAGGCTGTGGACGAACACCATCGCCGGCTCACCCGCTCCATGTTCCTCGTAGACCAGCATCGTGCCGTCGGGTTTCGTGGCGTACATCGCGACCTCCTCAGTCGTTCGCCCGAGCTAGGTTGGCGGCGAGTACGGCATTGACTTCGTTGATCTGGTCGGTCGGGCTGAAGGTGATCAGCTCGGTGCCGGCCAGGCTCGACGGTAGGTGACCTGCAGGGGCGTAGTACGTCTCGCCCGCCTCGATGGTCTCGTCGTGGTCGGAGTAGTGGAGAGTCAGCTGGCCAGCCACGACCAGACCCCAGTGCGGGCACGGGCATCGATCGTCGGGGAGCCCCTTGAAGAAGGGCGCAGCGTCGTGCTGGATGCGGATCGTTTCATAGGCGACGGTAAACCCGCCGAGCTCGACCAGACGGGCGGCGTAGGCAGGGGTGTCAATGGTGACGGGCGCGGTTTCCTTGCGTGCGCTTGGCATGACCGGCTCCTTTCGTGTGTGGCGGGCTCCAGGTCCGCCGGTTCTTTTTACCTTCACGGTAGGTTTGGGCGGCGTTCGCAACATCCGCAGAACTACTGAGCCGCAACGGAGCCGTCAGGCCAGCCCGCGCTGGCCTGACGGCTCAGCCGGCAGGTGCTGGGAGGAGCCGCGGAGCATGTCGGGGCCGGTATCCAGGAGACCTGAGAGTGCGAGTGCCTGACGCTCGCCCGCACCGAAACGTTCCGCGAGACGCACGCCCAGGTAGACCAGCGGTCGGAACGGCGCGGGAGGGAACATGATCCGACTGATGCGATTCGTGACGTCGATGACCCGCGCCGCGACTGCGCGACGGTTCGAGGCGTACGAGTCGAGGAGCGCGTCAGCCTTGTCGGGCTGCGCGGCTTCCTCGGCATCGAGAGCGCCTGCAATTGCGCGGGCGAGATACCATCCGTCGCGGATCCCGAGATTCATGCCCTGGCCGCCCGCGGTGCTGTGGACGTGACCAGCGTCCCCCGCGAGCAGCACACGGTCCGCCCGGAACCGGTCGGCGAGGTGATGCCGGATCCGGAGGTGGGTAGAAGCGACAACCTCATCGACGCTGATCTGGGGACGGTCCGAACGACGCGGTGACCACCGGGTATCGATAAGACTCTGGATGGCGTCGGCAGTGGGAGCTGTGTGACCCTCCGGGAGGTTCGCGACCACTCGGAGCCTGCCCTGAGGAAGCGGTACGAGGGCAAGCATGCCGCCCGGGCCCGTGAGGATGATCGCTCGATCGCGCAGCTCGTATCCGGGGGCCACGACGTCCGCGAGCGTCAAGTTCTCTGCATCTCCGCTGGATGCGCCGGTATCGGGGTACGAGATCCCCGCGGCTCTGCGTACTGTGCCGTGCATTCCGTCTGCGCCGACGAGATACCGCCCGCCAAGAGACGCTCCGCCCTCGAGCAGGGCAGCCGAGCCGCGATGGTCCTGCACCACGCCCATGGCGCGGTCCGTGACGAGGCGCACGCCGAGCTCCTGGGCGCGCGCTCGGAGGATGGCCTCGGTCCGAGCCTGCAGAAGGGTCACGGCAAACGGGTAGGGGCCGGGCAGCGCAGTGAAGCGCGCCGTGGTCAGCACGTGCCGAGGCGTCCGCGTCTCCATGCTGTCGATCGTCGCAGCCTCGGCCACGATGGCGTCGGCACAGCCCATTGTTGAAAGCACCCGGAGGGTGCCGCTGTGCATCATGACCGCGCGTCCACCAGGTCCACGATCGCCACCAGAATCGACGACGATCGCCGTGCGCCCCATAAGCGCAACCCCCACGGCGGCTGCGAGCCCCGCGGGCCCGCCGCCCACAACCACGACATCTGCGTCTGGCTGAGCATTCATGACTGGCTCCCTTCCTCTGGCGAGGGTTGCAGACCCTCCGACCCTTCGCCTTCACGGTAGGTTTCGGGGCCGACCGCAACATCCGCAGAACTACGGAGCCGGTACGGAGACGCCCGCCTAGACACTGCATGAGGGTGCGCACATACTGGGCGCATGGCCACGCGGAATACGACGTCGGCCGCCATGACCGCGCTCGCCGCGCGGATTCCGGTTCCCGCGAGCAGTTTCATCGGTCGGGCCGAGGAGCTTGACGCCCTAGCCCGAGCCCGCGATGCGACCCGGGTCGTGACCCTCGTAGGCCCGGGCGGGGCCGGCAAGACGAGGATCCTGCTCGAGTCCCTGCGGCGCGACCCGCCGCCGCCGGAGCGCATCGCGTTCGCCGACCTGTCGGGCCTGCCCGCCGGGGCGCCCCTAGCGCCAGCCGTTGCGGAGGCGGCTGGCCTCCGAGGGATCACTTCGACGGAGGCAGTTGCCGCCGTAGTGTGGTGGCTCGACCTCGGGGGCGAGTCCATCGTCGTCCTGGACAACGCGGAGAGTATGTTGGGCGAGGCCGCCCGCCTGGCCTCTGAGCTCGTTGAAGGCACCGCCGCCGCACGCATCCTGGCCACCAGTCGGCGGCCCCTGAATGTCGCGGGGGAGCGCGTGGTCAGCGTCGGGCCGATGTCCGCCGAGGATGTCGAGGCACTCTTCTGGGAGAGGGCCCTCGCCGTGCGCTCATCGCTGCCCGACTCGCCCGCCTCCCGGGCGTCCGCCCGCGAGCTGTGCGAGCGCATCGACAGGCTGCCGCTCGCCATCGAGCTCGCCGCGGCCCGCTCGCTGGTCATGGCCCCGGCCGAACTCCTCGCGGAGCTTGAACGGGGCATCGACGCCCTCGGTGAGGGACCCACGACGGCGCCCGCTCGCCATCGCAGCCTCCGCGCCACCATCGAGGGGAGCGTCGGTGCCCTCGACGGGCGTGGGCGCGAGGTGTTCGAGGCGTGCGGGATCTTCGCGGGGCCGTTCAGCGCGAGGGCCGCGGCCGTCGTCGCGCACGCCTCGCTCGGAGACCTGGAGGACCTCGTGTCCCGGTCCCTCCTCCAGGCGTCCTCCGAGCCGGCGGGACGGACGATCTTCCGGATGCTCGGGACGCTGCGCGAGTACGCGACAGAGTCGCTCGCGGCGGCCGGGCGCCTCGACGCCGTGCGGGAGGCCCATCTCGCGTGGATGGTGCAGGAACTCGGCGGGGAAGGGTTCCCGAGCGTCGCGGACCGCCTCCGAGCCTCGCACCGCGACGATGCCCTCCCGGATCTCCGCGCCGCCCTCGACTTCGCCCTCCGGGCAGACCCCGCTGCCGGACTCCGCCTCATGGCCTCGACCGAGGAACTGTGGCGCCTCGTGGCGGCGGACGAGGGCGCGGCCCGGGTTGACGCGTTCCTCGATGCCTACCGGGCCCCGGACGAGGTCCGCGCCGGGGGTCTCGTCGCGGCGACCTGCTTGAGCCTCGTGAGACAGGACGCGGAGTCGATGCGCACTCGGTCCGCGGAGGCCCTCGATATCCTCGACGCGCACACGGAAGCGGCCGGCGCTGTCGAGATCTTCCGTGCTGCTGGGCTCGCCTACGCTGGGGAGGCCGAGCGGGCGGAGGCGGCCGCTCGGCGTGCCCTCGAGGCCTTCGCCGCCGTCGGGGATGAGGCCGGGCAGGCACGCGCGCGCGGAATCCTCAGCGCCGCTGCCCTGTTTGCGGGCAGGGCGGAGGAAGCTGTCGCAGGGTTCGCGAGCGCCCTCGAACTCGCCGCCAAGGCTGGCGACGTGTGGGGACAGGGCCAGATCCTGACCCACTGGGGGATGGCGGAGCACGCGCTCGGCCGCACCGCGTCGGCTCGCGCGAAGCTGCTCGCGGCGCTCGACCGCTTCGGTGTGATCGGCGATGTCGTCGTCTATGGCAGCGCCCTCGCTCAGCTCGCAGCCCTCGACGTCCGCAGAGCGCCCGCGGCGGCGGTCCGCGCGGCAGCCTCTGCTGCCAGACGCCAGGGCGGCAGCGGACGATACGACGCCCGGACCCTCGCCGACATCGCGGGGGTCAGGACGGCCGCGGCCGCACTCATCGGGGAGGGCCCGGCACGGCAGGCCTGGGACGAGGGCGAGCGGATCACCTTCGCCGATGCGGCTGCCGGACTGCGGGCGCTCGACGCCGGCGCCTCCCGTGGCGGGCTGCTCACCGCGCGCGAGCTCGAGGTCGCAGAGATGGTGCGGCGGGGCCACACGAACGCGTCGATCGCTCGGCGCCTCGGGATCTCGGAGAGGACCGTGGAGAGCCACGTCGCGCACGCTACGGCGAAGCTGGGGATCCGCAACCGGGTGGCCTTGGCTGGCTGGGCAGCCGACCACCCGGTCGGGGGCTGAGGGTGGTTCGAAAGAGCGGCTTCACACTCCAGTTGGCGATGAAGCACGGCTCAGGAGCTGCGGCCCGCGGTCCAGGAGCCCGGACAGGCCGAGCGCCTGGCGGGCAGGGGCGGGCGTCCGGGCGGTGATGCGCATGGCGAGGTTCCGAAGAGGCCGGACGGGCGGGGGTGCGAAGAGCATGCGGTGCATCCGGCCAGTTGCCGCGATGACGCCTTGGGCTGCTGCACGCCGGTTCGTCGCGTAGGCGTCCAGAAGGGCGCTCGCCCGCTCGCGCTCCCCGGCCTCGTCGGCCTGCAGCGATGCATCGATCGCTTCGGCGAGGTACCAGCCGTCGCGTATTCCGAGATTCATCCCCTGGCCCCCGACCGGGCTGTGGACGTGGCCCGCGTCTCCGGCGAGAAGCACACGTCCCACCCTGAACCCCTCCGCAAGATGGTGCCGGAAGTGGAACCGCGAGGCCCATTCGAGCTCGTCGACGATGATCCGGCCGGAGGATCCGCGGCGCGGGAGAGGGCCGCGTGAGTCGATGAGCTCCTGGATGGCCGAGAGGTCCTCGGCCCGCTCGCCGTCGCGCACACTGGCGAGCACGCGCAGCCTCCCGTTCGGCAGGGGGATCAGCACCAGCAGTCCGCTGCCCGGGTAAGCGTTCAGGTGGACTCTGTCCACGGAACCCGAGGCGACGACGTCGGCGAGCACCATGTTGGCGTCGTCGCCCCGGGCCGACCCCGTGTCCGGGAACGTGATGCCCGAAGCCTCCCGCACCGTGCTGTGCATGCCATCGGCCCCGACCACCGCGCGGCCCTCGAGGAACCCGCCGACGTCGAGCGCGACTGCTGCCGCGCCCTCGTCCTGATCGACGCCGGTGGCGTGGGCGGTCACGAAGCGGACGCCCAGCTCCTCGGCGCGGCGCCGGAGCGCTGCCTCGGTGCGCGCCTGATGGATGGAGGCGGCGAAGGGGTAAGGCCCCGGAAGGGTATCGAAGGGACTGTGGGTGAGCAGCCCGCGCCGGCTGTTCATGCGCATCGAACGCAGCTGCACCGCTTCACTGAGAATCGGTGCGGCGCAGCCGGCCTTCTCGAGCACGGCGAGCGTTCCCGCGTGGACCACGAGGGCCCGCGAACCCACGCTCCGGTCCTCGCCCGGATCGACGACGGTCGCCGAGCGCCCCCTGAGGGTGAGGGCCACGGCCGCGGTGAGTCCGGTCGGCCCCCCGCCCACGATCACTGCATCTGCTGAGGCGTCCACGGCGCGTCCTTCCTGATGACATTGGCTTGCGGTGGTGCCTTCACGGTAGGTTTCGTGGCTCGGCCGCCGCATCGGTGGAAGTACTCAGGGGGTACTCAGGCCGCGCACTGGACACCCGTTCTCGGCCCCGCCGATACTGTGGGAATGGACGTGGGAGCGCCGCCGGAAGCACCCGAGGTGCCGATCGTTGGGCGTCTACCTGCTCCCGCGAGCAGCTTCATTGGCCGTACTGCAGAGCTTGCCGCCGTCGCCGAAGCCCGCAGCCTCAGCCGACTCGTGACCATCACGGGTCCAGGCGGGGCGGGGAAGACGCGTCTCGCGATCGAGGCCGTGCGGTCGGACGCCGCCGCGCGGACGGTCTTCGTGGACCTCACCCGCATCACGGACGGTGGATCCGTGGGGCTCGCCGTGGCGAATGCCGCGGGGATTCGCGCCGCACGGCGGACATCGGCGCTCGGCTCCATCCTGTGGTGGCTCGAAGCCGACGGCGAGGCTCTGCTCGTCCTGGACAATGCGGAGCACGTCCTCGCCGAGACCGCGGCGCTCGTCGTAGCCCTCCTCGAAGGCGCCGCCACGTGCCGCATCCTGCTCACGAGCAGGCAGCCCCTGCGGGTCGCGGGTGAACGGGTGGTCCCCGTGGGGCCGATGCTCGATGATGAGGCCGCGAGCCTCTTCTGGGAGCGCGCCCTTGCCGTCCGCGCGGCGCTCCCTGTCACACCGGCGTCCCGCGCGGCTGCGGCCGAGCTGTGCGAACGCCTCGACCGACTGCCCCTCGCGCTCGAACTCGCGGCCGCCCGCATGGCGGTACTCACCCCGGCCGAGATGCTCCCGATGCTCGATCGCCGCTTCGAACCGCTCGCATCTGGGCCGCCGACGGCGCCGGCACGCCACCGGAGCCTGCGCGCCTGCATCGCTTCGAGCGTTGAAGCCCTCAACGGGCGGCAGCGGGAGGTCTTCGAGGCGTGCTCGGTCTTCGCGAGCCCCTTCGACGCCCGTGCTGCGGCTGCCGTCGTCGATGCGTCGCTGACGGATCTCGAGGATCTCGTATCGCGGTCCCTGCTCCAATCGGAGACGGACCCGGAAGGCCGCACGACCTTTCGGCTCCTCGAGAGCCCTCGCGAGTTGGCGAGGGAGGGCCTCGACGCGAGCGGGATGGTCCCGGCCACGCGGCGGAGGCACCTCGCGTGGATGGTGGCCGAGTTCGGTGGGGCGCAGTACCCGACGATCGCCGAATCGTCCCGCTACGCGACGCCAAGCTACAGGCTGCCGGAGCTCCGTGCGGCCCTCGACTATGCGTCCGAGGCGGATCCGGCATCGGGTCTTGCCCTCATGGCGTCGAGCCGTGACCTCTGGTTCCGCGTAGCGCAGGACGAGGGCCTCCTCCGTGTCCGCGCGCTTCTGGACAGGTACCCTCGCCCGGACGCCGTCCGGGGCGGCGGCCTCGTCACCGCGGCGCTCCTGCACAACGCCAACCAGCAGACTGACCTGGCCCATGCCGCGAGTCGAGAGGCGCTGACGATCTTCGAGCCGAACACGCTCGGCGCCGCCATGAGCCACTACCTAGGGGCGGTGTCATGCTTTCTGTCCGGCGACGTCCACGGAGCTATCGACTCAGGGACCGCAGCCGTCGAGGCGTTCACCGCGGTGGGCGACGATCCGGGACGGGGACGCGCGATGAGCACGCGCGGCACCGCATTTGTGATCGGCGGTCGACCCGCGGAGGCAGTGCCGGCGCTGCTCGAGGCGCTCGAGGTCTCGGAGTCGGCGGGTGATGGGTGGTCGCAGGGCCAGATCCTCACTTACCTTGGCATTGCCGAGTCAGACCTTCACCGGGATTCCTCGGCGCGGGCATACCTGGCAGGCGCGGTCGAGCACTTCTCCCGGGTCGGAGACATCTCGCTCCTCGGCATCGCCCTCGCACGGCTCGCGGCCATCGAAGTGCGGCGGAATCCACTCGGGGCCGTGCGGGCCGCTGCGTCCGCGGCCCGCCGCGAAGGTGCTGGTGGCCGGTACCACGTGATCACCCTCGGCGACATCGACGCCGTGCGCTCGGCTGCCGAGCGGGAGGCCGGTGCCGAGGCCGTGGCCGCGGCGTGGCGCGAGGGCGAACGGCTCTCGATGGCCGACGCAGCGGCCGCGCTCCGGGCGCACGACGGCGGGCGCTCGCCTTCCGCTCTCACCCCGCGCGAGCTCGAGGTCGCCGAGCTGGTCCGGCGCGGGCACACGAACGGGTCGATCGCCCGAAGGCTCGGCGTCTCCGAGCGGACCGTGGAGAACCACGTCGCGCACGCGACAGCGAAGCTCGGCGTGCGCAACCGTGCGGCCCTTGCCGCCTGGGCCGCGGAGCGGGATCACGCGACTGGCGGCTGAGCCCTTCTCGACGCAAGGCGGTGGTGAAGCAGGAGGGCGCCCAGGCCGACGGCCGTGACTGCGCCGAAGGCAATGGTGGTCGCGGAGATGCCGAAGGCGTCCGCACCCCACCCCAGCAGCGTTGCGCCGATAGGGGTCGTTCCCGCCATGAGGAGCACGAACAGGCTCATGACGCGTCCCCGCAGGCGATCCGGCACGATGGCCTGCAGTGACGAATTCGCGGTGGTCGTGTACACCGTCCCGCTGATGCCGGCGACGGCCATGAGCGCGAGGCTCGCGGGATAGGACCGTGAAATGCCCAAGGCGATCAGCACGAGGGCGAGGACCGCCCCTGCGGTGACCATGCGACGTCGTCCGCCGGGCCCGAGGAGGATCAATCCGGCCCCCGCGACGAGCGAGCCTGCACCGAACGCTCCCATGAGCGCCCCGAAGCCGACCGCTCCGACGTCGAGCAGGTCTTGGGCCATGAGGGGCGCCGCGACCGGCCAGTTGAAGCCGAACGTCCCGACTACCGCGAGCGAGGCCAAGACGAAGACGACGGCGGGCGTGCGGCGCGTGTAGGTCAGGCCCTCCCGCAGGGCGTGGTGCCCCGGGCGCTGGCCCGCCGGCGCGTGGAGTTCAGCCGGACGCATGAGCAGGAGTGCGGCCAACGAGGCGGCGAAGCTTGCGGCGTTGATGAGGAAGACGCCCGCGGCGGACAGCTCTGCGAGGGCGACACCGCCGAGGGCGAACCCGATCATGCGCGTTCCGTTGAACTGGAGGCTGTTCATCGCCACCGCGTCGGGCAGGAGATCGTGGCCCGTGAGTTCGGGGAGGAACGCCTGCTGCGTCGGGTTGTTGAATGCATTGGAGAGCCCGAGGACGACGGCCAGGACGGCGAGCTCCCAGATCTGCGGGGTACCGAGCAGGGTCAGGATGCCGAGCACGAGGGCCTGGAGCGCGGCGAGGCTCTGGGTGGCGATGAGCAGCCCGCGCTTCGGGAGGCGATCTGCCACGACCCCGGCCGGAAGGGTGAAGAGCATCATCGGCAGGAACTGCAGCATGGTGACGGTGCCCAAGATCCCCGGGGAGTGGCTGATCTGGAGGACGAGCCACGCCATGGCGACGGTCTGCATCCATGTTCCCGTGCCGGAGACCAGCTGGCCCGTCCAGAAGAACGCGAAGTTGCGGACGCCGAGAACCCTCACCATGTCACGGGGGTGCCTTCGGGTTGCTTCGCCGGCCCCTGCCGGGGCGCCGCGAGGCTTGCGCCAGCCACCCATCTGGGATTCGTCCACCCTCGCATGCTAGGACCGTTGCGAAGGATCCGCTCGGGGCCAAGGGCCCCGTGCCGGCTACATGCTGCACATGAGCGGGACCTTGGGCTCTTCGCAGTCGGCGTCCAGCCGCGCATCCTGAAAGTGGAGGCCCGCCCGGGCGGGCGGTCCCTCCGCTGGAGGAGGTGGCGACGATGCGGTCGTTGATGTGGAAGCTCCGGATCGCCACGCTGTGGGTGTTCTACGCAGTGGGAATGGTCCTTCTGTTCATCTTGGTGCTCATGGAACCGGGGTCCGTCGACCAGCTGAGGACCGGCCGGATCGCAGAGATGGCGGTTGACAGCCCGATGACGCTGATGATGCCCGGGTTCGTGCTCATTCCATTGGCTTTGGCGTTCCTGACGTTCGTTCTCACGGACACCGTGGCCCGCTGGGTCAACGTGGTCGCGGGCGCGTTCTTCGGCGCCATGATGGTGTGGGACGTCTTCGAGCACTGGGGCGCCGCGGTCATCGCGGCTCCGGTGGTGTCTGAACTGGTGGCGCTCGCTGGGATCCTCGTCGTCGTGATGGCGCTGATGAAGCCCAAGGAGGAGCTCGCCGAGGCACGGCATACCGACAAGGCGCTCGCAGCATAGGGGCTCGGTCGGAATGAGATGACCCCCAGGCCGATCTGGCCTGGGGGTCATCCCTGTTCGGGTACACCTGATGACGGTCAGGCTGGGTCGAGGGCGCCGATTGATTCTGCCGCGTCCCACGCGAAGCTCGCGAGCCAGTGCGTGGACATGAAGTCGCCGCTGTCGAGGCCCCTGAGCCCGGCCTTGAACAGTGGTCGGACAGCCGCGGCGAGCACGGCCTCGGGTGAGCCCGCGGCGGGAGCCGGGCTGCCGCCGTCGTGCGTGCCGCCCGCTCGCCCCGATCGGAGCACAGCCACCACACGCGCGAGCTGTCCTGAGCGGGTCAGGTTGAGGCCGTGGAGGTGGACCATGTAGCCGTCGGTCTCGTCGGTGACGCCCACGGGTGTGAGCATCCGCGAGCCAGCGGCCAGGTTGGGCAGGAACCGGTCGAGCCAGGCGGCGAACTCGGCGGGAGAGAGGACCCGGGCCATCAGGTCGGCCTCGCTCAGGCCGGCGGACAGGAAGTCCTGGCCGGAGAGCTCCCACTCGGCGGCCCAGCCGGCGTCGTCGGCGAACCAACGGCGGGCGGCGGCCTCGCAGGCCGCTGCGGCGTCGTCCCGTCCCAGCGTCCGGAACGCGTCCACGAGCCACGCGAGGCCGAACGCCGAGTTGGTGTGAAGGCCGTGCCGCACCGGGTACTCCGCCTTGTCGAGCCACGCGACGACGAGCCCCTCGACCGTGTCCACGCATCCGCCGAGGTGCACCGCCCAGCTGCGCACCTCGGCGTCGTGCGAGACGGCGCACGCGGCGGCGAGGCGCACGAGCCACGCCCACCCATACGGCCGCTCCCACGTGGGGTTCGCCGCGAGGTAGGCGGCCTCAACGGCGAGCTTCTCCTGCGTGAGGTTGGCGCCGAGCGCGGTGCGGAGCTGCTCGGCCGCCTCGGACTCGAGCTGCCCCGAGCCCAGCACGCTCACGCCGAGCCAGTGCATGTGCACCGACGAGTGCCAGTCGAACGAGGTCCCGAAGGCGGGGTGCAGCTCGCCGGGCATGGCCGTGTCCTCGGCGGATCGCCGCACGTGGTGCGCCGAGTAGGGATAGGGCCGTGCGAGGTTGTCTAGCACGACGGCGGCACAGCGGCCCGCCGCATGCGGGAAGAGGCCGTCAGGGAACGGGCCCTCGGGTAAGCGGTCCGAGGGGGACGGCGCGGTGGGCACGCCGGGGGAGTCGCCCATGGGGAGATCCTTCCGTCTAGTGGAACGCGAGGAAGTACATGAGCGCGACGTTGACCGCGAGGAGCGGCACTGCCGTGCCGATCTGGGCCGTGATCACGCCGTACTTGTTCTTCATCTCGAGCAGCGCGGACGGGACGAGGTTGAAGTTCGCCGCCATGGGCGTGCAGAGCGTGCCGCAGAAGCCCGCGAGCATGCCGATTGCGAACACGATCGCCGGGTCGCCGTGGAACTCCTGGACCAGGACCGGCCAGCCGATGGCCGCCGTCATGATCGGGAACGCCGCGAAGCCGTTGCCCATGAGGATGGTGAAGAGGAACATGCCCAGGCAGTAGACGAGCACACCCGCGAAAAGCGAGCCCTTGGGCATGACGGTGGTCGCGAGCGTGCCCACCGCGGTGCCGACGCCGGCCTTCGTGAACAGGATGCCGAGGGTTGAGAGCATCTGCGGCAGGAGCGCGGCCCAGCCGATCGACTCGAGGAGCCGGCGGCTCTCGATGACCGGGTTGAGCTTGTTCTTCGGCTTCAGTAGCACGACGGCGAGGACGGCCGCCACCACCGCCCCAATGGCCAGGGCCACGAGGGTCGTGTTCTTGGGATCGAGGATTGGGGTGTTGCCGATGGTCAGGGCCGGGGCCGCCAGCACGAGGACCACGGTGACCACGGGGATGGCCAGTGCGGGGATGAAGAGCCTGTTGCCGAACGTGGCTGCGTACGCGACGCGCTCGGTGGGGCTGGAGGTCTTGGCCGGGCCGTGCTTGAGGCGCCCCGTGGCGGCGATGGCGACGAGGACGAGGACTGCGACGCCCAGAATCCACGCGGGGGCTGTGCCTGCCTGGACCCAGGTGCCGAAGAAGAAGCAGAGCCCAAGAAGGCCCCAGAAGGACGAGGCTCCCCAGCGGTGGGGATGGTTCTCATCCCGTGCAATGAGCGATGCCCAGCCAATGAACAGGGCTCCGATGAGCCAGTAGACGGCTTCGACGTTGATCACAGTGCGCCCTCCGCCGCTTCTGCGGCCTCGTCGGTCTTGGTGGTGTTCGCGTACTCGCGGTCCAGGGCCCGGTCGAGACGCAGGAGCCGGAAGCCGTGGATCAGGAAGGCCGCGATGGCGGTCGGGATGGCCCAGACGGCGAGCTGGAGCGGCTCGAGGTGCAGGTGATAGGTCGTGTCCACGAACGTGGTGATGAGCAGGATCGAGCCAACGGCCACGAAGACGTCCTCTCCGAAGAACACGCCCACGTTGTCCGCCGCGGCGGAGTGGCCCTTGATCTTCTCCTTGACCTTCTCGGGCACGTGGCCGTAGCGGCGCATCGCGGCGCCCTCGGCCATCGGGAAGACGAGCGGC
Organism: Sinomonas sp. ASV486; assembly: GCF_030908215.1. GTDB lineage: Bacteria > Actinomycetota > Actinomycetes > Actinomycetales > Micrococcaceae > Sinomonas > Sinomonas puerhi. Next base: position 101,602 of record NZ_JAVFJK010000011.1, on the reverse strand, counting down.
CGGACCGTCTGGGCGTGGCCGCCGATGCTCGTGAGCCCGACGGCCGCGGTGATCTGGCGGATGGCGAGGTAGGCCAGGAGGACTCGGCCGGCGGTGAGCCTGGCGAGCTTGCCGATGAGGTTCTTGGCCTGTTCCTGGAGGCCGAAGTACTCGATGATCCCGATCACGGGCAGCACTGCCGCGAAGATCGTCACCGAGCGGCTGCTGGCGAAGCCGGAGCCGAACGCATCAAGGATCTGGATGGGATTCAGGCCACCGAGGAGGGCGGTGACGATGCCCGACACGGTGACGACGACGAGGGGGTTCAGTCGGATGGCGAAGCCAACGATGACCAGGAGTACCCCGATGAGTACAAGCATGATGATCCGTTCCGGTGTGGGACTGCACGGGTCCTGCGTAGGTCCTGCGACAGGGGGTGTAGCGTGCGCCGCGCGACGCTGTGACCTAGAGCATATCTTTTTGTTCAACAATCACGCAAGGGCTTGTTGAACAATCGTGGGGTGCGTCCCGTCCGACCTCCGCAGCTCTCGAGCGGTCCGGCGTGCGATGCGTGAGGAAAGCGCGATTCATGCCGCTGATTGAGGTTAGAGCTGGGGAATGGTGCAGCTGTCACCCGACGACGGCCCGCGGCTGGCGCGTGGCCGGAGTCCTGCATCAACGTCGCACTGGCACCCTCGCGTTGCACGGCCGGTCTTGGGGTGGGCGCCCTGCGGATCCAGCCACGCATTCGGGCTCGTGACCCTGATTCGGATCCTAGGTCGTGTTCGGGCAGATCCCGCATACCGAGCTCCCCAGCTTTCGAACAGCCTGAGGCGCGACACGCCGACAATATGCGCGACACGTCGTGGATTGAAGCCTAAAGCGGGGGAGGGGCGCACGGGGGCGGATGGGCGCCGCGACGGGCGGGGTGGGCGTCCGCAAGGGTAGGGAGGTGACTCCGCAAGGGTAGGGAGGTGGCTCCGCAGCGGTGGGAGGTGGCCCCGCGACGTGGGGAGATGACCCCGCAAGGTTGGGAGGTGGCCCCGCAACCATGGGACATGACCCCGCAACGTGGGGACGTGACCCCGCAACCTTGGGAGGGCGGGGAGAAGTCCGCTCGACGCTCAGGCGGCGATGGCGGCGAGGAGCTGTTCCTCCGCGCGGTCGAGGTAGGCGGTCATGGCGCTGGCGGCCTCGGCGTTCTTCCCGGCCTCGAGGAGGCTCAGGATCTTCGCGTTCTCTTCGATGTAGGGTGCGTGGAAACGCGTGTCGTCCGCCATCGTGGCGAAGACCAGGCGCATCTCCGCGAGGACCTGCCCCATGAGGGTGTCGAGACGTTCGCTGCCCACGCGGGCTACGAGCTTGCGGTGGAATTCCTGATTGGCGTTGGCCATCCTGGGCACATCGCCGGCGACGGCGGCCTCGCGGGCCGCGCGCACGATGTCCTTGAGGGGGTCCGCGGGCGCCGCGGGACCCCACAGGAGGGCCGCCGGCTCCACGAGGCGCCGCACGCGGTAGATCTCCCGGATGTCCTCGGAGGTCGGGTGCGAGACGAACACCCCGCGGTTGGGGATCCGCGTCACGACGCGCTCGGCGTGCAGGGTCGCGAACGCCTCGCGGAGCGTGTTCCGGGACACCCCGAGGGCCTCGCGCAGTGCCTCCTCGGCAAGCTTGGCGCCCGGCGCGAGGAGGCCGTCTGCGATCGCCTGCCGCAGCCGCTCTGCGACCCACGTGCCCGTTTCGGCGTGCTTCGTGTTCTCGGCTGCGGTGCGCAGGCTGTCCAGAACCCCCTCGGTTGTCATGGATCTACCCTATCGACGCGAAGCTTCGGCTCGGCCCAACCACCGGTTCCCCCCGCTCAACCGGCGTGGATCGTCGTCAGGACGGTGCCGGGCACGACGGCGTCGCCCGCCGCCGCGGCAGGCTCACCGACCGTCCCGGGCCGATGCGCAGCCACCGTGGTCTCCATCTTCATGGCCTCGAGCACCACGATGCCCTCGCCCGCGGCCACCGCAGTGCCGGGAGCCACGAGCCACTTGACCACGGTCCCGCCCATCTCTGCGGTGAGCTCTGCGCCGGTGACGTCCTCGCCCGAGGAGGCGGCGCCGTCGTGCGCGGCGTCCGAGGCTGCGGAGCCGGAAGTGGCCGAGGCGAGGCCCGCGAGCAGCGATGCCGGCAGGCCGAGCGTGATCCGCTTGCCGTCGAGATCGATCGCGAACGTGCGCCGGCCCGCGTCCTGAGTGCGGGGTGCCGTGAATTCGGGGCTGGCCGCGAGCTCGTCCATGAACTCGGATTCGATCCACGTCGTGTACACGCTGAATTCATCGGCATCGCCATCGGCGCTGAACGCCGGGGAGTCGACGACCGCCCGGTGGAACGGCAGGACCGTCGCGAGGCCGCGGATCTCGAACTCGGCCAGCGCGCGACGAGCCCGGCGCAGGGCCTGCCGGCGGTCGGCGCCCGTGACCACGAGCTTGGCCAGGAGCGAGTCGAACTGCCCCGGAATGGTCGATCCGTCGCGGACGCCGGAATCGACGCGGATCCCAGGGCCTGTCGGGGCCTCGAACCGCTCCACGGTGCCGGGAGCGGGCAGGAAGCCGCGGCCCGGGTCCTCGGCATTGATGCGGAACTCGATTGAGTGGCCGCGGGGCTCCGGGTCCGTCAGGATGGGAAGCACGCCGCCGGCGGCGATCCGGAGCTGGGCAGCCACGAGGTCGATCCCCGAGGTCTCTTCCGTGATCGGGTGCTCCACCTGGAGGCGCGTGTTGACCTCGAGGAAGCTGATGGTGCCGTGCGCATCGAGGAGGTACTCGACCGTGCCGGCGCCCACGTACCCCGCCTCGCGGCAGATCGCCTTGGCGGATTCGTGGATGCGCGCCCGCTGCTCCGTGCTCAGGAACGGCGCGGGGGCCTCCTCGACGAGCTTCTGGTGCCGCCGTTGGAGGGAGCAGTCGCGGGTGCCGACGACGATCACGTTGCCGTGCGTGTCCGCGAGGATCTGGGCCTCGACGTGCCGCGGGCGGTCGAGGAACTTCTCCACGAAGCACTCCTCGCGTCCGAACGCGGCGCGGGACTCTCGCACGGCGGAGTCGAAGGACTCGTCGATCTCCTCCATGGTCCTGGCGACCTTGAGGCCGCGGCCGCCGCCGCCGAAGGCCGCCTTGATCGCCACCGGGAGGCCATGCTCCGCAACGAACTGGCGGACTTCTGCCGCATTGGCCACGGGCCCGTCGCTGCCCGGAGCGAGCGGCGCGCCCGCCCGCACGGCGACCTCGCGTGCACTCACCTTGTCCCCGAGGAGACGGATGGTCTGGGGCGACGGGCCGATCCAGGCGAGTCCGGCGTCGAGCACGGCCTGGGCGAACCGGGCGTTCTCCGACAGGAAGCCGTAGCCGGGGTGGACCGCGTCGGCGCCGGACCGCTCGGCGACCGAGAGGATCTTGGCCATGTCGAGGTACGTCTCCGCCGGCGAGGTCCCGCCCAGGGCGTACGCCTCGGTGCACGCGGTGACGTGGACGGCGTCGGCGTCCTGATCCGCGTAGACGCCGACGCTCTCGAGGCCGGCGTCGTCGCAGGCTCGGGCGATGCGGACGGCGATCTCGCCGCGGTTGGCGATGAGGACTTTACGCATGAGAGGTTCCTTCGGAGCTGGTCAGGGGGACAAAGCGCACCGTGGCGCCGGGAGGGAGTTGGGCGGCGAGGTCGAGGTCGGCGCTGGCGACGACGCCGATCACCGGGTATCCCCCGGTCACCGGCGCGTCGGCGAGGAACAGCACCGGCAGGCCGTTCGCGGGGACCTGCACCGAGCCGCGTGCTGTGCCCTCGCTCGTGAGCTCGCCCTCGCGGGCCCGCTCGAGGGGAGCGCCGTCGAGCCGGAGCCCGACGCGGTTCGACTGCGGCGTGACGGTCCATTCCTGCCCGAAGAACGCGCGGGCCGAGGCATCCGTGAACCAGTCCTCGCGGGGCCCGGGGAGCACACGCAGCACGGTGGCGCCGCCCACGGCCCCGCCCGGAAGCGGACGGGGGACCTCGGGGAGGCCGACGACGTGCGCGCCGAGCATCGGCCGGATGCGGAGCGTCTGGCCCTCCGCGAGCGGGGCAGGGCCGATCCCGGAGAGGGAGTCGGTGCTCGCACTGCCGAGGACCAGGGGCGCGTCGATGCCGCCGCGTACCGCGACGTACGCTCGCAGCCCCTCGGTGGCGATGCCGAGGGTCAGCGTCTCGCCAGCGAGGAGCGCGAACGGCGTGTCCAGCGGCGCCTCCCTCACAGTTGAGGGGTCTTTGGCGCGCGCTTGAGGGGTCTCTGGTCCGTCCGCCCCCGCGGGTGCTCCGGGCTCGACGACCGCGGCGGGGGCCGCCGTGATGCGCAGCGGAACCCGGGCGCCCGTGACCGCGAGGACCTGGTCCGACGCGGCGCGCAGCTCGAGTCCCCCGAGGAGGACCTCGAGTGCGGCGTCGCCGGGCGCGTTGCCCGCGATCCGGTTGGCCTGCCGCAGCGCGCCACGGTCGAGCGCCCCCGCCGGGCTCACGCCGAGCGAGGCGCGGCCCGGCCGCCCGAGGTCCTGGATTGTGGTCTGCATGCCGGGGCGCACGACGACGAGCCCAGCCTCTGCTGGCCGGCTCCCCTCCGCGGGCCCTCGCTCGTCAGAAGTGCTGGGCCCTGCGGGCTGCGAGGGGCCCGCACCCTGCCCCAGCCCGCCGTCCGCGGCGGTGGCCGCGAGCGAGGTGCTCTCCCGGACCGGGACGAACTGGACCCGGTCGCCGGGCTGGACGAGGGCGGGGTCCTCGCGCGAGAGGTCCCACATGACCGCGTCGGTGTGACCGATGAGCTGCCAGCCGCCGGGCGACTCCCCCGGGTACACGGCGGAATAGGCGCCGGCGAGCGCTACCGAGCCTGCCGGTACCACGGTGCGCGGCGAGGTGCGCCGCGGGACCGAGGGCGCGGCGTCGTGCGTCAGGTAGGTGAACCCGGGCGCGAAGCCGCCGAACGCCGCGTCCCACACCGTGCCGCTGTGCGAGGCGACGAGCGCTTCGGGGGAGAGGCCTGCGAGCTGGGCGAGCTCGTCGAGGTCGGCCCCGTCGTAGACGGTCGTGATGCGCACGAGACGTCCCGGGGTGTGCGCAGCGTCCTCGAGGTGCAGGGAACGGACGTAGGCGGCGGCGCGGGCGACGGCGCTCGCGGACTCCGCCACGATCAGCACCGTGGTCGCGGCGGCCACCACGTCGACGACGTCGACGTCACCGGCGTGCTCGGCCGCCGCGAGGTGCGATGTGAGGGCGAGGACGCCGCCCAGGGTCCGCAGCTCGACGAGCACCGCGCGGTCGCCCGCGGCGCGCAGGCTGATGATCGGGTCCGCGCGCGACTCGGTCCCGGGGTGCCCGGGGGCGCCTCCGAGGGCCGTCACGCGAAGCTCGCGATGTCGAATCCGGCGTCCGTGATCGAGGCCCGGATGCGGGCCGCCATGGCGACGGCGCCCGGGGTGTCGCCGTGCACGCAGATGCTGTCTGCCGTGACGGCCACGTGAGTGCCGTCGATGGCGCGGACCTTGCCGTCGAGGAGGCGCAGGACGTGCTCGACGATCTCATCGAGGTCATGCAGCACCGAGCCCGGCTCGCGGCGGGACACGAGCGTGCCCTCAGGGGTGTACGCGCGGTCGGCGAAGGCCTCCACGACGGTGCGCAGGCCTGCGGCCTCTGCGGCCCGTTGGATCTCGGAGTTGGGCAGGACCAGTAGCGGCAGATGGGGAGCGACCTCGGCGACCGCCTTCGCGACGGCCTTGGCCTGGGCCTCGTGGTGGACGATCGCGTTGTAGAGCCCGCCGTGGGGCTTGACGTAGCGGACCTCGGTGCCCGCCGCGCGGGCCAGGCCCTGGAGGGCGCCGATCTGGTAGATGACCTCGTCGGTCAGCTCGTCCGGCGCGACGTCGATGAAACGGCGCCCGAAGCCCGCGAGGTCACGGTAGGCCGGGTGCGCCCCGACGACGACGCCGGCCGAGGCAGCGGCCTCGAGCGTTGCCCGGATACCGCGCGGATCACCAGCATGGAAGCCGCACGCGACGTTGGCGCTCGAGACGCTCTCGAAGATCGCCGCGTCGTCGCCGAAGGTCCAGTTGCCGTACGACTCGCCGACGTCGCTGTTGAGGTCGATGGTGGCCATGGTAGTGATCTCCGTCTCAGGGGTGTGTTGTATCCAGCATGCATCACTTCCCCAGATTGTTCAACAATTTCCGGATTCGACTTCACCTCCCGGGGGACCTCTCGAGGACCACGTCCTTGGGCTCCTTGTCCGGCCGCCACCCCCGCCACACCGGGTGGCGCAGCCGGCCCGCGGACGTCAGCTCGCCGTACCGCACCTCGGCGACGAGCTTCGGGGTGACCCAGTGGGCATCCCGGGTGTCCTCGCGCGGGATGTCCGCCAGTGGACTCGTCGCGCGCTCGAGGGGGCGCAGGCGTCCGGAGATCTCGGCGAGCATGCGGTCCGTGAAGCCCGAGCCGACCCGCCCCGCGTACCGCAGCACGCCGTCGTCGTCCGGGATGCCCACGAGGAGCGAGCCGAGTGTCCCCTCACGGCCGCCCTTGCCCTCCCGCCAGCCGGCGACCACCACTTCCTGGGTCTGGGTGTGCTTGATCTTGAGCCACGCGCCCGAGCGGCGGCCGGGCTCGTAGACGGAGCCGCTCCGCTTCGCGACCACGCCTTCGAGCCCATGCTCGGCGGATGCGTCGAGGACGTGGTCGATGCTGCCGTCGAAGACGGGGGAGAGCTGCACGTTGGCCGGCAGACCGCCCTCGGCGAGCAGCTCGAGCGCGGCGCGGCGCTCGCGGAACGGGAGACGTGTGAGGTCTCTGCCCTCGTACTCGAGGAGGTCGAACAGGATGATGCGGACCGGGACGCTGCGGCGGGCGCGTTCGACGTCGGCCGGCCCGACCAGGTTCATCCGCTGCTGGAGGAGCCCGAAGTCGGGGCGGCCCCTCGCGTCCTGGGCGACGATCTCGCCGTCCAGCACCGCGGGCCCCAGCTCCGCGAGCCCCGCGAGTTCGGGGTAGGTGGCCGTCTGGTCGATCCCGTTGCGGCTCAAGAGGCGCAACGGCGCCGCCCGGGCATCCACGATCGCACGGATGCCGTCCCACTTCATCTCGAACGCCCAGTCTCCGTCCCGGACCAGCCCCTCGGTGCCGGCCTGCGCGAGCATGGGCGACGGCGGTGGCCCCCCTCGCGCGCCCGGAGCCCCGATCGCGGGCGCAGCGGCCCCGGGCTCGGCGGGGTGGTCTGGCGCACCGTGGGCCCCGCGCCGCCAGTGGCCCTTGGCCTGGTCCTTCATGAGGTGCGCGAGCCAGTTCTCCTTGCCACCGGAAATGCTGCCCGATCCGGTATCGGTGCGGATGAGCGCGAGCCGCACGCCCTCACCCGCCCGGTCGATCCCCTCCGCCACCGACTCGAGGCCGCCGCCGGGCAGCCCGTGCAGGATGACGATGATCTCGTCCTCGCGCCACTTCTCAACCTCATACGTGCCCGTGTCCCATACCGACATCTCGCCCGCGCCGTACTCGCCGTGCGGGATCGTGCCCGAGAACGTGAGGTATTCGAGCGGATGGTCCTCGGTATGGACTGCGAGATGGTTCCGCCCGGTTGCGGTCGGGATGCCCTTCGGGATCGCGAACGACGACAGCACGCCCTCGTGCTCGAGCCGCAGGTCCCAGTGCAGCCGCCGCGCGTGGTGCTCGTGGATCACGAACGCGTCGCCGGCGCGTGGCGTAGCCGAGGATACAGCTTCGGGCGGCACGGGCTCCGGGGTCTTGGCCGCGTCGCGCTTGGCGCGGTATGCGGTCAGCCGGTCGCCGTCCCGTGTCGGGACTTGGGCGGACGACGGCGCGTGGCCCGTACCGTCGTCGTCCTCGCCGGACGAACGCGCGCCGTCACGGGGAGCGCCCGCGGAGGCGCGCGGGCGCGGGCGAGACGATCCGACGGCGTCGGGCGTGCCGGGGAGGGTGGGCGGGTTGAGAGGTGTGGGGTGGAGCGGCGCGAAGAGGTCCCCGAACGTCGAGAGCCGCCCCGCCATCTCGGTGTAGCGCACGTGTGCCAGATCGGGCGCGCCGATCTCCTCCCACGTGCGAGGCGCGGCGACCATCGGCTGGACGCGCCCGCGGAGGGAGTACGGCGCGATGGTGGTCTTCTGGCCGCTGTTCTGGCTCCAGTCGACGAGGACGCGGCCCTCGCGGAGGGTCTTCTTCTGGTCTGCGACCACGAGGTCGGGGTGATCGGCCTCGAGGGACTTGGCCAACTCGCGCGCCACGGCGGAGACCTGCTCCCACTCCTGGCTTCCGTCGAGCCGCGCGTAGAGGTGGATGCCCTTGGACCCACTCGTGACGGGCACGGATGCGAGGCCCAGGTCCTCGAAGATCGGCTTGACGAGGAGTGCGACCTCGACGCACTCCGGCAGCCCTGCGCCGGGGCCCGGATCGAGGTCTATCACCAGACGATCTGGGTTGATCATCGTGTCGGTCTCGACTGCACGCCACTGCGGCACGTGGATCTCGAGTGCCGCGATCTGGGCGAGCCAGATCAGCGTGGGCAGGTCGTTGACGAGGGGGTAGGTGTTGGTGGAATGGCGGTGGTGGAGCGTGACCCGCTGGACCCACTCGGGAGTGGACCTCGTGTCGAGGTTCTTCTGGAAGAAGACCTCGCCGGGCTCGTCTGCGGTGCCGACGCCGTGGACCCACCTCTTGCGCGTGGCCGGCCGGTCGCGGACGGCCGGAATCATCACGGGCGCCACCGTCCGGTAGTACTCGATGACATCGCCCTTCGTGGTCCCCGCAGCCGGGTACATGACCTTGTCCAGGTTGGACAGGCTGATCCTGCGGCCGTCGATCTGGACGGTCTCGCGCTGCGATGCCATGCGGTTACCCTGCCACGCAGGGCGGGAGGGTGGAAGTGCCGGAGGGTGGGAAGGGGCGCGGGGATGGTGGGAAGGGGACCGGCCCTGCGGAGGCAATAGACCTAGGTCTATTCCAGATCCTGGGGAGCGGACGTAGCGTCCAGTGCGGGGAGTAGCCGCGGTCTCAAAGCGTCGAAAGGCACGTCCATGTCGTTCACTGCCCTCGTCTCGTCCCTGAAGCGATCCCGCGTCCGCGCCGTCTCCGTTGGTGCGGCTGCCGTCCTGCTCGCCGCAGGGGGAGTCACGGTTGCCAATGCCGTGACCCCGGCCTCTGCCGGCGGTGTCTTCTATGCCTGCACCAACGGCGCCAACGTCCAGGCAGCCACCATTGAGCTCAACACGCAGCCCCACTGTTCGAACGCCCAAACGCTGACCCAGTGGAACGCCCAGGGCCCGGCCGGACCTGCGGGCCCCCAAGGCCCCCAGGGGATCCAAGGCCCGGCGGGTCCCGGCACGACGGCCTTCGGGACGAACACGAACACCGCTGCTGCGGGGCGCGCCATCGAGTGCTATATCGGCGAGGTGCTGCTGACGGCAGGCAGCGTGGCCCAAGGCACCCCGGCCAACGGCCAGCTCCTGGCCATCAACCAGAACGCCGCCCTGTTCTCGCTCCTGGGAACCACTTACGGCGGCGACGGCCGCGCGACCTTCGCGCTCCCGGACCTCCGGAGTGCGGCTCCGAACAACATGACCTACTCGATCTGCACCGAAGGCATCTACCCGTCCCGCAACTGACGCTCACCGGGTCACAGCGCACGACGCCGCCCTACCGGCTCCCGCTCGAGGACCGACTCCCGCTGGAGGCGAGCGGGCGGCGTCGTGCTTCTGCGCGTCTCTTCGGCGTGCAGGCGAGGGGCCGGGGCTACTTCGAGAAGCCGTCCTTGATGTCCTTGACGGCGTCCTTGAGCTTTTCGCCAGCCTGCTTGAGGCCAGCCGAGGCCTGATCGGCCTGGCCCTCGGCCTCGAGGTCCGGGTTGTCGGTAGCCCGGCCGGTGGTCTCCTTGGCCTTGCCTCCGAGCTCCTCTGCCTTGTTGCTGATCTTGTCGCCGAGTCCCATGCTGCTCTCCTCCCGGCGGACGTTCCCGCCTCGAGTGGTCAGATCGCGCCCGGGCGATCGCCCGGACCGGGCGCGCTGGGTGCGCCGGTTCCTATCCTGCCCAGAGCGGCTGGGTGGGGCAACCCTCACGAGGACGCGGCGCCGCGCGTCCAGCGGACCGCGAACGGCGCGAGGGCTCGGGCCCGACGCCGACGTCCGGCGAATGACCGGAAGATGGCATCCCGGGCCGTTGTCGAGCCCGCGGTCGGGGCCTAGTGTTGGCCGTGGCCTGTCCCGGCGCGACCGGGCATGGCAGGGACTGTGATCTTGGTCGGCGGGATGTCGACGCCGACGCGACGCGGTGCGGGGCGCTGAGGGAAGCGCTCGGCAGCGTGTGCGCACCACCGTCCGTCCGTGCTCGGCGCGGTCGGCGATCCTTTGGCGTCCGTGCCCGACGGCGCGGACCGTACGCCCCGTTCGAGGAGCTTCCTGTTATGCCCATTCATTCGTCCCTGCGGCGTCTTGGGGCTCTGGCTGCGGCCTCTGCCCTAGTGTTCTCGGCTGCCACCGTCGTCAGCGCCGCACCCCCGGCGCCGCCCTCCTCCAGTGACGCCCTGGTGACCTCGGGCAGTCCCTCGACCACGTTCCCGCGCAACAAGCAGAATGAGCCATCCATCGCCCGTGACCCCATCTCCGGAACTCTCATCGCGGGAGCCAACGAAGAGGTCGACCTCGCGCCATGCAGGCAGACCTCGAGTGGGGCCGGGTCCTGCCCGTTCACGCCGGGGGTGGGCCTCAGCGGCGTCTACATCTCGACCGACAACGGCACCACCTGGAAGCAGCCCACGTACACCGGATACTCGGCACGCACCGGCACGGGCGTACAGGGCGGGCCGATCGGCACCCTCCCCAACTACGCCGAGGCCGGCCTCGTTTCCAACGGCGACCCGAATCTGGCCGTCGGCCCGGCCCCTGACGCCCAGGGCCACTTCTCGTGGAGCAACGGCAGCCGCTACTACTACTCGAACCTCGTGGGCAATTTCCCGGGTGCGAACACGCTCGTGACGCCGAACTACGCGGTGGCCGTATCGCACACCGACGACATCGCCAGCGCCCTGGCCGGCAAGAACTCGGCGTGGAGCAGCCCCGCCATCGCGAGCGGCCGCCTCAACCCCGTCGTGTTCAACGACAAGAACAACATGTGGGCCGACAACGCGGCCTCGAGCCACTACTTCGGGCGCGTCTACGCATCGTGGTCCTCGTTCCGCGCGGCCAACAACACGCACTCGCCCTCTGAGCCAGAGCCCATCATGGCGGCCTACTCAGACGACGGCGGCGTCACCTGGTCGAACCCCGTCCAGGTGAGCTCCGCACACGACAACGCCCACAACGGAGGTCGACAGGGCTCCATGATCCGCACCGACTCGAAGGGCAACGTCTACCTGTTCTTCGAGGGCACCGTGGGAACCCAGAGCGTGCAGATGATGGCCGTGTCGACGAACGGTGGCAAGCAGTTCGGCACACCCCGGCCAGTCGCAGACGTGACCGACGTCGGCGTGTTCGACGCGTTCGCGGGCCGCTTCACGTTCGACGGCTTCGCCGGTGCCCGGACGGACAGCTTCCCGAGCGTGGACATCGCCAACGGCGCCCCGACGGGTCAAGGCGCCACTGACCGGATCCTCCTCGGCTGGAGCGATGCGCGCCACGGCGTCGGGGCGGAGGAATCGCTGCTGCAGACGTCCACGGACGGCGGCGCGACGTGGTCGAACCCGAGGGCCGTCCAGGCCCCGGGCGACCGTCCCAACTTCACCGCTGTGGCCATCAGCCCGGATGGCCAATCCGCGTATGCGGTGTACGACGCCTTCCATGCCGTCTACACAGACCTCAGCGCACGCCGCCCCATGGAGGGCGTCGTGATCGCACTCGACGGCGACCTCAGCGGCGCGGTGTCGGTGCTTCATCGCGGCGTGTCTGGCGACGCGCGGGGGTCCAGCTCCAACAGCCTCGTCAGCGAGTTCCTCGGCGACTACAACGCGGCCGTGGCGAGCAACGCGTCGGTCTATCCGGCCTGGAACGACGTGCGGAATGCCGACAGCTGCGCCGCTGTGAACGACTACCGCACCGCGCTGCGTACACCGTCCGGAACGGCGGCGAACCAGTCGGTGGGCACTGACTGGGGCGAGGACAGCCAACCGTCGGCCGTCGCCGACACGACCCCCGCCAGGCCATTCCCGCCCGCAGCCTGCGGCGCGGCATCGCGGTTCGGCAACTCCGACATCTTCTCGGGGGTCTTCACCCGCTGACACACACTGATCGCGGTGGGGGGGGGGGGGGGGGGGGGGCGCCCCCCCCCCCCCCCCCCCCCCCCCCCCTGTGTGCCGCCCGCGCGGCCGCGGGTACCCGCTAGGAGGCCCTGAGCTCGTTGGCGATCGTCTGCGCCCAGGCCTCGATGTCGGCCCAGTCGCGGAAGTCGCCGGACGGCAGAGCGTGCAGCGGATCCCCGGGCAGGTGGCTCATCATCTTCTCCATGGCGCCCACGGGAGCGGACGACGGGTCCCACGCCCCGAAGAACACGCGCTCGTCCCTCACATGCAGCAGGTCGGCGAACTTCTCGAACTCCTTGGGCTCGGACGATTCGAGGATGTCACGGCCCTCCTTGTCGACGGTCTCCTCGCCGACCGGCCCGCTGCTGAAGAGCCACACCGGGCGCTCGGCAAGCTCGGACTGGTGCCGTTTGGCGAAGGCCGTCGCCTCGCGCATCCAGTGATACATGTAGGCGGCGCTGCCGAGGACGACGGCGTCGTAGGGCGTGACGTCGTCGACCTCCTCGACGGGCTTGACGGTCGTTGAGAGCCCCGCGGCATTGAGCGTCGAGCCGATCCGCTCGGCGATGCCCGCGGTAGCCCCGTGCTTGCTGGCGTAGGCGACGAGGATGTTCATGGCTGGTCCTTCGAAGGTGTGCGGATGGGCGGGCCTGGAATGTCGGCTCGCCTCCACGGTGGTCCCGGATCGGCGCGCCCGACAGGGCCGAAGGACACCGGGCGCCGCGCCGAGTCCTCCCCGCGGACCTATCCAAGCCCGCGTTTGTGCGGTTCACTTAGGCACATGCGTTCTATCTGGAAGGGCGCCATCAGCTTCGGCCTGGTCAGCGTGCCCGTCAAGGTCTACAGCGCCACCGAGGACCACGACCTCAAGCTCCACCAGGTCCACGATCGGGACAAGGGGCGCATCCGCTACCAGCGCCGCTGCGAGGTGTGCGGCGAGGTCGTCGAGTACGCGGACATCGACAAGGCCTATGAGGAGGGCGGGCAGACCGTGGTCCTCACGGACGAGGATCTCAAGTCCCTGCCGGTCGAGCGCAGCCGCGAGATCGAGGTTGTCGAGTTCGTCCCGGACGCGCAGATCGACCCCATGTTCTTTGAGAAGAGCTACTACCTCGAGCCGGAGAAGATCGGCGTCAAGCCCTACCAACTGCTCCGGCGCACCCTCGAGGAGACGGAGCTGACCGCCGTGGTGAAGTTCGCCCTGCGGCAGAAATCACGGCTCGGCGCGCTGCGGGTTCGCGGTGACGTCATGGTCCTGCAGGCGCTGCTCTGGCCCGATGAGGTGCGCGAGGCGGCCTTCCCCGTCCTGGAGGACACCGAGGTCAGGATCTCCGACAAGGAGCTCAAGATGTCATCCTCGCTCGTGGAGAGCCTCTCCTCCGAGTTCGAGCCCGAGCAGTTCGCCGACGAGTACCAGGAGCAGCTGCGCCAGCTTGTCGAGGCCAAGCTCGCCAAGGGCGACGCCGTGGACACCGAGGAGACCTTCGGCGCTCCGGCCGAGGAGGGCGAGGGCGCCGAGGTCCTCGATCTCATGGAGGCGCTGCGGCGCTCGGTCGAAAACCGGCGCAAGGCCGCCAAGGGGGCGGAGGAGCCCGCCGCGGTCTCGAGGGCGTCCGCGGCTGGGCGCGGGCGGGCTGGGAAGCTGGAGGCGGCCGACGCCGAGGGGTCACCGTCCGAGGAGAAGGCGCCACCCAAGCGGCGCACCCGCAAAACCGGCTGAGCCTCCGGGGCGCCCGGGCGGCGCCGCGCGTTCGCCGTCTGTTCACCGCGGCGTCATGATGGTTCCACAGGCAGGACGCCTCCTGGGCTGACGATGGGAAATGAAAGCGCGTTCATTGGTGCAAATGAAAGCGCGATCATTTCCCTCTGACCAAGGAGTACTCCATGAAGCGCCGATCTCTGTTCGCCGGAACCGCCCTTGCGGTGGCCGGTGCCCTGCTCACCGCCTGCACGCCGCCCGGCCAGACCGCATCCTCCGTGGGCGGCAGCGATCAGGCCTCCCTCGTCGTCTACAGCAACTCGGTCTCGGACGGGCGCGGCGACTGGCTCACCAAGGAGGCCTCGGCCGCGGGCTTCAAGCTCCAGCTCGTGGACCTCGGTGGCGGGGACGTCATGAACCGACTGAGCGCGGAGAAGAACAACCCCGTCGCGGACGTAGCCTTCGGTCTCAACAATGTCTACTTCGAGAAGCTCAAGGGGCAGAACGTCCTCGAGTCCTACACCCCCGCCTGGGCGAGCGACGTGGACCCGGCCCTCGGCGACAAGGCGGGCAAGACGTTCTGGCCGATCGTCCGGGAACCCATCATGCTCGTCTACAACAAGGCCGCCTACGCCAGCCCGTCGGCCGCCCCGCAGGACTGGACCGACCTCTGGACCAAGCCCGCCTTCAAGGGCCGCTACGAGGTGCCGACGTCGCTCGGCGGCGCCACGACCCAGATGGTCCTGGCCGGAATCCTCGCCCGCTACGCCGACCCGAACGGTACCCTCGGAGTCAGCCAGCAGGGCTGGGACGCAGTCAAGGCGTACTTCGCCACGGGCTCCCGCGCGGTCAAGGGCACCGACCTCTACGCCCGCATGAAGGACGGCACGGTAGACGCCGGCCAGATGTGGCTCGCGGGCAAGGCCAGCCGCGAGAAGCAGTACGGCATCGCGACGGAGGCCGTGAAGCCCGCCGTCGGGGTGCCCTACGCGGTTCAGCAGGTCGCGCTCGTCAAGGGCAGCAAGAACGCCGAGGCGGCCAAGAAGTTCATCGACTGGTTCGGCTCGGCCGAGGTCCAGTCGAAGTGGTCCAACCAGTTCTTCACGGCCCCGACGAACACCAAGGCCGCCGCGACGGCCAATAAGGACGCTATGGCCCAGACGGAGGCCTTCACGCGCCAGGACATCGACTGGCAGCTCGTGGCGAAGAACATCGACAAGTGGGTCGAGAAGATCGAGCTTGAGGACCTCAAGGGCTGATCATGGTCGATTTCCACAACGCGATCGAATTTCGCGGTGTCCGCGTCTCCTTCGGCGACTTCGTGGCGCTGCCGGACTACGCGCTCGAGGTCGGGGAGGGCGAATTCTTCACCCTCCTCGGCCCCTCGGGCTGCGGCAAGTCCACTGCGCTGCGCACCCTCGCCGGCTTCATCGCCCCCACCTCGGGCCAGGTCCGCATCGCGGGCCGGGACGTCACCAACCTGCCCAGCCACCGCCGGGACATCGGCATGGTGTTCCAGAATTACGCGCTGTTCCCGACCCTCTCCGTCGGCGAGAACATCGCGTTCGGCCTGAAGACTGCCAAGGTCCCGGCGGCCGAGGTCCGCGAGCGGGTCGCCGCGATCGCCCGCCAGGTCAACCTCACCCCCGAGCAGCTCGAGAAGAACGTCGCTGACCTCTCGGGCGGCCAGCAGCAGCGCGTCGCGATTGCCCGGTCCCTCGTGCTGCGCCCCAAGATCCTCCTCCTCGACGAGCCCCTCTCCAACCTCGACGCCGCCCTGCGCCAGCAGCTGCGGATCCAGCTCAAGGACCTCCAGGAGCAGTTCGGCATCACCACCGTCTACGTGACCCACGACCAGGACGAGGCCCTCATGCTCAGCGACCGCATCGCCGTCATGAACCAGGGCCGCATCGAGCAGGTGGGCACCCCGCAGGAGGTGTACCGGCGCTCCGCCACGGAGTTCGTGTGCGCGTTCGTGGGTGACGCCGTCCGCCTCGGCCCCGCACTCCTCGAGCGCCTCGGCACCGCCGGCGCGCACCTCGACCCGGCGCTGCCGTCCTACCTGCGCGTCGAGCGGATCCGCCTCGCCGGCCGGGCCGCACACGCGCACGACGCCGGTCCGGTCGCCTCGGGCGTCCGGATCCCTGGCCGCGTGGTGGGCCGCCGCTACCACGGCACGGCCAGCACCTACCGGATCGAGACGGGCACCGGTGAGCTGCGGGCGATCGTGCAGGAGTCCGGCGGCCACGATTATGCGCCGGGCGACGCCGTGACCGCCCTCATCGACCCGGTCGACGTGCTGCAGTACGGTCCGGACGGCCGGCTCCTGATAGCCGGAGCCGTGGCTCCTGAGCCGGCCGGGGCCCTGGTCACCGGAGTCTCGGCATGAGCGCCAATGCCCCGGTGCGGCAGCTGCTGCGCTCGCCGCTGTTCGTCGTGGTGGGCATCGTGCTCGTGTGGTTCTCGGCGGCGTTCCTCGTCTACCCCACCCTGAGGGTGCTCACCACCGTGTTCGCACCTGAGGGGCAGGTCAGCTTCAGCGCGTTCGAGCGGCTCCTCTCATCCCAGCGGGCGATGACGTCCCTGCGCAACAGCTTCCTGCTCGCCGTCGTGCTCTCGGTGACGGTCAACGCCGTCGGCATCGCGATCGTGCTGCTCACGCGGTACTTCGCGATCCGGGGCGCGCGCCTGCTGTGGCTCGGCTACGCGACCACGCTCGTGTACGGGGGAATCGTGCTCGTGGCCGGGTACAAGTTCATCTACGGCGAGCACGGTTTCCTCACGCAGCTAGCCGTGAACATCGTCCCGGGCCTCGACCCGGGCTGGTTCTCGGGCATGTTCGCGGTGGTCTTCGTCATGACGTTCGCGACCACGGGCCACCACCTCCTGTTCCTCGGCAACGCTCTGTCCAAGGTGGACTTCGGCACGATCGAGGCCGCCCGCATGATGGGCGCCTCGGAGTGGACGGTCCTGCGCCGCGTGGTCCTGCCCACCCTCATGCCCACGGTCTACGCCCTGACGATCCTCACGTTCCTCGGCGGCCTCGGTGCCCTCGCAGCCCCGCAGGTCCTGGGCGGGACGGACTTCCAGACCATCACCCCGATGATCCTGACATTCGCCAACGCACCTGCCTCCCGCGACCTCGCGGCCACGCTCGCACTCGTCCTAGGCCTCGCGACGGTGGTGCTCCTGGCACTGCTCAACCGGCTCGAGAAGGGCGGGACCTACTTCTCCGTCTCCAAGGTCCCAGCACCGATGCAGAAGCAGCGGATCGCCAACCCGTTCGCCAGGGCCGCCGCGCACGTGCTCGCCTACGCTTTGTTCGTGGTCTACGCCGTCCCGCCCGTGCTGATCGTTGTGTTCTCCTTCACGGACGCCGCGTCGTTCCAGAGCGCCTCCCTCACGTGGGGCTCATTCACGCTGGACAATTACGTGCGCGTGCTCACCGACTACGCCGCCCTGTGGCCGTTCCTCGTGAGCATCGGGTACGCGGCGGTCGCGACCGCCGTCGTCGTGATCGGGGTCCTGTTCGTGGCGCGGGCCCTCACACGGTTCCGCGGGCCCGTCGCCGCGGCGATCGAGTACGTCCTGCACATCCCGTGGATCCTGCCCTCCACGCTCATCGCGCTCGGGCTCATCCTCGCCTACGACCACAAGGAGTGGATCGTCGGGAACATGGTGCTCACCGGGACCGTCGGGCTGCTCGCGATCGCGTACATCATCCACAAGATCCCGTTCACGCTGCGCATGCTCAAGGCGGCGTTCACCGCGGTGCCGGACCAGCTCGACGAGGCGGCCGCGATCCTCGGCGCGGGCCAGTTCACCCGCTTCCGCCGCGTGATCCTGCCGATCGTGGCTCCGGCGGCCGCAGCCATCGCTGCGCTGAACTTCAACAGCCTGCTCGACGAGTACGACACCGCGGTGTTCCTCGCGCACCCGCTGTACCAACCGCTCGGCATCGTCATCAAGAACGCCACGAGCGAGGACACCATGAGCGATGCCACGGCGCTCACGTTCGTCTACACCGTGATCCTGATGGTCATCAGCGGCATCACCATGTGGCTCGTCTACGGGCGGGGAGCATCCGGCCCTGCTAAGCGGCGGCGTCGTGCGCCCGCGCCGGCCGAACCACGAGCCGAGCGGGCCGCCGAGGCCGCCGTCGAGCCCGCGCCCCACACCGAGCCGGCCCTCGCCGGCGCCCCGAAGGAGTAGAACATGTTCGGACAGGCCCGATTCGCCGAGGCCAACGCCCCCCTCAACGCCGCGCTCGCCGCAGCGCGGCCGCTCGTTGCCGTGCACCGCGGCACGGGCCTTGGGACGATCGCGGAGAACACCTCCGCCGCCGTGACCGCGGCACTGCGGCAAGGGGCCGAGATGGTCGAGATCGACGTCGTGCAGTCCACGGACGGCGAGTTCTTCCTCTTCCACGACGGCTACGAGCCGATGCACTTCGGCGTGGAGAAGAACATCCGCACGATGAGTGCCGCCGAGATCCGCGCGCTCGAGTACCGGTGGTGCTCGGACGCCGCCGGCGTGCGGTACGGCGTGGCGGAGCTGGCCGACGTCGTGCGCGCCCACCCCTCGGCCCTGTTCAACGTGGACCGCTCATGGTGGTTCTGGCCCGACCTCCTGCCGACCCTCGACCGGCTCGACGTCCTCGGGCGCGCCGTCCTCAAGTCCCCGGTCGAGGACGAGTGGCTCGGGCTGCTCGATGCGCACCCGGTCAAGCACGCGTTCGCGCCCATGGTCCGCAGCCACGAGGACGTGATCCGCGTTCTCGCCCTGCCGGAGATCAACACCGTCGGGTTCGAGCTGCTCGCCGAGTCCCCGGACCATGAGTTCGCGCAGGCCGGCTACATCGAGTGGCTCCACTCGCGCGGGTGCTTCGCGCTGCTGAACGCGATCAACCTCAACAACCGCGTGCCGCTCTTCTGCGGCTGGGACGACGAGACCTCGGTCCTCGCCGATCCGGACCTCGGGTGGGGCCGGCTCGCCGCCCTCGGCGCAGACGTCATCCAGACCGACTGGCCAGGCCTGCTCGTGCCGTGGCGCGATGCGCTCGGAGTGGAGCGCGCGAGCGAGCCGGCGACGGCGTGAGCCGGGGCGGCCGATGAGGACGACGGCCAGTAGAGTGAAGCGCATGCCGCGCGACGCCGAGACCCCGGGTGCCGCCGTCGGGTCGCCGCTTGCCGTGCGCATGGACGACGTCGCCGAGCGGGCACAGGTCTCGCGAGCCACCGTCTCGAGGGTCCTCATGGGAACCGCACGGGTCTCGGAGGCCACCCAGGTGCGCGTCCTCGACGCGATGCGCGAGCTCGGCTACGTGCCCAACACGATCGCCCAGGGGCTCGCCGCCCGGCGCACCGATCTCGTCGGGCTGCTCCTGCGCGACCCCCGGAACCCGGCCTACGGCCTTCTTCACGCCGAGGTCCAGACGGAGTCCGCGCGCCATGGACTGCAGCTCATCAGCGTGGTGCCCACGCCCACCGAGGGGGTCGAGGACGAGCTGGCAGGGCTGCGTCGGCTCCTCGGCCTGCGGGTTGGGGGGCTCATGGTCTCTACGGGGGTGATCCGCGCGGCGGATCTCGAACCGTTCCTCGACGCCGTCCCTGTGGTCTCCGTTGGAAGGATCGAGGAGCACCCTGGAATCTACGGGGTCAGCTACGACGAGGACGCGAACGCCGCGATCGTTGCCGGGCGGGTGGCCGAAGCGGGCCACCGCTCCGTCGCGGTGATCATCCCGGGCATCAGGGTCTCGACCGCCGAGAACCGGCGGGGGCACGGGATGGCGGCCGATCTCGAAGGCCGTGGCCTCGATGTGCACCGCGTCGAGGCGAACAGCTTCGGAACGAACGTCGACGGGTACGACGATGTCGTGTCCCTCGTGCGCGCAGGATCCATCACCGCAGCACTCTTCCCCTCCGACTGGCGGGCCCTTGGCTTCCTGGACCGTGCCGACGCCGAGGGGCTCCGCGTGCCCGAGGACGTGTCGGTCACCGGCATCGACGGCGTCATGCCGGGCATCGAACGGATGGGGCTGACGTCACTGCGCATCCCGGTGCACGAGGTGGCCGTCCGCGGCGTCGAGGTCCTCGGCCGAATGGTCCGGGACCGGGGGAGTGTGGAGATCCGCCATGAGCGCTTCCCCGGGACTTTCCTTCCAGGGCGCACCCTCGGGGCGCCGCCACTACGCTGAGCTTGCCTAGAACTATTGAAGCTTCAACTAAAATAGGCGTATCATAGATCTATGACCGCCGAGAAGCCTCCCGTCCTGTTCCTCTCCCACGGCGCCCCGCCGCTCGCCGACGATGCGCTGTGGACGCGCCAGCTCGCCGACTGGTCCGCGACCTTCGGCAAGCCCAAGGACATCCTCATGGTCTCGGCCCACTGGGAGAACGCCCCGGTCTCGCTGAGTGCCACCGAGCGCCGCCAGGAGCTCGTCTACGACTTCTGGGGCTTCCCGCAGAAGTACTACGACGTCCGGTATGACGCGCCGCTCGCCCCCGAGCTGGCCAATGAGGTCGCGAAGCTCACCTCGGACCACGGGCACCATGTCGAGCGGGACGAGAGCCGCGGGCTTGACCACGGCGCCTACGTGCCGCTCAAGGAGATGTTCCCCGGCGCCGACGTCCCCGTGGTGCAGATGTCCATGCCGACCCTCGATCCGCGCGGGCTCTTCGAGCTCGGCCGCACCCTCGCGCCGCTGCGTGACCGCGGCACGCTCATCGTCGGCTCGGGCTTCACGACCCACAACCTGCACTGGTTCAACCCCGCCGCGGGCCCGGACGGCACCCCGCCGGCGGCGTCCTCCGAGTTTGACCACTGGGCCGAGGAGACCATGGCTGCCGGAGACGTCGACTCGATCCTCGACTTCATCCACAAGGCGCCCGCCGCCCGCCAGGCGCACCCGCGCTCTGAGCACTGGGCCCCGCTCTATGTGGCCCTCGGCGCGGCCTCCGAGTCCGGCGGGATCGAGGCGAAGACGGCGATCGAGGGCTTCTGGTTCGGCCTGTCCAAGCGGTCCTGGACGCTCAGCTGATCTGATCTGATCGAAGCGAGGGGGCCGCAGCGCGAGGCGGCATGACGCACGACGGCGAGTGGTCGCCGTCGTGCGCCATGTCCGCCGGTGCGGTGAGGTGCTTCGCGAGGCGCCTGACGCGAGGTTAGACGTCGAGGCACCAGTCGATCTGGATGGTCGCGCCGCGGGCAAGGTAGGGGTGGCCCGCGAGGAGGTCGCGCGCCTCGGCGAGTGACTTGGCCTCGAGGATCGAGAAGCCCGAGATCTCCGCCGGTGCGGCGGCGGCGCCGGACGCGAGCTGGCCGGCGAGGTACACGGGTGCCCCGGGGTCTACCAAAGCGTCGCCGAGCGCCTCGTCGGCCCAGGCATGGAAGGCGGCGCGGTTAGCGGCGACGACATCCGGTGAGGGGTGAGGCATGTTGTGGTACGTGATGAGGAAGCGTGCCATGGTGATCGTCCTTCCGCGGTGGTGGCGCCACACTATCGTCACGGACGCCGTGCCGGTCAGCCGCCGCGCCGCGGGGTGTACCGGTGCTGGGCGAGGCTGCGGCGGCGAGGGCGTCGAGCACCGCGCCCTCGGTTACGGTGCGGGACTTTGTGAGCTGCACGGATGCGGGCAGGAGGTGTCTGCGTGGAGTGATGCATCTGTTCGTCACATCGGCGCCACGTCGCCCCGTTAGCATGTCCCCCGCGGGATCCCGCGAACACCCGAAGAGGAAGTTGCACCCATGAGCAGCGAGACGATCGAGTTCGACAACAAGTGCGCCTTCGCCGTGATGGTCGGCGGAGCCGCCAAGGCGCCGGAGGCCAAGCCGGCGCACAGCGTCTCCCGGGACGGTAAGACTTTCGGCTTCAGCGGCGCCGTGCCGAAGGCCCTGTTCCAGATCATCCCGGGCAGCGCCAACCGTGCGCAGCGCGCGTGGGCCAAGGCCCAGGCCTGATCACAGACGCCTTCAGTGCGCGGCCAGTCGGCAGGGTGTCTACCCTGTCCGCCTGGCCGCGCATGCGTCTGTGCGCGCCAGTGCACCGGGGCGATCGGACGCGGCGCACGACGGCGGTTCCTCGCCTGGTGCGGTCGGCGGCCCTCGTAGTCGCTGAAGACCTGGACCTTGGCGGCGGAGGCAGAGGCCGGGTCGAACGTGTACCCGATCCACTCGCGGGCGAGCCGGCGGGCGAGCTCGAGCCCCACGACGCGCTGGCCCATGTTGAAGTCCTCGGTGAGCAAGGTCCCGGCCCCGTTGCGGCAGTGCCGGCGGCCTAGGCCACGGTGAGCCGCAGGGGCAGGCTGGACCACGAGCGGAGGGTGTTGTTGAGGTGCCGCCGCGGGGTCCCCGCGAGCTCGATGGCCTCGACGCGCCGGGCGAGTGCGCCCATGACGGCGGTGGCCTCGGCCCGCGCGACGTGCTGGCCCACGCATTGGTGGAGGCCGAAGCCGTAGCCAACGTGCCCGGACGGGTCGCGGTCGACGTCGAACACGTCCGGGTCCTGCCAGCGACGGGGATCGCGGTTCGCGGCGCCCAGGAAGAGGACCGCCTTGGAACCTGCCGGGATGACTGTCCCGCCGATCTCGACGTCCCGGGTCGCGGTCCGGAAGAAGCTCTGTACGGGGGACTCGAGCCGGACGGCCTCGTCGAAGGACCCCCGGATGAGTGCGGGCTGGCGGCGCAGCCGCTCCCACGCACGGGGATGGGTCGCGACGGCGTGGAGGAACGCGGCGATCCCGTTGACGGTCGTGTCCACGCCTGCCGTGAGGAGCGAGCGGACTATGAGGGGTGCCTGCTCGTGGGTGATGTCGCCGCGGTCGGCGGCCTCCCAGATCTGCGCCCCGAACCCGCTGTCAGAAAGGGCCTCCCGGGCGCATCGCGAGGCCACCCAGCCGGAGAGCGGGCCGACTCTCTCGGCGTCGCGTTCGACGAGCGCGTTCCGCGGCCCGAAGGCGTTGAACGCCATGTCCCCGTAGGGCAGCAGATTCTCGCGGCCGTCGGGCCCGATGCCCACGGCGTCGGGGAAGACGCGCAGGGGATGGGCCCCGGCGAGGTCCGGGACGGCGTCGAACTCGAGGGTGCCGCCGGAGGCCCGGGCGAGCAGGGTGTCGACGAGCTCGGCGGCGTCCGCCTCCCACGCCTCGCGCAGCCTGGCGAGCTGCCGCGGCCCGAGGATGGTCGTGAGCACGGCACGGGGCGCGTCGTGGTGCGGCGGGTCCGCCTCGAGCAGGAGGCTCGGCGGACGCCACGGGGCCTCGGTGCGGAAGTTGGCGAGGCCTACCCCCGCGCCGGACTCGAACGACTGCCAGTCCGTCAGCGCGGCCTGCACCTCCGCGTGCCGGCCCATGGCGTAGACCCCGTACTTGGCGAGGACGACGACGGGCCCCGCCTCCCTGAGCTCGTGCTGGAACGGCAGGGGGTCGGCGAGGACGCGCGGACCGAACGGGTCGGCTCGAGGTTGGGCAGGGTGGTGGCAGCGGTGGGCATGGTGGGGGGGCTCCTGGAGTGGCGAAGGCTGAGGGAACGGATAGGGGCGGCTGGATCGCGCTAGACGTCGAGCACGAGCCGGTCGGAGCACGAGCGCGAGACGCACGGGAACATGCACGTGTTGGCCCGCCGCTCGGCGGGGCTGAGGATGGAGTCGCGGTGGTCGGGGGCGCCGTCGAGCACCGCCACCTCGCAGGTCCCGCACGTGCCCACTCGGCATGAGCTCAGCACGGCCGCGCCTGCCGCTTGGATGGCGTCGAGCACCGTGGTGCCCGGTGCTACGGTGACAGTCGCGCCGGAGCGTGCCAGCACGACGTCGAACGCCTGCGCCCGGGCGGGCTCACCCTGTTCCGCCGCGGCGAAACGCTCTACGCGGACCCAACCTTCGGGCCAACGGTCCGCCTCTGCTGCGGCGAGGACCCCATCGAGGAGGCGCTGTGGGCCGCACGCGTAGACCTTGGTGTCAGCGCGAGCTGGACCGATGGTCGCCCTGATGTCCGAGGGCCCGGCCTCGTCCTTGGCGAGGACCGTGACGCGTTGGCCGTGGGGCACGAGCTCGTCGAGGAACGCCATGGTGGAGCGCGAGCGGCCCAGGTAGAACAGGTGCCAGTCGGCGCCCAGGAGTTCTGCCTGACGGATCATCGGCAGCAGCGGAGTCACGCCGATCCCTCCCGCGACGAAGACGTACCGGGGCGATGGGACGAGGCGGAAGGTGTTCCGTGGGCCGCCGAGTCCCACGGTGTCGCCTGCGCGCAGCGTGTCGTGGATCGTCGCCGATCCACCCCGGCTCGCCGGGTCGCGCAGCACGCCGATCCGGTACGCGTGGGCATCCCAGCGGTCCCCGCACAGGGAGTACTGGCGCATGGTGCCGTCCGCGAGCACGAGGTCGACGTGCGCCCCGGGCGTCCAGTCCGGCAGCCGCCTGCCCTCGGGGTGGGCGAGAGTAAGCGCAACGACGCCGTCCGCGGCGCGTTCGACGGCGGTGACGACGGCCTGCTGGTCGGCGGCACGCTGGTCGGTGGTGCGGGCCGTGCCGGACGGCTTCGCTGCTCGGTTGGGGCGCGGAGCGGCTTCGGCTGTCAGTGTCATCTCGGCTCCTTTGCTCGAGGTCATCTGAGCCGATTCTGAGATGCGGGTCACATCCGCTGCCAGTCAGTTCTCAATGGTTGAGAATTGCAGGCTGCGGAGCGTTAGGAGGAGGGTGGCGCCGCCGTCCGCATGGCGCGAGTGATGGTGAGGGCCGCGGCCTGGAGGAGCGGCACGCGGGCGAGGGCGACGTCGTCGTTCGGAACGATGAGCGAGAGCGCCGCGACGACCGTCCCGTCGGGATCCCGGAGCGGGACTGCAATGCCCGCGGCGTCCTCGTGGACGTGGCCGCGGAGGAGCGCGAAGCCCTGGCGGCGGGCTTCGGCGATGGCCCGTCGGAGCCCCTCGGCGCTCGTGATGGTCGCCTCCGTGAACCGTTCGAGGCGGGCGGACACGGCTCGCTCCCGCACCTCCGGCGTGGCGTGGGCGAGCAGGACCAGCCCGGACGACGACGCGTGGGCGGGCAGGCGTCCGGCCGTGCGGGAGTAGTTGATCACCGCGCCGGGGGCCCCGAGGCGTTCGAGGAAGAGCACCTCCTCACCGTCCAGCACCGCGAGCTGGACATGATGGCCCATGACCTTGCGGAGGTCCTCCATGACCGGCAGGGCAGCCTCGCGCAGGCTCAGCGTGGGCGCGGCCCGTGTGGCGACCTCCCAGAGCCGCATGCCGAGCCGGAGGCGGCGCTGGGGGTCACGGGCGAGCCAGCCCAGCTTCACGAGCTCCTCGGCCAGGCGGGACGCGGTGGCGAGGTGCAGGCCCGTGCGCTGGGCGATCTCGGTGACGCTGAGCACCGGGTGCGCGGCGTCGAACGCCTCGACGACGCGGGCGCCGCGGGCGAGGACAGACTCGCCGGTGGGGGTGCGCGGCACGGCTACACGCAGTGGGATGTGACGCTCATGAACGGAATGCTAGCCGCACCGACCGGGAGGTTCCGTGGATTGGATCTCGCGGCTGATGGAAGGCGGAGACGGTGGAAGACAGAGAGCCTCCCCGGGAAGCGGCCCTGGCGGGCCGCTTCCCGGGGAGGCTGCGCCCAGCCGTCCTTCGGTCAGGCGGCTCGGCTCACTTGGCCTTGGGTTCCTTGCCCATGGAGTGGAAGAGCTGGGTGGAGGAGAGGGCGTTGAAGGGCATGGGGATGTTGTGCTCGAGGCCCTTGAGGTGGGCGGCCTTGAGGTCCTTCAGGAGCACGGCGAGGGCCGTGTCCGCGGTCCATTCGGAGACGGAGTCCCAGTTGCGGGCGACCCAGCTGTCCCCGGTGCTGGCCTTGAACAGGTTCAGCAGCTCGTCCTGGGGCAGGCTGTAGTGCGCACCGAAGGTGAGCCCTTCGGCGACGGCGTTCATGGTGATGCCCAGGACGAGGTTGTTGACCAGCTTCGCGGCCTGGCTGTTGCCCGGCTGGGCGCCGTAGTAGAAGACGTTGGAGCCGACGGCGTCGAAGTACGGGCGTGCCGCCGTTACTCGGTCCTCGTGGCCGGAGGCCATGATCGAGAGGGTGCCGGCCTGGGCTCCGGTCGCGCCGCCGCTGACGGCTGCGGCGATGAGCTTGACGTCCCCGGCGGCCTCGACCTTCTGGCCGAGCTCGTTCATCGTGTCGGGGTCCAGGGTGCTCATGACGATGATCGTCAGGCCCTTCGGGACGGCGGAGAGGAGCCCGTCCTCGCCGAGGATGACGTCCAGGTTCTGGGCGTAGTCGCGGACCATCGAGATGACGGTGTCCTCGGCCTGCGCGGCGACGTCCTTCAGGCTCGCGGCGATGGTGATGCCGGCGGCCTTGGCCTTGACGCGGCTGCCCTCGAAGGCGTCGTAGCCGATCACCTCGAACCCGGCCCTGTTCAGGTTCACTGCCATGGGAAGTCCCATGGTCCCCAGTCCGACGAAACCGATTCTCTTGCTCATGATGAGGTGCCTTTCAGTGGGTGTTGTGTTTTGATCTCGGCTGTCATGGTTCCCTGTGAACGCTGACCGCTCAGGCAAGGCCAGTGCTGGCCAGGATCACCAGGATGACGATTCCGATGTAGTGGGGTACGTGGAGGCTGATGAAGGCTCGGACGAAGGACTGTCTGAGCGTGAGCCGTGCCAGGCCGTTGAACACGGCCAGGAACCCGTTGTGGGGGAACAGGGACGTTCCAGCGGAGATCGCGATGGCGCGGTGGACGGTCTCGGGGCTGAGACCGAGGTGCAGATACGCGGGGGCGAACGACTTGACGGCAATCCCCTCCGCTCCCACGGATGATGCGCTGATCCCTGCCAGGACCATGGTGCCCACGCTCAACGAGATGTAGGGGTTTCCCGGAATGGACAAGATGGCGTGGAACACCGAGGAGAAGGCCGGAACGCCCACGGCGAAGCTGCCGAACGCAATCGTGCTGCCGGTGGCCAGGACAGAGGTCAGCGAGTCGGCGGTCCCCTGGTTGATGACGTCCTTCTGCTTGATGTATCGACGGAACAGCACCGCACTCAGCACGATCGCGGCGAGGAGCGCGTAGATGATGATCTGGCTCACAAAGCTCAGGGCAAGGATGAGGGCCAGAAGGACGACGATCGGAAGGATGCTCACCAGGAAGGACGGGCGCTCGCGGGCGAACATGTCAGTGCCGCCCATGCTTCCCTCGTCGCCTTCGAACTTTTCGTTCTTCCTCAGGCTCCGGGCCAGAGCGACCTTCATGTAGATGAGGAGGAAGGCGACTGCCGCCACGCTCGTGAGGGCGCCGACCAGTGGTGCCGCGGTCAGCGGTGTCCCCAGAGCGTTGGAGAGAACGACGTTGTGGAGGGAAGGGGACCCGGGGATCATCGTCATGGTGTAGGTCGCGCCGCCGCCGAAGATCGGGATGATGACGAGGCCCCAGGAGATGTTGTAGCGCTTGAAGATCGGCAGTGCCATGGGGATCAGGATGAAGATCACGACGAAGACGTTGATGCCGCCGAAGGTGAGCACCGAAGCGATCACGAACAGCGAGACCAGCGCTCGGTAGGGGCTGCTGGTTCCTACGAGGGACATGAGCTTCTCTGCAATGGAGAGCGCGGCGCCGCTCTTGTCCATGTACTTCGCCAGGATGGCCCCGAAGAGGAACACCGGGAAGTTGCTCAGCATGAACGAGGCGAGCCCCGACATGTAGGACTTCTCCGGTCCGAACATGCTTCCGATGAAGGGCATGCCGTTGAACAGGATGACGACCATCGTGGCCACGGGAGCGGCGATCACGAGGCTGTACCCCTTGTAGATGGCGTAGACAAGAAGGGCCAGGCCCACAACGATGCCAATCAAGCCCAGTGCGGTCATCGTGACTCGCCTCTGTTCACAGTGCTCATGACTTCCTCAGTTCAGGGGCCTCTTTGGTGGGGGCCCGACTCCGCGTGGCCGGCTGGATGGGTTGCCTTCCAGTCGCTTCCGCGCCAATTGCTTCCGTAGAAGATAGTTGCACTACGTAGCGTTTCGAAACAAGGAAATATGCCGTGATGTTGGCCATGGGATCCTGTCTGGCGCGCCACAATGGCCGGTTCTGCGGTGCCATATTGCTTCCAAGGAAGCTAATGTGGTGGGGGTCAGCGAGCGATAGATGGGAGACACGACACCGGTGGACATCCAGGCATCGACTGGCAGCGAACCCGTGGAGCTCTGGGGCCGTGTGATCAACGGCTTCGATGTCACCAATAGGCGGATCCAGCGGGCCATCCAGCGCGAACTGTCCCTGAATGAGGCGGAGGCGCAGGTCATGCTCAACCTGCTCAGGACTCCGGACCGCCGCGCGCCGATGGCGAAATTGGCCCGCGCCTCGTCCTTCACCACGGGCGGGTTCACCAAGCTCGCCGACAAGATGGCCCGCCGCGGGCTCGTTGCCCGCGCCGCCTGCGACGACGATCGGCGCGTCACCTTTCTCGAGTTCACGCCGGAGGGGGCCAAGGTGGCGGACGATCTGCTTCGGCTGGTGGAGCGGATCAATCACGAGGCATTCATCGACGTCCTCGGCGAGGATCGGGCGCGCCAGGTGGCCCAGGCCATGACCGAGCTCTTCCGCGCCAACTCGGAGCACGCATCCTGATCGCCGCCAGTGCCTCAAGCACTCCACGCAACGCAGTGCAGCGCCGCACCGCGGCACGCCATTCTCCCTCAGAGGGAGAGGCATGCTGCGGTGCGGCGCTGCGGGGCTCGGTGCCGAGTCCGACTCAACCGCCGAGGTCGGCGGTCAGCAGCCCTCGTAGTCGCTGAGCACCTGGACCTTGGCCGCGGAGGCAGAGGCCGGGTCGAACGTGTACCCGATCCACTCGCGCGCCAGCCGGCGGGCGAGCTCGAGCCCCACGACGCGTTGGCCCATCGTGAGGATCTGGCAGTTGTTGGACAGGACCGAACGCTCCACGGAGAACGAGTCGTGGGCTGTCGCGGCCCGGATGCCCGGGACCTTGTTCGCCGCGATCGCGACGCCGAGCCCGGTCCCGCAGAACAGGAGGGCCCGGTCTGCCCGGCCCTCGCTGATCATCTGTCCGGCCGCGAGGCCCACGTACGGGTACGGGCGGGTGAAGTCGTCGGCCTCGCGGCGTACGCCGATGTCGATCACCTCGGCCACGCGAGGGTCCGCCTCGAGATCCGCCAGCAGGGCGTCCTTGTAGTCCACCCCGGCCTCGTCGGAGCCGATGACGATGCGCAGTCCGCTCGTCGCGAGACCTGTGTTCTGCCCGCTCATGCGGACACCTCCTCGTAGTTGGCAGCAGCGATAAGTGCCGGACCGAGTGCCGCGAACACCGCGGCGAGCGATGTCGCGCCAGGATCCGGCGTGCCCACGCTCTTCTCGGCGAGCGGTCGGGCCCTGCCCTTGAGCGGCCTGAGCCCCGCGGTTGCCGCCGCGGCGGACTCGGCTGCGCCGCAGGCGTCCGCCCACGCATCGGCAAGGCTGGCCCCGCGCACGACGGCGCGCTGCAGCTCGGTCTCGAACGGCACCAGCGCGTCCACGAGCGTCTTGTCGCCCGGCTGCGCCCCGCCGAGTGCGGCGATCCGGGCGGAGAAGGCGGCGACCCCGACTGAGACGCCCGCGGCGTCCGGCACCTCGAGGTCCCCGATCGCCTCGCCCCACGCGCGCAGCCCGGCGCCCCACAGGACCCCAGAGGTCCCGCCGGCCCGGTCTGCCCACGCGTCCCCGGCCGCGGCCAGGACCGATCCGGCCCCTCGCCCGGCTTCGAGCGCCCCACGCGCAGCCAGGAGCGCGGCCCCCGCCCC
The DNA here is from genome assembly GCF_030908215.1 of Sinomonas sp. ASV486. Lineage (GTDB taxonomy): Bacteria > Actinomycetota > Actinomycetes > Actinomycetales > Micrococcaceae > Sinomonas > Sinomonas puerhi. The sequence continues at coordinate 71,847 of NZ_JAVFJK010000011.1, read as the reverse complement.
GCGGACCATGCCGCGGCCGTGGTCGCCATCGCCCGCAACGGCGTCCAGCGCCCCGAGCTGCGCCTCGAGCTCCACGAGCCGCGCGGATGCCGCGCGGAGAGCCTCGACGCACGCCGCGGCGTACCCGCGCGAGTCTTCGGAGGACGGCGCGACCTCCTCAGCGGCGGCCGGCCCGGCGCCGTCGTCCGCGGACTCTACGGCAGTACCGGCGGCGACCGATCCTCGCCGGAACGCAGGCGTCTCGGCGGGCGCGAGCCAGAGCTCCTCGAGCTCGTCGTCGAGCCAGGTGACCGTGAGCGAGACCCCGGCCATGTCGAGGCTCGTGACCAGCTCGCCGACCTCCGGCGCGACGATCTCGTACCCAGCCTCGCGCAGCAGTGGCGCAACGGTGGCCCACAGGACGAACAGCTCCTCGTGCTTCGTGCTGCCGAGCCCGTTGAGCAGCACGGCGATCCGCGCGCCGGCGCGATCAGGTGCGGCGCCTTCGGGCGCGCCTTCGGGCGCCTCCGCGAGGACGCCCTCCACGAGCGTGCGGCCGAGCTCCGCGGCCGTGGGCAGCGGAACGTCGCGCAGGCCGGGCTCGCCGTGGATCCCGAGGCCGAGGCCCATGTGCCCCTCCGGCAGCGTGAACAGCGGGGCGTCGGCGCCGGGGAACGTGCAGCCCGAGAACGCGGTGCCGAGGGTCCGGGTGCGCTCGTTGGCCTTGCGGCCCACGCGCACCACCTCGTCGAGGTCCATCCCCGCCTCGGCGGCCGCGCCCATGGCCTTGAAGACCACGAAGTCGCCCGCGATCCCGCGACGGCGTTCCGACTCGGCGGCGGGGGCGGATGCGATGTCGTCCGTGACGAGGACGTTCTCGGCTCGGATTCCCTCGGCAGTGAGACGCTCGGAAGCGAGGCCGAAGTTCATGACGTCCCCGGCGTAGTTGCCGTACGTGAACACGACGCCGGCGCCGGACTCCGCGGCGCGGGCCACGGTGTAGGCCTGCTGGGCCGAGGGCGAGGTGAAGATGTTGCCCACCACGGCTCCGTCGGCGAAGCCCGTGCCGATGAGCCCGGCGAAGGCGGGGTAGTGGCCCGAGCCGCCCCCCGCGAGGACGGCGACCTTGGGCTCGGCGGGGCGGCGCCGGCGGACGGCGCCGCCGGGCACCTGGCGGACGAGGCCCGCGTGGAGGTCGCAGAAGCCCGCGAGGGCTTCGTCGGCGAAGTCCGCGGGGTCGTTGGAGAGGCGCGTCATGGGTGTCTCCTGAAGGACAGAGTCTGGCGGGGACGGATCAGTGGATGTGGCTGCCGCCGTTGATGTCCACCGTGGTGCCGGTGAGGTACGAGGCGCCGTCGGACGAGAGCCACGTGATGACCGAGGCGATCTCCTCGGTGCTCGCGGTGCGGCCGAGGGGGATGTCGCGCGCGATGGCGGCCTCCTGCTCGTCGGTGCTGCCCACGCGGATGTTGGTGTCGACGGCGCCGGGCGTGATCGCGTTGACGGTGATCCCGGTGGGAGCGATCTCACGGGCGAGAGCCTTCGTGAAGCCCAGGATGGCGGCCTTCGCGGCCGAATACGGGACCTTGCCGAACACCCCGCCGCCGCGCTGGGCGGACACCGAGGACATGTTCACGATGCGGCCCCAGCCGGCCTCGATCATCGCCGGCAGGAACGCCTTCGTGACGAGGTAGGTGCCCGTGGCGTTGACGGCCATGACCTTGTTCCACAGTGCGAGGTCCGTCTCGAGGAACGGCACGGGGGAGGTGATCCCGGCGATGTTCGCGAGCGCGCCGACCACGGGCAGGCGGCCCGCCCCGACCTCGGCGGCGACAGCGGCTGCGGCAGCGGCGACCGAGGCCTCGTCCGCGACGTCGACCTCGTGCCCGAACGCGGGCACGTTGAACTCGTTCGCGATGTCCTGGGCGGTCTTCGCGGACTTCTCGCCGTCGAGGTCCAGGATGACGACGCCCCAGCCCTCGCTGGCGTAGCGGCGGGCGGTGGCGACGCCGATGCCCTTCTCGGACGTGGCCCCGGTGAGGATGGCAGTGCGCTGGATGCTGGTCATGGTGGTTCCTTCTGGTTGCTCTAGATGAGATCGGTGATGAAGCTCGCGGCCTTCGCGGCTGCTGCGGGGCGCTCGTCGTGGGTGAGGTCGTGGGCCTCGAGCTCGAGCGAAAAGTGCCCGTCGAAGCCCGTCTCGCGCAGGGCGGCGAGCGCGCCGGCGAAGTCCACCGCGCCGTTGCCGATGCTGAGGTTGATGTTCCCGGGCACGGCGTCGCGGAGGTGGACGTGGGAGATCCCGTTCCCCGCCCGGCCGGCGAGGGCAGCGATCGCGTCCTCCGGCGGGCTCCCCGACGCGACCACATGGGAGAGGTCGACGACGTGCCGAACCCCGGTGCCCTCGAGCCGGTCGGCGAGGGCGAGGGCCCGGTCGAGGGTCCCGCACAGGCGGTAGTAGTGCAGGGACTCGGTCCAGAGTTCGACGCCGAACGCGGCCGCGCGCCTGCCGGCTGCGGCGAGCTGGGCTGCTACGAGGTCGAGGTCGTCGTCGAGGGTGCGCACGGGCTCGGGGCTCAGCGCCCCGCACGGGAGCACGAGGGCCCGGGCGCCGACCGTCCGGGTGAGGGTGAGGAGACGGTCGAGGTGCGCGGCCCGCTCGGTCAGGGCGCCGGCGTCGTGCGCAGAGTCGAGCGCATCTTCGAGGACCGCGTTGAGGTCGCCGATGTCCCCGTTCACCGAGCGGACGCGCAGGCCAGACTCGGCAACGCTGGCGGCCACCTCGTCGATATCGGCGTCCGTGAGTCCGTACGGCACGTGGTCGCACACTCCGGGCAGTGCGCCGAGGTCGATCTCCTCGAAGCCGAGGCCCGCCATAGTGCGCAGCGCGTCGGCGAGTGGCAGGTGCCGGAAGCTGATCGACGAGCAGCCGAGTCGGTCGTGGAACATCAGTGGTCCTTCTGGGGGAAACAGGGCGGGGGACACAGGGCGGTGGGCGGGGGAACAGGGGGCGGTGTGACCTCAACCACGGTACGGCCGCTAACTGTCAACAGTCAACCCTTAAAGTTGACTGTTGACATTGAAGGGTGATGCACCGCACACTGGCATATCATGTCGACTGTCAACAACGACGGCGGCAGAGTATCCCCCTCCGGAAGGAACGCAATGAGCAACGAGGCTCTGGCCATGCGCGGCCCGGTCCACGGCACCAAGGACGCCAAGCGCGTCGCCGTGGGCTCCGCCGTAGGTGCCGTCATCGAGACCTACGACTTCATCGGCTTCGGCACCGCCGCCGCACTCTACTTCGGCACGGCCTTCTTCCCCGGCGCGGATGCCGTCACGGGCACGCTGGCGTCCTTCGCCACGCTCGGCGTGGGCTTCGCGGCCCGTCCGCTCGGCGGCATCATCGGCGGCCACCTCGGCGACCGGCTCGGCCGCAAGCCCGTCCTCGTCGCCTCCCTCGTCCTCATGGGCCTCGCGACGTTCCTCATCGGCCTCCTGCCGACCTACGCCGCGGTGGGCGTCCTCGCCCCGGTGCTGCTCGTCACGGTGCGCATCATCCAGGGCCTCGCGTTCGGCGCCGAATGGGGCGGCGCGATCCTCATGAGCTACGAGCACGCACCGTGGCGCCGCAAGGGCGCCGTGACCGGCATCGTCCAGGCCGGCTTCCCCGTGGGCCTCCTGCTGGCCAACCTCGTCTTCCTCTTCAGCGTCCAGCTCGGCAACGAGTGGGCCTGGCGCATCCCGTTCCTCTCGAGCATCGCCCTCGTCATCGTGGGCCTCATCATTCGGTCCAAGGTGCCGGAGTCGCCCGTGTTCGAGGAGGTCAAGGAGCGCGGCGAGATCGCCAAGTCGCCCATCGCCCAGGTGGTCCGCGAGGACTGGCGCAACATCCTGCGCGGCATCGGCCTGCGCATCGCCGAGACCGCGGGCTACGCCGTCTCGATCACGTACATGATCTCCTACATCAACTCCACCAAGCTCGCGGACAAGAACCAGACGCTCATCGCCCTCTGCATCGCCGCCGCGATCGGCATCATCGCCACCTGGAAGTGGGGCGCCCTGACCGATAGGGTCGGCCGCCGGCCCGTCTACATCTGGTCCACGGCGTTCGCCGTCCTGTTCGGCGTCCCGATGTTCCTGCTCGTCAACACCGGCATGTTCATCTTCATCGTGGCGACCATCGTGATCGCCTACGCCGTCTGCCAGAACTCCCTCGCCGGTGCCCAGGGCGCCTGGTTCCCAGAGCTGTTCCAGGCCAAGACCCGCTCCTCCGGCGCCTCGCTCGCCTACCAGATCTCGGCCATGGTCTCCGGTTTCACCCCGTTCATCACGACGCTCCTGTTCGTGAGCTTCGGCTGGATCGGCCCGGCGCTGCTCTTCAGCCTCTACGGGGCGATCGGCCTCTGGGCCGCGCTCGCGACCCGCGAGACGTGGGGCCAGCGCGAGCGCGAGGCCGCCGAGCGGATCTCCGCCGAGACGCCGCTGCCCGAGCACATCCACGCATGAACGCTGCCACGACCACGATTCCGGAAGGACACCCCATGACCCCGAGCACCGCCGTCGAGGCGAGCCGAGGCACCCACCCGGGTGGCGGCGTCGAGCGCCGCACGGCCGTCGAGGCCGCCGCCTACCGCATCCGCCGCAACGCCCTGTTCATGGGCGAGGTCCAGGGCCAGGGCTACGTGGGCCAGGCCCTCGGCGCCGCGGACATCCTCGCCACGGTGTACGCGGACCAGCTCCGCTTCCGCCCCGAGGACCCCGAGTGGGAGGGGCGCGACCGCTTCCTGCTCTCCACCGGCCACTACGCGATCGGCCTCTACGCGGCGCTTGCCGAGGCCGGGATCATCCCGGTCGAGGAGCTCGAGACGTACGGCTCGGACGGCTCTCGCCTGCCGATGTCCGGGATGTCCACGTACACGCCCGGCATGGAGATCTCGGGCGGCTCGCTCGGGCACGGGCTCACGATCGCCGTGGGCCTCGCCCTCGGGCTGCGCTACCGGGGCAACCAGGCCCGGATCATCAACTTCCTCTCCGACGGCGAGCTCGACGAGGGCTCGACGTGGGAGGCCGCGATGGGCGCCGCGCACCATCGCCTCGGCCGGCTCACCGCCGTCGTGGACATCAACGCGCTCCAGGCCGACGGTGCCACCGAGGGCGTGCTGCGCACCGAGCCGGTCGCGGACAAGTGGGCCGCGTGCGGCTGGCGCGTGTTCCGCGTGGACGGGAACGACGTCGGCGCGCTGCTGGAGGCGTTCGACGCCGCGGGGTCGACTGCCGCGGACGACGGCGACGGCGCACCCGCCGTCGTGCTCTGCGACACGAAGGTGGGCCGCGGGGTTCCGCTGCTCGAGCAGCGGGAGAAGGCGCACTTCATGCGGATCGAGGAGCACGAGTGGGCCATCTGCAATGAGCAGCTGGACGCCGGCTGGGCAGCACGCCGCGACGGCATCGAGGGCGCAGCGCGTCAGGAGGAGAAGGCATGAGCACGGCAGCAGTGGCAACGGGCGCGACGCCGAGGCTCAAGACCTCGGCCATGATCGCCTCGTTCGCGGACGCGGGCCAGAAGACGGCCCCGGCCCCGTTCGGACACGCGCTCGCGGCAGCCGCCGAGGCGGATTCCCGGATCGTCGGCCTCACGGCGGACCTCGGCAAGTACACCGACATGCACGTCTTCGCCGAGGCCCACCCGGACCGGTTCTTCCAGATGGGCATGGCCGAGCAGCTGCTCTTCGGGGCTGCCGCAGGGATGGCCGAGGCCGGGCTCGTACCGTTCGCCTCGACGTACTCGGTGTTCGCGGCGCGCCGGGCCTACGACTTCATCTGCCTGGACATCGCGGAGCCGAACCTCAACGTCAACATCGTGGGCGGGCTGCCCGGCCTGACCACCGGGTACGGTCCCTCGCACCAGGCGACTGAGGACATGGCGATCTTCCGCGGCATGCCCAACCTCACGATCGTGGACCCGTGCGACTCCTTGGACATCGCCCAGGCCATCCCGCAGCTCGCGGCCTCGGAGGGGCCGACGTACCTGCGGCTCCTGCGCGGCAAGGTGCCCACCGTCCTGGACGAGTACGACTACACGTTCGAACTCGGCAAGGCCAAGGTCCTGCGGGGCGGGCGCGACGTCGTGCTGGTCTCTTCGGGGCTCATGACCATGCGGGCGCTTCAGGCGGCGGCCGAGCTCGAGAAGCACAAGGTGGATGTCGCCGTCGTGCATACCCCTACGATCAAGCCGTTCGACGAGGCGACCGTCCTCGCCGAGCTCGCGGGGGATCGGCTCGCGGTGACGCTCGAGAACCACACCGTGGTCGGCGGGCTGTTCGAGACGGTCGCGTCGGCGCTGGTCCGTTCGGGCCAGACCCGCCGGGTGGTGCCGATCGGCCTGCCGGACGAGTTCCTCGACGCCGGTGCGCTCCCCACGCTGCACTCGAAATACGGGCTGAGCGTGGACCGGATCGTCGCGAAGGTCCTCGCGGAGCTCGGCTGACGCGAGGTCATGAACGCGGGCATGCGTGGATCCGAAGGGGGCCCACGCATGCCCGTATCATCACTGTTAACGACTGCCGGATGACAGTCGACAATCTCCCGGGAGGGTGACATGGCCGTTGCAGCATCCCTGCTGGGGCTCGAGAAGAAGAGCCTGCGCGAGCAGGCCGTAACAGCCCTGCGCCGCGCCATCACGTCCGGCGAGCTCACGCCGGGCCAGCACCTCGTCGAGACTGAGCTGTCCGAGATGCTCGGCATCAGCCGCGGAACCCTCCGCGAGGCCTTGCGCCAGCTGGAGCAGGAGGGCCTCGCCACGGCCGGACCGCGCGGGCGGCTCAGCGTGCGGCATCTCGACGCCAAGGAGATCCGGGACATCTTCGCCGTGCGCGGGGCCCTCGAGTCGCTCGCCGCCCGCACGCTCATCGAGCAGCCGCGGCGTGCCAAGGCCGTGGGAGAGCTGCGCGACGCGCTCGAGCACATGGACGCGGCGGCGGGGTTCTCTCTCGAGGACCGGATCGAGGCCGACCTCGACTTCCACCGCCTCCTCTGCAGGCTCTCCGGGAACGAGACGCTCCTGCACCAGTGGCAGTCCCTCGAGGGCTCGATCCGCATGTCCATCATGTTCGCGGGCCTCGAGCGGGCCACGAGCAACATGAGCGTGGACCGCCATCGCGCCATCGTGGACGCTGTCGAGTCCGGCGACGCCGCGACTGCCCGCGAGACGATCCTGACCCACATGGACTCCGCCTCGGACAATCTCGTCAGCGAGACTCGGGAGCCGGCGGTCCGCTGACCGCAGGCCCCTCCCGGGGCTCAGGCGATAAGCGAGTGTACCGCCGCGTAGACGCCCCACAGCCCTGCCGCCGTGAGTACCGCGAGGTACGCGAGCACGAGCCGCGTGTCCCGGAGATAGCACTTCGAGCGCGTGAGCCCGGCCCGGCGCGCCTTCCAGTACCCGGCGAACCCCACCGCCCCGAACACGACGAGCGCCACCGGCCCCGCAATCCACCCGAGCAGCGCGATCGTCGCGAAGATGCACAGCCGGAGGGGGTCGAACGGCGCGGCGGTCGCCGGTGCGGTGTCGAGCTCGGACGACGCCGGCGGGTCGCCTTCCGCGCCGATCGCGGGCGACGGCGGCTTCGCACCTCCCGCTTCGACGAGGCGTGACGGCGTCGGGCCGGCCGCGATGCGGCGCGCGGCAGCGGCCCGCTCGTCCTGCTCGCTCACGGGGTCTCCAAGGTCGAGAAAACCGGCTCGTGACGGATCACGGGGAGCCCCAGGCCGGTGGCCTGGCCGCCGGCGCGATGCCCCGTCGCTGTGCTCATCCGCTGCCGTGACAGCTGCGGCCAGGCCTGGACGGCGCAGAACGGAGCGCACTGGTGGGCGCCGTCGTCCGACTTCGTGCCCACGTGCACGCAGCACTGCATGAGCCGCTCCTCGATCATCGTCGAGATGTCCATGAACGGCTTGACCGTGATGCGCGTGACCCGCTCGGCGAGCAGCTTCCGCAGCCGCTGGTACTGCCCGGGGAGCGAGCCCACCGCGAGCGTTGTGAGCGTGCCGATGCCGAGATCGCACTGCGTGCAGATGTTCTTCCACAGCTCCGCGGTGCTCGGGTGGGACAGGGAGGACTGCTCACTCAGGAGGTCGAGAAGGGAGGACTTCATCATCGAGCGGAGGCCGAGCGGGAGCGCGCTGTCGGCAATGCGGTTCGCGATGCTGTCCGGATCCAGTTCGAGCCACTGGAGCAGGCGGTCGTGCCCGATGAGCTCGGTCAGCGAACGCCACACGCCGGAGTCGTCCTTGAGCATGTAGCCCACCGAGGCGCAGTGCGGGTGCGAGCACGGAAGGGCGGTGAGGTCGTGCCACGAGACCGCGCCGCCGGTCTGCTCCTCGAGCCGGGCCAGCACGCCGCCGTGGGTGAGCCGGTCCATCGAGTCGATGCCGTGGCCGCGGCCGGAGCCGAAGACCGGCTGGAGCGCGACCCCGCCCATGAAGGGGGTCTCGAGGGCGCGGAGCACGACGTCGCCGATCTCGCCGTCGTTCACGCCGAGGGTCGCGGTCATGGTGAGGGTCGTGAAGACGCCGGCCTCGGAAAGCCGCGAGATGGCGGCGTCCTTGATGCGGGTCAGGTCCCCGCCGCGGTGGTACACGGAGGACTCACGGGATGGCCCGTCGTACTGGAGGTAGACCTCGACGCGCTCGCGGTGCTTGGCGAGGAGGTTCAGGAGCCCGTCGTCGTTCGCGATGAGGACGCCGTTGCTGTTGACCATGATGCGCACGATCGGCCGCGCCACGAGCTCGTCGAGCAGCTCCTCGAGGTACGGGTAGAGCGTGGGTTCGCCGCCGGAGAGCATGAGCACATCAATGCGGCCGTTCTCGCGGGACAGCCGCGTGTCCACGTTGGCCAGGACCTCCGCCAGCGGGGCGACCCCCTGCAGCTGCGGGCCCGACGCCGTGAAGCACGTGGGGCAGCGGAGGTTGCAGTGCTCGATCACGTCCTGCAGGAGGATGCACGTGTGCTGAGTCTGCATGGCCGGCAGCCCGTAGGCGTAGGCCTCGGGGATCGGGCGGTAGTTGCCGGCGGCGTCCGGCACGTGTTGCTTGGTGGGCGCCTGCCACTTCTCGAGGTACGTGAGGATCTCGGGCGACTCGTCGTACATCGTCCGGACCAGGCCGTGGTCGGGGCACCCGCGTTCGAGCCACACGCGCCCGTCCCGCACCATGAGCGCCCCCGCGAGCCTCCTCACCTCAGCGAGGGCAGGGTTCTCCTGATGGCACTCCGGGCAGAAGGCGGTGACATACCGGTGGATCCGGTCGCCGCGCAGCGGCTGCCCCGGGCCGAGCGGCGCGCGGCTGGCTGCGGCATCCTGTCTCGCCGGTCTTCCCCAGCGTCCCCGCGGCTCGTCGCCGCTCATGCCTGCCTCATCTGGACGAGGACGCCGACGCAGACCTCGCCGCCGAGGAGGAGCCAGATGCCGAAGGCGATCAGCAGTCCCGAGCCCGTCCGCGAGGTCCTCCGCAGCACCGCGAGCACGACGGCGAGGACCAGGTACGCGATGAAGATGCTCCAATACGTGACCTCCACCGACACGGGAGCGCTATACGGGCCCCTCGGCCCGATGGCGGGAAGCATCGAGAGGCCCACCACATACAGGAAGATGAGGCCGAGGGCGGCCGCGGCCGGCATGGAGCCGCCTCGCGGAGGCTTCGGCCCATCGCCCCCGGGAGGCCGCGACCCCTCGGAGGGTGGCTCCGACGGGGGAGGAGCGGGAGGTAGGGCCTCGCCGTCGTCCGGGGGCTTCTCGGTCACGCGGTCTCTCCTTCCATTCCGGCCAGGGCCGGAATCGTGGCCGGGCGGGTGAACACCTTCCACACGCGCCACGCGAGCAGCGGCAGCATCGCGAGCAGGAACCACTGCGGCCGGCTCATGCCGAGCCACAGCTCGTCGTTGCCCCGCACAAACTCGACGCCGAAGCGGAACAGCGCGTAGGCCGCTACATAGCAAACGAACAGGTCGCCCGAGCGGCGCACGCGGTCCCGGTAGCGGAGCATGAGCGTGAAGGCCACGGCGTGGAACGCGATCTCGTAAAGGAACGAGGGGTGGAGCCCCACCCCGGCCTGGGCACCGAACATCGCAGCCTGGTCAGGGGTGAGCACGAATCCCCAGTCCCCGCCCGTCGGCGTGCCGGGCAGCTCGGTGAGCAGGCACCCGATCCGGCCGATGGACATGGCCAGCGCCACGGACGGCGCGAACAGGTCCCCGGTGGAGATGCGGTACCCGATGAGCCGTTTGCCGAGGTGCACGCCGAGCCAGGCCCCGACCAGCCCCGCGAGGATGCTGCGGTCGCCGTCGACCCACCACTCCACCGGTGAGACGGGGCGTGTGGGGTCCCACGTGATACGCGAGCCGATGGCCCCGAAGGCGAGTGCAAAGCCTGCGAGCGTCCACAGCCGAGGGTCGCTGAGGCCTCGGCGCCGCTTCTCGAATGCGTAGAAGACGAGTGCGGCCGCGATGCCGAGTCCCATGAACACGCCATGCACCAGACCGTTGCCCGCGAACGGCAGCCCCGTCGTCATGCGCACAGACTAGGGCCCCGGAGCCTCAACGGGTAGTACCAAGCGGCCGCGTCCTGACGCGGCTTCGGGCCGAGTCGTCAGCCGACCTTCACTTCCCCGCCGCAGCCCCGGCCTTCCCCGCTGCAACCCGCTTCGCCCCGGCCCGCCCCACGAAGTGGTCCATCGTGTGGTTGATGCCGAAGAAGTCTGCCACCCGGTCGAACGCCCGGGTCGGCAGGAAGCGCATGAGCGGCACGAGCCGGGCGAACGGCGGCAGGATGATCTGCTCGCGGCCGGACTCGATCCCGTCGATGACCTTGAGGGCTACATCGTGTTCCTCGAGGATCGGCAGGAGAGCGGGGAACTTCGTCTCGACGCCCTCGAACATGCCGGTGTTGATGTAGTACGGGCACACCACGAGCGTGCCGACGTCATGCCCGTCCGCGCGCAGTTCCGCCCGCAGCGACTCCGTGAAGCCGAAGGCGCCGAACTTGCTCGCCGAGTAGTCGGTCTGGCGGGCGACGCCGACCAGCCCGGCCGCGCTCGCGATCGTCACCACGGTGCCCCGGCCGCGGGCGATCATTCCCGGCAGGAAGGCCCGCGTGACCCAGTAGAGGGCCAGCACGTTGACCTCGAGGGTCCGGCGCAGGGCGGACTCGCTCGCCTCGAGCAGCGTCTGCCCGGACACGACGCCGGCGTTGTTCACGACGACGTCCACGTCACCTGTCTGCCGGGCAGCCTCTGCGACGTGGGCGGTGTCAGTGACGTCCACGGGGTACGAGCTGGCGAGGCCCCCGGTGGCGACGATCTCCGCGACGACCGCTGCGGCGCCGTCGGCCGAGAGGTCCCAGATGACCACCTCGGCGCCGCGTCGGGCGGATTCCAGAGCCATGAGGCGGCCGATCCCGGAGGCTCCTCCGGTGATCAGGACGCGGGTGCCACGCAGGCGGGTTCCTCGGTACATGTGATGTAGGTTACCAGCGAGTAGCATCGGTCGCGCCCTGCATGCGGAGGAAGTCCGGCGCGGGCCCCTCAGCGGAACCGGTTGAGGATGCCTGTGGCCCGGGTGAAGAGGTTCGCGAAGCGCTCGTTGCTCATCCCGGTCCAGGGGGCGATGGGCAGGGCGTGCTGCACCGAGACGGTCTGGGCCTCGGTGTACTTCAGCAGGCCCTCCGCTCCGTGGCGGCGGCCCAGTCCGGACTCCTTCCAGCCGCCCATCGGCGCCGAATGCGAGGCCCACGCGGCCGCGTAGCCCTCGTTGACGTTGACGGTTCCGGCCTCGATCCGGGAGCCGAGCGCCCGCCCGCGCGACGGCGTGGTCCACACGCTCGCGTTGAGCCCCAGGACGCTGTCGTTGGCGCGGGCGATGGCCTCGTCCTCGGTCCGGACGGGGTAGATGGCCACGACGGGACCGAAGGTCTCGGAACGCACGAGGTCCGCGGTCTCGGGGACGTCGGTGAGCACGGTGGGGGCGAAGAAGCCCGGACCCAGATCGGGCCGGGCGGCGCCGCCGGCGAGGATCCGTGCGCCCTTGCCCACGGCGTCGTCCAAGTGCGCCTGGACCCGCGCGAGGTGCGCGGGGGAGATGAGCGAGCCCATGTCCGCGTCCCAGGACGTCCCGGGCGCGACGCGAATCCTCGAGACCTCGTCGAGGAACGCCTCGGTGAACCGCGAGCGGACGGCCTCGTGCACATAGATCCGCTCGGGCCCCACGCACAGCTGGCCCGCATTGGCGAAGCAGGCCCGTGCGGCGCCGGCCGCGGCCGCGGGGATGTTCGCGTCGGGCAGCACGATGAGCGGGTTCTTGCCGCCCAGCTCCGCAGAGAACCCGATGAGCCGCCCGGCGGCGCGCTGCGCCACAACCCGTCCGGTCGCCGTCGAGCCTGTGAACATCACGAAGTCGACCGCGTCGATGAGCTGCGGCCCCACCACGGCGCCGGGTCCGAGCACCACCTGCGCGAGCCCGTCGGGGAGCCCGGCCTGCCACAGGAGGTCCAGGACCATCAGGCCCGAGTACGGGGTCTGGTGGTCCGGCTTGATGACTACGGCGTTGCCCGCGAGCAGCGCGGGGATGGAGTCGCTCGCCACGAGCGTGAACGGGTAGTTCCAGGGGGTGATGACCCCGACCACGCCCTTCGGATGGCGCAGCTCGGTGGTCTGCGTCAGGAGCGGGAAGGTGCCGACATGGCGCCGCGGACGCAGGAGCCCGGGGGCCGTGTGCGCGTAGTGCGAGGCCGTCATCGAGGCGTCCACGACCTCCTCGAGGGCGGCGAGACGCGACTTGCCGGTCTCTGCCTGGACCACGTCGAGGATCTCGTCCCGCCGGTCCAGCACGAGCTTCGCGAAACGCCGGGCCACGGCGGCCCTGGTCCTCGCGGGGGTCGCCGCCCAGCGCTTCTGCGCCTCCCTGGCGCGCTGCACAGCCGCCGCGACCTCGCCCTCCGCGGCTTGGCGCACGACGCCGAGTGGCTGCCCGTCGAACGGGGCGGTCACCTCGAGCGCGGGGCCGGTTCCCGTGGCGAGGGAGGCCAGCTGCTCGAAGGAGGCGCGCGGAGCGTCGGGCGCGGTGGTGGGCCCGCCGGCAGGCGAGGTGGATGCGGTGGCGCCGGGCGCCGTTGTCCGGGATGTCATGAACTGGGAGTCTGCCATTGTTACTCTCCGGTAGCCAGTGCTGTCTCGACGGCTGGGACGGCGGCGGCCACCTCAGCCTCGACGAGTCACCTTCTGGGGGCATCTCGTGAGGGTCGTCGCCGGAGGCCTGGGCCGACACCGTGCCGTCGTCCCCGGCTTTCGTGCGATCTCACTGTCCGACACGCCGCGAGAGGCCCGCGACACCCCATAACTTGAAGCCTAAAGCTGGGGAGGAGGGCTGGCAACAGGACGACGTGACGTCCAGGTTAGCAGGCTGAGCGCGCCCGTGCGCCCAGCCACAGTGTGGCCGCGCGGCCTAGTGGACGGCGCCGTTCGCGTTCACGCGGCCATTCGCCCAGTAGGACCCGGTTCCGGCGATCTTGTCGGCAGTGGACTCGACGTGCGCTCGGACATCGGCGTTCGTGTAGGCGGGATGCGCGTTCCACGCCAAGGCCACGGTGGCGGCGACGATGGGAGAGGCCATCGACGTGCCGCTGCCGATGTCGTAGTCCAGCGAACGGTTGTAGGTGGTCTGCAGGCCGAACGGGTGATTCGGGAAGGTCGAGTAGACGCTGACCCCGGGCGCCGCGAGATCCACCCACTTGGCACCGTATGTCGAGAAGGATGCCTTCGCGTCGTTGTTGTCGGTGGCCGCCACGGCGATGACGTTGGTGTAGGCGGCCGGGTACATCTTGGCCTGGGAGCCGGAGTTGCCCGCCGCGGCAACGATGACCACCCCGTGGTTCCACGCGTTGTTGACAGCGGTTTCGAGGGTGAGGGACGAGAAGCGCATCGCGAGGCTCATGTTGATGACCTTCGCGCCGTTGGCAACAGCCCAGTCGATGCCCCGCGCAATGGCCGAGGAAGAGCCCGATCCGCTGTCGTCGAGGACCTTGCCGTTGAGGATCACGCAGCCCGGGCACACGCCCGCGACCCCGATCGTGTTGTCGGCTATGGCGGCGACGATGCCGGCCACGTGCGTGCCGTGCCCGTAGAGGTCATCCGTTGTCGAGGACGTGCTGAAGTTGGCTTGCTTTACGACCTTGGGCGCGATGTCGGGGTTATCGCCTGCGACGCCCGTGTCAAGGACGGCGACCTTGGTCCCGACGCCCGTCGTGACGGTCCAGGCGTCGACGGCGTCGACGTCGGCGTGCGGCGTGCCGCCGGCCACCGTGATCGTTCCGGCCGTGTTGGTGAACGATTGGCCTGTGTTCTGGAGTGCGTATTGGCGCGGGAAGTACTGATCGTTCGTCACGGCGGTCGCGATCGCGTCCGGTTCGGCATACTCGACGGCCGGGTTGCTGCTGAGCGCTGCAACGAGCCGGAGTTCCGAGCCGGCCGGGACCGTGATGAGGCGGGCGCCCGTGCTGCCGATGCTCGGGCCATCGCTCAGCCCGTGCTCGCGGAGCACACCGGCGGACGCGCGATTGTCGCTGAACTTGACGAGGATCTGCCCCGCGACGTGTGAAGGCGGCTGGTCTCCCGCGCTCGCCGCAGGCACAGCCGTGAGCGGACTGACGGCGATGATCGCCGCGGCGATGCTGGCAAGAATGGTCTTCTTCATGCTTTTTCTCCCTCTTTTCGGCGTCACATCGCCACGCACTCGTTGATCTGCAGGGTCCCGCCGCGTGCCAGATACGGGTGGTCCGCGAGGATGTCGCGCACCTCGGAGAGTGAGCGTGCCTCGATGATCGTGTACCCGTCGATCTCGACCGGATCTGTAGCCTGACCGGCGGACAGCTGCCCTCCGAGAAGCACGGGCGCCCCGAAATCGACGAGCGCGGCGCCGAGCTTTGCATCCGCCCAGGCACGCAGGGCGCGGCGGCTCTCGGCGACGACGTCGGTCTCCGGATACGGCATGCCGTGGTAGGTGATGAGGAAGCGTGTCATGGCCGTCCTTCCGCGGTGCGTGCCGTAAAGGTACCCCCGCAGCGCGCGCCCGGGTAGGCTCCGCACCGCGCTGTTGGCAGGACCTCCATCGCGCCGAATGGGCTCATCCCGAGGTCGTGTCCGTGGTAGTTGCCGGTGCCAGGCGGGCGGCCCGGCCGCGCGGTGAGCCGGGCCCTCTCCGCGCGGGCCCCGAGCACACCCGACACGGCACGGCGCCCCGCAGACCTGGTCTACGGGGCGCCGTCCGAGCCTGACGGCTCACATCGTGTTGACGATGAGCCCGATGTGCGTGAAGAAGTTCATGGCACCGAAGAGCAGGAAGACGATGCCCGCGATCATCCAGAGTGCGCCGATCCAGCGGACGATCACCTGGTGCTTGTAGCCGGAGCGGAGCTGGCGCGCGGCAAACGGAAACAGGACGGCGCCGAGGCCAACGAGGGCGAAGAGGCCGGACATGAACGTGGCCTCGAGCCACGGCCACTGGGCAAACGCGCCGGAGATGGGCTCCTGCGGGGGAGCGGCGAAGAGCTGGTAGGTGATGCCGGCGGCGGCGATCCCGAAGAGGCTCAGGCCGAGCCCGCCGACGAACCATGAGATCGGCCGGGCCACGCGCGCTGCCGCGGCGACCGGGTCGGCGGCTTCGCGAAGTACCGTGCCGCGCTTCCAGAGGTAGAACGCCGCGCCGAGGAGCAGTGCGCTCAGGCCTAGGCTCGTCTCACCGAAGATCACGTTGTCGAACGGGAAGCCGCCCTTGGCGAGTGGCCATGTGAGGGTCATGTGCAGGCCGGTCGGGAACAGGACGAGGCCGAGGATGCCGAGGGCCACGGCCCAGCCGTCTGTCTGCAGGGGCTCCGATCCGGGTCCGTTGGTGCGGGCCTTGATGAGGTCCTTGCCGAGGACGACGAGCGCGATCAGCGCGGCGCCCGCGGCCACCGACATGATGGTGTTGTAGGTCGGCATCGTCGACCAGTCGATCTTCAGTCCCATGGGAACCGACATGTCTGACTCCTTGGTCATGGTGCGGGGGATTGCCCGCCTCTCTAAAACCTATACACGTGTATAGACATGGAGTGGAGCAACGGGCCCCCGGGATTTATTCCTGCACAATGGGCAGGGTGGAGGGGAAGCAGGAGCGCAGCCGCGAGCGGCGCCGCCGGATGGCCGACGCCGCGGCCCGCCTCCTCATCTCCGACGGGCCGGCGGCGATCACGCACCGCGCGGTCGCGGAGGCCGCCGGGCTCGCGCCGGGATCGGGCAACTACTACTTCCCGACCAAGCAGGCGCTCTATGCGGCGGCGGTGGAGGGTGCGGAGGACCTCCGGTCACGTGCGGCCCAGACGAGAGCCGCCGAGTTGGACGCGCAGCCGCGGACCCTCGAGGAGATCGCGGGGGAGCTCATGGACGTGTTCTTCGCGCCGGGGCTCGCCGCGGACGTCGTAGTGCTCCGACTCCTCCCGATGCTCGACGCCGGGCGCGACGCCGGCCTGCAGCGCATCATGCAGGCCCACCGGCCGCTCCTGGCCGAGGCGGTCAACGCGGCCCTCGAGCGCATGACCGGGCGCCGCCTCGCGGACCGCGACGTCGAGCTTGTCATGCAGGTCATCGCGGCGGGCCTACTCCACGCCGACGGGACGGAGGCCGACGCCGGCCTCGCCGCGGCGACCGCGACCGTCGCGAGGGTCCTCGAGCTCCTCGGCTTCCGCGGGGCCACGGGCCAGGTCACACGTCGAAGCACGCGTTGATTTGGATCGTGCCTCCGAGGGCGAGGAATGGGTGGTCCTCGAGGAGAGCGCGGACCTCGGACACGGAACGCGCCTCGATGATCGTGTAGCCGTCGATCTCGACCGGCGGGAGAGGCGGCCCCTTGGTGGACATCTGCCCGGCGTCATAGACCGGCGCACCGAAGTCCACCATGGCCTGTCCGAGGGCCTTCTGGGCCCATGCCCGGAAGTCGCGCCGCTGGGCGGTGAGGACGTCCATGTCCGGGTAGGGGTAGCCGTGGTAGGTGATGAGGAAGCGTGCCATCACAGTCCTTCCGCCGCTCGTGGCGTAACGGTACCGCCGCTGGGCCCGCGGGTGTAGAGCCCGTGGCCCACGGTCGGCCCACCTCTGGGACCAAGGCACGACGGCGGCCTCCCGCGCCTTCGGGTCGAGGTGCCTGGCCGGGACTCGCCGCACCCCAGCCAAAGCCGCGTTCGCCCCACATTGCGGGGGTGATGGCCCCACATTTCGAGCCTATCCTTGACTATCGGCGCCGTAGGGGCGCCGCCCAGCACCCGAGGCGGTGGGGATCATGAAGAATCCATTCGCACCCAAGTCCGAGGCCTCCTCGCATGCGGTCCCGCCCAAAGAAGGTCCGCACAAGAGATGGCACACCCGGGAGGGCGACGGCATCGCCCACGGCCGGAGCAGCCTGTTCGTCAGCCAGCATGACGCGCCCCTCGCGCCCGAGAGGACGTGCATCCAGGGCCACGACATCCTTCCTGGGCAGGATGTCTGCAGCCACGGCCACCCGGTCGGCTGATGCTTACTCGGCCAGCAGGACTTCCTTGAGGCTCATGGGCCGACGTCCGGTGAGGGTCTCGACGTCGTCCGTCACGTGCTCCATCTCGCCGGCTGCGACGGCTGTATAGGTGGAGACCCAGGCGTCGTACTCCCAGTCGGGCGCCGGCCATTTCCTGCGCGACTCGTAGGCCTCGGGGACGGTCTCATTGTGGAAGGTCACGTGGGTGCCGCGGATGGCGGAGATGATGTGCGCGATCTGGGCCATGGTGAGGGCCTCGGGGCCGGTGAGGGTGTAAGTCACGCCGGCGTGGGCGGCCGGGTCGCGCAGCACGGCGGCGGCGCACCTGGCGACGTCCGCCTGGGCGACCACGGCGACGGCGCCGTTGCCCGCGGGCCCGCGGATGACGCCGTCGTCCCCCACCATGCCCTCGAGGAAGTCGGAGTAGAGGCAGTCGCGAAGGAACGTATAGGCGAGGCCGGCGTCCTTGATGTACTCCTCGGTGGCGAAGTGGTCGCGGGCGAGGGTGAAGGTCGCGTCGGGCTCGGCTCCCATGAAGGACGTGTAGACCACGTGCCGCACCCCGGCCGCGGCGGCTGCGTCGATGAAGCTGCGGTGCTCGTCCATACGCGTCTCGCTCTCCCGCCCGGAGACCATGAAGAGCGTCTCGACGCCCTCGAGCGAGCGCTCGCAGAGGGGGCGGTCGCCGTAGTCGGCCGGGCGCACGACGGCGCGTGGCAGCTTGGGTGCCTTCGCTGGGGTTCGCGCGAGCAGAACGAGCGGGAGGTCGTCGGCGGCGAGGAGCCGGGCGACCTGCCCGCCGATCGTCCCGGTGACGCCGGTGATGCCGATTGTCATGCTGTGAGCGTACCGGGACGGTGGCAGAGTGAAGCCGAAATCCGCCGTGGAGTCGAAACCCCACATCCCACTCCAACGGGTTTACAGTGTGGCCATGACTGAGCAGCGTGCCACCACCCCCGAACCCGCCGACGACGACGCCGAGTTCCCTGCCGAGCAGGAGGCAGACGGCTCGCGCGACTCCGTCGACGACGCCAACGCCCTCCGCTTCACCGAGGAGGAGCAGCTCATCCAGGCGGAAATCCGCCGCCACCGCGAGGAGTCGGAGCGGCGGAAGCGGGAGCAGGGGAAGGGGTAGACATCTCAGCCCCGACTCTCTCGGCCGTGCCCGTCGTGGAATGTCTGATGGTGGCCATAGGCTGAGCGGGTGACTGATTCTGGGGGAATCGACGGGGCAGAGCTGCCGAATGGGCTGTACGAGACTCTGAGGACAGAGGAACTCCAACAGCGAGTGACTGCATTGCCGGCAGGGCGCGCAACGACATTTCAGCCCGTTTCCGCAGATGACGTCTCAGACCTCCTAGCCCGTCATATTGAAAAGGTTGCAAGGGCGAAGCTTTCCTCGGCTCCGGCCGAACACCGTGTGGCGACGGCCAATCGGCTCCTTCGCTCGATTGCGGACGATCAAGATCCGGATCTTGTTCTGGCCGGTCCGGAAATCCTTCACGCGGTCTATGACTCCACAGACATTCGCCGCAGGGAGCTGCGCCGCCCGACCACGCCTTTCAGTGATGCCGCCCTTCTGACGGCGAGCCATGAGGACCCCAACCTCGCCCACGAACTGCGTCGGGAGCTCGAATCAGCCAGTTCGGTGGACCTCATCTGCGCCTTCATAAAGTGGCGTGGCCTGAGGCTTCTGGAGGCCGAACTTCGTGCGCTCAGGGACCGCGGAACTCGCCTGCGGGTCATCACGACCACGTACATGGGAGCCACGGAGCGCCAAGCGATCGATGAACTCGTCCGACGCTACGGTGCTGAGGTCCGGATCAACTATGAGACCAACGCGACGAGACTTCACGCCAAGGCATGGCTGTTCCGCAGAGTGACAGGGTTCAATACGGCGTACGTGGGAAGCTCGAACCTCAGCCAACCCGCACTGCTAGACGGTCTGGAATGGAACGTCCGGCTGTCGGGCGTCGGGACCCCGCGCCTCCTGCAGAAGTTCCAGATCACCTTTGACTCGTACTGGGAAGACCGGCGATTTGTCCCCTACGACCCCGACACCGACGCGGAGCGCCTCGATGAGGCTCTCCGACGGTCTGGAAGCACCGAGCGGCAGCGAGATCTTGGCCCCACAGGCCTCGAGGTAATGCCCTACCTCCACCAGCAGGAAATGCTCGACGATCTCGAATCCGAGCGCTCGAAGGGTTATCACAGGAATCTTCTCGTTGCGGCTACTGGCACGGGTAAGACGGTCGTGGCGGCACTCGACTACAAGCGTCTGGCCGAGGGCAAGCCCGAGAGGCCGACGCTGCTATTCGTGGCGCACCGCAGGGAGATCCTCGAACAGTCCCTAGCGACATACCGTCGTGTTCTCAATGACGGAAGCTTTGGCGAGATCCTGGTCGGTGGGGACGTCCCGCGCGATTGGCGTCATGTTTTCGCATCGGTGCAGTCGCTGGGCGAAGAGCGCCTCGACCAACTCGGTCCGGAAGCTTTCGACATCGTCGTCATCGATGAATTCCACCATGCCGCCGCGCCCACGTATCGACGCATCCTCGAGCGTCTCGCGCCCCAGGAACTACTCGGCCTGACGGCGACGCCGGAACGCGGGGACGGCGTCAGCGTCGCCAACGAGTACTTCATCGGTCGGACAGCGAGCGAGATGCGCCTCTGGGACGCGTTGGGCGAGGACCTTTTGGTCCCATTCCACTACTTCGGTGTGGCTGATGATGTGGACCTGTCGCGTCTTGAGTGGCATCGGGGAACCTACGACCTATCGCAACTCAGCGCGATCTACACGGGAAACGATGCTCGGGCCGCCAAGGTGATCAGCTCTGTGCGGGACAAGGTGCTGAGCACCGCGGACATGCGTGCGATCGGGTTCTGCGTCTCGATTCAGCATGCGCACTACATGGCAGAGGTCTTCAACCGGGCGGGAATCGCCTCCCTCGCGGTCAGTGGTTCGACGCCGGACGACGAGCGGGCCGAGGCTCTTCGCAAACTGAGGGATCGAGAAGTTAGCTGCCTCTTCGCCGTCGATTTGTTTAACGAGGGACTTGACGTCCCTGAGATCGATACGGTCCTCCTGCTGCGCCCGACCCAGAGCTCGACAGTCTTCCTGCAGCAACTGGGACGAGGCCTCCGCAGAGCGCCTGGCAAGGCCGTATTGACCGTCCTCGACTTCATCGGGCAACAGCACCGGCAGTTCCGCTTTGATGTGAAGTACCGAGCACTTCTCGGAGTGGGTCGCAAACGCCTCGAGCGGGAGATGACCGACGAATTCCCGACGCTGCCGTCCGGCTGTCAGATCCAGCTGGATCGCGTCGCCCAGGACATCGTCCTGACCAACATCCGGACGCAACTTGGCTTCACACGCAAGGCGCTGGCTCAAGATGTCCGTTCACATGGGACGACGTTCTTGGCGGAGTACCTTCGCGAGTCGGGAACGGAGATCAGGGACCTCTACCGCGATACCAAGGACTCCTGGACTGGATACCTCCGGGCAGCCCAGCTCATCAGCCCGGACTCAGTCTTCGAGCAAGTTCTCTCGACTCGACTTGTGGATCTAGCCAGTTCGGCCGAGAAACGGATTCTCAGCAAGATTTCGAGGTTCTTACATGTAGACGATGCGGAACGGGCTGAAGTCTACGCTCGCCTCCTGCGGGAGGATTCGCCAAGGTACGAGGCGATGGATTTTCGGACCAGGGCATTTGCTCGCATGCTCTACTTCACGCTTGAGCTTCAGAAGGAGTCTGCGCTGGGTGGCTCCGACATCGATACAGGACTCGACTACGTACGAAGCTTCCCGTGGGCCTCGTCCGAAATCGCGCAAGTCAGCGCAATTGGCGCAGATGCTGCCCGCCACTCGCCAAGGTCCCTCGGCATGGATCTTGCCCGTGTTCCGATCCAGTCGCACGCCACATACACCCGTCAGGAGATTCTGGCTGCGTTCGACTTCCCCGGGAAGGGAATTGGAAACCACCGCGAAGGTGTGGCGTGGTGCCAGGAGGCGGGTGTCGATGCCTTCCTCGTGACACTCGACAAAGACGAGCGCGACCACTCGCCGACGACCCTCTACAAGGACTACGCAATCAGTCCCGAGATCTTCCACTGGGAGTCGCAGAGCCGCACGACGGTTAGCTCCGCTGATGGGCAGCGATACCTCAACGGCGGATCCCAGGTTGTGCTCTTCACACGCGCAGCGGCGAAGGATGACCGCGGAATGACTCTGCAGTACACCTGCCTCGGAACTGCGCGCTACGTGAGCCATTCGGGTGAGAAGCCGATCGGAATCACGTGGAAGCTCCAGCGTCCAATGCCTGCTGACGTTTTCGCGGTTGCCAATGCGGTGGCTGTGTGACGTGGCCAGCCTAGGCTTACGCTCGTGATCGAGAGATTCGGGCTTGATGAAGACGTCATCCGTGCACAAATCATGGAGTGGCTCGCAGCCCGGACCCACGATGGTGCAGGCGCGGTCACCTGGGCAGAACTTCGGGACTTCACCTTGGCTGGGGAATCCCTTCCGCTCAAGGACCGTGTGAAGGGGATCTGGAAGCCATCGGGCTTCAGCTCCGCACTCTCGATAACGACGACGTTCAGACCTGAGGGTGCAGAACGGCCATACGATGATGGCGTCATCGACAAGGAGATCCTCCTTCGCTACAAGTGGAACGGGACCGACCCAAATGAGGCCACGAATCGCGCGCTCCGTGCCGCGATGGACCTTCGGGCCCCGTTGATTTGGTTCGTTGGCATTGCCAAAGGCCTGTTCCAGCCGTACTTCCCGGTCTATGTGGTCGGCGAGGAGCCTGAAGGCCACCAATTCCTCGTAAGCGCTGACGCGGCCGAATTGGGATCGGACAGTTACGCCGAGGAACACATCAGACGCTATCTTGACGTCAAGACACGACATCGCCTGTTCCAGGGGATCTTCAGGACCCAGGTCTTGCTCGCCTATCGCCAGCGGTGTGCCGTCTGCAATCTTGGTCATCCGCCGCTCCTGGATGCCGCTCACATCGTGCCAGACCGAGATGAGGCCGGGATTGCGTCAGTGGTCAACGGCATGGCAATGTGCAAGATCCACCACGCAGCGTTCGATTCCCAACTTCTCGGCATTCGGCCGGATCTTGTCGTGCAGATCAAGGCCGATCTCCTGCTCGAGATCGACGGTCCCATGCTGAAGTACGGCCTCCAGGAGATGCACGGCCGATCTTTGATGTCCGTTCCGACATCGAGGTCGCTCAAGCCGAGATTGGATCTCTTGGAGATGGCATGGGAGCGCTTCAAGGCTGGGTAGGTTGCGGACGCTGCCTTCCGATCCGACAAACCGCACTTTGCGGCGGTGACCACCACCCGCCGTCGTGCGTGGGGTTCAGTCCGGAGGCGTGATCCTGTCGCACATCGCGTTGATCTCCCGCCACAGGCTGGCGTCGAACCAGTAGCCGGTGTGGCTGAGGATGCGCGGCAGCGGCTGACCGTAGACGTACTTGTCCGACGGCGGGTCGAGGAAGCACGCGTCCACCGCCCCGGTGGCGATCACGTCGTCGCCCGGGAAAGCGCTCGCGGCCCAGTGCGACTCGACGGGGCCGCCGATGTAGTCCGTCTCGTAGTAGAGGTTCCGCCACAGCACGGGCGCGAGCCCGCCCCGGCCCGCCGCGAGGGAGCGCAGGAGCCCGTCGCTGAACAGAGAGGGGAACGCCCAGCGGTTGAGCTTGCCGAGCGGCGCGCCGAACGTCACGAGCCCCACCTTGGGGTCGGGGCGGCCGGATCGCCTCAGGAGCGTCGCGGCGGCGATCACGCTGCCCTGCGAGTGGGCGCTCAGCACTACCCGGCCGCCGTTGTCGTGGATCCACCAGATGCGCCGGGTCAGATCCGGTACCGCACGCTCCGCGTACGAGGGCGGCGCGAACGGGTGGAACGAGCGCGGAAAGAACGTTCCGACGTCGAACGGCACCATCAGCAGCCGGCGCTTGCGCTCGTCCCGCAGCGCATAGCGGGCCGCGAACCCGTAGGCGACCGGCAGCAGGCCCACGAGAGCCATGATCGCCGTGGCGAAGAGGACGGGCGGCTTCTGGGCGAACAGCAGCACGTAGGCGGGAAACACGACGGCGCCCACGAGGCTTCCGAGGGCGATCACGATGGTGAGTGCCGCGGCGAGGGCAGGCGTTGACCCCGCGAGGACACGCACGAGGGAGATCCGGCGGACCCACTGCGGGGGCTCGCGGTGCGGGTGGCGGGGGTCCGCGTCCGGGCCGAGCGCCGAGTAGATCCACGCCTCCCTCTTTGCCTCGGCTTCTGCCTCGGCGGCGGCCGGCAGGGCGGACGGGCGGGCCCCTGATTCTGGCGGCGGCACCTTGCTGTACTCGGGGGCGAGCGTCCCCGTGAGCCCCACGGCGCCCTCCCGGGCGCGGACGAGGAGCCGAAGGCCAGCCACGAGGAGCAGGCCGATCAGGACGACGCCGAGCCCGAACACCAGGATCGTCTGCACCGAGAGCACGGCCACCGGGACGCAGAGCGTTGACGGGTCGGCGCAGCCGTCCTCGGGGCCTTTGCCGTAGTCGACCGGGCCGAGCCAGGTGGCCACCAGCAGGGCAGCGGAGACAAGCACGCCGTTGGCCAGGACGAGGGCGACGGCGTTGAGCACCACCGGGGCAGACCAAGGGAAGACGGGGATGGCCGGGGCGGGCTCCGTGCTCGCGGAAGCCCGGCGGCGTTCGTACCGGCGCCGGGACAGCCACGCGGCGACCTGCTGGGCCACGAGCGGCGCGAGCAGCGCGATCGAGTAGGCCCAGCCCGCGTTGACGGCGGTAACGATGCCCGGCAGGACGCCGCTGCGCGGCGCGTACGGCCCGGCGGGCAGGAGCAGCGCGCCCACCACCGCGGCCCCGAGAGACACCAGTGCGGCCGCGAGCAGCGTCCACGACAGCGCTTGGTTCGCCTCGTCACGCGCGAGCGCGAAGACGAGGGCCATCAGCTCCACGACCGTGAGGAGCAGCCCACCGAAGGCCCACGCCGCCGGGGCGCCGTGCAGCTCGCTGGCCTCTGCGACGCACCACCCCAGCATTCCGGCGGCCACCGCGATCGCCGCGGTGAAGTGCAGCCTCGAGAGGTGCGAGTGCCACAGCCGCCCCGACCAGAACTCTGGGCTGCGCAGCCCGCCCCGCTGCGCCGCCGCGCACAGCGGCGACGGCTCTGGCAGGGAATCCTTGTCAATGGGCGGCTCGACGCGCTCGTACCGGTTCCTCGAGACCCGCGCCAGCCACACGAACAGGCCCGCGATGACGACCGACGGGACCACGCCCCACACCAGCCGCACCCCGAGCAGGTCCCGCGGAGCGAGGATGTCGATCCACGAGGCGACCCACAGGCGGGCGCGGCACCCCGTCTGCCCGAGGCACTGGTACGCCACCGTGTCCAGGCTCGGCAGGGTGACCATGACCGCCACGCTAACCGTCAGCGCGAGGGCGGCGAGCCGGGCGCACCACCGGAAGGCCCACGTCGAGGGCTCCATTCGGGCTTCGACCTCGACGGGCATGGCGCGGCGCCGGCCGGTCCACCCTGCCATGTTCGCGAGCATCGCTGGGGCGAGGAGGGTCCACAGCACGCGCACCAGCGAGCGGGATGTCAGCCCGCCCCACGCGTACGCCTCGAGGTGCCGGCCGCGATCATCCGCGGTCCGGTAGAACCCCGCGATCCGATCTCCCCACACCGTCGTGGGCGCCGGGTCGCCGAGAATCTCCTGTGGCGTGAACCCGCCCACGCCGTGCACCCGGATCTCGGTGAGGCCAGTCAGGTCAGGCGCGTCGGGAAGTATCCCGCCGGAGCCGTTGGACTCGTTCCCCTCGTTCATGGCCCACCCCGCGATGACGTCGGCGCCCGGCCGGAAGTATTTGTCACGAGCATCGGGGTGGGCGCGCAGCGTGTCAATGTTCCGAGCTTCCTCCACGAATGCGTAGTCACCAATGAGTGGCGGTATGTGGCCGCCTCGCTCCCGATAACGGCGCAGTAATGCCGCGAGGCGATAATCCGACCTGCAAGCTCAGCACTGCGTCCGCTGAGCAATAGGGCCGAGGAGAGGAACTATGAAGAAGATAGTGCTTGTGTTCGTCACAGCGTTCGCCCTGATGTTCGCCCCACCGCTGGCGGCCAGTGCTGCCACCGGCGGCTCCAATGACTACAGCACGCTCGCCGCGCAGTGGTGGACTTGGGCGCTCACGCAGCCCAAGTCGTCGAACCCCCTGCTCGACACCACAGGAGCGTTGTGCGCGAACCAGCAGAGCGGGAAGATGTGGTTCCTTGGGGGTGCGTTCAACTCCACTGCGCCTGTGACCCGCAGCTGCACCATCCCGGCAGGCACCTCGTTGTACTTTCCCCTGGTCAACGCTGTTGACGTCGAGTACGCCCACGACAACGTCCCGGCGAAGACAGTGCGTTCCTACACGGCATTCGTCCAAGACTCGGCGAGCAACCTCTACGCGACCTTGGACGGCCAGAACCTCTCATCCAACGCAATCCAATTCGAGCATTCAGACCTGTTCAGTTTCAACATGCCCACAGACAACGTGTTCGGGGCTCCAGCGGGCTACATGAGTCCCTGTGCTGACTCCGGGTACTACGCGCTGCTCAAGGGTCTCTCGGCTGGCTCCCACATCTTGAAGTTCGGCGGCACATTGGCCCAGCCGGACGGGACCGTGTTCACCGAGACTGTCACCTATAGCCTCACCGTCTCCGGTTAGGGCTGACCCGACGCGCAGACGATCCTGGGGACCCTCGGCGGGCCCACACCGCAAAAGGTGCGGGCCCGCCGTCGTGCGTTGCGGCACGGCTTGGGCTTAGGCCCACTCGACGGCCTCCGGGTAGATTGAGCCTTTGGGCTCTGCGGGAGAGGCGAGGTGGTCTGGCATGGAGTCGCTGGCGGAGATCGCCTACAAGGTGATTGCGGACCGGCTCATCATGCTCGACATCCGGCCCAACGAGTCCATCAACGAGTCGCAGCTCTCGAAGGAGATGCAGATGGGCCGCACGCCCATCCGCGAGGCGCTGCACCGCCTGGAGAACGACAGGCTTGTCGTGACGCAGCCGCGCAAAGGCTCGTTCGCGGCACCCATCGATATCACCGACCTCTCGGAGGTCGGCCAGGTGCGACAGATCCTCGAGCCGGCTGCCGCGCGGCTCGCGGCACGGAATATCCGGGATGCCCAGAGCCCCGAGATTGGGCAGTACGTAGGGCTCATCGAATCGGTGGGGGAGCGCGCCGTCGACCAGGGCGATCTCATGCGCCTCGACCTCTCCGTCCACAACGCCATCTACTCGTTGACGGGCAACGGCCACCTCGAGCACACGCTCCGCCACTACGGGAACCTCTCCACCCGCATCTGGCTCGTGGTCCTCGAGAGGCGCCCGCTCGTCGTCGAACACATCGCCGAGCTCGGTCCGATCCTCCGCGCCATCCTCGCCAAGGACCCGGATGAGGCCGGCGCCCTCATGGATGCGCACGTGCGCAACTTCAGCCGGTACATCGCCAGTGTCGTCTGAACTGTTCGCGACGGCCCCCGAGCCTTGACGCTGGTGCGTCCCGAGCGGACCCTTGGTGCTACAGGCGCGCTGGGAGCCTCAGCCAGAGGGGATCCCATGCGCCTACGTTCTGCAGCCGGACCAGTGGCTCGCCGCGCGGCAATCACCGTATTCTTGCCGCGCGGGCATTCACTGCAGCAGGCCGCCGCGGCTCGCCGGGGCGCCACGAACGGGATCACCTCGGACCATAGCCGCTTGGCGACGTCGGCGTCGGCCGCCCTCTGCGCGCTGGCCGTCCTGTCCGCGGCCCTCCTCGGCGGCGCGCAATACGGGACGTCGTCCTCGGCTCCGGCTGTATTCCCCGGGCGGTATTGGGCCTCGGCGCCACTCCCTGCGGTGGTCGGGACGCGCACAGTGCCGCTATGGGCCACGCCGCTGACCACGCCTCCGCTGACCAGGCCGCCGCTCGTGCTGCCCGTCGGACGGTTCATCCATCGGCCCTACCGGCAGCCATAGGTCTGCGGGCGTAACGCAGAGTTAACCCCAGGACGTTGACAGTGCGCCGGATCACACTCTAGGTTCTGATATATCAAGTGTCGTCAGGTAGTCATCAGATACCGTGACGAGACGTCGCCCCGCCACGAAGGAGTTCGATGGACATCCATGCCGCCATTGACGAGGCCAGATTTACCCGGTTCCACAAGAAGCTCGTCGCCGCCTGCATGGGCGGACCGATCCTGGACGGGTACATCCTCAGCATCATCGCGATCGCGCTGATCGGCATCAGCGCCGACTTCCACACCACCCCACTCGAGACGAGCCTCATCGGCGCGGCCGCACTCGTGGGGATCTTCCTTGGCGCGGTCCTCCTCGGTCCGCTGACCGACAAGATCGGCCGCCAGCTCATGTACACGATCGACCTCTGGGTCCTCGTGCTCGGCTCGGTCCTCCAGTTCTTCGTACAGGACGCCCTCCAACTCGTGATCGCCCGCTTCATCATGGGCCTCGCGATCGGCGCCGACTACCCGATCGCGAACTCCCTCCTGGCCGAGTGGCTCCCGCGGAAGCGCCGCGGCCAGATGCTCGGTGTCCTGAACGTCGGCTGGTTCATGGGGGCTGCCCTGGCCTCAATCGTCGGGTATGTGATGTTCGAGATCTTCGGGGAGGAGTCCTGGCGCTGGATGCTCGTCTCCTCGACCTTCCTCGGCGCCATCGTCATGCTCCTGCGCCTCGGCACCCCCGAGTCCCCGCGTTGGCTCCTCCACCACGGCCGGGTCAAGGACGCCAAGGCCGCCCTCCGCGCCGCCCTCGCGGACCAGATGAGCGTCGATCACGTCGTCTTCGAGACCGCCCGCCCTGACAAGTCCAAGCAGGGAAAGCTCGACCTGAAGATCCTCCTCAAGCCGATCTACCTTCGCCGCATCATCTTCTGCGCCGGCTTCTACGCCTTCCAGGTCGGCCCGCTCTTCGCGATCTACACGTTCGGTCCGACCATCCTCTCCTCGTTCGGGCTCGCTCAGGGCAACGTGTCCAACCTCGGCTCAGTCGCGATTGACATGGTCTTCCTCATCGGCTGCCTCCCCGCCCTCAAGCTCATCGAGACTTGGGGCCGCCGACCGCTGATCATCTGGTGCTTCGCCCTGATGTCCATACCGCTGTTCGTGCTCGGCTTCGCGCCCTCGGCGCCCGTTGGCATCGTGGTGGCCTGCTTCCTCGCCTATGCGCTCTTCTCCGGCGGCCCGAGCATCCTCGAGTGGGCCTACCCGAGCGAACTCTTCCCCACGAACGTCCGCGCGAGCGCCGTCGGCATCACCACCGCGGTCAGCCGCATTGGCGCGGCCCTCGGCACGTTCGGCCTCCCGTTCGCCCTCGAGGGCTGGGGCATCGGCCCGACGATGATCGTCGCCGCCGTCATCACCTTCGCAGGGTTCCTGCTCTCGCTCTTCCTAGCCGAGGAGACCAAGGGCATGTCCCTCGCCAAGGCCGGCGGACAGCCCGCGGACGACGACGCTACGCCGGCTACCGCTGCCGCTCCGGCTCTGGCAGTCCGCACCTCAGTGGCCGACTGACCCACACCGAGCGAAAAGGCGGGCCCGCACCGGGAAGGTGCGGGCCCGCCGTCGTGTGTTCGGCTGCTGTGCCGGTCAGTCCTCCGCCGCGACCGTGACGGCCTGGGCGGGGATCGGCTCGATCTTCCCCATGAGGAAGAGGTAGGAGGCCAGGCCACCGATGAGCGCGACGCCTCCGATAATGAACGCGTAGAGGAAGTGCCCGGTTGTGTCCACGATGAAGCCGGTCACGATCGGGGCTGCGACGCCCGCGAGCAGATTCACGCAGTTCACGATCGCAGCGAGCGAACCAGCGCTGCCCTCGGGAGCGATCAGGGCTGGCAGGGAGTTGCTCGTTACGTAAACCAGGGCGATGCCGGCACTGCCGATTGCGATCCAGATGATCGCGACAACCGGATTGTTGCTGAATGCGGCGCCGACCGTGAATAGCGCCACGATCATGCCAGCGACGAGTACACCCTTACGGACCTTGTCAGGGTTCGCACCGCGGCCGATGACCCGGTCGACCCACCAGCCCCCGATCGTCATCTCCGAGACGAACATCGCGAAGGCGGGAACGGCGGCATAGATGCCGCTCTGCAGGATGCTCTGGTTCATGCTGGTCTGCATGTAGCCGGGCAACCAAGTAAGGAGCATCCACAGGACGTATCCGGCGCCGGCCAGACCGAGTGAGAGACCCCAGACTTTGCGCTGGCGCAGGAGGTAGCCAATGGTCTTCCAGTCGCTCGCCGGGCGGATGTCCTCGCTGGTCGCGCCTCCTTTGATGATGTAGTCGTACTCCTCGGCCGAGAGCTTGCCCTTCGCGAGGTGGTGCTTGGGGCCCCTATACCGCCAGAGGAAGGCCGCGAGGAACACGAGGGAGAGGACTGCCTGAAGCCAGAACGCCTCGCGCCACCCCCACGTGGCAACAGTGAAAGCGATGAGCGGCAGGCCCAGGACATTCGCAAGGCGTGTGCCGCTGTCGAAGATGGCCGTGCAGAGGCCCCGTTCGTGCCGCGGGAACCAAAGGCCGGTGGCCTTCATCGCTCCTGGGAACGCAGGGGCTTCGGCGACGCCGAGGAAGACGCGGGCGAGGATGATGACCCACGCGCCGGACGCGATGGCGGTCAGGACCGAGGCCACGGTCCACAGGACGGCACTGGCTCCCCAGACCTTCTTGACCCCGAACCGGTCGAGCATCATTCCCGACGGAATCTGCATGATGGCGTAGGACCAGAGGAAGGCCGATGAAAGGACGCCGAATTCCGTTGCCGTCAGCCCGAACTCGTCGGTGAGGGGCTTCTGGGTGACAGAGATAGAGAGGCGGTCCACGTAATTGATGAGAATTCCGAAGCCCATCAGAAGGGCGATGCTCCACCGCGCCTTGCCCCGTGGTCGTGCGGCCTTGATGGCGGGGTCGTGATGGACGTTCTTGGATGCCTGAGACAACAAAGGAAGCTCCTGGACAGTGGTGAGTTGGACTCAAGGCGCGTGCCGGGAGGTGGTGCCTTCCCGAACCCGTGCGTGGCAGGCCCCCGCAGGAGGGCCGCGATGGTTCAGCTGTGCTGGAGGGCTCCGCGTCCGGGGTGGGCTTAGGCGATCCCGAATGGCAGCCGCGGGCGGCCATTCGGATTCTGCCGCCCATGGACGATCAGAGTCTCGGGAAGCCGGCGACTTTGCCGTCGCCTCCCGGCGTGCACTGAACTCGTCTTCAGCGCGGCGCCAGCAGAGATGTTCATCGGATTGCCGTTTCTAGGTCAAAAGAGGGAGTCGAGTGGGCTACCTCACATTGGATTGATGGATCCAGCGTAAGTGTCCCATCAGAATTTCACAACAGGGAAATCAACTTCCACATCGCGAAATCATCTGGACAGCATACGCGTGCTCGATCGCGGGTGTGCCAGCTCGCGCGGTGTGGGTGAGGCCTTGGGGGGCCAGTGCGCCGAAGACCGCGGATGCCGCGCCCGCCTGTGCGCGTGACCAGTCGACGCGGCGGGTTTTCTGGTGCTTTGCACATCGGAGATTGCCGCTTTCCGCGAATAGCTTGGAGCGCCGGTGTTACGCGAGTCACAGGGTCTCGCCCGAGCGGGCACCGCAAGAGATCACAGAGGAGAAGCGCATGACCAGCTCCACAGGTCAAGCCCAGGGCAGCCGAGGACTCGAAGTCCGCTCGATCGATTACGTGCCCCTCGATGAGCGGCACGGAAAGGTCTCCAGCATCGGTCCGCTCTGGTTCATGAGCAACGCCCAGATCGCGACTCTGGCCGTGGGCCTGATAAGCATCACCACTGGCGGGAACCTCATCTGGTCGATGGTCGCCATCGCCGTCGGGGTCCTCCTTGGGACCCTCTTCATGGCGGCCCACTCCTCTCAGGGCCCCCATCTCGGCCTGCCCCAGATGATCCAGTCCCGCCCGCAGTTCGGCTACATCGGTGCCCTCCTGGTCTGGCTGTTCGCCTACCTGCAGTACGCCGGCTTCAACATCTTCAACACCGTCCTGGCCGGGCAGGCGATCGGGGCCTCCCTGCACGTCGGGTCCGACGCCATGTGGTTCTGGGTGGTGACCATCGTGGCGGTGGTCGTCGCAATCTTCGGGTACGACCTGATCCACCGGTTCGAGCGGTACCTGACCTACCTCACGGTCGCGATGCTCGCGCTCCTGACCATTGCCGTCCTCACCCATCTGGACCTGCCCGCAGGGATGTTCGACCTCGGAGGCTTCCAGCTCGTGCCGTTCCTCGCCCAGCTCGGCGTTGCCGCCGGCTACCAGATCTCCTGGGCGATCTACGTCTCGGACTACTCCCGGTACCTCCCGCCGGCCACCGCCGGCCATGCCTTCCGGTACACCTTCTGGGGCAGCGCCCTCGGCGGCATCTGGGTCATGTTCCTCGGGGCCTTCATCGCCGCCGCCGCGGGCACGGACTTCGACACCATCCCGTCGATCCAGGCCACCGCCGAGAGGCTCTTCCCGGGCTTCGGCTCGATCGCCCTGGTCATCGCCGGCCTCGGACTTGTGTCCGTGACCGCGCTGAACATGTACGGCGGGTCCCTGACCCTCATCTCCTCCATCGACAGCCTGCGCAAGATCAAGCCCACGCTCACGCTGCGAATCGTCACGATCGCCGTCACCGCAGCGATCTCGGTGGTCCTGGCCAACATCGCGTCCGCGGACTTCCTGGCAGACTTCAACGACTTCCTGCTGCTCGTCCTGTACTTCTTCATCCCATGGACCGCCGTGAACCTCACCGACTACTTCATCGTGCGCAAGGGCCACTACGCGATCGCGGAGATCTTCAAGCCGAACGGGATCTACGGCCGCTGGGGGTGGCCGGGCATCGTCTCCTACCTGGTCGGCTTCGTGGTGATGATCCCGTTCTTCTCCGCCGGCACCCTCTTCGTCGGGCCGATCGCCCAAGCCATGGACGGAGCCGACATCTCCCTCTTCGTCGGGCTGCCCGTCGCCGCGATCCTGTACTGGCTTCTCAGCCGCAACGTGAACGTGGCGGAAGAGGCCAGGCTCGGCGAGGCCGAGTACGCAGGTCTCGACGCTGCAGCGCACAGGCACACCCTGTCAGAGTAGGCGGCCGGATCGGGGAAGCGCGGCGAACCGAGCTTCCGGTGACCTACGGCACAGCGAACGGCGGGCCCGCACGGGGAAGGTGCGGGCCCGCCGTCGTGCGTGAAGCTCCGGCTCCCTCAGCCATCCCGGGCCAGGGGCATGAGCGACGGCGGTCGGCTCCTGATACACTCGGGGGTATACGTAATACCCCAGGGGGTATTCGACCGACGATAGAGGAGTTTGCCGATGTGCTACCCAGTGACGTGCAAGACGTGCAAGAAGACGACCTGGTCCGGTTGCGGCCAGCATGTGGATCAGGTGAAGCGCGGTGTCGCGAAGGCTGACTGGTGCAACGGCCAGCACTCCCAGGCGGAAATCGACGCCGCGAAGGGCCCGAGCCTCCTCTCCCGCATCTTCGGCCGCTGAAACCCTGATAAGCGGACGACGGCGGGCCCGCACCTCGAGGATGCGCGCCCGCCGTCGTTCCCGCTTACTTGGCCGTCTGGCCGGCCCGAGACACGCGACTTAAGTCCATTCCGGGGGAGCGGACCGCGTCGCTAGGTTGCTGTCATGCACGCTTGTGAACGACGGCACCCCTCAGAGCGATGACGTCCCCCGGACCGGACACGGCCGCGAACCACGTGGCCGGGCGGCGCACCCTGCTCAAGGTGTTGGGAGCCGGCGCGGCGGGAGTCGCAGCAGCTCCACTCCTCTCCGCCTGCGTCCCGGCCCGGGACGCAGCCTCGGCAACCCCCACGGCCTCGCTCGCGCCGAGCCCTGCGCGGGAGGTCCCGCCCCTCCTTGACCAGGAGAAGGTCAAGAGCGCCCTGGCGAAGCTGGACGGGATTGTCCAGGATGCGATGAAGAGCACCGGAGTGCCTGGCATCGCCGTGGCGGTCGTCTACCGGGACCAGGTCGCCTACCTCAAGGGCTTCGGCGTGCGCGAGGCAGGCAAGCCCGAGAAGGTGGGCCCGTACACGGTGTTCCAGCTCGCCTCGGTGTCCAAGCCCCTCGCCTCGACCGTCATCGCGGCGGTTGTGGGACGCAAGGCCGTGCAGTGGACCGATCCGCTCATCAAGCACAACCCGGGATTCGCGCTGAGTGACCCGTTCGTCACCCGGAACGCCACCTTCGAGGACATGCTGTCCCACCGAGGCGGCCTCAGGACCGGGTCCGGCGACCTGCTCGAGGACCTCGGCTTCGACCAGTCCTACATCCTGGCGCACATCGGCCAGCAGCCCCTTGATTCCTTCCGCGCGAGCTACAACTACAGCAACTTCGGCTTCACCGAGGGCGGCGTCGCAGCGGCAGCGGCCATGAAGATGCCGTGGGAGGACCTGGCCGACCAGGTCCTGTTCAAGCCACTGAAGATGAACTCGACCAGCTACCGGCACCGGGACTACCTCAATGCGGCGGACAAGGCGCTCATCCACGTCCGGGATGGGCAGGGCTGGGTGGCCAAGTACGCACGCGACGCCGACGCGGAGGCCCCGGCCGGCGGCGCGAGCTCCTCGGTCCGGGACCTCGCCGAGTGGATACGCCTGCAGCTGGCGGCCGGCTCCTATGGCGGCCAGACCGTCGTGGACCCCGAGGCGCTCGCCGCCACCCACGTCCCACAGATCGTGTCCGGGCCGCCCTCCGGGCCCGCCGCCCGGACCCGCTTCTACGGCATGGGCTGGAACGTCTCCTATGACGACCACGCCCGGGTCCAGCTCGGGCATTCGGGCGCCTTCAACCTCGGCGCGGCGACGGCGGTGGCCCTGCTGCCCGGCGAGCAGCTGGGAATCGTGGTCCTGACGAATGGCCGGCCCGAGGGCATCCCCGAGGCGATCAGCGCGGGCTTCCTCGACGTCGCCCAGAACGGAGACCCCACTGTCGACTGGATCAGCTTCACGGGTGGCGTCTTCAGGGCGATGGACGAGTCCGAGAAGCCGGCGGTCGACTACTCCAAAGCCCCCGCCCAGAGCACCCCGGCCCGCGCGAACTCCGCTTACACCGGGAGCTACGCCAATCCGTACTACGGCCCACTGGCCGTGGCCGAGGCGGGCGGGGCCCTCACCCTGCAGATGGGCCCCTCCGGCAAGCCCACCACGTTCCGGCTCACGCACTTCGACGGAGACACCTTCTCCTTCGAATCGGTGGGCGAGAACGGCAACGGCCTGGCCGGAGCGATCTTTGCCCTCGGGGCCGACGGAGCCGCCTCGAGCGTCCGGCTGGACTTCTACGACAAGACCGGCCTGGGGACGTTCGTCCGGCAGGGCACCGGGAACCATGGCTGAGGGGGCCGTGTGACGTCCGGGCGCGTGCCCAGACGATGGGCGCACGCATCCGCGGTCCTCGGCGTCGCCGCGCTCCTCGCCCTCACCTCGTGCACGCCCCGGCCGACCGCGGACGCCGCCGCGACCACGGGAGGCGCCAGCGCGCCGTCGTCCGTGAATCCCGAACTCGCGGCGAAGGTCCGGGCGATCGTCACCGACACGATGGCCAAGGACCGCCTCAGAGCGGTGATCGTGCGGGTCACCGTGGGCGGCCAGGCTGTCATCACCGAGGCGTTCGGCGAGTCCATGCCGGGGGTGCCCGCCACCACGGACATGCACTTCCGCAACGGAGCCGTGGCGATCTCGTACATGTCCACGGCGCTGCTCCAGCTCGTCGACGCGAAGAAGGTCAGCCTCGACGACAAGCTCTCCAAGTGGCTCCCGGAGGTGCCCCACAGCGACAGCGTCACGCTCGGGCAGCTCGCCCAGATGACCTCCGGCTACGCCGACTACGTCCAGGACCAAGGCCTCATCGACGCGCTGTACAAGGACCCGTTCCACACGTGGACGCCGGAGGAGCTCGCCTCGATCGGCGCGTCCAAGCCGCTTTTCTACAAGCCCGGGACCAACTGGGACTACGCCCACACCAACTACGTGCTTCTCGGTCTGGCCCTCGAGAAGATCACCGGCATGCGGCTGGATGCGCTCCTGCAGGAGAAGGTGCTCGGGCCCCTCGGGCTCCGGAACACGCGCGATCCCGGCTCTCCAGCGATCCCTGAGCCCGTCCTCCACGCCTACACGTCGGAGCGCCGGGAGCCGCTGAAGATCCCGGCTGGCATCCCGTTCCTGGAGGACTCGACGTACTGGAATCCGTCCTGGACGCTCGCCCGCGGCGCCATCCAGACCACAGACATTGCGGATATGGCCGCGACCGCGGACGCGATCGGCTCGGGCACGCTGCTCTCGCCGGAGTCCCACGCGCTGCAGGTCAGCCCGAGCCTGCGCGGCAAGGGCAGCAAGATCGACGGGTGCCCCACCTGCGCGCAGCAGAGCGTCGGGTACACCTACGGGCTCGGCGTGGTGATCAGCGGTGACTGGCTCCTGCAGAACCCGATGTTTGCCGGCTACTCCGCGGTGGAGGCCTCGCTCCCATCCCAGAAGATCGCCGTCGCCGTCGCCGCCACCTACAGCGCGGACGCCTTCGACAGCTCGGGGAACACCCCCAACCGGGCGCAGGATCTCTTCCGTCTCATCGGCGCCGCAGCCGCGCCCGACGACGCCCCTCCCGTCCCGCCGTCCTAACGCCGGCCGCTTGGGCCGCCGGCAGCTCCTTGGCCGGCGGGAACCTGCTCCTCGCTCCGGTACATCGCGGCCTCGGCATGGGCGCGGGACCTCCATCTGGTCCACGCGCGGACGGTGGCGACCAGCGCGACGACCGTGACGGCGCCCGCCAGCCACCACCCCACCACGGGAACGGTCGAGAGCAGGACGGCGGCGAGCAGGAAGTACGGCACCGTCCGGAGGCCCTCGCTCACCGCACGGGCAGGCAGGGCCAGCGCGATCGTGAACCACAGGAGCGCCGCGGGCCACGTCGTCGTGGCGTACCAGACCCCGATTACGGCGCTGATGGCGCTCGCGAGCAGGGTGGTCAGCCACCAGTCGCGCCCGGGCCTGGACCGCTCGACGGGCGGGCCCATCGTCCCCTGGGTCACCGCCGACGCGACGTCCGCCGCGATGCGCGCGGCAGGCTTGACGAACAGGCGGTAGCCGAGGCGGAAGAGCACGTCGAGTCCCAGGATCGAAGGTGTGGTGCCGGGGTGGGGCGGTGAACGTCCCCGAGGATGCTATCGGGCCGATCACCTTCGGCCACGCACCGCCACAGCTACGTCCTTAGGTCCCTCGCAGGGCCCGGATCTGCGCCAAGTGGTCGTCCGCAGGACTGGCCGCGCCCGGGCGCCGTCCGTAGGCTAGGCGACAAGCGTTCGGCGAGATGCCGGGCCGCGGAACCCGAGGCGAAGGGGCTTGTCACGATGACGAAGACGCACGTCCACGAGAGCCACACTGTCACCGAGCATGAGCACGGTGACGGCTGCGGACACGAGACGGTAGAGCACGGCAACCACGTCGATTACGTGCACGACGACCACCGGCATGCCCTCCACGTGGACCACTACGACGATCACGAGCACGTCGCAGAGCACAACGTCCACGACCACAGGCACGAGCCCGGCTGCGGCCACGCGGAAATCCAGCACGGCGACCACGTGGACTACCTCCACGGCGGGCACAAGCACGCCGAGCACGAGCACCACTACGACGAGCACTGAACCCGCCCGGGGGGTTCGACATCGCTCAGCCGCCGTGACCAATGAAGTCCCGCTCCCCGGCGGGGACGTCACCGAGGGGATCGTGCGCGTCGGGGGCACCGTGCGCCGGCCGCTCGGCCCGCACTCGCCGCTCGTCCATGCCGTCCTGGGGCACCTTGAGTCCGTCGGGTTCGAGGGTGCCCCGCGGTTCCTCGGCCTCGACGACCGCGGCCGGGAGGTGCTCACCTTCGTCGAGGGCGAGGTCGCCGGCCGCCCGCACCCGGCCTGGCTCGCCGATGATGCACGCCTCGCCTCGGTGGCCCGGCTGCTCCGCGCGTACGACGACGCCGTGGCCGGGTTCGAGCCTCCGGC
Source organism: Sinomonas sp. ASV486 (assembly GCF_030908215.1). GTDB lineage: Bacteria > Actinomycetota > Actinomycetes > Actinomycetales > Micrococcaceae > Sinomonas > Sinomonas puerhi. The sequence continues at coordinate 34,219 of NZ_JAVFJK010000011.1, read as the reverse complement.
CCACCTCCTCGACGCGGTCGCCCCGCCCGACCTGCCGGGCATGCCGCCCGAGCCCTCCGTGCCCGACGGGGCCGAGCGGTTCATCGGACACCTGGACGTCACGCCCGAGAACGTCGTGTTCCGCGGCGGCCAGGCCGTGGCCCTCATCGACTTCGACCTCCTCAGGCCCGCCACGCGGGTCGACGAGGTGGTCAACCTGTGCCTGCATTGGGCCCCGCTGTCTCCCGAGCAGGACCGCAGCGATCCGCTCCGGCGAGCGGACGCCGTCGTGCGCACCCGCCTCGTCGCGGATGCCTATGGCCTCGACGACCCCGCCCGCGCCCTGCTGGTGCCCACAGCGATCCGGAGGACCGAGCGGTCCTGGCACCTTATGCGCCACCGCGCCCAGACGCTCGGAGGCGGCTGGGCGCGGATGTGGGCGGACGGCGTGGGGGAGACGATCCTCCGCCGGCTCGAGTGGCTGAACGCCGAGGGGGAGCGGATCACGGTGGGCCTCGGTGTGGGGCGGTGACGCCGGGGCGCACGCCGGGCGCACGCGATAACAGGCCCTGACCGGCACAACAGGTGCGCGCGCGCACCGGTCATGCCGGTCAGGGCCTGCCATGCGGCGGGCGCTGGGCTCAGCCCGACGGGCACCGGCCCTCAGCGCGAGCCGTCGTGCGGCTCAGACGAGGACAGCCGTCGGCAGCATGAACCCGGCGAAGAAGTCGGCGAGCTCCTGGTGCGCGTCCAGGGGGAGAACCTGTGCCACGTACTGGTCGGGGCGGACCACCACGATGGCCCCGCGGGTGCGGTCGATCCCGCGCTCCTCGAAGATGTCCGATCCGGCGGCGTCCGCGGTGAACATCTTCTCGTAGTCCACGAGCCCGAGCGGGCCCTTGCGCGGCATGAGGAACTCCGGCAGCTTCTCCAGGGCGAGGTCGCGGTGGCCCTGCTGGAAGACGGCCCTGACGTCGAACACGGCGTCCGGATCCGCGCCGTCCGGCGTGAAGCGGCGCACCGGCGAGTCCTCCGACTCGGCGAGGAACCGGCTGAAGGCCGCGATGCCCGACTCGGGGGACTGCGGGTCCCCGGCGCCGGCGAACGCGTAGATGCGCCAGCGGCCGTCCGCCTGGGCCACGTGCCCGAGGCCCACGGGCCTCGCGTCGGCCAGCCGGACCACCGGTGCGGAGTAGAAGCGCTGGCCCACGGGGAAGCCCGTCGCAACAGCCTGGTGCTCGGCGGTGCCGGTGAGCAGCGCGGGCGTGTACTCGGTGGCGAACCCGGCAGTGAACCGGCCCGCCTCGGTGAAGATCTGCTGCTTCTCGGCGGGGTCGACGCCGCCGGCCTCGGCGTGCTCGGGGTCCTTCGGCTTGGCCGCCATCATCGTGGAGAAGCGCAGGTCGAAGTCGATGAGCTCCTGCGCGATCGCCTTGCGCTCGCCGGCGTAGGTGTCCAGGAGCGACTCGGGGCTCCGCCCCTCGAGCACGGCAGCGAGCTTCCAGCCCAGGTTGAATCCGTCCTGCATCGAGACGTTCATGCCCTGACCGGCCTTGGCGCTGTGGGTGTGGCACGCATCGCCGGCAATGAAGACGCGCGGGGTGCGGGTCCCTCGCTCGGCGTCCAAGACGTCGTCGAACCGGTCCGCGATCCGCTGGCCCACCTCGTAGACCGACCACCAAGCGGTTTCCTTCACCTCGAGCGTGTACGGGTGCAGGATCTTCTGCGCCGCCTCGACGAGGGACTCACGGGTGAAGCGCTTGCGCGCATCGCGGTCGGCGGGATCGAGGTCGCCGAGGTCCACGTAGAACCGCACGAGGTACCCGCCCTCGCGGGGGATGATGAGGATGTTGCCGCCCGAGGGCGACTGGATGACCGACTTCACGCGGACGTCCGGGAAGTCGGTGACCGCGAGGACGTCCATGACGCCCCACGCGTGGTTGCGCGCATCGCCGCGCAGCTCGATCCCGAGCGACTTCCGCACTGCCGAGCGCGCGCCGTCGGCCCCCACCACGTACTTGGCGCGCACGACGACGGTGCTCGCCTCAGCGGGAACGGCGGCAGCGCCTGCCTCGCCGTCAGCCGCGCGGCGCAGGGTGACCTTCACGGGGTAGTCGCCACCGTCGGGGAGGACCTCGACGTCGGTGACTTCGAGGCCGTACTCCGGCTCGAGGCGCGCGGGGGAGTTGCGCATGTGCTCGAGCAGGTACTCCTGCATGCGCGCCTGGTTGACGATCACGTGGGGGTATTCGGAGAGGCCCTCCGCCACGTCCTGGACGCGTCCCGTGCGCACGATCCCGCTGCTGTCCGCCGATTCCGGGCCCCAGAACGTGGTCTCGTTGACCCAGTACCCCTCGCGCATGAGCTTCTCCGCGAGGCCGAACGCGTTGAACATCTCCACCGTGCGGCATGCGACGCCGTCCGCCTGGCCGAGCTCGAGCGGTCCGTTGCGGCGCTCGACGACCCGCGTGGTGATTCCGGGGAATTCGGCGAGCTGGGCCGCGAGCACCACACCGGCAGGGCCGGTGCCGACGACGAGGACGTCGACTTCCTGGGGCAGTTCGCCGCTGCCTGAGCGGGGCTCCACGCCGCCCGGGGCCGCGGGGCGGAGGTCGGGGTCTCCGGGGCGGTAACCGTCAAGGTAGAACTGCATGGCTGCTCCTCGTTGCTCGCGTTGATCGCTCGGGTCCGTAGACCCCGGGCTGGATCCCGCGGGCGACATTGCCGGGCGGGACCCCTGTCACCAAGGCTAGTGACACGGCTCACGAAAGTGCTAATAAGTTCTTCTGTGCAGAAGAATCGGAGCCAAGATCGGCAAAGAAGCCCATATCTAGGCCTTTCGCTGATATGTGCGTTCTGCTTTGCAGAATACTACTGACCGCGTGAGGGGGTCGGCGGCTCTCTGCCCGGAGGGCCTCAGCCGCCCGTCAGTCGCCCTTCGGGCTGAACGGCTTCGGCACGTACGTGAAGCTCGAGGTCGCCAGGAGCTTGCCGTCGGCGTCGGCCACGTCCACCGAGGCGACCACGATCGTCCGCCCCGCCCGCACGAGCCGCGCCGTCGCCACCGCGGGGCCGCTGCGCGAGTTGTCGATGAAGTTCAGGCTGGACTGCACCGCAAGCGGGAAGAGCCCCGGTTCGAGGGCCTGCATCGCGAGGAATGTCCCCGTGACGTCGGCGGCGCCGAAGAGCGCCGTGGCGGAGAACATGCCGCCTGCCTGACGCAGGCGCGGGGCGAGGGGGATGCGCATGGCAAGCGTCGCGCCGTCGCACGCGTGCGGCTCGATCCCCAGCGTGTCCGTGATCTCCTCGAAGCCGATGCCCGCGCGGAACGCGTCCCACGCGGTCAGGAATTCTTCGAGGCTGGCGGGCAGGGGCACGCGGGGGTCCTTTCGCTGGGACGGCGGTGGAGTGAGTGGGCGCAGTACGCTTCCATCTCCTGTACCGACGCGGTCGGCGCCGAAGTTACGCGCCCTGTTCACGCCAGCTGGGACCGCCTTCCCGCAATCCAGCCCGCAACGTTCGGGCCGAGGATCTCCGTGCCCGGTCCGGCAAGCAGCGCCCCGTTCGCGAAGCCGGGCAGTGGGGGCTCGACGACGGTGACCGGCCTCCCGTCGCCACGGGCTGCCAGGAGCCGCCGCACGAGGTCGGGGAGGCGGACGGCCTCCGGGCCCGCGATGGTGACGTCCCGGGCCCGCCTGCGGGTGGCCTCGCGGACGAGGACCTCGGCCACCGCATCCACCGCGATCGGCTGGACGTACCAGTCCTCGGCGGTCACGCGGTCCGGCTCATAGCTGACGGCGCTCGAGCGCTCGGCGAACTCGAACCATTGCGCCGAGCGGACCACCGACACCTCGAGTCCGCTGTTCCGGACGGTCTCCTCCTGATCGCGCTTGGCCACGTAGTAGCTGAACGTGTCGAAGTCCGGCTTCTCGACATTGGCGATCGAGAGGGCCACGAGCCTGCGCACCTCGGCGTCCACGCACGCGTGCACGAGATTCCGGGCCGAGCGCACGACGGCGTCGAAGCGGCTCATGCTCTCATCCGGCGGTGTGGGGCTCGAGGTATCGATGGCGACCTGCGCGCCGTCGAGCGCCTCCGCGAGCCCTGCGCCCGTGACGAGATCGACGCCGCTGCTGCGCGACATCACCACGACATCGTGCCCCTGCTCCTGCGCGAGCGCTGCGACCCTCGATCCGGCCGTGCCGGTTCCACCCACAACGGCGATCTTCATGCGCCCAGCCTACGGTGGTAGGGCTGTCCGGTGGTTGAGCGGAGTCGAAACCTGTGTGGTCTGACCGATACCCTCTGACACGTGGCACGAGTGACAGCACCAACAGACGCACCGCCCGCGGGCAGTTCCCGGCACAGCCCCGGGCGGCTTGCGTTCCTGGGCCTGTGCCTCGTGCTCATCGGGGTGAACCTGCGGACGGCCTTCTCGAGCTTCTCGGCGGTGCTGACCGAGATCCGCGCGAGCGGCTCCGTGCCGGACTGGGCCGTCTCCCTGCTCACGACGGCGCCCGTGACACTCCTCGGGATCTTCGCACCGCTCGCTCCGGTGCTCGCCCGACGTTTCGGGCCGAAGCGCGTGCTCCTGGGCGCGATGGCCCTCCTGACGGTGGGCCTGTTCGTCCGGCCTTCCGAGTGGGGCGCCGCCGGGCACCTCCCCGGCCTTATCCTCGGCACGGCCCTGTGCGGTGCGGCGATTGCGCTGTGCAATGTGATCCTGCCGAGCGAGGTCAAGCAGGACTTCTCCCACCGGCTCGGCCTCATGGGCGGCCTCTACACCGCGGCGATCGTGGCGTCCGCGGCGCTCGGCGCGGGCATCACGTACCCGCTCTTCCGGGCGACGGGGAGCTGGAGCTCCGCCCTCCTGTCCTGGGCGTTCCCCGCCCTCGCCGTCACGCTCCTGTTCATTCCCGTAGCGGTGCGGGCGCGCCCGGTCCGCCGCAGCGTGGAGGGCGGCGGGACGAACGTATGGCGGTCCTCCACCGCGTGGCACGTGACCCTGTACATGCTGTTCCAGGCAATGACCTCGTTCAGCGTGTTCGCGTGGCTCGCGCCGATCCTGCGCGACAGGGGGATCGACGGGGTGACGGCGGGGCTCATGGTGTCGGCGTCGATCGGGCTCCAGATCCTCGGCTCGCTCTTCGCCCCCACGCTCGCGGCGCGCCTGTGGGACCAGCGCGCCCTCAACGTCACGCTCGCGGTCATGACGTCCCTCGGCTTCGCGCTGAGCGTGCTTGGGCCCCTCGAGCTCATCTGGGTCTGGATCGCGCTCCTGGGCCTCGGCCAGGGGGCCTTGACCGCCGCTGCGCTGACGATGATCATGCTCCGCACCCGCGATTCGCACACCGCCGTGAACCTGTCCGGCATGATGCAGGGCGTCGGATACGGCGTCGGGTCCGTGGGAACGCTCATGGTGGCGCAGATCCACCAGTCGACGGGGAGCTTCGTGCCGGCCGGGTACGCGTTCCTCGCCATCGGGGTGGGCGCGTCGGTGTTCGGATACCTCGCCGGGCGGCGGCGCAACGTCGACGCCTGAGGCGGGGCTCGACGCTCGCGCTCGCGGACGGGTGTCTAATATGTCCAGACAGGTGGGCACGCGGGGAGGCATCGGCATGACGATGAGGTACAAGGCCATTGCGGCCGATCTGGCGAGCAAGATCGAACGGGGGGCCTGGGACGTCGGGGCCTTCCTGCCGGCGGAGCCGGCGCTCGCCGCGGAGTACGGCTGCTCGCGCGAGACCGTCCGCTCCGCCCTCGCCCAGCTCGAGGACCAGGGCCTCATCGCCCGGCGCAAGGGCCAGGGGACGAGGGTCCTGCGCACGACGCCGGCCAACGAGTTCCACTCTCGGCTCACCTCGATAGAGGAGCTCGCGCAATACGGCCAGGAGGCCAGACGGCGCGTCGAGTCGGTCGAACGGCTGCCGGCGCGCGGCGCTGCGGCCAGCTGGTTCGGCGTCAACGAGGAAACGCGCCTCGTGCGCATCGCGACGACGCGCCGCCTGCCCGGGCAGCACTCGGGGGAGTACGGCGCCCCGGTCTCCGCGGCCGACGTCTACCTCCTCGAGTCTGACTTCGACGCCGTCTCCGGTGAGCTGGGAAGCGGCGAACAGCTCATCGCGGACATCGTTGCCGCCCGGACCGGACGGCGGTTGGTGCGCGTCCTCCAGAGCATCCAGGCGATCGAGATCCCGCCGCACACGGCCGCACTCCTCGGCCGCGAGCCCGGGAGCCTCGGCCTGCGCCTGACCCGCCGCTACGTCGACGGGGACGGTGCCGTGTTCGAGGTTGTCGAGAGTGTGCACCCGGGCGAATCGTTCGTCTACGAGTCGGTGCTCGAGCGCGCGGGCTGAGGTTTCGGTCGGAGCTCCGGCCCGCTCCGCTTCGTCCCGCCGCCCGCCCTCGCCGCGCTGAGGCAGCAGAGGCCTTGACACCCGTCTGCGGCATGCCTCACATTTGTCTAGACAGATTAAATGTCTAGACAGGTGAGGCGTCAATGAAGTCGCAAGAACAGCTCATGTCCACGGCCACCGCGCCGCGGCCCAGGAAGGCCTGGTACCGGGGGCTCGGCGCCCAGGTGATGATTGCCATGGTCCTCGGCATCGCCGTCGGATTCGCGTTCCCGGACTTCGCGAAGTCCCTCAAGATCGTCGGTGACCTGTTCCTGGCGCTCATCAAGACCGGCATCGCGCCGCTCGTGTTCCTCACCGTCGTGACGGGCATCCTCTCTGCCGGGAACCTCAAGCGGGCGAGCCGCATCGGGTTCTCGGCCCTCATCTACTTCGAGATCATCTCGACGCTCGCCCTCGCGATCGGCCTCCTCGCCGGAAACCTGCTCGGCGTCGGCCAAGGCGCAGGCGCGCTGACGTCGTCGTCCGGCAAACCCCCGGCCACGAACGGCGACCACTCGCTCGACGGATTCCTCACGCAGGTCTTCCCCAGCAGCTTCGTCGGGGCGTTCACGTCCACCCAGCTGCTCCAGGTTGTGATCCTCGCGATCATCTTCGGCGCGGGCCTCCTGGCCATCAAGCCGGACGTCCTGGCCAGGATCAGCTCAGGCCTCGACACGATCTCCGAGGCGTTCTTCGGCCTCGTCAACGTGGTCATGAAGCTCGCCCCCATCGGCGCCTTCGGCGCCATCGCCTACTCCGTGGCGTCCAACGGCTCATCGATGCTCGTGGCCCTGGCTGCCCTCGTGGCCGAGTACTGGATCGTCGTCGCGGTGTTCATCACCGTGGTCCTGGGGCTCGTGGCACTGGCGGCCGGGTTCAACCTCTTCCGCCTGCTTGTCGTCGTGCGCGACGAGATGAGCATGGTGCTCGGCACGGCGTCGTCAGAATCGGCACTCCCGGGGCTCCTCCGGAAGCTCCCCGCGATGGGCTGCTCGCAGCAGAGCGTGGGCCTCGTCGTCCCGACCGGATACGCGTTCAACCTCGACGGCACGAGCATCTACATGGCCGTGTGCACCCTCTTCCTCGCCAACGCCTACGGCGTGCACATGGGCTGGCCCGAGCAGATCGGGCTCCTGCTCATCATGCTCCTCACCTCCAAGGGTGCCGCGACCGTCTCAGGCGGAACGTACGTCGTCTTCGCCTCGACAGTCGCCGCGACCGGCTACCTCCCGGTCGAGGGCGTCGCGATCCTGTTCGGGGTCTACCGCTTCATGTCCATGGCCACCGCGTTCTGCAACACGTTCGGCAACGTCGTCGCGACCGTCGTGATTTCCCGGCTCACCCGGGAACTCGACCGCGACCGTTTCGCCTGGGCCCTCGCCAACCCGAGCGAATTCCTCGCCGAGCTCGACGCCTCGCCCTCCGGCCACGACATCGCCGGCCCCCGTAACCCCTCTCCCGTCCCGGCCCCAGCCGCGGCGACGCACGACGCCGCCCGGCCGCCCGCCGTCGTCCGCGCATCCGCCGCCTCGGTCACCGCAGAGAAGTAAAGGAACCACCATGAGCAGCACCGTCTACGACTCCCTCCTGTTCCGCGACATGTTCGGCACCCCCGGCATGCGCGACGTCTTCAGCGATGAGGCCTACGTGCGCCGCATCATTGACACCGAGACGGCGCTCGCCCGGGCCGAGGCCGCCGTCGGGCTGGTCCCGGCCGACGCCGCGGCGCGGATCACCGCGACCGCCTCGTTCGAGGGCCTCGACCAGGAGCGGCTGCGCCGCGAGACGGACATCGTGGGCTACCCGATCCTGCCGATCGTCGAGCAGCTCAGCGAGCAGTGCGGCGACGACGGCGGCTTCATCCACTGGGGCGCCACGACGCAGGACATCATGGACACCGCCACGATGCTCCAGTGCAAGGAGGGCCTGCGGATCGTGGGGGAGCAGCTCGATGCCGTCCGGGCCGCCGTCGCAGGGCTCGCCGAGGCGCACCTCAACACCATCACCGCGGGCCGCACGCACCTCCAGCACGCGCTGCCCGTGACGTTCGGATTCCGGGCGGCCGTCTGGCTCTCGGCGCTCGACCGCCACTCGGAACGGCTCGCCCAAGTGGCTCAGAGGGCGCTCATGGTCCAGTTCGGAGGGGCGGCGGGGACGCTCGCCTCGCTCGGTACCGGGCCCGAGGGGCTCGAGGTGCGCGCCGGGCTTGCCGCCGAGCTGGGCCTGCGGGATCCGGAGATCACGTGGCACGTGGCGCGCGACGGCGTCACGGAGATCGTCACGCTCCTCGCCTCCGTCGGTGCGTCCCTCGGCAAGATCGCGCTCGACGTCATGCTCATGTGCTCGTCGGAGTTCGGCGAGGCCGCGGAGCCGTTCGTCATGGGCCGCGGCGCGAGCTCGACCATGCCGCAGAAGCGCAACCCGATCTCGTGCGAGCTCATGCTTGCTGCGGCAAAGATGCTGCGTGACAAGTCATCCACGATGCTCGATGCCATGATCCAGGACTTCGAGCGCGCCACGGGTCCGTGGCATCTCGAATGGGCCACTGTGCCGGAGTCGTTCCTGCTCATCTCGAGCTCGCTGCACCAGGCCGAGTTCATGCTCTCGGGCCTCGAGGTCGACGCCGACCGCATGCGCGCCAACACCCGACTGACCGGCGGCCTCATCGTCGCCGAGGCCGTCATGATGGCCGTCGCGCCCGCGCTCGGACGGCAGCGCGCGCACACCGTGGTGTACGGGGCGTGCAAGGCGGCCATCGAGTCCCGCACGACCCTCGAGGAGCAGCTCCTCGCCGAGCCCATCCTCGTGGAGAAGCTCGGTGCCGCTCGGATCCACGGGCTGTGCGAGCCGTCGGGCTACCTCGGAAGCGCGGGGGAGATGACCAAGCAGGTCCTCGCGGCCCACGGGCGCTGACGTTCGCCTTCCGCCCGACCCCCGCCCGCCCGCCCGCCGGGCGGGGGTAGGCGGGGGCGGGAAGTGCCCACGCCAGATCAGTCCCGGCCCCTCGGGACGTAGGTGTTGACCGGCCGTCCCGTAGCGCCGTACTCGAGGTGCAGCGCGAGCCGGCCCTTCCGCTCGAGCTCGCTCAGGTAGCGCTGGGACGTCGGACGGGAGATGCCCACGAGGTCCGAGACGTCCTGGGCGCCGAGCGGATGCCCTGCGGCGAGGACGGCGTCGAGCACCTTCTGCATGGTCGGCGGGAGGCGGCGGGGCGCCGTGGGGCCCGTCCCGCCCCACGCCGCGGCGGCGCGCTGCGAGGCGAACAGCGCGTCAACGTCGGTCTGGCCCGTGATCCCGGTGGCGCTGCGTGACTCGGCGTCCGCGCGCCACCGCCGGTACGCCCCGAGCTGCTCGGCGAGCTGCCCGAACCCGAACGGCTTGACGAGGTAGTAGACCGCCCCTCCGCGCATCGCCGCCCGCACGGTGGCGACGTCGCGCGCCGCCGTGATGATGACGACGTCGACGTCCTCTCCCGCCTCGCGCAGCGACGTCAGGAGCGAGATGCCGTCCTCGTCCGGCAGGTACACGTCAAGCAGGAGCAGGTCTGGCCTCTCGCGCGCAATGGCTGCCCGCGCCTCGGCGGCAGTGTGTGCCTCCCCGACGCACTCATACCCCGGGATCCGCGCCACTTGGGCGGCGTGCAGCCGGGCCACCCGGAAGTCGTCGTCGACCACGAGCACCCTGATCGCCAGACTGCTCACCGTGACTCTCCCTTCGGGATCCAGACCTCGAACCGGCCTCCCGGACCGGCGAACACGTCCATCGTGCCACCCGCGCGGCGCACGATCCGCGCCACGAGCGCGAGCCCGATCCCACGCCGCATCCCGGTGCGCGGCTCCTTCGTCGTGTACCCGTCGCGCACGACGTCGTCCACCGCCTCCGCGGGCACGCCCGGTCCGCTGTCGGTCACCGCCACGAAGACCCCCGAGGAGTCGTCCAGCGTGAGGGTGACCTCGCGCGGCCCCGGGAGCCCCGCAACGGCGTCGACCGCGTTGTCGAGGAGGTTCCCCACGATCGTCAGGAGGTCCTGCGTGGCGAGGGCCGGCTCGCGCAGGCGGGACTCGTCAGACACCCTCACCAGGACATCCTGCTCCGCGGCCACGGTGATCTTGGCGAGGATGAGCGCCGCGAGCTCGGGCGGCTCGATGCGGCCGCGCAGCCCCTCGCCGAGGGAGCGTGACGTGTCCCCGACCCCCGAGATGAACGCGCGGGCCTGCTCGGCCTCGCCGAGGTCCAGCAGGCCGCCCACGGTGTGCAGCCGGTTCGCGTACTCGTGCTCCTGTGCGCGCAGCGCCTCCATGAGGCCCTCGAGCGAGCGCAGGTCCCGCACGAGCGCCTCGACCTCGGTGCGGTCGCGCAGGGTGACGACGGCGCCCACGCTCCGTCCGCCCACGCTCACGGGCATCCGATTGGCCACGAGCAGGGCGTCCTCGGTGATGACGGTCTGGTCTGCGCCGGCGTCGCTCCCCGTGAGCACGTCGCGCAGCCGCCCGGGAGGGATGAGCTCCTCGACCGGGCTGCCCAGGACGGTGTGCTCGAGGTGGAGGAGGCGGCGGGCCTCGTTGTTGATCACCGTGACCCGCCCGGCGTCGTCGAGCCCCACCATGCCTTCGCGGATCCCGTGCAGGAGCGCCTCGCGGTCCTGGAGGAGGGAGGCGATCTCGGAGGGTTCGAGGCCGAAGGTGGCCCGCTTGATGCCGCGTGCGAGCAGGAAGGATCCGGCCCCGCCGAGGAGCACGATCAGCACGGAATAGGCAGCGATGGTTCCGACGTCGCGGGTGAACTCGGTGCTGACCGCGGCCTCGAGGATGCCGACCGAGACCTGTCCGATCACCCGGCCGCCCGCGTCCAGGATGGGAGCCTTCGCGTTCGCTGAGTCGCCGAGGCTGCCGCGGTTGATGCCGACATGCGTCTGGCCGTCGAGGACCGCGACGGGTTCCTCGAGCCGCTGCCCGATGAGCGCGGAGGTGGGATGCGAGTAGCGGATGCCGTCCCGGTCGGTCACCACGACGTAGTCCACCTGTGCCCGCGTGCGCACGAGCTCAGCGATCTCCTGGATCCGGCCCGTGGGGTCCTCCGCGGTGACGCCCGCGGCGACCTCGGGCATCTGCGCCACCACCTCCGCGACGCCGAGGGCCCTGAGGCCGTACTGGTCGTCGAGGACCTGTCCTGTCGTGCGGCTCGCCACGAGCCCGCCCAGCGCCACCGTGACCACGAGCAGCCCGAGCGTCCACACGAGGATCTGCGAGGCGAGCGGACGCGCCTGCCACCAGCGGCGCATCTTCTTCATGGCAGTCTCCCGGTCCCGTGAGCAAAAGCTTCAAAACATGAATGAAGGCTAATAACCCTCGCAAGAATCGCAACGGTTCCTGCAGGGGCGTGCCGTTTTCTACGGTAGGGGCATTCGCTGTGATCCAGCTCACTGGGCATGAAGAAAGGATCTACCACAAAACCATGAATGTCATGAAATCCCATCCGCTGCCTGCCGGAGAATCCGCGGGACGGATCGAGATAGCAGGGCTCACAAAACGCTACCTGACACCCAAAGGCGAGACCTTCACAGCCATCCGGGACGTGACCCTCTCGGTGGAACCGGGTCAGTTCTGCTCGATTGTCGGCCCCACCGGCTGCGGCAAGTCGACGACGCTCGCCCAGGTCTCCGGGCTGGAGCGCCCCAGCGAGGGCTACGTCCGGGTGGCCGGTCAGACGGTCGACGGCGTCACGAACGGCGTGAGCTACATGTTCCAGGCGGACGCGCTGTTCCCCTGGAAGAGCGTCCTGGCGAACGTCATGATGGGCCCCATCCTCCTCGGCACACCGAAGCGCGAGGCCACGGAGCTTGCCCGGGACTGGCTGCGCCGTGTGGGCCTGGCCGGGTTCGAGGACCGCTACCCGCACCAGCTCTCGGGCGGCATGCGCAAGCGCGTCGCCATGGCCGCTGCGCTCATCAACAACCCCCGGATCCTGCTCATGGACGAGCCGTTCGGCGCCCTCGACGTGCAGACCAAGGCGATCATGCAGAACGAGCTGCTCAAGCTCTGGGAGGAGCTGCGCCCGTCGGTCCTGTTCATCACCCACGATCTCGACGAGGCCGTGGCGCTCTCCGACCGCGTGGTGATCATGACGAGCAGCCCCGGAACGGTGAAGGACGTCTTCGACATCGATCTGCCCCGGCCTCGCGGCAACGTCCAGGAGATCCGGCACGAGGACCGCTTCCTCGAACTGCAGGGCCGCATCTGGGAGTCGCTCAAGGATGAGGTCACCCGGGCCTACGCCAAGACGGCAGGTGCAGCAGCATGACGACTCAGGTCCACGAGGAGAAAGATGTGAGCACGCAGGAGAAGCGGGAAGTGGCCCCCGTCCCAGGGCCCGTGCCGACGCCCGCGGCCGCCGGCAGGGCAGCCCATCGTCGCCGCACAGCTTTGATCTGGGTGGGAAGGATCGTCCTCGCCGTCATCATCGTCGGCGGGTGGCAGCTGTGCACCAACGTGAAGCCGGACGGCAAGCACCCCTTGGTAGATCCCTTCTTCTTCGGCATGCCGACGCAGATCTGGGATAGCCTCGTGACGCTTTTCACCAATACGGAAGATGCCTCCTTCGGTTCGATCTGGGAGAACATCTGGGTCACCGGCCAAGAGGCGATCTTCGGCTTCCTCCTCGGAACGCTCGTGGGAATCGTGCTCGGTCTGCTTCTCGGCTCGAACAGGTACCTCTCCGCGGTCGTCGGCCCGTACATCCGGATCGTCAACTCGATCCCCCGAATCATCCTCGGCTCGATCTTCATCGTCGCCTTCGGCCTCGGAACCTTCCCGAAGGTCCTGCTCGCGGCCGTGCTGGTCTTCTTCGTGGTCTTCTTCAATGCATTCCAGGGCGTCCGCGAAGTCGACCAGAACCTCGTTGCGAACGTCCGCGTCCTCGGGGCCTCTCCGCTTCAGGTCGCGATCCACGTGACCATCCCGTCCGCCATGACGTGGATCATCGCCAGCCTGCACACGGCTTTCGGTTTCGCGATCATCGGCGCCCTGGTGGCAGAGGTGCTTGGCGCGCAGCAGGGGCTCGGCCTCATCATCAGCCAGGCTCAGGGGAGGTTCGATCCGGACACTGTCTTTGCCTGCATGATCATCATCGCCGTCTTCACCCTCTTGGCCGAATTCCTCATCGGACTTCTCGAGCGCACGCTCCTCAAATGGCGGCCACCGAACAAGTCTGAAGCCCAAGCCATCTGACCGCAGATATCTGTCCACTCAACAATGCAAATCTCCAATTGATCAACAAGGATGCGTAAAACAATGATGAAGCGCAGTATCTTTGCCGCCGCCGCAGTCACCGTGGCGGCGCTCAGCCTCACCGCGTGCGGCGGCTCCGGCAGTTCCGCCGCCGGCGCCGTAGGCAGCTCAGGGGCCTCCGGCCCGATGCCCACGGTGAAGATGATGATCGGTGGCATCGACAAGCAGATCTACCTCCCCTACAAGCTGGCGGAGCAGCTCGGCTACTACAAGGAGCAGGGCGTCGACATGCAGCTCTCCACCGAGCAGGACGGCGGCGTGGGCGCGGAAGACGCGATGATCTCCGGCCAGGTCGACATGTCGGGAGCGTGGTACAACCACACGTACGACTTCCAGCTCCAGGGCAAGGACATCATCAGCGTCGTCCAGCTCTCCGGCGCTCCCGGCGAGCGCATCATGTGCAACCCGAACGCCAACGTCCACTCGGCTGCCGACATCAAGGGCAAGAACATGGGCGTCACGGACCTCGGTTCGGGCACGGACACGCTCACGCAGTTCATCGCGTCCAAGGCCGGGCTCAAGTCCGGCAAGGACTACAAGACGGTCAAGGCGGGCGCCGGCGCAACGGCGATCGCGGCCATCAAGAACGGTCTGGCGGACTGCGTCATGACCACTCAGCCCACGGTCACTGCGCTCGAGGGCCAGGGCGTCGCCGAGTCGGCGATCGACCTCGCGACGACCGACGGCGTCACGAAGGCCTTGGGTGGCGCGTGGCCGGCTGCGAGCATCATTGCCAAGAAGGAGTGGGTCGACGCCAACAAGGACACCGTCCAGAAGGTCGTCAACGCCATGGTCAAGACGATGCACTGGATCGCCACGCACTCTGCTCAGGAGATCGCGGACAAGCTGCCCTCGGACTACACCTCGAACAAGAACATCACGAAGGCGGACTACGTCAAGGCCCTCACGGCGGACAAGGCGCAGTTCCTTCCCGATGGGCTGATGCCGGCGGGCGGTCCGAAGACCATCGCGGACATGTTCACGACCCTCGGCAAGGACGTCTCGAAGATCAAGTACACCGACACCTTCGACAACAGCTTCGCCACCAAGGCGAACGAGACCCTCGGCGAGAAGACCACCACGACGCCGGCTGGCTCGGACGGCTGACCCTGCGGCCGGGGGTTGAGCGAAGTCGACCCCCTCACGACGGCGGGCCCGCACCTTCAGCGCGAAGGTGCGGGCCCGCCGTCGTCCGCCCGAGGTCAGCTGGCTCAGTTGCAGCTGACCTTGTTGAACGAGACGACCGCCGGGTCGACGAACGGGATGGCGCCACGGTTCCAGTTCATGTGGGATGCATAGTGCACGCCGAGGCTCGATCCGCTTGCGAGGGTCCCCGTGATGTCGACGGTTCCGGTGACGACAGCCGAGGAAACGTTCGCCGAGATCCCGAACCAGTCGGTCAGATGCCCGGTGAGGATCTGGTCCGGCGACCCCTTGGGAGTGATGCTCCCATCAGGCCAGAAGATTACGTTCTGCGGCGAGTACAGAGTGAGTGTCCCTGTGCCCGTGAAGGTGCTCGTCGTCCAGAAATCCTGGGCCTTGTCGACGTTCACGTGGGCCACCCCGTTTCCGGAGAAGTCCAGAAAGCCTATGTCGTTGATGAACCAGTCCGGGCACGTCGAGCTGTTCGTGGGTGTGCCGACGGGCGTCGTCGCCCCCTGCTGGCTCGAGAAATGCACGGTCTGCGAGCACGGGCCTTGCTGGGTGACGCCGCACGTGATCGTGGGAGGGGAGTCGGCCCATCCGGCCGCAGAGCCGAGCGCTGTTGCTGCGGCGACGGCGGCTGCTGCGGCAAGGAGCCTGAGGGTGTGCTTGTGCTTCATGGGAGTGCCTTCGATCTGTAGATGGCTCTCACCGACGGCCCGCCCACCCAGCATGCAGGTCGCTGGAAAGCCGCCCGCTTGTGCAGCGGACGTGACGCCTCGAGGATAGGACCCCCCGGGGTGGCCTTCAAGCCCCGCCGTCAACCTCTGTCGATGCTGCCCATGTCCCCGTAGCGCGGGCCCGCGACGGCGTCCTGCGGCACGGCCTCGGCGAGGGCCAGGACCTCGTCGTCGGTGAGGACGATGTCCCGTGCCGCGGCATTCTCCTCGAGGTAGGCCACGCGCTTGGTGCCGGGGATCGGGACCACGTCCTCGCCTTGGGCGAGGACCCATGCGAGGGCGATCTGGCCCGGCGTCACGCCCTTGGCAGCGGCGAGGGCCTCGACGTTCTCGACCAGCCGGAGGTTGGTCGCGAGGGCGTCGCCCTGGAACCGGGGGAAGTAGGGGTGGCTGCGCGCATCGCCTTCCTGCGCGACGGACTCCGCGGTGAGCTTCCCGGTGAGGATGCCGCGGCCCAAGGGGGAGTAGGGCACGAGGCCGATCCCGAGCTCGCGGAGGGTCGGAAGGATCTCGTCCTCGAGGTCCCGAGTGAAGAGCGAGTACTCGGTCTCGAGGGCCGTGATCGGGTGGACGGCATGGGCGCGGCGGATGGTCCCGGCGGCGGCCTCCGAGAGCCCGAGGTGGCGGACCTTGCCCGCCGTCACGAGCTCCGCCATCGCGCCGACGGTGTCCTCGATGGGGACCTTCGGGTCCACGCGGTGCTGGTAGTAGAGGTCGATGTAGTCCACGCCGAGCCGCTGGAGCGACGCGTCGCACGCGGAATGCACGTATTCGGGGGCGCCGCTGATGCCGAGGCGCTCACCGTTCTCGCCGCGCACATTCCCGAACTTCGTCGCGAGCTGCACCTCATCGCGGCGCCCGGCGATCGCCCGGCCCACGAGCTTCTCGTTCGTGAACGGGCCGTACATGTCCGCGGTGTCGAGGAATGTGATCCCGAGGTCGAGGGCGCGGTGGATGGTCTCGAGGCCCGCGGCCTCGTCCGGGGCGCCGTAGAACTCGGACATGCCCATGCAGCCGAGGCCCATGGAGGAGACAGTGAGGGGAGAGGCCGTGCCGAGGGTTCTGGTCTGTTCAGTCATGGTTCCACTCAACTGCTTAGAGCGCGCTCTAAGTCAAGGCCCTTCGCCACGGAGGCGGCCGGGCGCATGTGCCGTATCCCCTAGTCCCGCGGATCGTTTCCGATTGACGTCCCCGGTGGCATCGGTGCGCCGAACACGGGGCCAGCGACCGGGCGCTTGGCGTGTGGCTCTTCTGCGGGGATTCGTGCTGTGAGGCGTCGCAGGGCCCACGGGACCAGATACTCGCGGGCCCAGACGATGTCATCTGCCTTTGCCTCACGCCAGCTGCGCGGGGGCAGCTCCTTGGGCGACATTGGTTCCAGGGCGTGGGGGACGTTGAGGGTTTCGAGCACCATGATGGCGATAGTGTGCTGGCCCAGCGGAGAGAAGTGCAGACGGTCCGGATCCCACATGAGCGGGTGGGTGAGCTCGCGCAACGCCCAGAGGTCGGCCACTACCGCATCGTGGCGCCCCGCGATAGTGCGCAGGTTCTCGTTGAAGATGGCCAGCTTGCTGCGAACCCGCCCCAGCACGGGCGTCGCGCCCCAATCCGGGCCGACGAACAGCACAATCGTCGCCCCAGTCGACGCCAGCAGCCCCACCGCGGCGTCCATCCGTTCGGCGAGCTTGTCGGGATCGCTCCTGTGGAAGATCAGATCGTTGCCGCCTGCGTTGAGAGTGATCAGATCCGGTCGCAGTGCCAGAGCCGGGGCCACCTGCTCGTCCAGGATCTGGGGGAGCAGCCGGCTCCGGACTGCCAGGTTCGCATACGCGAAATCCTCGTGTCCGGCGCTGAGCTCTTCCGCGACCCGATCCGCCCATCCCCGTAGGCCGCCCGGGCTGCGGGGTTCCGGGTCACCAACCCCTTCGGTGAACGAATCCCCCAGGGCCACATAACGAGTCCATGGGTGCAGGCGGGCGCCGAAGCCCACCGAGACTCCCTGCCCCGGACCGTCGGCGCTGGGAGCATTCATCTCCCAATACTGCCCCTTCGAACGGCTTAAGAGAACGGACCGCGTCTCCGCCTCCAGTGGCGACCGTGGGGACTAGGACCGGCGTCTGGCCGCAGACGGGCCCTAGCACCCGACGCTGCTGCGGTAGCCGTCGATCTTGGCCTCGATCGCGCGGAGGTTGTCCCGGACCTCCTCAAGCTGCACCAGCACGCGTTCGCGGTGCGCCACGAGCAGCTGGAGGCGTTCGCCCTCGGTGCTCTTCCCAGCGCGCACGAGCGCCGCGTACCGGCGAATCTCCCGCACAGGCATGCCGGTGGCGCGGAGCCGGGCGACCATGATGATCCCAGTGACGTCCTGGTCGGAGTACTCGCGGCGTCCCGACGACGTGCGCGGCACGTCGTGCAGCATGAGCCCGTCCCGCTCGTAGTAGCGCAGGGTGTGGGCGCTGAGGCCCGTCTGCTCGGATACTTCCGCGATGCTGAGGCCCATCTGTCCATTTGAAACCCTGGGTCGGGCGAGGCGCAACGCGACGGTCTCGCAGCGCGGTCACACTGGGAGGGCCCGCGGAGTCGTGTCCATCGGCCCTTCGTCCGCACGCGGGCTGAGCGACTCATGTGCAACCTCCCGGCCACTATCTCGCGGGGATCTACGCGGAACTCACAGTTCGCTGACAGCAGGGTCGGACTTCAACGCTTTGTGGTGGGGCTGTGTAGTCGCTGGGTGTCGCAACCCCGGTAGCATGCAGCTTCAACTCGTCTTGCATGGCATCCGTTTCGAGACACCGAGGTTTTGAGACACCAACTCGGAGAAGGAATTCGCCGCGTAAAGGGGGATCGATAAGCTCACAGTGGCCAGGTAATGCTAGCCGAGCATCCCGAGATATTGGGGGCGGCATTTCATCGCGTGGATGAGTTCTTCGCTTCCGTCGTCCCAGACCAGCACCACGAGTTCCAGCGGCCGGCCGCCTGTAGGGCAGCGGGGGCCAGCGCACGACGGCGGCGGGTCACCGCGCGCTGGCCCGTTTGCTCTCGTGGCGGCTCGACGCAGCGAGGGGGACGCGCCAGCGGAGCCGGAGGGCGAGGACGCGGAAGGCGAAGACCGCGACCGCGACCAGGAAGCCTGCGGTGGTGGACATCGCGCCGAGCCACGAGAGCAGGGCGACGAGCCCCGCGCCGAACATGGCCGGTACGGCGTAGATGTCGTGCCGGTCGAACAGGCCGGGGCGCACGTTCGCGACGGTGTCCCGCATGAGGCCACCCCCGATCGCTGTGACAGTACCCAGGACCGCCGCAGAGACCGGATTGATCCCCGCCCCCAGCGCCGTGAGTGTGCCCGTGACGCAGAACAGGGCGAGGCCGCCGGCATCGAAGAAGAGGACTGTGCGTCGGAGCTTCTGCACGGCCGGCATCAGGAAGTAGACGACGATCGCGGCGACCACGGGCGGCGCGAGGTAGATGGGCTGCGCGAGCGAGTTGGGGATGCGGTTGAGCACCAGATCGCGTATTACTCCGCCGCCGATCCCCGTGAGCGCTCCCAGCAGCACCGACCCGACGATGTCGTAGCCCTTCTGGGCGGCCATCATGCACCCGGAGACGGCGAAGAAGAAGACGCCCAGAAGATCGACGGCCAGTGCCCATTCGGCGGGATTCATGGCACCAGCCTAGGAGAGAACGTTCAGCGGCCGCTCGGCAGTGGATCGCGTGCCATCGCCGCGCGGAGAATGTCCAGAGCATTCTCGCGCATGACGGCGTCGGCCTCGTCGGAGTTGAGCCCGCCGACCCCCGTGAGCCACACCTTGGACTCGATGCCGGCCACTGCACGGAGTCGGACCGCGAGGGCATGGCGGTCAAGATGCGGGTGCGTCTCGGCGAGGGGTGCGAGAGCCTCCTCGTACCAGCGCACGGCCCGACCGCCGCGGAGGCTGGGCTGCTGGGCCCCGGGGGCGATGGATGCCTTCAGTGCGGCACGCAGCTGGGGATCCCACCTGCGCATGAAGGCGAAGTGTGCGTCGAGCGTGCGGGCCATCCTTTCGACGACATCCAACGGCGGGTGCTCGCCCAGGAGCGACCGCTCGCCGGTCTGAGGCATCGCCGCATTGAGCAGGGACTCCTTGTCGGGGAAGTAGCGGTATGCCGTGGTACGTGAGATCCCGGCGGCTTCGGCGACGTCGGATACCGAGGGGTCTTCCCCGCGTGCCATGAGGTCACGCACTGCATCGATCAGCGCGTCCCGAGTCCTTGACTTCTGCCGCGTCCGGCCGGTGTCCGCGTAATGGTTGTTGTCGGGAGGGGCCATGCGCTTTATGCTACTCGCATACCGTTATGGGACGACAGTCCCATAAGTCCCAGTCTCGACCATCCCGAAGGAGATGTCCCATGTCAGATCCAATCGAGGTCAGCCCGAACCTCTACCGCGTCGTCTTCGAGAACGACCGCGTCCGCGTTCTCGAGTATGTCGACCAGCCCGGCGATTCGACGGGCACCCACTCGCACCCGGACAGCGTCATGATCACGCTGTCGAGCTTCACGAGACGCCTGTCCTCGGGTGGCCGTGAGGTCGAGGTCGAGATGCCGCAGTTCCAGGCGCGCTGGCTCGACGCCCAAGAGCATTCCGGCACGAATATCGGCGCTACCACGACGCACAACATCTTCGTCGAGCTCAAGGAGGTCCGGACCGATGCCGCCGCGACCGCTCCAGCCCGGCTTGGCCCGAGTAAGTCCTGACCCCCTGCGGACATAGGGTCGCCAGCCCCTCCACCCACACGCTGCGGCTTGGCAGAATGGCTGCATGCGCACCTTTGGGGTGGAGGAAGAGTTGCTGATCGTGGACCCGGACACGGGCGACCCGCTCGCGCTCGTCGACAGGGTTCTCGCCGTCATGGGCCGGCCACGCGACGTCGAACGCGAGTTCAAGCTCGAGCAGGTGGAGATCCAGACGCAGCCGTGCATCACCCACGAGGAACTCCTCGGCCAGCTCTACCACGGGCGGCGTGCGCTGGACCGCGCCGCCCGGCAGGTGGGCGCGAGGATCGCGGCCCTCGGCACGTCTCCGTTTCGCTCTGCGACCCATGTGAGCCCGGGAGAGCGGTTCGCCGCGATGGTCGAGGAGTTCCGCCTCACCTCGCAGCAGCAGCTCACGTGCGGCCTGCACGTGCATGTCTCCATCGATTCCCCAGACGAGGGCGTCGCGATCCTGGACCGCATCCGAGAATGGCTCCCGCTGCTCGTTGCCCTGAGCGCCAACTCGCCGTTCTGGCACGGCTCGAACACCGGTTACGCGAGCTTCCGGACGCAGGTGTGGAACCGCTGGCCCACGGCCGGTCCCCAGCAGCTGTTCGGGTCGGCTCAGGCCTACGAGCGACTCGTGGCCGCCATGGTCGGCACGGGCGCGATCCTCGACGAGGGGATGGTGTACTTCGACGCGCGGCTCTCGCGCCGCCATCCCACCGTTGAGGTAAGGGCACAGGACGTGTGCCTCAATGCCGCGGACGCGGCCCTCATCGCCGTCCTCGTCCGCGGTCTCGTCGAGACAGCCGCGCGTGACGCCTCCGACGGCCGACCGCCCCTCGGGACGCAGGTAGCGCTCCTGCGCCTCGCCTCGTGGCGCGCGAGCCGCTCCGGGCTCAATGGGGCCCTCGTCCACCCGCTCGAAGCCCGACCCGTTCCCGCAGCGGACGCGATGGGCGCGCTCCTCGAGCATCTTGGACCCGTGCTGCGGGAGAGCGGAGAGCTGGCGCCGGCCGAGCGCGCCGTCCACGGACTGCTGGCAGGCGGCTCGGGGGAGCGGGCCCAGCGCGAAGCGGCGTCCGACGGCGACGGGCTGGCCGACGTCGTGCGCGCCGCCGTCGAGGCGACCCAGCAGCGTGACGGCGGGTGGGACGACGGCGCGTAGCCCGCGGACCCCGCGCGCCCGTTCCCGTGAGGGGTCATGTCCCTGAGTTGAGGGGTCATGTCCCCAGGTTGAGGTGTCAGGTCCCTGGGTTGTCGTGTCAGATCGCTAGGACGACGGCGGCCGGCGCCGAGCCGACTTGATCTCGCCCCGGCGCTTCTTCGATTCGAGGCGGCGCATCTGCGACCCGCGGGTGGGGCGCGTCGCGCGCCGCGCGGGCCCCGGCGGCAGGATGGCCTCGGACAGCAGGTCGATGAGTCGCTCACGGGCCGCTTCCCGGTTCCGCAGCTGCGACCGTTCGCCGGACGTGACGATGCTCAGCCGGCCGCCCACGAGACGCCCGGCCAGCCTCTTGAGGATGCGCTCGCGCTGAGCGTCGGAGAAGGCCGTGCTCGAGCCGGGGTCGAAGAGCAGCTCGACCCGGCTGTCGGTGGTGTTGACCCCTTGACCGCCTGGCCCACTCGAACGGCTGAATCGCTCGACGAGCTCGCTGGCGGGGATCACGACGCCGTGCCGCGCGCCGGGCTGCGGCGGCAGTCGGAGGTCTCGGCCCGGCGTGTCCATGGGCCCATTCTCCCGCACGGAGGCCGCGGCGTCTGAGCCGTGCTTGACGTGGGGTCCCCTTTGTCAAATATCCTATAGGAAAGATGACAAGGAAATCCTTCCCTGGAACGGTGGCTCAATGACGAGGAGAACCAGATGACCCGGCTGTGGAATGATCCGGCATCGTTCGCGGATGACATGGTGGAGGGATTCGTTCGCGCCAACGGCCGGTGGGTCCGCAGGGTGTCCGGCGGCGTCTCCCGCTCAACGCGCTCGCCCGAGCCGGAGGTTGCAGTTGTGATCGGCGGCGGATCAGGCCACTACCCGGCCTTCGGCGGCCTCGTCGGTCCGGGCCTGGCCCACGGCGCGGCGATGGGGAACCTCTTCGCCTCGCCCTCGGCCCATCAGGTCGAGTCCGTGGTCCGCGCTAGCGAGCAGGGTCGTGGGGTACTCCTGAGCTTCGGCAACTACGCGGGCGACGTTCTGCATTTCGGGGCGGCGCAGGAGGCCATGCGTCAGGATGGCGTCGACTGCAGGACCGTCGTCGTGACCGACGACATCTTCAGCGCGCCGCCGTCTCAGAAGGCCAGGCGCCGCGGCATTGCCGGGGATCTGACCGTGTTCAAGGCCGCTGGCGCCGCGGCGGCGGCCGGGTACGGCATCGACGACGTCGAAAGGGCCGCGGTCCTTGCGAACGCGCGAACTCGCTCGATGGGCGTTGCCTTCACCGGCTGCACGCTGCCGGGGGCGGAGGAGCCCCTCTTCACGGTCCCCGAGGGGAAGATGGCGGTGGGCCTGGGCATCCACGGCGAGCCCGGAATCGACATCACGGACATCCCGAGCGCCGACGGGCTCGCCGAGCTGTTCGTCGACCGACTCCTCGATCCCGCCGAGGTCCCGGAGGGCGCCACCGTCAAGGGTGGCCGCGTGGTTCCGATCCTCAACGGCCTCGGATCGGTGAAGAACGAGGAACTGTACGTTGTCTACGCGCGCATCGCAGACCTCCTCACGGCGGCCGGGCTGACCCTTGTCGACCCGCGGGTCGGGGAATTCTGCACGAGCTTCGACATGGCCGGAGTCTCGTTGACCCTCCTGTGGCTCGACGAGGAGCTGGAACGCCTGTGGCTCGCACCCGCGGATACCCCGGCGTTCGCGGCGGGCTCCGTTGACTCCTCGGCGCTCGAGGCAGTCACGATGGACGGCGGGTACGGCGAGGACAGCGAGTACGGCGAGGAAGCCGAGCTGCCGGCGTCGTCCGAGGAGTCCCGGAGGGCCGCAGGCGTCATCAGCCAGGCGCTCGCCGTCATGCGCGACGCGATCGACGCCCAAGCGGCCGAGCTGGGGCGGATCGACGCGATTGCCGGCGACGGGGACCACGGTATCGGGATGCAGCGCGGCACCGTTGCCGCTGCCGAGGCCGCGATGGCCCTTGCCGGGCAGGGCGCGGGAGCCGAAAGCCTCCTCACCCGATGCGGAGACGCCTGGTCCGACCGCGCCGGCGGCACCTCCGGCGCACTCTGGGGCCTGATCCTGAAGACCGTCGGCTCTCACCTGGGCGACACCAGCCCCGCAACGGCAGCGACCCTCGCAGCCGGCATCTCGGCGGCCAAGACCGCAGTCATGGACTACGGCAAGGCGAAGGTCGGCGACAAGACCATGGTCGATGCACTCGTCCCGTTCGCCGACACGCTCGCTGCGCGGGTGACTGCGGGCGAGAGCCTCGCGGAGGCCTGGCGGAAGGCCGCCTCCGCGGCGGCCACGGCGGCGGAGGCGACCGCGGATCTCATGCCCGGCATGGGTCGGGCCCGCTCGCACGGCGCGAAGTCCCTCGGCACCCCGGACCCCGGCGCCGTCTCCCTTGCCCTCATCGCCGAGCGCGTCCACACCGTCATCGCCGCTGAGTGACACCAATCCCATCTATCTGAAGGAGAACCCATGCCTGCATGGCGCATCGTCGTCGGCTCGGACGACGCTGGCTTCGACTACAAGGAAGCCATCAAGAAGGACCTTGAGGCGAGCGATCTCGTGGCGTCTCTCGCAGACGTCGGCGTGGCTGCCGACGGCGGCACCAACTATCCGACGATCGCCACCACCGCAGCCGAGATGGTGGCCCGCGGCGAGGCGGACCGTGCGATCCTCTTCTGCGGCACGGGGCTCGGGGTGGCCGTCGCTGCCAACAAGGTCAGGGGAATCCGCGCCGTGACTGCCCATGACAGCTTCTCGGTGGAGCGCAGCATCCTGTCCAACAACGCCCAGGTCCTGTGCATGGGCCAGCGCGTCATCGGCATCGAGCAGGCCCGGCGCAACGTGCGGGAATGGCTCACCTACGTGTTCGACGAGACGAGCGCGTCCAATGACAAGGTCCGCGAGATCTGCAGTTACGAAGGCATCTGAGCATGGCGGCTTTCCCGCCGGTGCTCATCGGCGCGAGCACCAAGATGTACTTCAGCCATGAGTCCACCGTGCACTGGTGCCATGCCGTCGCGGCGATCGCCCGGAGCCATCCCGCAACTCGGGACGGACTTGCGGGGCTCTTCGTGGTGCCCGGATACCTCTCGATCGCGGCGGCGCGCGAGGCGCTCGGCGGCCTTGCGATGGTGGGCGGCCAGGACCTCGCCACCGAAGACTTCGGCCCGTTCACCGGGGAGGTCAGCGGGGCGCAGCTCGCCGAGGCAGGCTGTGACCTCGTGGAGGTTGGCCACGCCGAGCGGCGGCGCCTCTTCGGGGAGGACGAGGCTGTGGTCAGGACCAAGACCGAAGCGGCCCTGCGCAATGGCCTGATCCCGCTCGTGTGCATCGGCGAGCCCGACCGGTGCGACCCGGCGGACGCGGCTACTGAATGCATCCGGCAGATCGATGGCGCCCTCGCGGGGGCCGGTGCGGCTGGCCTGTCCGGCAAGGTTATCGTCGCCTACGAACCGCAGTGGGCCATCGGGGCCACGGAACCGGCCGAGCCGGCGTACGTCCGCGCTGTGTGCGGCCCGCTGCGAGAGCACGTCCGCGCCCTTCCGGGGCACGAAGGCTCCGCCGTGATCTACGGCGGCAGCGCCGGCCCCGGGCTCCTGACCCAGATCGCCGATGCCGTGGACGGCCTGTTCCTGGGCAGGTTCGCCCATGATCCGGCCGCCGTCGAGGCGATCCTCACCGAGGTTTCGGCCCTCGTCGGCCAGACCCCGGCTGATAGGATCAGGGGCGCAGGAGGAGCCCATGTCTGAGACCGTCTACCCTCTGGCCGGGGCTGCCGCTCTGGAGCGGAGGGGCCTACGCGACCGCGTCTACGATCTTGTCCTCGACATGCTCATGACGGCAGACATCGCGCCGGGCACGCGGCTGTCCATCGACGCCATTGCCCGGGACCTCAAGGTCTCCCCGACTCCGGTCCGCGAGGCCCTCGTACAGCTCGAGAGGACCGGCCTCGTGACCCGCGAGGCGCTCAAGGGCTATCGCGTTGCGCCGCCACTGGCGGCCGGGCAGCTCGAGGCCCTCTTCGACGCGCGCCTCGTCCTGGAAGGCGGGGCCACCGAACTTGCGGCACGCCACGCCGAGGAGCTGGTCCCGCGGCTAGAACAGGCGCTCACGGAGCACCGCGCCATCTCGCGGATCGTGCACAAGAGCGTTGCCCACGGTGAGAAGCTGTCCGTCGGCCTCATCCGCGAGTACTTCGCGATCGACTGGAACTTCCACCACCTCATCTTCGAGGGCACGCACAATCCGTTCCTCCTCGACATGTCCGAGGCGATCTCTACCCGCGTGCACCGGATGCGACAGACGGTCAAGTCCGGAGTCAGCGATGCAGATGACGCCGTGGTGGAGCACTCCGCGATCCTCGACGCCTTCCGCGGCGGGAGCGCCGAAGAGGCCGCCGCCGCGATGCGCGCTCACATCAACAGGGTGCGGGAACGGGCTCGCCTGGACGTCGCCTCGCAGTGAACTGAGCTGAACTGACACCCGCACGACGTCGGGGGGGGGGCCCCCCCCCGCGGGGGCGGCCCCCCGGGGGGGGGCCCCCCCCCGACGTCGTCTGCAGGACGCTGTCAGTGCGCGAGCGCCTCCTGCTCGAGGAGCTCATCCGACTTCGCACCCTTGAAGAACTTGGTGGCGAAGACCATCCCGGCCGCGACGAACGCGAACACGCCCAGCGACACGACGCCCCAGACCCCCGAGCTCGTCGGAACCGCTGCATTGATGCCCGTGCGCATGAGCGGGGCCACGAATCCGCCGAGGTTGCCGAGCGAGTTGATGAGGCCGATGCCCGCCGCAGCGGCGGTGCCGGTGAGGAAGGCTGTCGGGTACGCCCACGTGATCGGGCCGACCGAGAGGAAGCTCGCCACCGCGAGGGTGATGAACACGATGCCCAGGAACGGCTGGCCGTTGGCGCCGGCCCAGCCCGAGGCGAGGATGAACACACCAGTGCCGATGTAGAGCAGCGAGCCCCAGTTGCGACGACGCGTGAGAGTGTGAGCGGCCTTGCCGAGGAAGTAGCAGGCGAAGAGGCCCACGAGCCAAGGGATGGCAGAGACCAGGCCGACCTCCCAGCCGACCTTCTTGCCGAGCAGCCCGGCCACCTGCTGGGGAAGGTAGAACGTGGTGCCGTAGACCGCGATCTGCAGGGCGAAGTAGATGACCGTGAAGTACCAGACCTTCCAGTTGGCCATGGCGCGCCAGATCCCGTTCGGGCCGTCCTGGGTGCGGACATGGTCCTCGAGCGCCATGGCGTCCGAGAGCGCGGACTTCTCGCTGTCGTTGAGGAACTTTGCCTTGGCCGGGCTGTTCGTGAGGAAGAACAGCGCGGCGATGCCGGCCACGATCGCGAGCACACCTTCCCCGAAGAACATGACCTGCCAGCCCCGGGCGAATCCGAGGGAGTCGCCGAAGCTGATGAGGCCGCCGGACAGCGGAGCACCGATCATCTGCGAGAACGGCTGCGCGAGGTAGAAGATCGCGAACATCTGCACGCGGACCTTGTTCGGGAACCACTCCGAAAGGAACATGATCACGCCGGGGAAGAGGCCGGCCTCGGTCACGCCGAGGAGGAACCGGAGCGCCGTGAACATGGTGTCGTTCGTGGTGAATGCGAAGGCCGCAGCGACGATGCCCCACGTGATCGCGATGCGTGCGAGCCAGAAACGGGCGCCGAAGCGCTTGAGGAGCAGGTTACTCGGCACCTCGAAGAGCGCATAGCCGATGAAGAAGATCCCGGCGCCGAGGGCGAACGCGCCGTCGCTCACTCCGCGGTCCACCCTGAGGGCGGCTTCCGCGAAGCCCACGTTCGTGCGGTCGAGGAAGGCAACGAAGTAGAGGATGACCAGCATCGGCATGAGGTGCCGCGCGGCCTTCGAGATGGCGGACTTGAGGGTGGTCTCCTGCGCCGACGGCGCAAGGGTTCTCTGATCGGGTGAGGACACGTCAGCTCTCCTTTGAGTTGAACTGCTGAGTTGAACTGCTGAGTTGAACTGCTGAGTTGAACGGTTGGGTGCGGGTGATGCGGTGGGACGGTGCGACGGCGGGCCGGGATTCAGCGGCCCTGGACGATCGTGAAGACGCCGATGGCGGTGAACACGATGCCTATCGCGAGGAAGGCGATCCGTGATTTGGACCAGGTTCCGAGGAGGGATTTCATGGGGTCCTCTCAGTGCATGTAGAGGCCGCCGTCGACGTTCAGGGTCTGGCCCGTCACGAAGCCGGCATCCTCGCTGATGAGATAGGCGATCGCCGCGGCGATGTCCAGCGGCGTGCCGATGCGCGGCAGCACGCCGTCGGCCGCCATCTTCTCCTTGCGCTCGTCCGTGAGCGTCCCGCCCATGATGTCCGTGTCGATCGGCCCGGGGGAAATGACGTTGACGGTGATGCCGGCATGGCCGAGCTCACGGGCCACGCTGCGTGAGAAGCCGATGACTCCGGCCTTCGCGGCCGAGTAGACCGTCTTGCTGAACGTCCCGCCGCCACGCTGCGCGGAGACGGAGGAGAGGTTCACCACGCGGCCCACACCGTGGGTGACCATCGATTCGACGGCGCGCCGCGTCGCATAGTGCACACCGTTCATGTTGATTCCCATGACCCTGTTCCACTCCTCGGGGGTCACCTCGAGGTAGGACACGGCGGAGGAGACGCCCGCGAGGTTCACGAGTGCCACGATCTGGGGGAGCGCGCCCTCGAGCTCGTCGAAGGCGGCCCGCACCTGGGCCTCGTCCGAGACGTCGGCGCCGGCTCCCGCGGCGACGACGCCGTGTTCGAGGGCGATCTCCTCGGCAACCCTCTTCGCGGCGTCGGCGTCGACGTCGATGATGCCGATGTTCCAGCCGAGCTCGGCGAGGTAGTGCGCCGACGCGCGACCGATGCCGCGCGGCGATGCTGCGCCGGTCAGGATGACCGTGCGGGATGTGGGGAAGGCAGTCATGGTGTTTCTCCTTGTCGGGGTTAGTTGGCGCCGTGCGCGGAAGCCGCCGCGATGGGCGCCGGGCCGAGCTCGTCCATGAGCTTCTTGATGGCCGCATACGCCTTGTTGCGGTACGCGACGAGTTCAGGGGTGCGCTCGGCGGGGACGTCGAGATAGCCGGCTCCGGACTTCGTGCCGAACTTGCCGGCGTCCACGAGGTCCTGGAGCGATGCGGGAGTCGCGAAGCGCTCGGGCCAGCGGCTCTGCAGGGACTCGTAGCAGAAGGAGTACACGTCCAGGCCAGCCATGTCCGCGATGGCGAAGGGCCCGAACACCGGCAGGCGGAAGCCGAAGGTCGTCCGGACGATCGTGTCGATGTCCTCCGGGGTGGCGATGCCCTCCTCGACGATCTGCGTCGCCTCGTGGAACAGCGCGTACTGGAGCCGGTTGAGCACGAAGCCGGTCGCGTCCTTGACCCGTGCGGTCTCCTTGCCCGTGGAGGCCACGAGGTCCTCGACCAGGGGCAGCACGGATGGGTCGGTCCCGGGATGCGGGATGAGCTCGACGCCCGGGATGAACGGGGCCGGGTTGGAGAAGTGCACGCCGAGGAAGCGCTCCGGGTTGGTCACGGCCTCGGCGAGGGACGCGATGAGGATCGTCGAGGTGTTGGAGCCGATGACGGCGTCGGGCCGGGCCGCGGCGGAGATGCGGCGCAGCGTCTCGTGCTTGACCTCGATCTTCTCGGGCACGGCCTCCTCGATGAAGTCGGCTCCTGCCACAGCGTCCTCGATGGACGGCGCGGGCGAGAGATGCGCCTCGAGGCGTTCCACAGCGTCCTCCGGGAAGAGCCCGTCGGCCACGAACTGGCGGGCCTCCTCGAGGAGGCGCTCGAAGTTCTTGGCTGCGATCTCCTCGGAGACGTCCGCGATCCGGACGGTGGCTCCGCCCAGGGCAAGGACCTGGGCGATGCCGCCGCCCATGTAGCCGGAGCCTACGACGGCGACGGTGAGTTCAGACATGGTTTCCCCCTAGCCCTTGGGCAGCAGAGTGCGGATGTACTTCTGGTTGGTGGCGCAGACGCCGAGGCTGTCGCCCCCGTAGTGCTCGGCCAGGATGATCCCGTCGAAGCCGGTGGCGATCGCGTCCCGGAACACCTCGCGGTAGTTGATGAGGCCGGTCTCCATCGTCGAGGGCACGGAGGTGGCCCAGCTGCCGTCCGCGGCCTCGTCGCGCGAGTAGTTCTTCACGTGCCAGTAGTTGGCGTAGGGAAGCGTCTTGGCGAAGAGGTCCCGCCAGTCCTCGATGGGGCGGTGCAGCCGGATGAGGTTCGCGATGTCGGGGTTGAGGCCTACGTTGTCGAGGCCCACCTCCTCGACGAAGCGGACGGCACTGTCTCCGGTGCCGAGGTAGGTGTCCTCGTACATCTCGAGCGAGACGCGCAGGCCCAGGTCGGCGGCGTGCTTGCCGAGCTCGCGGATGCGCCCGACGGCGGTGTCCCACACGTCGCGATCATCGGGGTCCTGAGGGCCTTGGGCCGTCCAGAACCACAGGGCATTGCGCTGGGCCGCGCTGAAGGGCTGGTGGAGCCCAGTGGAGAAGACCTGCATGCCCCACTCGGCTGCGGCGTCGATCGTGCGGTGGGCGTACTCGAGGTTGCGGTCCTCGTGGCCCGGCATGATCACGCTCTGGCGCTGGAGGTGCACGGACGGGATGCCGACCCCGTGGGACCTGGCGATCGAGAGGAACTCGTCGCGGCGCGAGGGCTCGAGGTCGGCGGGGCGCACGTGGCTGTCGGCGAGCTCCGCAAGGGTGAAGCCGACGTCGGCGATCTGGGCGAACATGTCATCCCAGACCTCAGCGGGTGCATCGTGCAGCGCCAGCCCGTTGCGGTCCACGGCTCGGAATCCGTGGAGGCATGTAGCGATGGGCCACGATTCGGCGGTGAACGCTGGTTCGGTCGACATGGTGCTCCGTTGCAGATGTTGGGGGTCGAAGGGGGTAGACAACTGCCGCGTGATGCGGCTCACGAAAAGATCCTATAGGAAATATGAGGTCTGTCAACGGGATTGGCAGCCCCCGCCGACGCCCTCCGGAAGGGCTAGGCGGTCCTCCGGGCGGGCGCCACGACCTTGATGACTGCGGAGTCGTCCGCGGCAGCGAGGCCCTGGGCCTGACCGAGGAGGTAGAGCTGCTCGGCGGCGGCTGCGACCGGGGCGGCGAGGCCCGCCGAGCGTGCGGCCTTGCCCACGATCCCCATGTCCTTGACGAAGATGTCGAGCCTTGAGAGCACCTCGGCACCGCTCTCGGTGTAGGCCTCGAGAATGCGCGGGCCGCGGTTGGAGAGCATGAAGGAACCGGCGGCGCCTGCCTCGAGGGCCGCGAGCGTCTTGGCCTGGTCCAGGCCGAGCGCGTCGGCGAGGGCGAGTGCCTCGGCTGCGGCGGCGATGTGTACCCCGCACAGGAGCTGGTTGACTGTCTTGAGGGCCTGCCCGTCGCCAGGCCTGTCACCGACCACGGTCAGCGTCGAGGCGAGCAGCGCCAGAACGGGGTGTGCCTTCTCGTAGTCCGACGGCGTCGCGCCGACGACGATGAGGAGGTCGCCCTCGCCGGCCCGCACGGGACCGCCGGAGAGCGGTGCGTCGACGAGGCCCACGCCGAGCGCGGCCAGACGCGCGACTGTGCCGGGGATGGCGTCGGTGCCGACCGTGCTCGTGAGGATCACGACGGCGCCGGGCTTGAGCGAGGCGGCAACGCCGTCCTCGCCGAAGAGGACCTCGTCGAGCTGCTCGCCATTGCGCACGGCGAGCAGGAGCGCGTCGGCGCCCTCAGCGGCTTCCTTGGCCGTGCCGAACGTCTCGATGCCCGCGGCGGCGGCGAGCCCGAGGCGGACCGGGGCGATGTCGAAGCCGTGGACCGTCAGGTCGGTCGCAAGCCGCGTGGCCATGGGCAGGCCCATGGCACCGAGGCCGAGGACGGCAACGGTCTCGGTGGTGGCCGGGTGGTCGCGGTCAGATGTGGTCGGGGTGGTGTCGAGCATGGTGGTCCTCCTGTGGACTCTGGGCCTGAGGGGCTGCGGAAGGGGTCAGAAGGCGCTGAGGGTCTTGGTGACCTGGGCGAGCGACTCGTCGTCGCCGACGTTCCCGGCGAACACGACGTAGGGGATGCCGCGGGCGGGACCGCTCACGGGTTCCCACAAGGAGACGATGCCCGGGAGCATCGGACCGCGCACGATCGCGTGGCGGATCTCGAGTCCGTGGGCCGCGACGTCGGACGAGGTGATGCCGCCCTTGGCGATCACGAAGCGCGGGGGCGTTGCCTTGAGCGTGCGGTTCACAACGCTCACGACGGCGGCACTCACCGTCCGCGCGATCTGCAGGCTCTCGGCGGGGTTGCCCGTCTTCACGAGCGCGCGGGACGTGTGGATGATGACATCCCCGGAGGCCAGGGAGTCGATGACGGCGGCCACCGTCGCGTCGAGGTGGAAAGGAGCGGTTCCCGGGTCGAGGAGCCGGTTGACGTCGATCTCGATCGTCCGTGCAGACGCATGCTCTTCCCTCAGTCTCGCAAGCTGACGGGTCGTGAGGCCCACATGCGAGCCGACGACGATGAGGCCCCCGGGCGCGAGGTCGGTGCGTGCACCGCCGGGAACGCGGCCGTAGACCTCCTCCGCTGTGAGGGGCTCACGGACGTCCTGGCCGATGCGGCCGCGGACGAAGGGCGGCCCCACCCTGTAGAGGAGGTGCTTCCCCCGCCCCTCAGCCTCTTCGAGCCCGAGGGCGAGGGCCCGGAGGTCGTTCTCGCCCGTGATGTCCACGACGATCGGGGTCGAGTCCGCCGCGGGGGAGATGGCGTCGGCGATGGCGCCCGCGCCCGCGCGGATGGTGGCGAGGTCGAGCACGATCACGTCGCCGGCGGACCGGCGTCCTGAGGTCTTCTCCTCGACGTACGCGGGCAGGTAGGAGCTTGAGAAGCCGAACGTCGCATCCTTGGCGAACTCGGTTTCGCTCACCGGGGTGAGTGACGCCTCGGGCGAGCCGGCGGGGCCACCGCCGCCACCCGCCGTCGTGCGCACGTAGTGGTGGCCGCCGATCGTGACGCGGCCGGCGTCGGGGAAGGCCGGGACGATGACGACGCCGTCGACCGCTGCGCCGCCGTGCGCGGCGATGGCCTCTGCGAGGACGTCCGTCTCGAGGGGGAAGTGTCCGCGGAGGGTCGAGTCGCTCCGGCTGACGAAGGCGAGCCGGATGCCTTCCTCCTGCGCGGCGCGGCTTGCCGCCGCGACAACCTGACGGTTGCGCTGCGCTGCCTCGCCGGGGTCGAGGCTGCGCGTGTTCGTCAGGACGTACACGGCGGCCGGGCGTGCGCCGTCGATGCGGCAGCCGAACGCCCAGCGGAAGTCTTCGGTCTCCCAGGCGGTGAGGACGGGCAGATCGGCGACCGACTGGGTTCCGGTGGGGTCGTCGTCGAGGACGACGAGCACACGGCCGGACAGGGCAACCCGTTCAGCGACCTCGTGCGCGGCGATGTCCCGCTCTGCGGGGTAGCTGGCGAGGGCCTCGGCTTCGAGGAGCATGCGAACACTTCCTTGTGTGAATCATGAATGTAAGATGTCAGACATCTGATGTGAGTATGCCGGGCGGACTTCTCCAACGCAAGAGGGGCCCGTTCGTAGACTTGGCAGTAATCTGTCGCGAGCTGCGACAACTTGACGGTGCGGAAGATAGGGGCCAAGTGGCGCGGAGATCACTCGTTGTCGAGGTAGCGGACGAACTCCTCGACCGGATCGTAGCCGGCGAGTTCGCGCCCGGCGCGCCGGTTCCGGGCGAGCTCGACCTCGCCGCGCGGCACGATGTCAGCCGCATGACGGTCCGTGAGGCAATCAAGACCCTCACAGCGCAGAACATCCTGCGGGTCGAGCGGGGCAGGGGGACCTTCGTCAACCCGATCAACCACTGGAGTTCGCTCCACGCCGTTCTGCGCGCCACCAACGAGGGCGCGGACGCCCGGAACTCCGCGGTGCAGCTCATCGAACTGCGCCGCATGCTCGAGACCGGCGCATCCGAGCTGGCCGCCGAGCGCATCACCGATGAGGAGCTCTCGGAACTGGGCGCGATCGTCGACGAGATGCGGGACGCCCACGCGGCCGGGGACCTCCGCCGATTCGTCGAGGCGGACCTTGCCTTCCACGACGTGGTGCTCCGTGCGTCCGGAAACCCGTTCGTGGCGGTCCTGCTCGAGCCGCTGAGCCAGGTCCTCGCCGAGCGCCGCTCGGAGACGTCTGCCGTTCCCGAGATCCAGGAGCACGCGATTGAGATGCATGCAGCCATCTGCGCTGCTCTGAACAGCCACGATCCAGAAGCAGCACGCACCACGATGGATGCGCACATGCAGCAGACGCTCGATGACCTCAGGACCTACATCCTGGCGGGGCAGCAGAGTCCGGCGGAGTAGCGGAGGCGAAACCGGGTTTTCGGCCGCGCTCAGCCGCCGCGCAGGAGCCGACTGAGCATCGTCCGGTACAGAAAGGGGACCACGGCCGAGGCGGCCCACCTCACGGGCCGCACGAACCGGCCCAGACCGAAGTGCTGCACCCAACGGACGGTCGACCCGCCGTCGTGCGCGGTGACCGTGACGTCGATCGAGCCGAGGACGAGGCGCCCGCTCTTGACGATCCGCGCCCGGCCCGGGGAGGCGCCCGCGGGCGGCGAGATGTACTCGACGGTCATGACGTCGTTGAACCCCACGCGCCCGAGCATCGTACACGCGGTGAAGAGGTGCCCCGGATGCAGCTCCTCCGCGCTGGCGAGCCCTTGGGTGATGCGGGTGAACGGGATGAGGCGGTCGTGGGGGGGGGGGGG
>NZ_JAVFJK010000010.1:18439-204320 GCF_030908215.1 Sinomonas sp. ASV486 | reverse complement strand
TCGGCGAGGATCTCGCCGGTGCCGTGCTCGATGGCGGTGGCCTCGGCGTCGTGGACGAGCAGGATGATGCGTTTGTGCCTGTGGGCGCGGCCGATGCCGAGGTGACGGAGGCGTCCCGCGTGGCGGAGGGTGACCTTGCCGTCGGCGTCGACGCGGTCGGTCCGGACGCGGAAGTGTGCCCCCTGGGCGGCGGCCGCGGGGCCGGCCTTGGGGGTCTGGGCGTAGGCCTCGGCGGGTGTGTGCCTGCCGAGCGCGCGGTGGGGGCGTTCGTGGTTGTAGACGTGGCGGAATCTGGTGAGCTGGTCGTTCAGGTCCTCGATGGTCTGGGCCGGAGGCTGGCTGTGGAGCCATTTCTTCAGGGTCTGGTGGAAGCGCTCGATCTTGCCCTGGGTCTGGGGGTGGCCGGGGGATCCGTTCTTCTGGACGATCCCGAGCCCTGCGATGAGGCTCTCGAAGGCGTTGCGGCCTCCTTTCCCGCCGGCCAGGCGGGTGGTGTAGACCATGCCGTTGTCGGTCAGGGTGCTGGCGGGCAGGCCGTGTTCCTGTGCGGTGTCCAGGAAGGCGTCCACGACGATGGCGCCGGTCGTCCTGGGGTGGGCGGTGAGGTGGAGCAGGCAGCGGGAGTGGTCGTCGAGGAAGTCGATGATCTCGGTGTCGGTGCCGTCGGCCAGGTGCCAGTGGGTGAAGTCGGACTGCCAGGTCTCGTTGGGCTGGGCCGCGGCGAAGCGTCGCAGGGAGGACTTGGGACGCTTGTGGGGTTCGGGGGCGACCGCGCCGGCGGCCCGGAGGATGCGGTGGATGGTGGTGCTCGCGGGCACCGGGAGGCCCTCGCGTCCGAGATGGGCAGCGATGGTCTCGGCCCCGGAGTCCAGGCCCTTGGCCTGCAGGTCGGCGCGTAGGACCAGGATCCTCTCCTGAACGTTGGCCGGCGTCTGCTGCGGGCTGGTGCGGGGCCGCCGGGAGCGGGCCTCGAGGCCGGCCTCTCCTTCGGCTGCGTGGCGGGCGATGAGTTGGTGGACCCATTGGCGGCTGATGCCGTACCGGCGGGCTGCTTCGGCCTTGGACAATCCCACCCTCCAGGACTGCGAGGACGATGACCTTGTTCTTCGACATGGCAGAAGCCCAATGGGCGAGGTGTCAACGATGTCCCGCGACATGCCGGAAGGCGTCAACGATGTCCCGCCACAGCAGTCCACTGTCACCTGTCAACGATGTCCCGCCACATGCGTCAACGATGTCCTGACATCACACACCCTTACCTCCACCATATGAAGAGGGCCGTCCGTCAGGGCGGCCCTCTTGGCGTTGGCGCCCCCACTTGGGGCAGGGTTTGCAGGCCTTTCACCCGCCGTTCGCTTGGAGACGGGCCGCGCGCCCAGTGTGACGCGCGTGTGCCGGGTGCCTCGCGTGCGTTCCCTACACTGGCGGTGCCCGGGCCAGTAGAGGACGAGACGAGAACCGCTCCATCGAGAGGGAACACGCCGTGAAGCTCACCGAGTACATCGACCTTGTCGAGGATCTGGCGTCCGCCATCCTCGACGGCGAGGCCGCCGCGGCTGCGAGCCTCGCCCAGATCGTCAAGTCCGCGGGCCGGGAGATCCGGACCCAGACGCTCCAACCCACGGACTGAGGTCCCTAGTCCCTGCGGTCGGCGCGGCGCATAGTGGTGTCGACGACTGACTTAGGGGGATCGCCATGCACAACACCCAGGACACCCAGAAGCCCATCGGATTCCTGCTCAAGACTCTCGACAGGCTGCTTGAGGAACGCTTCGATGAGGCGCTCGAACGGCACCGCCTCAGCCGTCGGCAGTGGCAGCTCCTGAACGTCCTCGCGGACACCGAAGCGACGGTGGCGCAGCTCGACGAAGCCATCGCGCCATTCCTCGACACGCCAACCCAGGAGACCTCCGAGCGTCACCTCGAACCACTGCTCGGCGGAGGGCTCGTGGCCGAGAAGGCGGGCGTCTACCGCTTGACGGACCTGGGCCGGGTCGAACTGCACGGCGCCCGCGAGACCGTGCAGGGCATCCGGGATATCACGGTCAAGGGACTTGAGGACGGCGAGTACGACCGCACAGTGCGCGCGCTTGAGGCGATGATCAGCAACCTCGCTGGGTGAGGTTCCTCGGGCCACCCGTCTGATCGAGGGGAGCGCGCGGTCCGCATCGGGTTCAGGGGCGCGGCGTCAGGCCGAGCCCCGACTTGCGCTGGTGCACCGAGAGGTAGCGGAGCCCGAGCGCCCCGGCGGTGAACTGCCGCCGCGAGCGCCGGGGGAGCCAGACGAGGGCCCCGGGTGAGAGCGGGACCTCGCCCCCTTCGGTGGCGAGCGTGCCGCTCCCCGAGATGACATGAAGGAGCACATCGAGATCTGGTCCCACGTGCTCCCCGATCGTCCCATGGGGCGGCAGTGCGATGACGTTCGAGTCAAGGTCCCGGTTGCCCATGGTGAGCCGGAAGACAGCACCCGACGCGTCGGCGTCGTGCGCCTCCGCGAGGGCGAGCGTGTCGGCGACGACGCGCGGTAGGGGAGTGGCGGCGGTCCGGGTGACCCGGAGCCGCCACTCGGGTCCGCGCTCGAGGTATTCCCACGAGGAGGCGCCGTACTGGTCGCTGTCGAACTCGGCCCTCAGCGGCGCCGGGTCGTGGTTCGTGATGAGGATGAAGGATTCGCCCACCCCGAGGTTCGCGAACGCGGCGAACACGGCGCGATGCCGCTGCGGCTTCGGTATTGGCCTGACGTCGAGGTCCATGGACGGCAGGATAGTCTCATGACCCCCCGCGGCGAACCTCTCACGATCCACACCCCGTCCGGCGACGTCTCCGCCGTCTACTCACGGCCCGAAGCGGCTGAGGCGACCGTCGTCGTCGCGCACGGCGCCGGAGCGGGCATGGTCCATCCGTTCATGGTCGGCTTCTGCGAGGCACTCAACGAGCTCGGGATGGCCACTCTGCGGTTCAACTTCGCCTACATGGAGGCCGGCAAGCGTGTGCCCGACCGCGCGCCCAAGGCGATTCCGGTATGGCAGGCCGCCTTCGAGGAGGCACGACGGCGCTCGGCCGGGGAGCCGCTGTGGGCTGCGGGGAAGTCGTTCGGAGGGCGGATCGCCTCGATGGCCGTTGCCGAGAGCGCCATGGATCCCGCCGGCCTCGTGTTCCTCGGCTACCCGCTCCACCCGGCGGGTAAGCCGGAGAAGCTCCGCGACGACCACCTCTACGGACTCAGGCTGCCGATGCTGTTCCTCTCCGGCACGCGGGATACCCTCGCGACCGCCGAGCTGCTCGACGCCGTCGTGGCGAAGCTGCCCACGGCGACACTCGCGTGGCAGGAGGGCGGCGACCACTCCTTTGCCGTCAAGGGGGCGAAGCGCACCCCGTACGAGATCGGCGCATCGCTCGCGGAGCCGACAGCACAGTTCATCACGGGGAACCATCGCTGAAGACGTGGGCCCCAGTCCCTTGCGCGAGTGCGGCCACGGGTGGTCATCTGGTGTGCGTGGACGATCCGCTCTCGATCGTCCTCCTTTCCGGGCGCACCATCCACCAAATGATCGGCTTCCCTGACAAGGAGAACGCAGTGATCCATCAGCATTTCCGGTACGTGGCAGCTCTCACCCTCTTGCCTGCCGCGCTCCTGCTCACCCCCTCCGTGGCCTCCGCGGCAACGGCCACCCCGCCGGTCACGGCCAGCGGGACAAGTCCGTTTGCCACGTGCACGCTGGGCGCCGCGCCTGGCGCTGTGAATTACCCCAACGCCGAAGTAGAGCCCTGGGTGGCGGT
Organism: Sinomonas sp. ASV486; assembly: GCF_030908215.1. Taxonomy (GTDB): domain Bacteria; phylum Actinomycetota; class Actinomycetes; order Actinomycetales; family Micrococcaceae; genus Sinomonas; species Sinomonas puerhi. The sequence goes on along the minus strand of NZ_JAVFJK010000010.1, from coordinate 200,541 downwards.
CAACCCGACCAACCCGCGCAACATCATCGGCGTGTGGCAGCAGGACCGCTGGTCCGACGGCGGTTCCCACGGCCTCGTGGCCGGCTACTCCACCAACGGCGGCAAGACCTGGAACGAGACGGCGCAGCCGTTCAGCGCCTGCGCCGGCGGTCCCGCACGCTACGACCGGGCCTCGGATCCGTGGGTGTCCATCGGCCCCGACGGCACCGCGTACTCGGTGTCGATCTCGTTCCAGGGCGTCGGCTCCGACAACGCCGTCCTGGCATCCACGTCCACCGACGGTGGGGCAACGTGGACCGCTCCGAAGGCGCTGATCGAGGACCTCGGTACGTCCCAGTTCTTCAACGACAAGGAGTCCGTCACTGCGGATCCGAACACACCCGGCACCGCCTACGCCGTGTGGGACCGTCTGGTCTCCCCGACCGACAATCCCCGCTCGGCCGCCCACGCCGCGGCCTACACCGGCCCGACGTACTTCTCCAAGACGACAGACGGCGGGAAGAGTTGGAGCCCGGCCACTGCGATCGTCCCGACCGCCCAGAACCAGCAGACCATCGGCAACCAGATCGTCGTCGATCCGCGGAACGGAACGTTGTACAACGTCTTCGACCTCATCCTCGGCACAGGCAAGAACGGCGTCGACCAGCTGCACGGGACGAACGTCGCCTACACCAAGTCCACGGATGGCGGAACGACGTGGACGGCGCCGCAGGTCATCGCCCAGCTCAACACGGTGGGCGTCACTGATCCGAATACGGGCGCGGCCGTGAGGACGGGGGACATCATCCCCGAACCCGCCATCGATCCGGCCACTGGCCAGCTCTACGTGGTGTGGCAGGACTCGCGGTTCAACGGTGGGCACTATGACGAGGTGGCCATCTCGACGTCGGCCGACGGCGGGGCGACCTGGAGCGCGCCCGCTCAGGTCAACGCGCCGCACGGTGCTCCGGCCTTCACACCCAGCGTGCGTGTGGCCAACGGCACGGTCGGTGTGACCTACTACGACTTCCGGAGCCTCGCGGCCGGGAACACGAGCACGCTGCCGACTGACTACTGGTTCACCTCCTTGCCCGCGGGCGGCGTGTCCTTCGGCAACGAGACTCACCTCTACGGGCCGTTCGACATGATGACGGCGCCCAATGCCCGTGGCTTCTTCACGGGCGACTACCAGGGCCTCGCCGCCATCGGAGCGCAGTTCGGTTCGCTCTCCGTTCGCGCGAACAGCGGGAGCACGGACAACCGGACGGACGCCGTGTTCACGCGGGTCACGCCCTAACAGCGCGGCGACCGCCTGGCAAGGGGCTCCCGTCGCGACGGGAGCCCCTCGCCAGCCCAGTCAGCCGGGGTCCCGGTCCGCCCGCAGCGCGCGGACCGCGGCGCCCACGGTCGGGTAGAAGTGGTCGACGCCGAACCGGGCGCGGGTGCCGAAGCGCACGAGCCGGTCCTTCATCGGTCCCTTGAGCTCGGCGAAGACGAGCTGGATTCCGCGCTCGGCGAGCCATTCGTCGAGTTCGATGAGATCGTCGAGAGCCGTGGTGTCGATCCCCGTGATTGGCTCCGCCGCAAGGACCACATGGGTCACGGGACGGTCGGCGGCCTCGACCAGTGAGCGCAGATAGGCGGTCAGGACGGAGCCGTTCGCGAAGAAGAGCGGTGCGTCGAACCGCGCGAGGATGAGCCCCGGGATGCGCTCTCCCTCGGGGTGACGAGAGAGGTCGTGGTAGCCCGGGACCTCCTCGAGGTGCCCCAGTTCGGCCCGGTAGGGGGTGAACGCCCGCCGGATGAACTCCAGGAGCGCCAGTCCGATCGCAACGAGGATGCCGGGAAGCACGCCGACGGTCGTTACGCCCGCGAACGCCGCGGCCATGAGCACGGTCTCTGTGGTGCTCATGCGCCCGAGCCGGAGGATCGCCTTGACGTCGATGAGCCCGAGGACGGCGGCGATGACCACCGCGGCGAGGGCCGCCGTCGGAAGGTACGCCGTAACGCTCGGAGCGAGGAGCATGAACGCGGCCACGAGCACCGCAGCCACGACTCCGGCGAGCTGGCTGCGCGCTCCGGCCCCGAGTGCGACGGGAGTGCGGGAACCGCTGGCCGAAACCGGGAACCCGCCGAAGATGCCCGCAGCCACGTTCGAGAGCCCGATCGCGGCGAGCTCGCGGTTGCCGGACACGTCACCGCCGTACTTGGCTGCGAGGCTCTTGGACAGGACCCCCGAGTCCGCGAACGTCATGAGCGCGATGCCGGCCGCCGGGGCGAGGAGTGCGCCGACGTCTGCGGCAGTGACGCCGCCGAGGGACGGCGTGGGCACCCCGGTGGGGAGGGCCCCTGTCACGGCCATCCGCTGGTCCAGACCTGCGGCCCAGGTGACGAGGGTGGAGAGCGCGACCGCAATGAACACGCCCCCTAGCCGCCAGCCCAGGGCCTGGCTGCCCCAGATGATCGCAAGGCATCCCGCACCCACGCCGAGCGCCGCCGGATTCAGGCCGCCGACCGCTCCCGCCGTCGCGGCGAACCGCTGCCACGGCGTCTCGCCGTCGGCCCGTACCCCGAGCAGGAGCGGGACTTGCGAGGACACGACCACGACAGCGAGCCCGCTCAGGTACCCGAGCCTGATGGGACGCGAGAGGAGCTGGGTCACAATGCCGAGGCGCAGGACGGCGCCCGCGATCATGATCGCCCCCATGAGCACCGCGAGGAGACCCGCGAGCGCAACCGCCCGGACCGGGCTACCGGCGCTCAGGGGGAGGACGGCGGCCGCGATGAGCGGCGCCAGCGCAGAGTCGGGGCCGAGCACGAGAACCCGGCTCGGGCCGACGATCGCGTAGACGATCATGGGCACGACCGTCGCGTAGAGACCCATCACCGGCGGAAGTCCCGCAGCCTGGGCGTAGGCCATGCCCGCCGGGATCAGCAGCCCGAACAGCGCCGCACCGGCCACGGCGTCGTCCCTCAGCCACTTCGCCTCATAGTGCCTCAGCCAGGGCGCGAGGGGGACCCACCCGGGCAGGCGTCCGCGCGGCGTCGTGCGCCGAGGCGTCCGCAGCCCCGGCGGCTGACCGTCTGCGGTGCCGTCCATGCTGGGATCATGTCGCGCACCGGCGCATCGCGCCAGTGCCGAGTGGCAGGATGGGAATGTGAGCAGTGCAGTGGTCGTGGGGAGCGGGCCCAATGGGCTTGCCGCCGCGGTGCATCTTGCTGCCCGCGGAGTGACCGTGCGCGTCCTCGAGGCCCAGGAGACATTCGGTGGCGGGTGCCGCTCGTCCGAGCCCACCCTGCCCGGCGTCGTCGCGGACGACTGCTCGGCCTTCCACCCGCTCGCCGCGGCTTCGCCGTTCCTCGCCGGCCTCGGCCTCGAAGCAGAAGGACTCCGCTGGCGGTGGCCGGAGGTCCAGCTGTCCCACCCGCTCGACGGCGGCCGTGAGGGCGTGCTCTGGCAGGACCTCGACCGGACGGTGGCGGGACTCGGCCGGGACGGGCCTGCATGGGATGCGATCGTCGGCCGGACTGCCCGGGACTTCGCCACCCTTGTGGGCGAAGTCCTCGCGCCGCCCGTCCACAGGCCCCGTCATCCCTGGGCGCTCGCCAGATTCGGACTCGACGCCCTATTGCCCGCCACCCTCACCGCGCGCCGATGGCGCGACGACGAAGCCCGGGCACTGTTCGGCGGCATCGCCGCGCACGCGTTCGCCCCGCTCTCGGCACCCCTGACCACCTCCGTGGGACTCGTTCTCGCGGCGACCGCCCACGCGGTCGGCTGGCCCGTAGCCGAGGGCGGTTCGCAGTCGATCACGGCCGCGCTCGCCCGCCGGCTCGAGAGCCTGGGCGGTTCGATCCAGACGCGCACCACCGTCACGTCCATTGGAGAGCTCGACGGCGCGGACCTGGTCCTGCTCGATCTCGCGCCGGCCGCGGCGGCCCGACTGCTCGGACCGAGGCTCCCCGCGACGACCGCCCGGGCGTACTCGCGCTTCCGCCGCGGGCCAGCGGCGTTCAAGGTCGACTTCGCAATCGAGGGGGACATCCCCTGGACATCCGAGAACGCGCGCCGAGCCGGGACGGTCCATCTCGGGGGGACTTTCGAGGAGATCGCACGGGCCGAGGCCGACATCACCCGCGGCAGGATGCCCGCCCGCCCCTTTGTGTTGGTGGGCCAGCAGTACCTCGCAGACCCCACGCGCTCGCGGGACGGCATCAACCCCATCTGGTCCTATGCCCACGTCCCCCACGCCTACGCCGGCGACGCGACCGAGGCCGTCATCGCCCAGATCGAGCGCTTCGCTCCGGGGTTCAGGCGGCGCGTCCGCGGCGTTGCGTCCCGCGGCCCGGCCGCCCTCGCGGCCCACAACGCCAACTATGTGGGAGGGGACATCGGTACGGGAGCCACCACGGGCCTCCAGCTCATCGCGCGTCCCGTCCTCTCCCCGAACCCCTACGCGACCGGCGTCCCCGGGGTATACCTGTGCTCGGCCGCGACCCCGCCCGGACCGGGGACCCACGGGATGTCCGGCTACCGCGCCGCGGGCGCCGCTCTCGACTGGCTCTCCCGCCGCTAGGGTGGACGGGTGCACGACGACGACCTCCACCTTCCCGGCTTCGCCTTCGAGGCGCTGCGACGGTTTCCCGACGTCGAGGCCGAGAACCTCCAGGCCTTCGACGCCACCGACCGGCTCCTCGGGGAGCGCGGCCTCGACGCATCGGGCATCAGAGGGCTGACGGGCCGCGAGATCGCCGTCATCGGCGACGCCTATGGCGCCATTACCCTCCAGCTGGCCGCGAGCGGCCTTACCGGGATACGGGTCCACCAGGACCTCGTGACCGGACGCGCCGCGCTCGCGGCCAACGCGGACGCGCTGGGCCTCGCCGGGTGCTCGGAGCCGCATGGGCTTGATGCCGGCCTGCTTGCCGGGGCCCGTCTCGTGCTCGTCCAGCTGCCCCGCGGCCTCGCCGAGCTGGAGGAGATCGCCGACGCCATCGCGCGGTGGTCCGCGCCCGACGTCGTGCTCGTGGCGGGCGGCAGGGTGAAGCACATGACGCTCGCCATGAACGACGTCCTGAGGACACGGTTCGCCGATGTCAGCGCCGGGCTCGCTGTGCAGAAGTCGCGTCTGCTGACCGCAGCCGGCCCCCTTCCGGTTCCCGCCGCTCCGCCGTATCCCGTCTGCGAGCGGCATGATGACGTGGACCTCACACTGTGCGCCCACGGCGGGGCCTTCGCCGCGTCCCGTCTCGACATCGGCACGCGGTTCCTCCTGAGCTTCCTCGACCGGATCCCGGAAGGCACGGCAGTAGACCTCGGGTGCGGAACCGGAGCGCTCGCGGCCGCCTACGCACTCCGCCACCCTGGGGCGCAGGTCATCGCCACCGACCGCTCGGCGGCGGCCGTGCGCTCGGCGCGCGCGACGATGGACGCCAACGGTCTCGCCGGGCGGGTGGTCGTGGAGCACGACGACGCCGGCGCAGGCCTGGCGGAGTCCTCGGCCGAGGTCGTGCTCCTCAACCCGCCATTCCACCTCGGGGCAAGCGTGCACCAGGGAGCCGGCCTCAAGCTCATCGCCGCGGCGGGCCGGATCCTTCGGCCAGGCGGCGAGCTGTGGTGCGTGGCGAACCGCCACCTCGACTACCGCACGGCGTTCCAGCGGGGCGTGGGCCGCACGGACGTCGTGGCACGCAACCCGAAGTTCACGGTGACGCGGTCGGTGCGGCGCTAGCCCGATCGGGATTGCCCTTCGAAGCCATTGACCAGGCGATGTACAGGCGGAATCCGCTGCCTTTGGCGTGAGAGTCGACCGCCACAGACACGCTACCGCGGCGGAGGCGAGAGCTCCGTGCAGTATCTCCAGATGAGAGAGATATCCGGGGCGAGAGGGTAGCCTGATTCCTGACCCGCAACCGTCAGCCGAGAGGACCCAGTGACGGAGCCACGCCAGCCCGCTGCCCGGAGAGGCACGAATCTTCCCCGCATGGGGGACTTCAACCTCACCGTCATCCTCGACGCCATCAGGCGCTCCGAGTCGGGACTGAGCCGCGTCGAGCTCGCCCAGATCGTCGGGCTCTCGCCCCAGACCATCTCCAACATCTCACGCCGGCTCCTGGACCAGAAGCTCATCATGGAAGCCGGCAAGGAGGGCTCCGGTCCAGGGAAGCCGCGCACTATTCTCCGTCTCAACCCTCGCGGCATGTACGCGGTGGGCGTACACCTCGATCCGAGCATCATCACCGTGGTTCTCCTGGACCTCGTCGGTGCCATCGTCACGAAGGACACCTTCGCCACGCCCCGGAGCCACGAGCCCGAGGAGGTGGTCGCGGCGATGGCGGCCAGCGTGGGCCGGCTCATAGACGGCTCGGGCGTTCCGCGTGACCTCGTGGCGGGCGTCGGCGTCGCCGCGCCGGGACCCATCGACCTGGACCGGGGCGCGGTAGTGGGGGCCCCACTCCTGGCGGGCTGGGACGATGTCCCGCTCCAGTCCATGGTGGCGGAGGCCACGGGGCTCGAGACGACGATAGACAAGGACGTGACGGGCGCGGCCGTCGCCGAGTCCTGGACCGGCGGCCCGGGCGGCACTGACTCGTACGCGTTCTTCTACCTCGGTACGGGCCTTGGCTGCGGCCTCGTGCTCAACGGCGAGGTCTACCGGGGAAGCTCGGGCAACGCTGGCGAGATCGGGCACATCATCGTCGATCCCGACGGTCCGGAGTGCTTTGACGGCTGCGGCATGCGCGGCACCATCGCTACGGCCCTCGAGCCCCCGCGGATCGTCGGCCGTGCCATCGAGACCGGGATCCTCGAACCGCTCGGGGCCGACCCGACGGCGGCAGACTTCCAGGCGGCGTTTGCCCGGCTGAACGCATGTGCCAGCGAAGGGGACCAGCGCGCCGTCGAGATCCTTGCCGCGGCCGCGCGCAAGATGGCGTGGGCCGCCGCCGTAGTCGGCAATCTGCTCGACGTCGAACGGATGGTCTTCGGCGGGCCCTTCTGGGAACCCGTCGCCGACTTCTGCCTCTCGGTCATGCCGGACATGGTCAACGATCTGCTCGCGACGCGCGGGATCTACCGGATCCAGCTCACCGCGACGAGTCTGGGCGAGGATGTGGGTGCCGTCGGCGCCGCATGCCTCGTGCTCGACCGCGCGCTTGCGCCGCGGGCCGAACGCCTTCTGCTCGGCGGATAGCGGCGCCGCTGCTCTCTTCGACGGGTGTCACATTCCGTCACGCCGGGAAACATTCGCCCACAGGCTTGAAGCGCCCCTGCCCCGATCCCTAGGCTCGTACTCAAGTTGCTTCTGCAACGTGTCAGCGATCCCCGCTTCGGGGATGTGGGTGCCCCCGTGAGGGCCTGACATTTGCCGCAGGGAGCTTCACTGTTCCGTAACGCCAGCCGCGGCGGCGTGGTCGGTCTGTGAGTCCTGCGATCCCTTTCTGAATCCTGCCCTGGACCAGCCGTATCCCGGCTTGGCTCCGGGCGGACTGGACCGCCAAGGACGCAAATGTCACCGCCAACCCTCTTAGAGGCACCGTCGCCACAGGCCACGGCGCCGGTAGCCCTCTCCTATGAACTCTTTCCGCCCCGCAGCGAGGCTGCCTCGGCGACTCTGTGGTCCACGATCCGGCAGCTTGAGGCCACGGATCCGGACTACGTCTCCGTGACGTACGGGGCGAGCGGGTCCAACCACGACACCGCGCTGGATCTGGTCGACCGGATCCAGCTCGAGACGACGCTGAGGCCTCTCGCACACCTCACGTGCGTCGGCGGGACGCCGGAGGAGCTGACTTCAGTGGTCAACGAACTCCTCGACCGCGGCGTCCGGGGAATCCTTGCCCTGCGCGGGGATGCTCCCCGCAGCGGTGCCCCCCAGGGTGCCCTGCGGTACGCCCAGGACCTTGTCGAGCTCATCCGACGGGCCGAGGGCCGCCGCTGCGCCCAGTTCGCGGCGGGGAAGGTCGCGATCGGCGTCGCGGCGTACCCAACGAAGCACCCCGAGTCCCCGAGTGAGGGCCACGACGTCGAAGTGCTCCTGGCCAAGCAGCGCTCGGGCGCCGACTTCGCCATCACGCAGGTCTTCTTCCGCGCCGAGCAGTACGGATCCCTCGTGCACCGGGCCCGGAGGGCCGGCGTCACGATCCCGATCATCCCTGGAATCATGCCGTTCACGAGCCTGCGCCGTATCGAGAAGCTCTCTGCGCTCTCGGGCGTCGCCGCCGACCCCGCGCTGGTTGATCGCCTGCGCTCGGCCGGGGACGACGACGCGGCAGCCCGACGGATCGGCACCGACGCAAGCGTCCGTCTGGCCCAGTCAGCGCTCGAGGCCGGCGCCCCGGGCCTTCACCTCTACACGTTCAATGAGCATGCTGCGGCCCTCGAGGTCCTCGGACGGCTCGATCTCCCGCGGCCCAGCCGGCCGCTTCTCGCCGCGCGCCACCACACCGCGCTCTGACCCCTCACGACTTCTCAAGGACAACACCATGACTGCACAGCACGCCTCTGCCCTCTTCCCGTCCGCAACGGTGCTCGGCTACCCGCGCATCGGTCGCCGCCGCGAGCTCAAGAAGGCTGTCGAGGCCTACTGGTCTGGCAAGATCAGCCAGGCCGAGCTCCAGGGGGCCGCGGAGGCCATCCAGCTCGCCACGGTCGGTCGCCTAGCCGAGCTCGGGCTGACCGGACCGTCGGCGATCCCGGGCACCTTCTCGCTCTATGATCAGGTCCTCGACACGCTCGTAGCCGTGGGCGCCGTCCCGAGCCGTTTCGGCACGCTGCACGACGCCGGCGGCCGCCTGGGCGTCGACGCCTACTTCACGCTCGCCCGCGGCAACGCCGAGCAGCAGCCGCTCGAGATGACCAAGTGGTTCGACACCAACTACCACTACCTCGTGCCCGAGATCGGCCCGGAGACGGAGTTCTCGCTCTCGTCCGAGCGCGTGGTCGAGGAGTTTGCCCTCGCCAAGGCCCACGGCACCGTGACCCGCCCGTACCTCGTGGGACCCGTGACGTTCCTGGCTCTCGCCAAGGCCTCCGACGGTGCGCCCGAGGGCTTCTCGCCCCTGAGCCGCCTCGACGACATCCTCCCCGTCTACACCCAGCTGCTGGAGAAGCTTGCCGCCGCCGGCGCCGAGTGGGTCCAGCTCGACGAGCCTGCCCTCGTGGCTGATCTGGCGACGCCCGCATCCGAGCTCAGCGCCGCCGTCGGTCGCGCCTACGCGGCGCTCACTGCGGGCGCGGTCGGTGCGCAGCGGCCCGCAATCCTCCTCTCCGCGCCGTACGGCGGGCTGGGCGAGCAGACGGCGGCGGTCGCCGCGAGCGGGGTCGAGGCCGTGGCGCTCGACCTGTTCAAGGGTGCGCTGCCGTCCGATGCTGAGCTCTCTGCCTGGGCTGCGCAGTTTGCAGGCAAGACGGTCGTGGCCGGTGTCGTGGATGGGCACAACATCTGGCGGAACGACCTCGCGGCGTCCGCGGCGAAGCTCGACTCGCTGCGAGCCGCTGGGGAGCGCCACGGCTTCGCCATCGCCGTCTCGACCTCTACCTCGACGTTCCACGTTCCCCACGACGTGGACGAGGAAGTCCAGCTCGATGCAGAGCTGCGCAGCTGGCTCGCGTTCGCCGACCAGAAGGTCCGCGAAGTTGCGACCCTCGCAGACCACCTCGCCGACCCGGCCTCAGCCAAGGGCGCGATCGAGGAGGCCACCCGCGTCATCGCGACGCGCGCCCAGGCCCCCGGCGTCCGCCGCCCCGAGGTGCGTGAGCGCACCTCGGCTCTCACCGATGCCGACTTCTCCCGTTCCGACTACGCCGTCCGCACCCAGGCGCAGGGTGCAGTTCTGGACCTCCCGCCGCTGCCTACGACGACGATCGGCTCGTTCCCGCAGACCGCCGAGGTCCGCGGGGCCCGTGCGCGACTGAACCGGGGAGCTATCGACGCGGCCGAGTACGAGCAGCTCATGAAGGACGAGATCAAGCGCGTCATCGAGCTCCAGGAGGAGCTCGGCTTCGATGTGCTCGTCCACGGCGAGCCCGAGCGCAATGACATGGTCCAGTACTTCGCCGAGCACCTCGACGGCTTCGATGTGACGGTGCACGGATGGGTCCAGTCCTACGGATCGCGCTGCACGCGCCCGTCCATCCTGTGGGGCGACGTGTCGCGGCAGGCTGGCCCGTCCATCCTCTGGGGCGACGCGTCCAGCTGCTCGGCGATCACGGTTCCGTGGGCTGCGTACGCGCAGTCGCTGACCGAGAAGCCGGTCAAGGGCATGCTCACGGGCCCGGTCACGATCCTCGCGTGGTCGTTCGTCCGCGACGACCAGCCGCTGGCCGAGACCGCCAACCAGGTGGCGCTCGCGCTGCGCGACGAGATCGCCGACCTCGAGGCCGCTGGGATCAAGATCATCCAGGTCGATGAGCCCGCCCTCCGGGAGCTGCTGCCGCTGCGCCGGGCCGACCAGGCTGCCTACCTCGACTGGTCCGTCAAGTCCTTCCGGCTCGCGACCGCGGGAGCCGCGGACGCGACGCAGGTCCACACGCACCTGTGCTACTCGGAGTTCGGCGTCATCATCGATGCGATCGACGGGCTTGACGCTGATGTGACGTCCATCGAGGCCGCCCGCTCCCGCATGGAGGTCGTCAACGACCTCGAGTCCCATGGCTTCGGTCGCGGGGTCGGTCCGGGTGTCTACGACATCCACTCGCCGCGCGTCCCCGGCCAGGGCGAGATCGAAGAACTGCTCGCGACCGCCGTCGAGCACGTTCCCGCCCGCCAGATCTGGGTCAACCCGGACTGCGGCCTCAAGACGCGTGGCTACGAGGAGACCGAGGCCTCGCTGCGCAACCTCGTCGAGGCCACCAAGGCGGCCCGCGTTGGGCTGACGGTGGTCTGACGACCGGACGGCACCGCAGACACCGCGACGCCGGCCCGTTCATCCGGGGCCGGCGTCGCGGTGTCGTTGGCGGGGGCGTCAGTCCCAGACGACCTCGTCGTCGACGACGCCGTCGGAATCCGCCGCCGCGATGAGCACCTCGTCCGTGAAGCCCTCGCCGAGCGTGAAGTCGAGCACGAAGTACCGCTCCGGCTGGCCTGGGAAGATGCCGACATGCGCGAGCCGGAGCGCGCGGAGGAACACCTCCGTGGTGATCTCTTCGGGGCTCTCAACCCCGAAGACCTCCTTGGCTTCGCCGTCGTGCAGGTTCTGGCAGTGGAACCGGCGGTACTGGCCCGCTGGGCTCTCTTTGTCGTCGAGTTCCTGCGCGATCAGCTCGCGGGCGGAATCGACGAGCTCGGGGAGGAAGCGGAGCCGGTAGTCCACCTTGTGCAGCGCCGCCTCATCGAGGTGGTCCTGATCGGTGATGTTCAGATCGAGCTCCACCGGCGCACCACCCAGCGTGAAGCGGCCGGTCACGGCCCGGCTCGACGCTGGCGCGAGGGCTATTTCACCGAAATGCTGGCTGATTGCCGTCTCCATGACAGAACGATAGCCCGCACCCCGCGTGGCAGGCCAGCATCCGTTGCCGGTGGTCAGTGCAGCCGGCCCAGAAGCGCGACGGCGTCGTGCGGCGCGCGCCCGTCCACGTCGTTGTCGAAATAGACGTACGCGTCCCGCCCGGCCGCGAGCCATCCTTGGACCCGGTCCGCCCAGGCGTCCAGGGACCGGTCCGAGTAGCCTCCGCGGTACAGCGCCGTTTCCCCGTGCAGCCTCGCATAGCGGAAGGCCGCCGTGTCGGCATCGACTTCCGGCCAGCTGCCCGCCCCATCCGAGAGGGCTATGCCGACACCTTCGCGCTCGAACAGCTCGAGGGCCTCTGGCGCGCCGAAGCTCTCGTGCCGTGGTTCGAGAGCGTGAAGGATCACGCGATCGGACCTCGATGCGGTGAGGGCCTCGGCGACCTTGGAGTCGTGCCGCGCAGCGAGCTCGGCGGCTGCGCGGGTCGAATGGGGGAGGAGGCGCAGGAATGGGGCCAGCAGGCCGCCGTCGAACGCCATGCGGGCCGGAAGCTGCCAGAGGATAGGGCCGAGCGCGTCATCGAGTGCAAGGACGCCCGAGGCGAAGTAGTTCGCGAGGGCCGTTTCGACGTCCCGCAGGCGCTTCATGTGGGTGACGAACCTGCTGCCCTTGAGGGCGAAGACGAATCCGTCCGGGACGGCGGTCCGCCATGCCTGGTAGGTGGAGGGGCGCTGAAGTGAGTAGAAGGATCCGTTGACCTCTGCAGAGGTCATGTGCCGGGCGAGGTAGGCGAGCTCGTCGGCCTGCCGGAGCCCGGGCGGGTAGAAGTCGCCGCGCCAGTGCTTGTAGCGCCAGCCGGACACTCCGATGAACGCGCGGGCCATATCCGCAAGGCTAGCCTCCTGTGCCAAGTGGCAGCATCCCTTGCTGTGCGCCGTCCGTGGCTACCTGAGCGCCTCGGCCACGAGGTCGAGGAACAGCCGCGTCGGCGTGTCGAGGGCACCCCGAGGCCGCAGGGCGAAGATGTTCCGCGCAAGCCGGATCTCGGGAACGTCGACGACCACGACGCCGGGGGGCCTCGACCGCAGCGCGAGCCCGGGGACGAGCGCCGCGCCCAGCCCGGCCGAGGCGAGGCCGAGGCTCGCGTTGAAGTCGTCGCTGTAGGCCACGACGCGGGGGGCGAGCCCTACGCTGGCGAAGAGTCTGTCGATCACCGTCGCGTCGCCGGTACCGGGATGGTGCACGATCCATGGCATGCCGCCGAGCTGGTCCGCGGTGACCTGTGCGCCGTCTGCGATGCCCCACGACTCGGGAAGGACCACGTGGAAGGGATCATCGCCCACCCACAGCCGTTCGGCCGTGTGCGGCCAGGCGAGACCGCTCTGGCCCACCTGGTAGACGAGGACGACGTCGAGGTCCCCGCCCTCGGCGAGGCGCCGGACCGTGTCGCCCGGCTCCGCGACCGAGACGTGCAGGTCCAGCCCGAGGCGCCGCCAGCCCTCGCTCCTGAGCACACGTGGGAGCACGTAGGTCGCGAGGCTCGGGAAGATGCCGAGCCGCAGTTGCCTCCCGGCCGCCTCGGCAGCGCGCGCCGTCGCGGCCTTGAGCGCGTCGATGTCTGTGAGGACCTTGGCCGCGTGGCGGACCATGACGAGCGCAGCGTCGGTGGGCTCAATGCTGCGCGCCGTCCGACGGAACAGCTCGACGCCGGTATCGCGCTCGAGGGCGGACATCTGCTGGGAGACGGCCGACGGCGTGTACCCGAGATGGGCGGCGGCCGCGGCGAACGAGCCGAGCCGGACCACCTCGATGAGGGTTGTCAGGTGGACGGGATTGACCACACGGGCTCCTTCCTGGGCCGGGCCCGCCCAGACTACGACACGCCGCGACACGCCGTGAGATGAACGACACGCAAAGTTTCGCTGACTGTGGGCACGGAGGTCCACAGGCTGTGGACAAACGCGCCCGATCCGCAGGAATACGGGGGTCGCGGCGGTGCATTAAGTGTGTGGAGTCTGTGGACTGAGAGCCTCAGTAATGACATACTTGTAAGACAACATCTTGGGGTCCGCGGCTGGGGCATGCACTACATGTAGTATCGAGGGCACCGAGATGCTCGAGACCCGAGGGGCGGCTGTCGGTGCGGCAGCGGCGAACGCCCCGGCCGGGGAAGCTTTTGAAGGATGGGGTTGGGAATCATGAACGTCACGGTCTACACGAAGCCCGCGTGTGTGCAGTGCAACGCGACCTACCGTGCCCTGGACAAGAAGGGCATCGACTACAGGAAGGTCGATGTCACGCAGGATCCGGAGGCCCTTGAGCGGCTCAAGGCCATGGGCTACCTGCAGGCGCCCGTCGTCGTCACGGACCGCGACCACTGGTCTGGCTTCCGGCCGGACAAGATCGCGGCGATCGCTCAAAGCGCATCCGCCGCGTCGGTGGCCTGAGCCGCCTGCCCCACCACTCAGCTTTTCCCACAAGGGGGTGCGCTCAAATGGCCTCCCAGGTCATCGCCGCGAGTGACGTCGGGGCGCAGGGCTCGGACCCCGCGCCACGCCTGACGTCGGCGCGACTCATCTACTTCTCGTCTGTCTCGGGCAACACCCGCCGTTTTGTGGGCAAGCTCGGTCTCGAGGCAGAGCAGATCCCGCTCCACTTACACGACGCGCCACTCCGGGCAACGGAGCCGTTCGTGCTGGTCGTCCCGACATACGGCGGGACTGGCGGAGCGGGGTCCGTGCCCAAACAAGTCATCAGATTCCTCAACGACCCGCAGAACCGGGGCCTCATCCGGGGCGTCATCAGCGCGGGCAACACGAACTTCGGGGACAACTACTGCGCTGCAGGCGACATCGTCGCCGTTAAGTGCCACGTTCCCCACCTCTACCGATTCGAACTCATGGGCACGCCCGAAGACGTGGCCCGGGTCACCGAAGGATTGGACGCATTTTGGACACGACTCTCGCTTCCCCTGCAGTAGCAGCGACGGCAGATCCGAAGGAGCTGCCCGCGAAGTACAAGGGCCTCGGCTACCACGAGCTCAATGCCATGCTGAACCTGTATGGCGACGACGGGAAGATCCAGTTCGAGGCGGACCGCTACGCGGCGCGCCAGTACTTCCTCGACCACGTCAACACCAACACGGTGTTCTTCCACGATCTGGACGAGAAGCTCGAGTACCTGATCAAGAAGGACTACTACGAGCGCGAGACGCTTGACCAGTACACGATGAACTTCGTCCGCGACCTGTTCGGCCGGGCCTACAAGAAGAAGTTCCGCTTCGAGACGTTCCTCGGCGCGTTCAAGTTCTACACCTCCTACACGCTCAAGACGTTCGACGGCAAGCGCTACCTCGAGCGCTACGAGGACCGAGTGTGCATGGTTGCGCTCCACCTTGCCCGGGGTGACGAGCAGCTCGCGACCCAGCTCGTGGACGAGATCATCTCGGGCCGCTTCCAGCCGGCCACACCCACCTTCCTCAACGCCGGGAAGAAGCAGCGCGGCGAGCTCGTCTCGTGCTTCCTCCTGCGCATCGAGGACAACATGGAGTCGATCGCGCGCGGCATCAACTCGGCGCTCCAGCTCTCCAAGCGCGGCGGCGGCGTCGCCCTCTCGCTGACGAACATCCGCGAGCACGGCGCGCCGATCAAGCAGATCGAGAACCAGTCCTCGGGCGTCATCCCCGTCATGAAGCTCCTCGAGGACTCCTTCTCGTATGCGAACCAGCTCGGCGCACGCCAGGGCGCCGGCGCCGTGTACCTGCACGCACACCACCCGGACATCTACCGCTTCCTCGACACGAAGCGCGAGAACGCTGACGAGAAGATCCGCATCAAGACACTCTCGCTCGGCGTCGTCATCCCGGACATCACGTTCGAGCTCGCGAAGAAGAACGAGGACATGTACCTCTTCTCGCCGTACGACGTCGAGCGCGTGTACGGCAAGCCGTTCTCCGATGTCTCGGTGACCGAGAAGTACTACGAGATGGTCGACGACGCGCGGATCAAGAAGACGAAGATCAGCGCCCGCGAGTTCTTCCAGACCCTCGCGGAGATCCAGTTCGAGTCGGGCTACCCCTACATCATGTTCGAGGACACGGTGAATCGGGCCAACCCGGTGGCCGGCAAGGTCACCATGAGCAACCTGTGCTCGGAGATCCTGCAGGTCTCCACGCCGAGCGTGTACAACGAGGACCTCTCCTACGCGAGCGTTGGCAAGGACATCTCCTGCAACCTCGGCTCGATGAACATCGCGAGGACCATGGACTCCGAGGACTTCGGGCTCTCCATCGAGACCGCGATCCGCGCGCTCTCGGCTGTGTCCGACATGAGCTACATCGAGTCCGTGCCTTCCGTCGCCGAGGGGAATGCGAAGTCCCACGCCATCGGCCTCGGCCAGATGAACCTCCACGGGTACCTCGCCCGCGAGCGGGTCCACTACGGCTCCGAGGAGGGTCTGGACTTCACGAACATCTACTTCTACACGGTGCTTTTCCACGCACTGCGGGCCTCGAATCGGCTCGCAATGGAGAACGGGCAGGCGTTCGGCGGCTTCGAGAACTCGAAGTACGCCTCGGGCGAGTTCTTCGACAAGTACACCGAGCAGGAGTGGGCCCCGCAGACCGAGAAGGTCCGCGAGCTGTTCGCCAAGGTCGAGGTTCCAACCCCGGACGACTGGCGAGAGCTCAAGGCCTCGGTCATGGAGCACGGCATCTACAACCAGAACCTCCAGGCGGTCCCCCCGACGGGCTCGATCAGCTACATCAACAACTCGACCTCCTCCATCCACCCGGTCGCGGCCAAGATCGAGATCCGCAAGGAAGGCAAGATCGGGCGCGTCTACTACCCGGCGCCGTACCTGACTAACGAGAACCTCGACTACTACCAGGACGCGTACGAGATCGGCTACGAGAAGATCATCGACACGTACGCGGCCGCCACGCAGCACGTGGACCAGGGCCTCTCGCTCACACTGTTCTTCAAGGACACTGCGACGACGCGGGACATCAACAAGGCCCAGATCTACGCGTGGCGCAAGGGCATCAAGACGCTCTACTACATCCGCCTCCGCCAGCTCGCCCTCGAGGGGACTGAGGTGGAGGGTTGCGTCAGCTGTGCGTTGTGAGACTCAACTATCGATTCTTCGAATGAAAGGGTAGGAGATGACGACGGCGACGGGTGGCTTGATCTATGGGATTCGGCTTCGCCACGAGTTCGAGTACCGATATGTAGGACTCACCACCAAGACCGCCCGCGTCCGTCTACGTCAGCATGTCAAGGTCGCTTCGGAAGGACGAAAGACCCCTTTCTACGATTGGTTGCGAAAGCAGAATGCGTCGGAATTGGCGGTTGACGAACTGGATTGGATTGAAGGTCTCGACGCATTGGGGACCGCCGAGATCGATTGGATTGCCTATCTCAGACTCGAAGGCGATCGGCTCCTCAATCTCTCCGAAGGCGGGCTCGGGCCAACCGGAGTGGTCTGGACGGACGAGATGCGCGAGGCCGCTCGAATCCGGTCGACCGGTCGCAAGGGGCTTAGCCGCCTTGGAGAAGCAGCGCCCTTCTATGGCAAGAGTCATTCCGCTGAGCAGAAGAAGAAGTGGTCCAGGGAACGCAGAGGCCAGAATGCCGGGCACACGAATCCGAACTTTGGGAAGTTCGGGTTGGAGCACCCTAGCTTTGGGCACGTCATGCCGGAGGAATCCCGGCGTGCATTGTCCGAGCAGCGCACAGGCGCAGGGAATCCAAACTATGGCAGAACGGCCTCCGCGGAGACGAAGGCTAAGATGTCCGCCGTTCGCAAGGGCGTCCCTATGCCGTCGAGCCGCCGGAGCGCTCACACGCGCCACCACACGAACAAAGGTGTCACCAAGGACACCTGTCAATACTGCATCGAGGATGCAGCCAAGCTCACGATGAGTGAAGAAAGAGACAGCCACCATGAGTGACAAGCTCAAGCTCCTCGATCACGTCCAGGCGATCAACTGGAACCGCATCCAGGACGAGAAGGACGTCGAGGTGTGGAACCGCCTCGTGAACAACTTCTGGCTGCCCGAGAAGGTGCCGCTCTCCAACGACGTGCAGTCGTGGGCCACCTTGACCCCGCAGGAGCAGCAGCTCACGATGCGCGTGTTCACGGGTCTGACGCTCCTGGACACGATCCAGGGGACGGTCGGCGCCGTGTCGCTGATCCCGGACGCCATCACCCCGCACGAGGAGGCCGTCTACACGAACATCGCCTTCATGGAGTCTGTCCACGCGAAGAGCTACTCGTCGATCTTCTCGACGCTGTGCTCGACCAAGGAGATCGACGACGCGTTCCGCTGGAGCGTCGAGAACGAGAACCTCCAGCGCAAGGCGCACATCGTCATGGACTACTACCGTGGCGACGAGCCGCTCAAGCGCAAGGTCGCCTCGACCCTGCTTGAGAGCTTCCTGTTCTACTCGGGCTTCTACCTGCCCATGTACTGGTCCTCGCGGGCCAAGCTGACGAACACCGCCGACCTCATCCGCCTCATCATCCGCGACGAGGCCGTGCACGGCTACTACATCGGCTACAAGTTCCAGAAGGGACTCGAGAAGGTCTCCGAGGAGAAGCGCCAGGAGATCAAGGACTACACGTTCGAGCTGCTCTTCGAGCTGTACGAGAACGAGGTCCAGTACACGCACGACCTGTACGACTCGGTGGGACTGTCCGAGGACGTCAAGAAGTTCCTGCACTACAACGCCAACAAGGCCCTCATGAACCTCGGTTACGAGGCCATGTTCCCCTCGTCGGTCACGGACGTGAACCCGGCGATCCTCTCGGCGCTGAGCCCGAACGCGGACGAGAACCACGACTTCTTCTCTGGGTCCGGTTCGAGCTACGTGATCGGCAAGGCCGTGAACACGGAAGACGAGGACTGGGACTTCTGATTCTTTCCTTCTTCTGCAGCAAGCGCTGATCACACAACAGGAGGAGGACGACGGCGGGAGGCCCCCGTCGTCGTCCTCCTCCTTCCGCGCTGGGCCGGTTGCGTCCCGGCGTCAGGTGAATCACGATGAGCAGGAGCGCGGCGGTCCCGGCGACGGCCATGATGGCATCGTTCGTCTGCGTGTCGTCGCCGCGCACCAAGGGACCTATGATGCGTGCCATGGAGCTCGATGATGTGGCCGCCGAGTTGTACGCGCTCCCGCCCGGAGCGTTCACCGCGGCCCGCAATCAGCGGGCCAAGCAGGCACGGGCCGAGGATCAGGCCCTTCTGGCGAAGCAGATTGCCCGCCTTCCCAAGCCATCCGCGGCCACCTGGGCGCTCAACATGCTCGCCAGGCGCCGCGTTGATGAAATCTCCCAGGTCCTAGACCTCGGCGCCGAGCTGCGCGACGCCCAAGAGGATCTCGACCCCGCGCGGATGCGTGAGCTGAGCCAGCAGCGCTCGAGGCTCCTGAGCGCCGTCGTGAGGGATGGCCGTGCCCTCGCCTCGGACCTTGGGGTGAAGATCAGTGAGCCCGCGGCCTCCGAGATGGAGCAGACGCTGCGCGCGGCCATGACGGATCCACGGGCGTCGGAGGCCCTTCGGAGCGGGCTGCTCGTGCGGACCTTCACGAGCAATGGCCTCGAGCCAGTGGACCTCACGGGTGCCGTTGCAGTGCCGGGCGCGTGGCCAGAGCAGCCCGCAGCCGCGGAGGGCGACGGGTCGGCGTCGATCGTGGTGCCTACGCGAGCTCGGCGCCCGGGCTCCGAGAGCAAGGCCCACGCGGACGATACGGGTGTGGACAAGCTTGCAGTGCGGGACGAGGCGAGGCGGCACGAACGCCAGGCGGCAGAGGCAGAGCTCGCGGAGGCTCAGCGGAGCCTCGACGACGCCGAGGCAGAGCTCGCCGACGCGGAGCGTGAGGCAACCGAGGCCGCCGAGCGGCGGGCCCGACTTGCGGCGGAGCTCGAGAGCCTCCGGAACCGGGCCGCCGAGCTCGAAGTGGAGGCGGCGTCCGCCGAACGCGAGGCTGGGGCCGCGGAGCGCGCGCGCAGGCTCGCATCGCGTCTGGCAGAGCAGGGACGCCGTGCGGTGGCCCGGGGGCGCGAGCGCCTCGGCCGCCTGTCCTGAGCTGTTGAGGAGGTCCAGCTCAAGGGGACAGCCACCGCCTCGGAGACAGGTGGTGCAGTGAGCGACGAGGGGACGGACTCGACCTACCGCGCGGGGGGTGCAAGGCTTGGCTCATGGCCGCCAGCTCCCCGCGGGACAGGTCCAGTGCGCGCGCGTTTCTGGGCCCGTCCCTCTCCGCCGTCCGCTCAGGACTGCGCGAGGCCGTCTCGATAGAGCGGCTCATGCTGGCCGCGAAGACCGCCCTCGCCGCGGGGCTCGCATGGTTCGCCGCGCAGCTGATGCCGGAACCCATCTCGCAGTATCCGTACTACGCGCCCCTCGGCGCTCTCGTGAGCATGTACCCGACGGTGGCGGACTCCCTGCGTAAAGGCCTCCAGAGCCTCCTAGGTCTGGCCCTCGGCATCGGGGTCGCGATGGTCGTGGCAAGCTTCACCGAGACGAGCGCGCTCGCCATAGCAGTGGTGATCGGCTTCGGCGTGCTGGTCGGGGGTCTTCCCCGGATGGGCACGGCGCGGGATTGGGTTCCTCTCGCTGCACTGTTCGTCCTCGTTGCCGGCGGCGGCCGCCGCGAGGACTTCTCGCTCGCCTACCTCGGGCAGATGGGTGTGGGGGTCGCGATCGGGTTCGCGGTGAACTGGCTGGTCTTCCCGCCCCTGCGCTACAGCGCCATCACTCCTGCCTTCAGAAGGCTCCGCCACACGCTTGGCGATCAGCTCGATGAGATGGCGCTCGCGCTGAACGAGTCATCGCCACAGAACCATCAGGACTGGGCCAGTCGCGAGGAACTCCTCGCGGAGACCGCTTCTCGGGTCCGACGCGTGGTCGAAGCCGCCGAGGAGAGCGCCAGGGTGAATCCGCGACGCTGGCGCCGCCGCCGGGATCTCGCGGCGGACCTCGCGGATCTGCGCGCCGTCGAGCGTTCGACCTTCCAGGTCCAGGACATCACGGACCTCCTATCCGGCGTGATCGGTGGGGAGGACGAGTCGTCCGCGATCCCAGTGGACGTGATGCCGCGGCTCGGGGACGCTCTCTCCGCCACCGCTGATGTGCTGCGCGCGTGGGGTGAGTCCGATTCCCTGCCGGACGTCCTAGCCCGAGCCGAAGGCACGATCGATGCCGTCAGCCGGACCTACTACGAGGCGGCAACGGCCCACGGGGCGTCTGTCAGCGTGGCTGCCGCGGTCTCCCTGTCACTGGCCCGGATCATCCGCGTTGTCCGCAGCAGGGAGGAGGGGGAGCACCCGGACACGAGGCGAGTTGGCTAGGCGCCCGGTCGCGTGGATCGGGACGCCGTCTCAGCGGCGTCTGAGACGCGGCGCCCGTCGCGGGGCATGGCGAACACGGCAAAGCCCACGAGTACGGCCACGACGACCACGGTGAGGAAGACCGCCGCCGACGCCGGCACGATCGTTTCGCCCTTCGCCTCGCCGGCGGGGGAGGAGGCGTAGATGCCGTTGGCGATGGCCCCGAACACGGCGACGCCCAGGGCGCTGCCGATCGAGCGCGAGAAGAGGTTCGTCCCCGTCACGACGCCGCGCTCATTCCATTCGACGCTCGACTGCGCGGCGATGAGCGTAGGCGAAGCGGTGAGGCCCAGGCCCAAGCCGATGGTGAAGCAGCTTGCCGCGACGGCCGCGACGTTCGGTGTGTGGGCCGTGGCCGCCAGAACGGCGGTGCCTGCCACCGCCACCGCGATTCCGATGAGAGCCGTTGTCCGGAATCCTATCCGGAGGTACAGCCGGCCGGACTGGGCGGCGCTGATCGGCCACCCGAGCGTCAGAGCCGCGAGGGCCAGGCCGGCGACCACGGGGGAGACCGAGAGTGCGCTCTCGAGGAACGTTGGAACGTACGAGGTGAGCCCCAGGATCATGGCCCCTACGCCGAAGGAGGCGAGCGTCGTGGTCAGTAGGAGGCGCCGCGAGACGACCCACAGGGGCAGGACCGGCTCGGCGGCACGCCGCTCTGCAATGAGGAACGCCCCGAACAGCGCCGGGCCGAGGACGAAGCAGCCGATGCCCAGCGGCGAGTTCCAGGCCCAGGCCTGACCGCCCTCGAGGGCGCCGAGGATGACCAGGGTCATGGACAGTGTGAGAAGGCCCGAGCCGAGGAAGTCGATCCGGTGCCGCGCGCGCTCCACGGTCTCGTGGAACGTGCGGGCCAGCATCCATCCGGCCAGCACGCACAGCGGGATGTTCACGAGGAAGATGCCGCGCCAGATCCCGAGGGAGGCGAAGACTCCGCCGAGCGTCGGCCCTACCACGGAGGACACCGCCCACACGCTCGCGAGGTACCCCTGCACTCTGGCACGTTCGGCGACGGTGTAGATGTCCCCCGCAATCGTGATGGCCATGGGCTGGACGGCGCCTGCGCCGAGGCCCTGGATCACCCGGAACGCGATGAGTGCGCCCATGGAGCCGGCCAGACCGCAGAGGACCGAGCCGACGAGGAACAGGGCGATGCCGATAAGGACGATCGGCTTGCGCCCGAGCATGTCCGCGAGCTTCGCGTAGACCGGCACCGAGACGGCTTGGGCGAGCATGTAGGCCGAGAACAGCCAGGGGAACGAGGAGAACCCGCCGACGTCGTTCACGATCGAGGGGACCGCCGTCGCGACGATCGTCGAATCGATGGCCACGAGCCCTGTAGTGAGCATGAGGGCCACGAGGATGGGCCCCCGCTCGGACCGGAAGCCGACATCCGCGCGCGTGATGGTCATGCGAGGGGAACCTCCCTTCGGCTCGAATTAGTCCCGCCGACCGCTGGAGATAGTCTGGATGGGGCCGCCCAGCGCGTGGCGGACCCGGAGAGGAGTGGGACGTGACGCAGGACACTGCGCTGAAGGCTGAGCAGGACGGGGTACTGCCGGGACTGGCAGTCGGCGAGTTCTACTACGAGGACCTCGGCGGCGGACGCTTCCGCTCGACGATCCACGCGCAAGGCGCCTGGAATGCCCACGAACAGCACATGGCCCCCGCCTCGGGGATCCTCGCCCACGCGCTCGCCCAGCACGAACCGCGCCCCGATCTGCGGATCGCCCGCATCAGCTACGAGATCCTCGGTCTCATTCACGCTGGCGAGTTCGAGGTTGCCGTGCGCACCGTCCGCCCCGGGAAGACGATCGAGCTCGTCGAGGCCGAACTCACCGCCCGGGGCCGCGTCGCGATCCGCGCAAGCGCTTGGCGGCTCATCACGACGGACAGCTCCGCGGTCGCCGCGGTCGAGGACACCGCAATCCCTCCGGTCGAGGAGTGCGAGCGCTGGGACGGTTCGACGGAGTGGCCTGGCGGCTACATCCGCTCGCTTGAGATGTACCAGGCGCCCCATCATCGCTCCGGGAACGGGACGGTCTGGATCCGGACCGCGCATCCGCTGGTCGGCGGGGCGGAGAGCCCCGACTGGGTGCGCCTCATGGGTCTTGTGGACACGGCCAACGGCATCGCCACGCGCGTCCCGCCGGGACAGGGAAGCTGGGCGTTCCCGAACGTCGACCTGCAGATCCACATGTACCGGGAGCCGCGCGGCGAGTGGCTCGGGATCGACAATGCGGTGTCCTTCGGCGCGGACGGCATCGGTCTGACCTCCTCTGTCCTGCACGATGCCGACGGGCCCTTCGGCCGAGCCGAGCAGATCCTCACCCTGCGCCGGAGCTGACATGGCGGAATGGAATGACGGCGAGAGCGTGCAGCTCGGCCTGGTCCGGGGGAGCGGAGTGCCGGACGGCGGTTCCGGCGCTGAGCGCGCCGCGGCCGAGCTGGCCCATGCCACCGAGCTGCTCGACGAGGTCAAGCGCGGAGTCCGGGGAGCTACCCTCCGCCTCTACCGCCCCCGCCCCACCCTCGCCTTCGGCCAGCGGGACACCCGTCTCGCAGGATTCGATGCCGCGCGGGACGCCGCCCGCGCGCACGGCTTCGAGCCCGTGGTCCGCAAGGCCGGCGGGCGGGCGGCCGCCTACCATGAGGGCACGCTCATCGTGGACCACATCGAGCCGGCGCGCGAGGCCATGGTGGGCCACCGGCATCGGTTCGAGGTGTTCGGCGCCCTCTACGCAGGCGTTCTGCAGGCGCTCGGAGTCGATGCCCGCGTGGGCGAGATCCCGGGCGAGTACTGCCCCGGCGAGTACAGCGTCCACGGGGTGCCCGTCGGGTTCGGCACCGGCACCGCCGTGTCGGGACGCACGACGGCGGCTGGCCGGCTCAAGCTCGTGGGCACGGCCCAGAGGGTGGTCGCCGGAGCCTGGCTCTTCTCCTCCGTCTTCGTGGTGAGCGACGCCGAGCCCGTCAGGGCAGTTCTCACCGACGTGTACCGGGCGCTCGCGCTTCCGTTCGACCCGGCTACCGCGGGGGCGGCCGACGATCTGGTGCCCGGGCTCACCGTCGATGCGGTCGAGACCGCGCTGCTGGCCATGTACCGCGAGCGCGGGGCGGTCGCCTGAGCCGCCACGCGCGCCAGCCAGAGGCCAGACGGGACGTCCACCCGTTGGGTACGACAAAATAAGGGTGCGCACCCAAGGGGTGCGCACCCTCTGGGTGCTGTACTAGACCGAGAGCTTCGCCTTCACCTGCGACGCGGACGGGTTGGTCGCAGCCGAGCCGTCAGGGAAGATCACCGTCGGGACGGTGCGGTTGCCTCCGTTGAGCTTCTCCACGAGCTCCGCCGTGCCGTCGACCTCCTCGATGTTCACCTCGGTGTAGCCGATGCCCTGGGCGTCCAGCTGCTTCTTGAGCCGGTTGCAGTAACCGCACCAGGTGGTCGAGAACATGGTGATCGTGCCGTCGGCGGGGGTGAAGTTGTCCATGCAGGAACTCCTCGGTGTAGGGGGTTACCTCGCGCAACGACTTGCGGCGCAACGGTATTCCCTCACCGCACGGTCCGTGGCGGTGACCTGCACGACTCTACGGCAGGATCCGCAGCGACGTGTCCCAGTTGAAGTTCTCGTGTGCGGGGCTCACCTGGAGGCCGGAGACCAGGAGCATGATGGCCTCCAGCTCCCGGGCGCGGCGAAGCGGCCCGGCATCGATGGGTCGCATCTGCGACCGGGCGACGAGCGCGCTGACCTTCTCCTTGGCGGCCTCGGAGTCTCCTGCGATGAAGACGTCCAGATGCTGGCCGTCCACCGAGCCTGCCTCCAGCGGGCCGGCGTAGACGGTGTTGAAGGCCTTCACCACGTCGGCGCGGCCGTTGACGATCGCGGCGACTTCCTCTGCGGAGGAGGTTCCCGCACGGGTGAGGAGCCGGTCGAAGGTGGACACATCGATGGGGTTGGCGATGTCCACGATCACGCGCCCCTCGATTCCGTCGCCGAGTTCCAGGAGCACAGGGTGGACCTCCCCGTACGGGACCGCCAGGATGACGATGCCTCCCTCGACCGGCGCACCGACGATTCCGCCGGTCGCGCCCGGGCCGAGGGACTCGACGAGGTCGCGGGTCTGGCTGCCATTGCGACCGAGGATCTGCACGGTGCGGTCGGCCCGCAGCGCCGCCCGGGCCAGTGCCCGCGCCATGTGTCCGCTGCCGATGATGGTGATCTGCGCTGTCATCGCTCTCTCCTCAGGCGTCCGTGCTTCCAGCGGGTGTTGTCGCTTTGCCTGCGTCTGCGGCACTGGCCGCCCCTGAGTCTCCGGAGGGATGAAGCACGAGGACGGGACAGTGTGCGTGTTCCGCGCAGGCCCCGCTCACCGAGCCGAGGAGGAGCCCCATGAAGCCCCCGATGCCACGCGAGCCGACGATGAGGAGCCTGGCGTTCCGGCTGTTCTCAATGAGGGTGTGGGCCGCTGGGCCCGAGGCCACCAGAGTGGTGAGTCCCGCAGGGCGAGAGCCTCCGTAGGCGTCCTCGACGGCCTGCTCGAGGATTCCCCGGGCATCGCCCTCGGCGTCCCAGTCCAAGCGCGAGTACGAGGTGCCCGCCCCGGCCACGGGAAACTGCCAGACCGTGGCCGCGGTGATCGGCCCGCCGACGACGGGCTCAAGCCGTGCTGCCCAGCGCAGCGCCTCGACGGAGAGGGGTGATCCGTCCACGCCGACGACGATGCCCGCGAGGGCTGTTCCTGCCTCTGTCCCATTCATGCCACCGAGAGTAGGTTCGCCGGAATGGCTGGGATAGGGCCTAAGGCCACGTAGGGCCCGCCGCCGTGGTCGATCACGGCGAGGCAGGTCCAGCCGCGAGGGCGACCGCCGATGACCTGGCCCTTGCCGTTGCGGCGGCGACTGCCCAAACTGACCTCAGGCGCCGAAAGGAGCCGGGCCATGACCCGATCGCCAACCCTCGAAGCAGCACGCCCCCCGTTCGACGCGGTGATCTTCGACCTCGACGGTGTGGTGACCGACACTGCGGCCGTGCACGAGGCCGCCTGGCGAGAGCTCTTCGACGCAGTCCTGCGTGACCCGCGGGTCCCAGCGGGAACGGATGCCTCGCCGTTCAGGCGGGCCGACTACCGCGCGTTCGTGGATGGGCGGCCGCGCGAAGAGGGCGTTCTCGCGTTCCTCGCCGCACGCGGCGTCGCCGTGCCGCGAGGCGATGCGGGGGATCCCGCGGATCGTTGGACGGCGTTCGGTCTCGGGGCCCGCAAGAACCGGATCTTCCATCGGCGCCTCGAAGCGACAGGCGTTTCGGTGTTCCCTGAGACAGTCGACCTCCTTGGCCGCCTCAGGGCTGGGCGTGTCCCAGTCGTCCTCGCGACGGCTAGCAGGAACGCTCTGGCGATCCTGAGGGCGGCCGGACTCGAGGGCATCTTCGACTGTGTCCTCGACGGCGCCGACGCCGCCGCGGCGGGCTTCGCCGGAAAGCCGGCACCGGATGTCTTCCTCGAGGCGGCGCGGCGGGTCCACGTCGATCCGGGACGCGCCGTCGTCATCGAGGACTCGGTGTCGGGAGTCCAGGCTGCGCGCCAAGGCGGCTTTGGCCTCGTGGTCGGTATCGACCGTTCAGGCCATCGCCCCGAGCTCAGCGACGCGGGGGCCGACGTGGTCCTCGACGACGTGGGAGAGCTCGATCTGGGACTCGTCGTCGCGAACCCGTGGCATCTGGTGTACGAGGGCTTCGACGCGGGCCACGAGGGGCACCGTGAGGCCTTGACGACCCTCGGCAACGGCTATCTCGGAGTGCGCGGCGCAGAACCCGAGAGCGGCAGGGCGGGTCCGGGCTATCCGGGCACCTACCTCAGCGGCATCTACAACCGCGTCGTCAACCGCGTGGAAGACGAGGAGACCGAAGACGAGCATCTGGTCAATGCACCCAACTGGCTCCACTTCGACCTGCGGATCGAGGGCGGAGTCTGGTGGTCCATGGGCGGTCTCACCGTGCGTTCCGAGCGGCGCGTCCTGGACATGCAGCAGGCAGTGCTCATGCGGGAGGCCACCCTCGAGGACGACGGCGGTCGGCGCATCACCGTGGCACAGCGTCGGTTCGTCTCCATGGCACTCCCGCAGCTCATGGCCCTCGAGACAAGCGTGACCGCCGAGGGCTGGAGCGGCCAAGTAACGATGCGCAGCGGCGTGGACCTCGACGTGAGCAACGAGAACGTCCTCGAGGACACGCTCCTCGCGCACCGCCACGTGCGCGACGTGAGCCCTATGGAGGAGACAGCCCCTCCCGACGTCGATGAGGGAACCGGGGAACTTGATGCCACCCTGATCACCGAGGCGGAGACGCTCCAGAGCCGCATCCGCATCGCTGTGGCGCTCCGGAACCGTGTCACGGGGTCAGCGCGCGGGGACGTGAGCGACGGCTGTGTCGGCGCGCTGCATTTCCACGAGTTCGCCCTGCGGCTCGACGACGGACGGCCGGTCCGCCTGACGAAGACTGCCGCGTTCGCGACCTCGAGGGACCACGCCCTCTCGTCGGCCCGCACGGGAGCCGCCGCCGTGCTCCGGCGCTCGCCGGGCACCTTCGAAGAGCTCCTCGCGAGCCATTCTGCAGCCTGGCAGCGCTTCCTCCATCTCTTCACCGTTGAGCTCGATGCTGCTCCCAGCGTGCAGTTCGCCGTCAACCTTCACGTCTTCCACGTCCTCCAGGCCCTCGCCCCGTTCGTCGAAGATCTGGACGTGGGAGTCCCGGCCCGCGGACTGCATGGTGAAGGCTACCGGGGGCACGTCTTCTGGGACGAGCTGTTCGTCCTGCCTATCATCACCTCGCGTCTGCCGGCCGTGGCGAGGGCTCTCATCGCGTACCGCTGGCGGCGCCTGCCCGAGGCACGGCACGCTGCGGCCGGGCTCGGTCTCCGCGGCGCGCTGTTCCCGTGGCAGAGCGGCAGCGACGGGCGGGAGGAGACTCCTCGGTGGATCTTCAACCGAAGGTCCGGCCATTGGATGCCTGACTACTCCCGGCTGCAGCGGCATGTGGGCCTCGCCGTGGCCTTCAACGCGTGGCAGTACTTCGAGGCGACGCACGACAGGTTCTGGCTCCTGCGCCAGGGCGCGGAGCTCATCATCGAGGTCGCGCGGCTCTTCGCATCGATGGCAGAGTACGACCCGCTGGAGGACCGCTACCACGTCCGCGGGGTGATGGGCCCCGACGAGTACCACACGGGCTACCCTGGCCGGCCGTCATCAGGCATCGACGACAACGCCTACACCAATGTCTTGGCCGCATGGGTATGCCATCAGGCGGCCCACCTCCTGCACGTCGTTCAGGGCCACGACCGGGACGACCTCGCCGACCGGCTCCGTATAGAGCCCGCCGAGCCCGAGCTCTGGGCGCGCATGGGCCGGCGGATGTCGGTGCCGTTCCACGGCGAAGGCATCATGAGCCAGTTCGCCGGATACGGCGACCTGGCCGAGCTGGACTGGGACGCGTACAGGGACCGCTACCACAACATCGAACGCCTCGACCTCATCCTCGAGGCCGAGGGGGACAGCACCAACCGGTACCAGTTGGCCAAGCAGGCAGACGCCCTCATGCTGCTCTACCTGTTCGGCCCCACCGAGCTCACAGCGCTGCTCGGACGGCTCGGCTACACCGTCACCGCGGAGCAGCTGGCACGGACAGTGGACTACTACCTCGCTAGGACCGCCCACGGCTCGACCCTCAGCCGGGTGGCGCACTCGTCAGTGCTTGCCGGCATGGATTCGGAACGGGCATGGGACACCTTCTGCGAGGCGCTCGACGCCGACCTCGACGACACCCAGGGCGGCACCACGCGCGCGGGAATCCATCTCGGCGCGATGGCCGGATCGATCGACGTCGTCCAGCGCAGCTTCGCCGGCCTCCGGCTCACGGGCGACGCGTTGATCTTCGCTCCCCGGCTGCCCGACGGGCTGCGCTCGGTGACATTCCGTGTGCGGTACCGGGATCAGCTGCTCGACGTCGACCTGGGGCAGGATCAGCTCCGGGTCTCCTCGGCGAGCGGCGACGCTGGGCCGGTGCGGATCCGGGTGGAGGGCGAGGAGATCCTGCTGCGCTGCGGCACGTCCCACCGCTTCCGCATCCAGGCGGGCCAGCCTCGTCCTTGGCCTACGCCGGCGCGATGAGCTCCGGCCCGTTGTTCCGGACGCTGTTCACAAGGCTGCCCACGATCCGTGGCGTGAGGTGCGGCTCCGGCATCGCATCGATGAGCGCCTTGACGTCCGCCTCGCCCGTCGTCTCCGGGTCGAGCCAGTCCGCCCACATCGCGCGCGGGACGATCACCGGGGTCCGGTCATGGATGTAGCCCAAGGAGTCCGACGCTGGCCCGGTCAGGATCGTGCACGTGCGCACCCACCGCTCGGGGTCATCCGGGGGGAGTGCAGGGTCGGGCCAGTTCTCGAAGAGGGCAGCGAAGGCGAGCACACCGCAGTCGGACGCGTGGAGGAACGTGGGTACCTTCTCGATCTTCACGCCCTTCGCGGCCGCCTCGGCAGCGCCGGGCACTTCACGCTTCTCCCACTCGTAGTACCCGTCCGCGGGAACAAGCGCACGCTTCGACGCGGCGGCCTTGCGGAAGGACGGCTTCTCCGTGACCGTCTCCCGCCGGGCGTTGATGAGCCGCGCGGCCGACTTCGTGTCCTTCGACCACGGCGGAACCAGGCCCCAGCGTGCGGTCACCAGCTTCCGCGAGTGGTCCCCGGACACCTTGTCGCGCCGATCGAGGATGATCGGCACAGGGTCGGTAGGAGCGATGTTGTACGAGGGCTCGAGGGAGTCGACGTAGGTCTCGTCGACATCGAACTCGGCCACGAGGTCGCCCACGTCGCGGGCCATGACGTATCTGCCGCACATGAGGCCATTATTCCCGGCCGACGCTAAGCTGGGCCTGTTCGAAGCTATCTTCGATGGTGATTCACCGGATTCCTTGGCCCTGGGAGCGCCGCTTGCCCTTCACACACCTGCATGTGTCGCCTTCCTCCGGCACACCCAGCTCCGGTCCCGGGCCCGAAGAGTTGGCCGAGGCGGCGCTCGCCGACGGGGCGACGGCGCTCGCACGCACCCACCGCGATGGCCTGTACGGCGCAGTCGAGCATGTCGGAACCTGTCTCGAGCGGGGCCTGGCGCCGATCGTCGGGGTCGATCTCGCGGTGCTTGCGGAGCCAGAGGAACCGGAGGGCGGGCCGCTCCATGAGGAGCAGGACAGCGCGGCGGCCGACGGCGCGGAGCACGGCAGCATCGAGGGGCGCGAGAGTGGGGGAAACGCGGGCGGCCGGAGACCGAGCCGCGGGTCGGCCGGCGTGGCGGGGCGCGTCGTCGTGCTCGCGCACGGCGCTAACGGTGGGGCCGGGTGGAGGGCTCTGTGCCGGCTCGTGTCCGATGCGCACGCGCACACTCGCGGAAGGAACGCCGCTCGGTCGGGAGGCCGGGTGCCGGCGGGGGTCCTGCGATCGGAGCTCGCCGCACGCTGCCTCGACCCCGAGAGCGGCAGGCCCGTCCTGACGGTGCTCGTGG
This sequence comes from Sinomonas sp. ASV486, assembly GCF_030908215.1. Taxonomy (GTDB): domain Bacteria; phylum Actinomycetota; class Actinomycetes; order Actinomycetales; family Micrococcaceae; genus Sinomonas; species Sinomonas puerhi. The sequence goes on along the minus strand of NZ_JAVFJK010000010.1, from coordinate 170,176 downwards.
GCCCGGATTCGGACGTGGGGCTGGCGATGGGCGGGCCGAAATTCCTGCGTCCGCGGACTCTGTTCCGCGAATGGGCCCGCGCGATGCCGGCCGGGGTACTCGCCGTCGAGCTTGTCACGCACCTCAGCGCGCCCGGGGAGCCGCTGAGCACCTCCCGAGCCGTCCGGATGCTGCGTCTCGCGAGCGAGCACGGCGTCCCCGCGGTGCTGAGCAACGCGGTGCAGTGCGTCGAGGAGGCTGGGGAGGCGTGGTTCAAGCCCGCGGACGCGATGCGGGAGATCGGCGCGGCGCTCATCGGTGCAGCCGGCCTGCGTGGGGCTGACCTTGAGAACCTCCTGTCCAATACCGAGCGCATCGCAGATCGCTGCCGGCTCGACCCGGCGTCCGATGTCGGGTGGACAGCCGGACCGGATCCCTCGGGCCCGGATCCCTCGGGCCCCGACTCCGTCGCCGCCGTCGCGGATCTCCTGCGCACCGCGGGGCTGCGTTCCGCTGAGCGCGGTACCGGGGCGCGGGGCCTCGCGGCCGGAGCAGCGCTAGGCCTCGACGTGGAAACCACTCAACTGCGTACCGTCTATCGCACCATCGCCAGGCACTTCGGTGCCGACCGGGTGGTCCTCGTGCGAGCACAGGGCCGAGGCAGGGACGGCGATCTGTCCCACGACCGGCCAAAGGACGCGGCCTCCGATGAAGGCGGCCGCCAGCCCGAACTTCTCGGCCGGCCCCCCGAGGTGCCCAGCCCACGGCGCGCCGACGCGGCGCCATTCGGCGTGGTCATCGGCGACGCGAGCCTCTTGGACCGCGTCCCCGCGGAGCCGAGCGGGATGGGTGTGCCGGTGAGCCAGTTCGGCAGGGAGGAAATCGAGCGTCTGGGCCTGCTCACGATCGAGATCCGAGGCGAGCGCAGGCTGAGTGTCGTCGCCCATGCTGCGCTGGAGGCCGCTCGTGTCGAGGGGTCTGTCATCGATCTGGACGCCGCCGAGCCCGCGGGCGGTTCCACCGTCCTTGATGCCCAGTGCGCTTGGCTCAGGGCCCACCATCCGGCGGCGTACCTGGCCGGGATCGCCGAGCACGACGGCGGGACCGAACCCGGGCGGCTCCTCTCCGCCGAGGCGCGGCGCTTGGGCGTCCCTGTCCTGCCCCTGGACGTCAACGAGAGCCGGAAGTCCTACCAGATCGAGCGGATTGCCTCGGGGCCCGACGCGGGGAAGCTGGGCGTCCGGCCTCCCCTGACGGGCACCGGCGGTCTATCGCGCCGCGAGCTGGAGCGGCTCGTGGCGCATCAGCCCTACGCATCGGTTTCGGACGTCCGGGTCCGCGCCCAGCTGCGCGACGGACCTACGCGACGGCTCGCCGAGCTCGGTGCTTTCGATTCCCTGTACCGGGCCGCCGCAGACCTGGAGAGCCGAGCAGACCTCGTCGCGCAGCTGGCGCGACTCGCGGAGCCAGCGAGGCCGGCACCTCACGGCGCCCCTGGCGAGGGCCAGCTGCGGCTCGAACTCGAGGGCGCGGGGCAGGGAATGGGCGCCCGCGGGCGGTGACCGGGGGCAGGACCCCGTTTCCGCTAGGCTTGTCCGTGGCTGGCTGTGGTCCCCGTACGCCACAAGCTATGAAGCCGCACAGATGAAGAGGAGACCCCGTGTCAGATGCCCAGCAGACCACCATTACCGTCGACGGTGAGCCAAGCACCGTGACGGTGGGCACCACGGGAACCGAGGTCTTCGACGGCCGGCGGGAGATCGTCGTCATGCGCGTCGACGGGGTCCTCAAGGACCTCGACCAGCCGATCCCCGCAGGTGCCCAGGTCGAGGGCGTCAACATCGCGAGCGAGGACGGGCTCAATGTGCTGCGTCACTCGACCGCCCACGTCATGGCCCAGGCGGTCCAGCAGCTCCGCCCCGATGCGAAGCTCGGCATCGGTCCGTACATCAAGGACGGCTTCTACTTCGACTTCGACGTCGACGAGCCCTTCACGCCCGAGGACCTGCGGGCCCTCGAGAAGATGATGCTCAAGATCGTCAACCAGAATCAGGTGTTCCGGCGCCGCGTCGTGACCGAGGTCGAGGCCGGCGCCGCCATGGCCAACGAGCCGTACAAGCTCATCATCCTCGGGGCCAAGGACAACCAGTCCGAGGGAGCCGCGAAGGAGGGCGCCAACGTCGAGGTCGGCGCCGGCGAGATCACCATCTACGACAACATCGAACGCAAGAGCGGCGACGTCGTCTGGTGCGATCTGTGCCGCGGCCCGCACCTGCCCAACACGAAGCTCATCTCGAACGCTTTCGCGCTCACCCGGTCGGCGGCCGCCTATTGGCTCGGGTCCGAGAAGAACAAGCAACTCCAGCGCATCTACGGCACGGCATGGCCGACCAAGGAGGCGCTCAAGGAGTACCAGGACCGCATCGCGGAGGCGGAGCGCCGCGACCACCGCAAGCTCGGCGCCGAGCTGGACCTCTTCTCCTTCCCCGACGAGCTCGGATCTGGCTTGCCGGTGTTCCATCCCAAGGGCGGGATCATCAAGCGCGAGATGGAGGACTACGTCCGCCGCCGGCACATCGAGGAGGGCTTCCAGTACGTGGGGACGCCGCACATCTCGAAGGATGGGCTGTTCCACACGTCGGGCCACCTCCCGTACTACGCCGACACGATGTTCCCGCCGCTGCACGTCGACGAGGAGCGCGACGAGGACGGCAACATCACCAAGCCGGGCCAGGACTACCGCCTCAAGGCGATGAACTGCCCCATGCACAACCTCATCTACCGGTCCCGCGGACGTTCCTACCGCGAACTCCCGATGCGGCTGTTCGAGTTCGGCCACGTGTACCGCTACGAGAAGTCCGGCGTGGTCCACGGCCTGACCCGCGTGCGCGGCTTCGCCCAGGACGATTCGCACTCCTACGTGACCAAGGAGCAGGCGCCCAGCGAGGTCAAGCACCTGCTCGACTTCATCCTGTCACTCCTGCGGGACTTCGGGCTCGATGACTTCTACCTCGAGCTGTCCACGCGTGACCCCGAGTCGGACAAGTTCATCGGCACGGACGAGCAGTGGGAGGAGGCGACGGCCGTCCTCGAGCGGGTTGCCCTCGAGACCGGCCTCGAGCTCGTCCCGGATCCGGGCGGAGCCGCCTACTACGGGCCCAAGATCTCGGTCCAGGCCCGCGACGCGATTGGGCGCACGTGGCAGATGTCGACCGTGCAGTACGACTTCAACCAGCCTGCGCGCTTCGGGCTCGAGTACCAGGCTGCGGACGGCTCCCGCCAGGAGCCCGTGATGATCCACGCAGCCAAGTTCGGCTCCATCGAGCGGTTCATGGGCGTCCTGACGGAGCACTACGCGGGGGCGTTCCCGGCGTGGCTCGCGCCGGTGCAGGTCGTGGCGGTTCCTGTCGCCGAGGCGTTCAACGACTACCTGTACGACGTCGTGGATCGCCTCAGGAAGGAAGGGATCCGTGCCGAGGTGGACGCCTCGAGCGACCGCTTCCCGAAGAAGATCCGCACGGCCAGCAAGGAGAAGGTGCCGTTCGTCCTCATTGCGGGCGGCGAGGACGCGGAGGCTGGCGCCGTCTCGTTCCGGTTCCGCGACGGCAGCCAGGACAACGGCGTGCCGATCGAGACGGCGATCGAGCGCATCGTCGAGGCCGTGCGCACGAGGGCGAACTGACATGGCGGAGTCCACGGGCGTCGGTGAGCGGCGCGCCAGCTCCGAGGCCGCGATGGATGCCGAGGTGACGGACGGCTTCGAGCTGCCCGGAGCGCCGGATGCCTTCGGGCGCCTGTGGACTCCGCACCGCATGGCCTATGTCAAGGGCGGGCAGGGCCAGTTCCGCAACCAGGACGACTGCCCGTTCTGCGCGGCCCCGGGCCGAAGCGACGAAGAGTCCCTCATCGTGCACCGCGGCCGCACAGCCTATGCCGTCCTCAATCTGTTCCCCTACAACCCGGGCCACCTTCTCGTGTGCCCCTACCGTCATGTGCCCGACTACACGGACATCACGGCGGAGGAGACCGCGGAGATGGCCGCGATCGCGCAGACCGCCATGCGCGTGATCCGCAAGGTCTCCGGGCCCCACGGGTTCAACCTCGGCATCAACCAGGGCGACGCCGGCGGGGCCGGGATCGCCTCTCACCTCCACCAGCACATCGTGCCCCGATGGGGCGGGGACGGGAACTTCCTGCCGATCATCGCCCAGACGAAGCAGATCACCCAGACCCTTGACGAGACCCGCCGGATCCTCTCCGAGGCCTGGCCCGAGGACGGGACGGCAGCGGGTGCTGAATAGGCACGCGCGCAACGCGTTCACAAGGCTCTTCACACCCGTCGCCGCGTTCCTCCTGCGCCTGCACGTCTCGCCCGACGCCGTCACGCTAGCGGGCACACTGGGCGTCTCGCTCGGTGCCCTCATCCTCTTCCCTCTGGGGCAGCTGTTCTGGGGCGTCGTCGTCATCACGCTCTTCGTGTTCTCCGATGTAGTCGACGGCATCATGGCCCGCCTCGCGGACCGCGCGGGCCGGTGGGGGAGTTTCCTCGACTCGACGCTCGACCGGGTCCAGGACGGCGCGGTGTTCGCGGGGATCGCGTTCTGGTACTTCGGAGCGGGCCACGACTTCGCCACGGGTTCACTCGCCCTGGCCTGCCTCGCACTGGGCAACATCGTCTCGTATGCGCGCGCCAAGGCCGAGTCCCTCGGGTACACGGCAAATGTCGGGATCGCCGAACGGGCTGAGCGGCTCGTGTCCACCCTCGTCGTGACGGGACTCGTGGGACTCGGCCTGCCGGTGCCCTTCCTCACGGCCACGCTCGCGCTCCTCGCCGCCGCGAGCATCGTGACGGTGTGCCAGCGTGTCCTCACAGTGCGGTCCCAGGCCGATTCACCCGGCGCCGCCTGAGCCTGTGCAGATGTCCTGAGAGGCCTTCCGGAGGTTGGGAGTCATACCAGTCACATGGCCTCCCCGCCGGGGATAGACTGGGGTGTCCCCACAGACGTTTTCAAGCTTTTTCAAGCTGTTCGCGCGACAAGAAAGACGAGTACGTGTCTACTGAAGCAAACGCCTCGGCTCCCACGACTGGCAGCAACCGTGTCAAGCGCGGCATGGCCGAGATGCTCAAGGGCGGCGTCATCATGGACGTCGTCAACGTCGAGCAGGCGAAGATCGCCGAGGATGCCGGTGCCGTCGCTGTCATGGCGCTCGAGCGTGTCCCTGCTGACATCCGCGCCCAGGGCGGCGTGTCCCGCATGTCCGATCCGGACATGATCGACTCGATCATCGAGGCTGTCTCGATCCCGGTCATGGCGAAGGCCCGCATCGGCCACTTTGTCGAGGCGCAGGTCCTGCAGTCCCTCGGCGTGGACTACATCGACGAGTCCGAGGTCCTGACCCCGGCCGACTACGAGAACCACATCGACAAGTGGAAGTTCACCGTGCCGTTCGTGTGCGGTGCGACGAACCTCGGCGAGGCGCTGCGTCGCATCAACGAGGGCGCGGCGATGATCCGCTCCAAGGGCGAGGCGGGCACCGGCGACGTCTCCAACGCGACCACCCACATGCGTAAGATCCGGGCCGAGATCAAGCGCCTGACCACGATGGCCGAGGACGAGCTCTACGTGGCGGCCAAGGAGCTCCAGGCCCCGTTCGAGCTCGTCAAGGAGATCGCCGAGACCGGCAAGCTCCCCGTCGTGCTCTTCACCGCCGGCGGCATCGCGACCCCCGCGGACGCGGCGATGATGATGCAGCTCGGCGCCGACGGCGTGTTCGTCGGCTCCGGTATCTTCAAGTCCGGCAACCCCGCCGAGCGCGCAGCGGCCGTCGTCAAGGCTACGACCTTCTTCGACGACCCCGACATGATCGCCAAGGTCTCCCGCGGCCTGGGCGAGGCCATGGTCGGCATCAATGTGGACGACATTCCGGCCCCGCACCGCCTCGCCGAGCGCGGCTGGTAAGCGCTGGCGGTAGCAGCACGCGGCTGGTGATTCCGGCCTGACCCTCCGCGGGGGGCCCACCCGGGCGGCCCGCACTTCCACCGCTCGGGGGGGGGCCGCCGTCGTTCGCGGGCTGGTTCGCTGAGGCGCGCCCTGTGGACGGCGTGAACGTGGCGGTCGGGGACTTTCGGCACTGGGCCGCATCGGGTGCTCGGCGTGTGATGGAGGCGTGAGCGCAGAAACCCGATCGGGCACGGCATGGCCGGTGATCCATAAAGACCTCGGCGCCCTGGCCGTGGAGCCGCATCTCGCGGACTACGACGCAGAGCGCGCAGTGTTCCGCTGGGAGGACGCACGCAGCGCGCTGTCCGGACTCCCGGGAGGCGGGCTCAATATCGCCCACGAGGCCGTCGACCGCCACGCGGCCGGCCCGCGCGCAACCCACGAGGCCCTGCGCTTCGTGCGCGGGGACGGGGGCGTCACGTCCCTCACCTACGCCGATCTGGCCGCCCAGGTGAACCGTTTCGCCAACCTCCTGCGAAGCCTCGGCGTCGGCCCGGGAGAGAGGGTCTTCTCGCTCCTCGGGCGTCGGCCCGAGCTGTACGCGGCGGTCCTCGGAACCCTCAAGGCGGGAAGCGTGTTCTGCCCTCTGTTCTCGGCCTTCGGTCCCGACCCCGTGCGCCAGCGGCTGGGGCTCGGTGGGGGCCGCGTCCTCGTGACGACCCGCTCGCTGTACCGGAAGAAGGTCGCGGCCCTCCGCGGCGACCTGCCCGAGCTGCGGCACGTCCTCCTCGTGGACGCCGACGGCGCGCCGGAGCCGGATACGCTCGACTTCTCAGAGCTAATGCGCGCCGCGTCCTCGCATGCCGAGGCAGCGCGGACCCTGCCGAGCGACTACGCGCTCCTGCACTTCACGAGCGGCACCACGGGCACGCCCAAGGGCGCGCTGCACGTCCATGAGGCGGTCGTCGCCCACTGGGCCACGGGGCGCTTCGCCCTCGACCTCCACCCCGACGACGTCTACTGGTGCACCGCGGACCCCGGTTGGGTCACCGGCACCTCGTACGGGATCATCGCCCCGCTGGTGCACGGGGTCACCACGATCGTCGATGAGGAAGAGCTCGACGTGGACCGCTGGTACAGGATCCTCGCGGAGCAGCGCGTCAACGTCTGGTACACGGCACCGACGGCGCTGCGCATGCACATGAAGGCCGGCGCCGAGCGCGCGAGCGGACACGACCTGAGCGCCCTGCGCTTCGTGGCGAGCGTCGGTGAGCCGCTCAATCCTGAGGTTGTGCCGTGGGGGCAGGAGGCCCTGGGCCTGCCGATCCACGACAACTGGTGGCAGACGGAGACCGGCGGCATCATGATCTCCAACTACGCAGCCATGGACATCCGGCCGGGATCGATGGGGAAGCCCCTGCCGGGGGTCGAGGCGACCATTCTCGAGCGCGGCGCCGACGATCGGCCGGTGCTCCGCGACGGTCAGGCCGTGCCGGTCTCGGAGCCCGGGGGCGTCGGAGAGCTCGCCCTACGCCCGGGGTGGCCCTCGATGTTCCGCGGCTACCTCCACGAGGAGGAGCGCTACCAGAGATGCTTCGCGGGCGGGTGGTACCTCAGCGGCGACCTCGCGACGCGCGACGCCGACGGGTACTTCTGGTTCGTGGGCCGCGGCGACGACGTCATCAAGTCCTCGGGGCACCTCATCGGGCCGTTCGAGGTGGAGAGCGCCCTCATGGAGCACCCCGCGGTTGCCGAGGCGGGCGTCATCGGGGTCCCCGACCCGGTGGCCGGAGAGATGGTCAAGGCGTTCGTGGAGCTCCGCGCCAGCCATGAGCCCACCGACGAGACGCGCCTGGACATCATCGGATTCGCACGACGCCGGCTGGGCGCCGCCGTGGCACCGCGCGAGGTCGCGTTCGTCCCGGCGCTCCCGCACACGCGCAGCGGCAAAGTGCTGCGCCGCCTCCTCAAGGCCCGCGAACTCGGCCTGCCAGAGGGCGACCTCTCGACGCTCGAGGTCCGGCCATGACCACCGCGCTTTCTCTCGATCTCCTCGAGGCCGACCCCGAGGCAGCCGTGGGTCTCCTGAGGGCTATGCTGCGCGTACGGCGCCTTGAAGAGACGTGCGTGCGCCTCTACACCGAGCAGAAGATCCGCGGTTTCCTGCATGTTTCGATCGGCGAGGAGGCCGTCGTGGCTGGCGTCATGAACGCGCTCGGCCCGGACGACGCCGTGGTCGCAACGTATCGCGAGCATGGCCACGCGCTGCTGCGGGGCGTCTCGGCGCGGCGCCTCATGGCGGAAATGTACGGGAAGGCGGAGGGCTGCAGCCGCGGACGTGGGGGTTCGATGCACCTCTTCGATGCTGGGACGCGCTTCTACGGCGGCAACGCGATCGTGGCCGGCGGGCTCCCGCTCGCCGTCGGGCTCGCCCTCGCCGATGCGATGCAGGGCCGCGATCGAGTGACCGCGTGTTTCTTCGGCGAGGGCGCCATGGCGGAGGGCGAATTTCACGAGAGCATGAACCTCGCCGCGCTGTGGCGCCTCCCCGTCCTGTTCTGCTGCGAGAACAACCTCTACGCGATGGGGACGGCGCTGACGCGCTCGGAGTCCCAGACGGACCTTGCGCTCAAGGCGGCGGCCTATGGAGTCCCGGCCTGGGAGGTCGACGGCATGGACGCCCTCGCGGTGGCCGATGCAGCTCACCGCGCGGTCGACGCCGTAAGGGGTGGCGGTGGTCCATACTTCCTCGAACTGAGGACGTACCGCTTCCGCGCGCACTCGATGTTCGATCCGGAGCGGTACCGCGAGAAGGCCGAGGTCGCCGCGTGGATGAAGCGCGACCCCATTCCCCAGCTCCGCGGGGCGCTGGCCGACGCCGGGCACCTCGACGACGAGACTTGGGCCCAGCTCGCGAGCGAGGTCGACGACGAGGTCGACGACGCTGTCGCGTTCGCCGAGCAGGGCACCCTCGAACCGCTCGAGGAGCTCACCCGCTTCGTCTACAGCGAGGGGCGCACGCCATGAAGCTCACGTATCGGGAAGCCATGCGCGCCGCGCTGCGGGACGCGCTCCAGCGCGACCAGCGCGTCTTCCTGATGGGCGAGGACGTCGGCGCGTACGGCGGCTGCTTCGCCGTGAGCCTCGGCCTGCTCGAGGAGTTCGGTCCCGCCCGCGTCCGGGACACGCCGCTCTCCGAGTCGGGCTTCGTTGGGGCCGGAATCGGTGCGGCGCTCGGCGGGATGCGGCCCATCGTCGAGATCATGACGGTCAATTTCAGCCTCCTCGCCCTAGACCAGATCGTGAACAGCGCCGCGTCGCTCCTGCACATGTCCGGCGGCCAGTTCAACGTGCCGATCGTGATCCGCATGACCACGGGCGCGGGCCGGCAGCTTGGGGCCCAGCACTCACACAGCCTCGAGGGGTGGTATGCCCACATCCCGGGCCTGAAGATCCTCGCGCCGGCCACGCTCGAAGACGCCCGTGGCATGCTCTGGACTGCCCTCGAGGACCCCGATCCGGTCCTGCTGTTCGAGCACGGCTCGCTCTACGGCGCCGAGGGAGAGCTCGACGACGCCGCGGGGCCTGTCGGGATTGACCGCGCGGCCGTGCGCCGCTCGGGGACCGACATCAGCCTCATCACGTACGGGGGCACGCTCCCGCTCACGCTCGACGCCGCGGAACAGCTCGCCCGCCAGGGTGTCAGCGCGGAGGTCGTCGACCTGCGCGTTCTGCGCCCGCTTGATGAGGAGACGATCCTCGCGAGCGTCGCGCGCACCCACCGTGCGGTCATCGTCGACGAGGCGTGGCGTAGCGGCAGCCTCGCGGGCGAGATCAGCGCACGCATCGCGGAGACGGCGTTCTACGATCTCGATGCCCCCGTGGCCCGTGTCTGCGGCGCGGAGGTGCCCATGCCCTATGCGAAGCACCTCGAGGAGGCCGCCCTGCCCTCGGCCGCACGGGTTGTCTCTGCGGCGCTCGAGGTGGTGTCGGCCCGTGCATGAGCTGACGATGCCCTCGCTCGGAGCGGACATGGAGCACGGCAAGGTTGTCGAGTGGCTCGTCCACCCCGGGGACACCGTGCACCGGGGGGACCTCATCGCCGTCGTGGACACCGACAAGACCGTCATGGATGTCGAGTCGTTCGAGGACGGCGTGGTTGGGGAGTACCTCGTGGATCTCGGAGAGACCGTTGCGGTGGGCACGCCTATCCTGCGGCTCGGCACGGGTGCAGACCAGCCCGAGGTCGGACCGACGCGGCCAGCCGAGGCGCCGTCGGAACACGCCGAAGCGCTGCCAGCCGAGGCGCCGCAGGAAGAGCCGACGCCGCCAGCCGAGGCGCCGCAAGAACAGCCGACGCCGCGAGAGCCGTCCTCGGAAGCGCCGTTCGCGAACAGGCTCGCGCCGCGGGAACACGCCGAGGCGCCGCCAGCCGTCGCTGGGGCGCACCGCGTGCGGTCGTCTCCACTGGCCCGACGCCTCGCCGCCCGGCTCGGGATCGATCTGGAAGGCGTTGTCGGCACCGGCCAGATGGGCAGTGTGTCCGAAGCCGACGTTCGGAGGGCAGCCGCCGAAACAGCTGGCGCGGCGGCCCCCGGTCCGCGCTCCGCAACCGAGGAGGTGCCGCCGTCGGCCGCAGAGACCGGCAAGCCGGCGGTGGTGCCATCGAGTCACATCGGTTCCCAGCCGTCACCGGACAAGGCCGCGACGATCCGGGCGGCGCTTGGAACCCTCATGGCGAAGTCCAAGGCGACGATTCCGCACTACTACCTCAGCACGACGATCGACTTGGCCCGGACGGCAGCCGTCATGCAGGAGCGGAACCTCACTCGCTCCGTGGCTGAGCGCCTTGTCCCGGCCGCGTTCCTGCTCAAGGCCGCCGCGGTGGCAGCCCATGAGGTGCCTGGGATGAACGGCTTCTGGACTGACGGTGCCTTTGCTCCGAGTCAGAGCGTGCACCTCGGCGTCGCCGTGGCCCTGCGCGGAGGCGGGCTCGTGGCCCCCGCCCTGCATGATGCCAACATGCTGTCTGTCGACGAGCTCATGGAGGCGCTGCGCGACCTCGTGGCACGGGCGCGGGCCGGCCATCTGCTCCGAGCGGAGATGGCGGACGCAACCATCACGGTCACGAGTCTTGGGGACCTCGGCGTCGAATCCGTCTTCGGGGTCATCGTCCCGCCGCAGGTCGCCATGGTCGGCTTCGGACGTGTCGTCGAGCGTCCCTGGGCCGAGAACGGGATGATCGGCGTGCGCCCCACCGTCACCGCGACCCTCTCCGCCGACCATCGCGTGAGCGACGGGCTCGGCGGCGGACGCTACCTGACCCGTATTCAGGAACTCCTGCTCACCCCGGAGGAGCTATGACATCCTTGGACCCGCGCTCTGCGGTCGTCGCCGCGCTGCGCGAGATCGCCCCCGAGCTCGAGCCGGACGAGATCGACGACGCCGACCGCCTACGCCAGGACCTCGACCTCGACTCGCTGGACTTCCTTCGCCTCATCGAGCAGATCTCGAAGGCCACCGCAGTGGACGTCCCCGAGCGGGACTATCCGCAGGTCGCGACGTTCGGCGGCCTCGTCGCGTATGTCGCGGCGCATCAGACATGATCTCAGCGCGCTACTCAGGCCTCGTCGGGTGCGGCCCCGGGGTTCGCGCCGCCGCCCAGATGCTCGGTGAACCAGTCCCGCGCAAGGCGAGCCACGGCGTCGAGCGCCCCGGGCTCCTCGAAGAGGTGCGTCGCCCGCGGGACGATCTCCAGACGGTTCGGACAGGTCAGGTACCTGGCGGCTTCGCGGTTCAGCTCGAGAACCTGGAGGTCAGCCCCGCCGACGATGAGGAGAGTCGGCGCCTGAACGGCGCCGAGCCTCCGGATAGCGAGGTCGGGGCGTCCGCCTCGGGAGACCACCGCGTCGATGCGCGCACCCGGCTCGGCCGCCGCCCACAGTGCGGCCGCGGCCCCAGTGCTCGCCCCGAAGTAGCCGACCGGCCTTGACAGGCCCGCGGGCCCTGCCCGGAGCCAGTCCGTCGCCTCGGTGAGCCGTGAGGCGAGGAGCTCGATGTCGAACACCGCCCGCCTCTCGAGCTCCTCGGCGGGGGAGAGGAGATCCAGCAGGAGCGTTCCGAGCCCGGCGTTCTGTAGCACGCGGGCCACTGCGCGGTTGCGGGGACTGTGCCGACTGCTGCCGCTGCCATGCGCGAAGACGACGACGCCGGCCGTCGCCGGCAGGAGCAGGCTTCCCTGGAGCGTTACCCCGTCTACCGGAATGAGCACGTCCTCGTGCCGGGGAGCGGGCTCCCTCAGGGGCGAGGCAGCGGCCGGGCGGCGTGCTGCAGCGTCGATCAGGTGCAGCACGTCGTCGTCGCTCGTTGCAGAGAAATCGCTGTAGAAGCGGCCGACGGCGCGGAACGGCGACGGCGTCGTGAGGCACACGACCTCGTCGGCTTCCGGGAAGTCCCCGATGGCGTCCTTCGGGGCCACCGGGACCGCGAGGACAACCCTTGCAGCGCCGAGACCGCGCGCGATCGTGCACGCGACACGTGCGGTGGAACCCGTGGCGATCCCGTCGTCGACGACGATGGCCGTCTTGCCATGGAGGTCTTCCGGCGCCCTGACGGCCCTGATCTGGGCGACGCGGGCTTCGAGGACCTCGCGCTCGCGCCGCTCGACGAGAGCGAATTCGCGCTCGGTCACTCCCGAGAGCGACCTGACCCGTTCGTCGATCACACGCACGCCATTCTCTCCGATGGCTCCCATAGCGAGTTCTTGCTGGAAGGGCACGCCGAGCTTGCGGACCACGATCACGTCGAGTGGAGCGTCCAGCGCGACGGCGACTTCGAACGCGACGGGCACTCCACCACGCGGAAGGCCGAGCACCACGGTGTTGGGCCCGCGGAACGAGGAGAGCGCGTGGGCGAGCTCCCTGCCAGCCTCGGTCCTGTCCTTGAACACATGCATGGCTCCTCCTCGCACGTCGCTTCCACTCTCGCTCACCGCCGCGGCGAAGGGCAGGGGCGAAGGACCGTATCTGCCAGACGTGCTGCGCGCCCACGCGCCCGAGTCCGGATCCATCGGCGCCAGCTTGGACGCGTCAGGCGAGCCCACGCCTCGCAATGAGCGGTTCGATGTCCGCGTCCCGGCCGCGGAACGCCCGGAATGAGGCGAGTGGATCACGCGAGTTGCCGCGCGAGAGCAGCTCGCGCCGGAAGGTCTCGCCGTTGGCCCGCGTGAGGCCCCCGTTCTCCCGGAACCACTCGACCGTGTCCGCGTCCAGGACCTCGCTCCAGATATAGGACCAGTAGCCGGCCGCGTACCAGCCGCCCGCGAAGATGTGCTGGAAGTAGCCCGTGCGGTACCGGGGCGGCACAAGAGGCACCGCGATACCGGCGTCAGCCAGAGCCTTCGCCTCGAAGGCCAGGGCGTCGCCTGCATCCTCGCCGAGGCGGAGGGTGTGCCAGGCGAGGTCGAGCAGGGACGCACCGAGGTACTCCGTGGTGGCGAAGCCCTCTCCCCAGAGCCTGGCTGCTTCGAGGCGCTCGAGATCCTCGCCGGGGAGCGGCTCCCCGGTCTTGTGGTGCCGCGCGTAGTGGTCCACGACCCCGGACGCAAACATCCACATCTCGTTGACCTGTGACGGGTACTCGACGAAGTCACGGGGAACATTCGTGCCCGAGAACCGTGGGTACTCGACATCGGAGAGGAGCCCGTGGAGCGCGTGGCCGAACTCGTGGAAGACGGTCCGGAGCTCGTCAAGGGTCAGGAGTGCAGGCTCGCCGGGCGCGGGCTTCGGAATGTTGAGGTTGTTGACGATGACCGGAGCGAGACCGAGCAGCCGCGATTGATCGGAGAGTGAGTTCATCCACGCTCCGCCCCGCTTCGTGGGCCGCGCGAAGTAGTCTCCGAGGAACAGCCCGAGGCCCGAGCCGTCGGCGTCCATGACCTCCCAGACGCGCACGTCCTCGTGGTACCCGACGAGGTCGGTCCGCTCGCGGAAGGTCAGGCCGAAGAGCTCCCCGGCGGCGTGGAAAACCCCATCGGCGAGGACGCGGTCCAGGTCCAAGTACGGGCGGAGGGCCTGCTCATCCAGCGCATACTTCTCCCGCCGGACCTTTGAGGAGTAGAACTCCCAGTCCCATGGTTCGAGCGCGTGCCCTGCAGCCTCGGTCAGCACCTCGGCCTCGGCGGCGGCATTCCGGACCGCGGCGAGCGCCAGACGGCCCAGCATCTCCCTGACCGCCGCGATGGACGGAGCGGTCTGGTCATCTATGGCGAGCTCCGCGAAGTCCGCGAACCCCAGGACCTCGGCCTTCTCGGCCCTCAGGCCGGCCATGTCGGTCGCGAGCCCGAGGACGTCCGTGGGGCCGCCCGAACTGCCGCGACTCACCGAGGCCTCGAAGATCCGTCGGCGCAGGGCACGGTTCTCGAGAACGGAGAGGTGTGGCTGGCTGGTCGGCTGGATGAAGGTGAGGAGCCACCCCGACTCGTGGCCTGCGGCCCGGGCTGCCTGAGCCGCGGAGGCGCGATCGTCCTCGGGCATGCCTGCGAGCTCGGCCTCGTCGGTCACGAGGATCGCGGCGTCATTGATCCCCTTCGCCACGCGCTGGCCGTACTCGGTGCCGAGGCGCGAGAGCTCGGCATTGATCCCGCGCAGTCGCTGCTGGCCGGCGTCGTCGAGCGTGACGCCGGACCTCCGGAACGCCGCGAGCCACTCCGAGACGAGGCGCGCGGACTCGTCGTCGAGGCCGTCCACGGCGATCGCTGCGAAACGCTCGTAGAGGGCCCGGTTGAGGTGGACCGCGTCGTCGTGCGCGGAGAGTTCGGGCATGAGCTCCGTCTCGAGCGCTCGGATGCCGTCGGTGCCATGGGATGACACTGCGTTCATGAATGCCGCGACGGCCCTGGCCAGGAGCGCACCGGACCGCTCCATGGCGGCGGCCGTGTTGTTGAAGTCCGGTGCCTCGCCGGACGAGGTGATGGCCTCGATCTCCCGCAGGTGCTCGGCGAGGCCGGCCCGGACCGCCTCGGCGTAGTGCTCGTCGCGGACCTCTGCAAAGGCAGGGAGTCCGTAGGGGAGGGAACTCGGTGCCAGGAGCGGATTTGTCATGAAAGGAGCCTTTCATGAGAGGTGGCCCCGGGCAAGGACTGCCCGGGGCCACCGAAGCGCGGCTACCGCGACGCCTGCCTGCGGTTGAATCAGCTCTGCGTGAACACGAGCGACATCGGGGTGGCCTGGGAGCCCTGGCCCTGCGGGTTGTCCTTGAACATGCCGGCGATGGTCTCCTTCGGCAGGTCCGTGTCGTGGCCCATGACGACGACGCCGAGGTCGTTCGCGTCCATGACTGCGGTGCCGCCGAAGGACGCCGAGGCTCCGTCCGGCAGTGCGGCCCGCACGGCCGCACTCAGGGCGCGTGCAACGCCGTCGGGATCCTTGGGTGCGAGCTTCACCGAGTTGCTCGCCGCGCCGAGGCTGTACGGCGTGGCGCCGTCGATCGCGTTGATGTTGTGGCCCACGACGTCGTAGAAGACGCCGGTCTTGCCCTGCAGCTTGCCCACGACCGACGCCGCGGCCGCCTTGGCGATGAGGGGCAGCCCGACCTCGTTGATCGCGATCTGCATCGACCACGGGCTCCCGAGGCCGATCCCCGCAGGCGTCCGGGTCACGAACTTCGAGAGCACGCGTGCGGCGGGGGTGACGTTGATCTCCCACACGGGGAAGGAGCGGCCCTGTGTGATCGCGACGATCTTCTCGCTCACGAGCAGGTACCACTTCGAACCGTCGACGGCGGTGCGCGCCTCCTCGGGCGCACTCGGGAGCCCGTCGAAGAACCGCTTGACGTACGACGCCACAGCCGGGGAGAGGTCCGTGTCCTTGGCGAAGACGCCCGTCTGGAGCGGGTAGCGCCGGAACACCGAGCCGTTCGAGGCGATGTCGAGTTCCTTGCCGGGGTTGGCCTCGTAATCGCTCTTGTTGGCCTTGACGTCCGCCGGGGTCTCGTCCTTGTCGATGAATTCGCGCAGCCAGAGCTCGACGTTCAGCAGGCGCCAGAAGATCATCGTGTCGGCGTCGTTCTTGCCGTTGAGGTACTCCTCGAACGCGGTGAGCACCTGCTCGCGGTCCCAGTACGGGCGTGAGTAGAACGAGTTGGACATGAAGATCTTGTAGAGGCGCTCCTTCATGAGCTTGAACCACTCCGCCTCCGGGGTGGTGAAGCCGATCTTGTTGCGCCGGTTGCTGATCATCTCCGGCAGCAGGCCGCGTGTCGCGTCGCGGAGCACGCGCTTGTTCCAGCCCTCCTTGATGATCGCCTCGTCCGAGAGCGAGAACAGGTACTTGACCACTTCCTTGTCGAGGAACGGCACGCGGCCCTCGAGCGAGAAGCGCATAGTGTTCTTGTCCTCGTAGCGCAGGAGCGAGGGCAGCGACTTCACGAAGAGGTCATCGATGAGGCGTGCCTTGAGGTTCGCCGGGATGTTCCCGAACGACTCGCCCGAGAACTGCCCCGCCCACGACTTCTTCAGGAGCGACCCCATTGAGACGGCCTTCTTGCCGCTCGCCATTCCCCGCAGGCGGAAGCGGCCGAGCCGGTAGAAGATGTCGACGCTCGACGACGACTCCTTGGCGAGCGTCGCATAGTCGCCGGAGGCCTTGAGCTGGCGCAGGTACGCGAAGTAGTACGGGATGTAGCCGGCCATCATCTCGTCCGCGCCCTGGCCGTCGAGGAGCACCGTGACGTGCTTGGACGCCTCCTTCATGACGCAGTACTGCGCGTAGGGGCCCGAGGAGATGATGGGCTCCTCCATGGTGCGGACGAAGTCTACGAGGTCGGCGTCGAAGCCCTCGGGGGTGGGCTTGATCTTGTGCGCCTCGATGTTCCCACTGCACACCGCGATCGCGGCGTCGGCGTACGCCTCCTCGTCGTTGATGGCGTTCGGGAACACCGCGCTGAACGTGTTCTGCTTCGTGCCGACAGCCTCGAGTCCGTCCGCCTTCTCCTGCATGAGGCGGTTGATCGTCACGACGACGGCCGACGAATCGAGGCCGCCCGAGAGCGCGCTGCCGACAGGCACCTCGGAGTTGAGGCGCAGGCGGATGGCCTCGGTGAAGCGGCGGCGGTACTCGTCCACGACGCCCGGCGTGTAGTGGGCGTTGACCTTCGCCAGCTCGGCGAGCTCCTCACGCAGGCGGGTGTAGGGCGCGATGCGGAAGCGTCCAGTGGCCAGGTCGACCGTCATCATCTCGCCCGGGAGGAGCTTCCGGACGCCGTCGAAGAAGGTCTCCTCGGTGTCGTCGTGGATGCGGTACTGGAGGTAGCGGTAGAGGATCCGCTCGTTCGGCCTGGCCTCGATGAGGCCTGTCGCGAGGATGGGCTTGATCTCGGAGGCGAAGAGGAGCCGTGGCTCGTGCTCCGTGCCCGCGTTGGCCCAGTAGAGCGGCTTGATCCCGAAGTGGTCGCGGACCAGGACGAGCTGGTTGCGGCGGCGGTCGAACAGCGCGAGGCCGAACATCCCGTTGAAGCGGTCGAACGCCTCGCTGCCCCACTGTTCGTAGGCCTGGAGGACGACCTCGGTGTCGGACGCCGTGCGGAAGACGCGCCCGAGCCCCTCGAGCTCTGCGCGGAGCTCACGGTAGTTGTAGACCTCGCCGTTGTAGACGAGCACTGTCTCGCCGTCCGCGCTGATCATCGGCTCCTGGCCGTGCGCGACGTCGACGATCGCGAGCCGCCGGTGCGCCAGACCGACGCTTCCCTCCGAGAAGTACCCCTCGCCGTCGGGCCCTCGGTGCACGATGCAGGCGTTCATCTCCTTCAGGATCGAGTCGTCGAGCCCAGCGCCGTAGTATCCGGCGATTCCGCACATAGTGCTGTCCTCATCTGTCGTCTACGAAGGTCTGCGGTCCATGCTACCGGCGGCCTCCGACGCTCTCGGGCACGAGGGGCACCGATGCGGGTGGCTGGCGGGCCGCGACTAGACTGTCACGGTGACTTTGAACGCTCCACCGTCCGCGCTCCAGACCGCACCGCCTTCGGGCGCGCCCGTCGTCGGCGTGCTCGCACTCCAGGGCGACGTGCGCGAGCACATCGCCGCACTGGCCCATGCGGGGGCGCGCGCCGTGAAGGTTCGCCGGCCCGAGGAGCTCGAGGGCCTCGATGGACTCGTGATCCCGGGCGGAGAGTCGACGACCATCGACAAGCTGGCTCGCGCCTTCGGCATCACCGAGCCGCTGCGCGCCAAGATCCGTGCGGGATTCCCGGTCTACGGATCCTGCGCCGGCATGATCCTCCTCGCCGATGAGATCGCGGATCCGACCCAAGACCTCTCCGGGTGCCCCCAGGAGTCCTTCGGAGGCCTCGACATCACGGTGCGGCGCAACGCCTTCGGCCGTCAGCGCGAGTCCTTCGAGACGGACCTCGACTTCAAGGAGGTGGACCAGACCGGTGGCCCGGTCCACGCCGTCTTCATCCGGGGTCCGTGGGTCGAGCGGGTCGGCCCGGACGTCGAGGTCCTCGCCGAAGTGGACCCCTCACACGCGTCACACACGGCGGCGCTTGGCGGCAGGTCTAGAATTGTGGCAGTGCGTTCTGGACGGCTTCTCGCCACATCCTTCCACCCCGAGGTGACCGGCGAGACACGGATCCATGAACTTTTCATCCGGATGATCAGAGGAGAAGCGTAGGCATGTCCGGCCACTCCAAATGGGCGACGACCAAGCACAAGAAGGCCGTCATCGACGGCAGGCGTGCCAAGGCGTTCGCCAAGTACATCAAGACCATCGAAGTCGCTGCGCGGCTCGGCGGCCCAGATCTCTCGGGCAACCCGAACCTCGAACTCGCGGTCAGCAAGGCCAAGAAGAACTCGGTGCCGAACGACAACATCGACCGCGCCATCAAGCGTGGCGCCGGCCTCACGGGCGAGGCGATCGAATACACCGAGATCATGTACGAGGCCCGCGGCCCGCAGGGCTCGGCACTCCTGATCGAGTGCCTCACCGAGAACCGCAACCGCGCGGCCGCGGAGGTCCGGCTCGCCGTCACCCGCAACGGCGGCACCATGGCGGACCAGGGCTCGGTCACGTACCTCTTCAACCGCAAGGGCGTAGTGAGCCTGGCCAAGAACGGACTCACCGAGGATGACGTGCTCATGGCGGTCCTCGACGCGGGCGCCGAGGAGGTCAAGGACGGCGGCGAGAACTGGATCGTCTACTCCGAGCCCGTCGATCTCCAGGCTATCCGCGACGCGCTCACCGAGGCGGGCATCGAGTACCAGACCGACGAGGCCGAGTTCGTGCCCTCGATGGAGGTCGAACTCGACGCCGACGGCGCACGCAAGTTCGTGCGCCTCGTGGACGCTCTCGAGGACCTCGACGACGTTCAGAACGTCTACGCGAATGCCGGCATGAGCGACGAGG
Organism: Sinomonas sp. ASV486; assembly: GCF_030908215.1. Lineage (GTDB taxonomy): Bacteria > Actinomycetota > Actinomycetes > Actinomycetales > Micrococcaceae > Sinomonas > Sinomonas puerhi. The sequence goes on along the minus strand of NZ_JAVFJK010000010.1, from coordinate 150,852 downwards.
TCATGGCGGCACTCGAGGACGACTGAGACTGTGCCTGACACGGTCGACGCCGTCGGCATGGGCGCCTCGAGGCCAGAGTCCGCGCTGCGTGTGCTGGGCGTGGACCCGGGCCTCACACGCTGCGGCATCGGGGTGGTCGATGTCGCACGGGACCGCCGCGCGGCATTGGTGGCCGTCGGGGTGGTCGGCACGAAGTCCGACGAACCGCTCGACGCGCGCCTGCTGGTGATCGCGCGGGCCATCGACGAGTGGCTGGACCGGCACACCCCGGACGTCGTCGCGGTCGAGCGCGTCTTCTCGCAGATGAACGTCAGCACGGTCATGGGCGTCGCCCAAGCCTCAGGTATTGTCATCGCCGCTGCAGCGCGGCGCGGAATACCGGTGGCACTGCACACCCCGAGCGAGGTCAAGGCGGCCGTGACCGGCAGCGGCAGGGCGGACAAGGCTGCCGTCACGCGGATGGTCACCAAGATCCTTCAGCTCGAGACCGCGCCCAGGCCAGCCGACGCCGCGGACGCCCTCGCCCTAGCCCTGGCGCACGCGTGGCGGGGGAGCGCTCCCGGCTCGCCATCCGCCGTCGGACGCACGACGGCGATGACCGCCACGGCGTTGACCCCCGCACAGCGGCTGTGGCAAGAAGCCGAAGCGAGGGCGCGCCGCGGCAGGTGAGTCGGACGGTCGCCGTCTACCGCTAGAGTTCTCGTAGATATGTTCGGTTTGTGGAGCTGGGCACCGGCGAGTAGGCACTAGGAGGGTGGCGTGATCAGCTTCGTCCGTGGCCGTGTGGCCCATGTAGGGCTGTCCACCGGCGTGGTCGACGTGAATGGCGCAGGGATGCTGTTCTGGGCCACGCCGCAGACCCTCGCGGGCCTGCGGGTCGGCGAGGAGGGCACCGTGCACACCTCTCTCGTGGTCCGGGAGGACTCGCTCACGCTGTTCGGCTTTGCGGTTCCCGAGGAGCGGGAGGTCTTCGAGGTGCTGCTGGGGGTCTCGGGCGTGGGACCGCGTCTGGCCCTCGCGGTCCTCGCCGTGCACACCCCGGAGGCTGTGCGCGTAGGCGTGCACACCGAAGACTCGAAGGCGTTCACGAAGGTCCCGGGCATTGGGCCGAAGGTCGCGGCGCGGCTCGTGCTCGAGCTCAAGGGAAAACTCGTCCCGCTGGGAGCCGCCGAAGGGCAGGCTCCCGCATCTACGGGCACCGAGGAGCCGTGGAAGGCCCAGGTCATCGCGGCCATGGCCTCGCTCGGATGGAGCGAGAAGGACGCGGCGTCGAGCATCGAGAAGGCCATGGCCGACTCCCCTGAGATCGCGGCGACGGGGAGCATCCCGGAGATCCTGCGCGCAACGCTCCGCTGGCTCGGCCAGGGTGCGCGTGCCGTGAAGGCCGGCGCCCGTGGCTGAAGCCTCGATCGTCACGAGCCAGGAGGAGCCCGAGGAGCGGGTCCTCGAGGCGGCGCTGCGACCCAAATTCCTCGATGAATTCGTGGGCCAGGCCCGCGTGCGCCGACAGCTCTCGCTCGTCCTCGAGGCGAGCAGGCTGCGGGGACGCACCGCAGACCACGTCCTGCTGTCGGGTCCGCCGGGCCTCGGCAAGACCACGCTCGCCATGATCATCGCGGGGGAGATGAACGCGCCCCTGCGGATCTCCTCCGGCCCGGCGATCCAGCACGCGGGCGATCTCGCGGCGATCCTCTCCTCGCTCTCGGAGGGCGAGGTCCTTTTCCTCGACGAGATCCACCGCATGTCGCGTCCCGCGGAGGAGATGCTGTACATGGCGATGGAGGACTTCCGGGTCGACATCGTCGTGGGCAAGGGCGCGGGCGCGACAGCGATTCCCCTTGACCTGCCGCCGTTCACGCTCGTCGGAGCGACGACGCGCGCAGGCCTGCTTCCGGGACCGCTTCGGGACCGCTTCGGGTTCACCGGGCACCTCGAGTTCTACTCGGTCGAGGAGCTCGAGTTGGTGCTCAGGCGCTCGGCGGGCCTGCTCGACCTGCGCGTGACTTCGGCCGCGTTCACCGAGGTGGCCGGCAGGTCCCGGGGCACGCCCCGTATTGCCAACCGGCTCCTGCGGCGCGTCCGCGACTGGGCCCTCGTCCATGGCGTCGAGCAGATCGATGCCCGTACGGCCGGCGCGGCGCTGGACATGTACGAGGTGGACGCCAAGGGGCTCGACCGGCTGGACCGATCCGTCCTGTCCGCGCTCGCCACGAAGTTCGGCGGGGGCCCCGTGGGGCTCTCCACGCTCGCGATCGCGGTCGGGGAGGAGCCCGAAACGGTGGAGACAGTCGCGGAGCCCTTCCTGGTCCGGGAGGGGCTCATGGGAAGGACTCCGCGGGGACGCGTTGCGACGCCTCTGGCCTTTGCCCATCTGGGGCTGCCGGTGCCGGCGAACGCGCCGTTCGCTGAGAGCGCAACCCTGTTTGGTCCGGGATCTGACGGGGACCCCGAATCGTTGGACTGAGCACCACCCCCGCGTGAGCCACTACACTGAAAGACATGCTTCCCGCCTCGCTGGGGACATGATGCTGTGCCCGGGACCGCCCTGGCCGGTTCCCGACTGAATACAGATTGGACCCCGCATGGACCTGATGACCATCCTCCTGTTGGCCGTCTTCGCCTTCTTCATCTTCACGATGTTCCGTAGGAACAAGAAGACCCAGCAGCAGCAGGCAGCTACGCAGTCGAAGTTCGCCCCCGGCGTCGACGTCATGACGAGCTTCGGGCTCTACGGCCGGATCGTCTCGGTCGACGACGCAGAGAACAAGATCGTCCTCGAGCTGAGCCCCGGCACGCTCGCCACGGTCCACCGCCAGTCCGTGACCAAGGTCATCGAGCCCGCGGCCCCCGCTGCCGACAGCGACGTTGAGGCACCCGCCAGCGCTGGCGCCGATTTCGCTGAAGCCGGCACCGCGCCGTCGTCCGGCATCACCCTCGGCAAGGCGGACTCCGACGCCCCGCGGTCGCAGGACCACTTCAGCGAGACGCCCGAGGAGACGCTGCGGCGCCTCAACGACGAGGGCAAGAGCGCCAACTAAGTCTCCGACCGTCCCGCCCGGCCTTGCGCCGGGCGGCTGTGCGCCCGCAAGGCTCCGCCCCATCTCGAAGGACCACCATGGCACGATCCCGCACGCGGCCGGGACTCAGAACCCTCGTTTCACTCGGCGTTATCCTCCTCGCCCTCGCCGGCATCCTCGCCGGCGGAGCGATAGCAGGGAAGGCGTCGTGGGCGCCGAAGCTTGCCCTCGATCTCGAGGGCGGCACTCAGATGATCCTCTCCCCGAAGGTTTCGGGCGGGTCCCAGATCAATCAGGACCAGCTCAACCAGGCCGTTGAGATCATCCGGCAGCGCGTGGACGGCTCCGGCGTATCCGAGGCCGAGATCAGCACCCAGTCGGGCCGCAACGTCATCGTGAGCCTGCCCGGAACGCCATCTGCCCAGACGCGTCAGCTCATCCAGGCCTCGGCGGACATGAACTTCCGGCCCGTCCTGACGGCGGGCGACCCGGCGGCCGTTCCTCAGGCCCAGCAGCTCACCGACGACAAGCTGCCCAAGCCGACGGCGGCGCCCACCAATGCCAGTGACGACAACTGGGTGACTGCCGACGTCTACAAGCAGTTCGAGGCGCTCGACTGCACCCAGCCGCAGCCCGAGAAGACCGATCGCTCCGATCCTGCCAAGCCGCTCGTGACGTGCCAGCCCGCCAGTGGCGCGCAGCCTGCCATCAAGTACATCCTCGGCCCAGTCGAGGTGGTGGGTACCGACATCGCTGGCTCGACCTTCCAGCTCCAGCAGGGCCAGCAGGGTGCGGTCACCAACGAGTGGGCCGTCAACATCCAGTTCAACAGCGACGGCACCGACAAGTTCAAGGCTGTGACGCAGCGCCTCAACGGCTACTACGTCGCGAACCAGAACAGCCCCAAGGCGCAGTTCGCGATCGTCCTCGACGACAAGGTCCTCTCGGCACCTCGGACCCTGGCCGTCATCACCGACGGCCGGCCGCAGATCACCGGCAACTTCACCCAGCAGAGCGCGCAGACCCTCTCGGACCAGCTCCGGTACGGCGCTCTCCCGATCAGCTTCGACATCCAGAGCGAGGAGCAGATCTCTGCGACGCTCGGGACGCAGCAGCTCGAGATGGGCCTGCTCGCAGGCGGCATCGGGCTGCTCCTCGTGGTGGTCTACTCCCTTTTCCAGTACCGGGCCCTCGGCTTCGTGACGATCTTCTCGCTCGTGGTTGCCGGTGTGCTCACATACCTGGCCATCGCAATCCTCGGCTGGACTGAGAACTACCGGCTCTCGCTGGCTGGCGTGGCGGGCCTCATCGTGGCCATCGGCCAGACCGCGGACTCGTTCATCGTGTACTTCGAACGCATCAGGGACGAGCTGCGCGAGGGACGGGGTCTGGTCTCCGCCGTCGAGAACGGCTGGAAGCGCGCCAAGCGCACCGTACTCGCCTCCAAGGCCGTCAACCTCCTGGCCGCCGTGGTGCTGTACTTCGTCGCCGTGGGCAACGTGCGGGGCTTCGCGTTCACGCTCGGGCTCACCGCGATCGCCGACCTCATCGTCGTGTTCCTCTTCACCCACCCCACCCTGCAGATGCTCGCGCGGACCAAGTTCTTCGGCGAGGGGCACCGCTTCTCCGGCCTGGACCCCGAACGGCTGGGCGCGGTTCCGCTGTACCGGGGAGCCGGTCGCCTCCGCGAGGCGTCCGAGGCGGCCAAGTCCACCCTGAAGCCCAAGAATGCCGCCGCTATGGGGGAGGCGGGACGCCGCATGACTATTGCGGAGCGCCGGGCCGCTGAGGCCCAGAAGCCGACTGAGATGACATCGACCTCGGGCCGGTCCAGCCGCGCGTCCGAGAACACGGGGGAGGAGAACTGATGTCCAACTTCTTCGCACGCTTCGGCAACGAGCTCTACACGGGCAAGCGGTCCTACCCGTTTGTGGAGCGCAAGAAGATCTGGCTCGGCATCGCTGCGGTGCTGACCGTCGTGTCGGTCCTCATCCCGCTCTTCGCGGGCGGGTTCAACCTCGGAATCGAGTTCCGCGGGGGCAGCGAGTTCACCATCTCGGGGACCTCCTCGACGGATGTGCACGCTGGAGAACAGGCGGTCAACTCGGTGGCTCCCGGCACCCAGCCGCGGGTCAACAACATTGCGCCGGGCTCGATGCGCGTCCAGACCGAGCGCCTGACCGATTCCCAGACCCTCGAGGTCAAGGACAAGCTCGCCGCCGCCTACGGTGTCGGGGCGGACCATGTGACGTCGACCTTCGTCGGCCCGACGTGGGGCGCAGATGTCTCGCAGCAGGCGCTCATCGGCTTCGTGGTCTTCGTGGTGCTGGCGGCCGTGCTCATGGCGCTCTACTTCCGCACGTGGAAGATGTCGCTCTCCGCCCTGACGGGCATGTTCGTCACACTGATCGTGACGGGCGGCGTGTACGCGGCCAGCGGCTTCGAGGTCACACCGTCCGCGATCATCGGCTTCCTCACGATCCTGAGCTACTCGCTCTACGACACGGTCGTGGTGTTCGACAAGATCCGCGAGAACACGAAGGACATCACGGCGTCGAGCCGTCGGACGTTCGCCGAGGAAGTCAATCTCGCCGTCAACCAGACCCTCGTGCGCTCCATCAACACGATGATGGTTGCGGTCCTTCCGGTCGCCGCGATCCTCTTCATCGGTGCGGGCCTCCTGGGCGCTGGCACGCTGCGCGACCTTTCCCTGGCCCTCTTCGTCGGCATCCTCATCGGCACGGCGGCGACCCTGTTCATCGCCGCTCCGATGTACGCGGGCCTGCGCGAGCGCGAGCCTGAGCTCATCAAGCAGGCTGATCGGGTCCACGCCCGTCGGTCCTCAGCGAACGCGGGCGTCTGAGCTCTCGCGCCGGGCATACACTGAGGGAATCCCCGTTCAGGAGTGGAGGTACCTTCGGTGACGGAGCGCTCGACGTCGTCACCGGCACAGGCCGGTGTGCCAGGCGCTGCCGGAAGCAGCGCCGATGGCTCGGCGCCGTCTGCGCGCGCAGCGGGCCCTTCACCGTCGGCGCCAGCGACTGAGGGGACAGGGCCCGCGCCGTCACCGGCGCCCGGGGGCAACAGCCTTCTCGAACGTCCGACCCTCGGACGCCGGGATTGGTCGTTCGCCCGTCTTGCGAGGCTGACGGGCCGTGGGCCGAGTGCCCACTCTCCCATCCTCGAGCCCCTCCTGCGCACCGTGCGGGCCAACAACCCGCGCGAGGACTTCGACCTCATCCAGCGTGCCTACGAGGTGGCTGAGCGGAGCCATCAGGGCCAGAAGCGCAAGAGCGGCGATCCGTACATCACCCACCCCGTCGCCGTGGCGACCATCTTGGCCGAGCTCGGCATGACGGGGACTACGCTCGCCGCCGCGCTCCTGCATGACACCGTCGAGGACACGTCGTACACCCTCGACCAGCTCCGCAAGGACTTCGGACCCGAGGTCGCAATGCTCGTGGACGGAGTCACCAAGCTCGACAAGGTCCAGTTCGGCGAGGCGGCTCAGTCCGAGACCGTGCGCAAGATGGTCGTGGCCATGGCCAAGGACATCCGCGTCCTCGTCATCAAGCTGGCCGACCGCCTGCACAACGCGCGGACGTGGCGCTTCGTCTCGCCCGAGTCATCCGCCCGAAAGGCACGGGAGACGCTCGAGATCTTCGCCCCGCTGGCGCACCGGCTCGGCATGAATACGATCAAGTGGGAGCTCGAGGACCTCTCGTTCGCAGCCCTCTACCCCAAGGTGTACGAGGAGATCGTGCGCATGGTCGGCGCCCGGACCCCCGAGAGGGAGAAGCAGCTCTCCCTCATCCGGGCCCAGATCGCCGACGACCTGCGAGCGGCGAAGATCAAAGCCGAGATCACCGGCAGGCCGAAGCACTACTACTCGATCTACCAGAAGATGATCGTCCGTCAGAAGGAATTCGACGACATCAACGACCTCATGGGCGTGCGCGTGCTGGTCGACTCGGTGCGGGACTGCTATGCGGTCCTCGGTGCGCTCCACGCGCGGTGGAACCCGCTCCCGGGCAGGTTCAAGGACTACATCGCGATGCCCAAGTTCAATATGTACCAGTCGCTCCACACCACGGTCATCGGGCCCAGTGGAAAGCCCGTCGAGATCCAGATCCGGACGCACGAGATGCACCGGCGCGCCGAGTACGGCGTCGCTGCCCACTGGAAGTACAAGGACCAGCCCGGCGCCCAGAGCCATAGCCCCAGCGGCAAGGCGTCCGAGATGGGCTGGCTCCGTTCCCTTGTGGACTGGCAGCAGGAGACGTCCGATCCCGGGGAATTCCTCGACTCCCTCCGCTTCGAGATCAATGCGAAGGAAGTCTTCGTCTTCACGCCCAAGGGCGAGGTAATGGCGCTGCCGGCGGGGTCGACGCCTGTCGACTTCGCCTATGCAGTCCACACGGAGGTGGGGCACCGCACGATCGGTGCACGGGTCAACGGGAAGCTCGTTCCGCTCAACAGCGAACTGAACCACGGAGACTGGGTCGAGATCTTCACGTCCAAGGCGGAGGGTGCTGGCCCCAGCCAGGACTGGCAGCATTTCGTCAAGAGTCCTCGGGCACGCAACAAGATTCGCCAGTGGTTCTCCAAGGAACGTCGCGAGGAGGCCATCGACAAGGGCAAGGATCTCCTCACGCGTGCCATGCGCAAGCAGAACCTTCCCCTCCAGCGCCTCCTGAGCCACGACGCGCTGCTCGCTGTAGCTCAGGAGTTCCGGTACCCGGACATCTCCGGGCTCTACGCAGGCATCGGCGACGGTCATGCCTCCGCACAGTCGGTCGTCGAGAAGCTTGTCGACAGCCTCGGGGGGGCCGCGGGCGCAGCCGAGGACATCGCCGAGACGATCGCGCCGACCAAGGGGAGCGCGCCGCCGAGGTACTCCAACTCCGGTGTGATCGTGAAGGGCGTCGGCGACGTCTGGGTCAAGCTTGCCCGGTGCTGTACGCCCGTTCCGCCGGACCCGATCGTGGGCTTCGTGACACGCGGCTCCGGCGTGTCGGTGCACCGCACCGACTGCACCAACATCGCGACGCTCCGCGCTGAGCCGGATCGCATGGTCGACGTCGAGTGGGCGCCAACGCAGTCGAGCGTGTTCCTCGTTGAGATCCAGGTCGAAGCCCTCGATCGCAAGAGCCTTCTCTCCGACGTCACCCGGGTACTGTCCGACAACCACGTGAACATCCTGTCCGCCCATGTTCACACCTCGACCGACAGGCTTGCCGTCTCGCGCTTCGCGTTCGAGATGGGCGATCCCAAGTACCTCAGCCACGTGCTCGGCGCCGTGCGGCGGATCGACGGCGTCTTCGACGTCTACAGGACCACTGGCAACCGACGCAGGACGTGACGCAGTCCCGCGGCCTCAGGACTGAAGCCGCTCAAGGATCCGGCGTGCACGTGTCTTGTGCGGCTGCGCGGGCAGGCCTTCGAGGCTGCGGACCATCAGGCCGACAGTGAGCCCGAGGCCCTCGCGGGCCAGGAGGCGGCGGAGCACCGGAACGGCGATGCGCTCTTCGGAGTGGATCGCAAGGTCGACGGCGGTGCGGAGAGCGCTCGTCACCCGCAGGTCCGCAATCTCGAGCACGTCGAAGTCTCCGAAGCTCACCTCGTGCACGAGCAGCCTCTCCCCGGTCCCCAGTCTGGCCAGCCGCCGTGTGCTCTCGACCAGCATGACGGGCATCTCGGGCGGAGGAGCGCACCCGAGGATCCATGCCGCCGTCATGCGCCCCGCCACGGCGCGTTCCCGCACCCGGGCGGTGAGCATGGCGGACAAGGCTCGGGCCCTGAGCTCGGCCGTGGTCCGCGCACGGACGGGGACGTAGGCCCGGCCGACGAGACGCCGCACCATGCCGTCGGCTTCCATTGCCTGGAGCTCGACGGCGGTGAAAGGAGAGCCAGCCGTCAGGATCGGCGGAGTAGCTGTGACCGGTGCGGGATGAATCGTGGGACTGGGCATACGGACATCATGCCCCGACGCCCGGTGCTCGTGAGGCCTTCCGCGGTGGCCTGTGGATAAGTGCACCGGGGCCCGGCCTGCCGCTATGGCAGTGCCGGGCCCCGGTGTTGCTGTCCGCTGAGGTCAGCCGAGCTCGTTCGCCGACTGACGGAGCGTCTCGAGCCACGCACGGCGGGCGTCGAGCGCCTCCTGGGCCTTCGCCTCCGCCCGGCGGTCGCCCTTGGCCTTCGCAGCGCTGAGGTCATCTTCGAGGCCCGCAATGGAGGACTCGAGCTGGCTCAGTGCGGAATCGGTCCGGGCCTTGGTCTCGGGATCGGTGCGCCGCCAGTTCTCGTGGTCAGCCTGGGCAACGGCATCCTCGACCTTGCGCAGCCCGGCCTCGATCCGTCCCATGTCGGCGCGAGGGACGCGGCCTGCATCCTCCCAGCGCTCCCGGACGGACTGCAGCGCCTTCTTCGCGGCCGCGAGGTCCTTCACCGGGAGGATCCGCTGGGCCTCCTCGAGGAGGGCCTCCTTGACCGAGAGGTTCGCCGAGTATTCGCGGTCGACGGCGTCGTTGGCGGCCTGCCGTGCCTCGAAGAAGACGTTCTGGGCGGCCCGGAAGCGGACCCACAGCGCGTCGTCGTCCTTCCGGCTCGCCCTCGGAGCGGCCTTCCACTCGTCCATGAGGCGGCGGTACTCGCCCGCAGCCCATCCCCATTCGGTCGACGACTGGAGGGTCTCGGCCTCGGCGATGAGCCCTTCCTTGACGGACTTCGCCTGGGCGTTGACGCTGTCCAGCTGCGAGAAGTAGGCGCGCCGGTGGCGGTCGAACTGGGTCCGAGCGGCACGGAACCGCTTCCAGAGCGTGTCCTCCGCAGCGCGGCCGAGACGGAGTCCCGACTTCTGCGAATTCTTCCACTCCTCGAAAAGCTCGTTCATGCGCGCGCCGCTCGACTTCCACTGCGTGCGCTCGGGGTCCTGCCCGCTGATCTGTTCGGCCTCCGCGACGATGGCCTCCCGCCGCTCGAGCTCATGTACCCGCGCCGCCTCGTGCTGTGCCTTCTCGGCGTCCTCGGCTTCGGCGAGCGAGGCCTCAAGGGCGTCGAGCCGGGCCTCGGCGGCACGCAGATCGCCTACCATGGCGCGCTCGGCGAGCTGTGCGCGGGCATGCACGGCAGCCTTGCGGACGTCGGCGACGGGGGCGTGCGAGCTCACTCGCTGCTCGGCGAGGGAGATCTGCGCGAGCACGTCCTCGAACTTGCGTGCGAAATAGGCGAGGGCCTCATCCGCGGACACGCCGGGATACTGGCCTACTGGATGCTCTTCGCCATCGATGGTGAGGAATACGTGCCCGTCTCCCTCGACGCGGCCCCACTTCGATGCCTCCGCCAGCGATACGGCCGGAACGGTCGGGGCGGGCGCGGCGGCCGGGGCAGCCGCAGCAGCCGACGGGGCGCTCGGGGCGGGGACCACCGGTCTGGGCTTTGCCGCAAAGGCGGCGGGGGAGGGAACTGGTGCGGCCTCTGTGGCCGCGGTGTCGTCGGATTTCTGACTTTCGGTCACCGCTAGAACTCTTTCGCTTGTTGTCGGTACTTCAGGTGTGCTGCCGGTGGAGGCAGCCCACGTCACTTCACAAGGAACGAGTCTATCGTGACTGCTGTCACGGGAGCCCCGTCATTCCCGGTCTTGACGCCCTGGGCGGCGATGCCCTGGACCACGTCGAGGCCCGAGGTCACCTTGCCCACGATCGTGTAGCCGCCCGCGCTGTCGGCCGGGATGGTCGTGTCCTTGTACACGATGAAGAACTCCTGACCGTTCCCGTACGCGTTGTTCGCGGTGCGGGCAACGGCAATGGTTCCGGCAGGATACTTGGTGTCAGCTGGCGTGTTCTCGAGCGGACCCCAGCTGTACCCCGACTCGGAGCTGCCGTCCGCCTTCTGGCCGCACTGCAGGACGCCGAAGGAATCCCCCGTGGTGAGGCGCCCGCACTGCCGGCCGTTGTATGTCCCCGCCTGCGCGAGCGAGGAGAAGACGGCGGCTGCCTGGGGCGCCGTCGTCCCGTCGAGCTCAACCCCCACGGGCTTCCCGTTGAGCACGAGGTCCCCGGTGAAGGTCTTTCCGGCGGCCGTCTCGGGCTTGGGGATGTCCGGCCCATTGCTCGGGGTTGCGCTCGGACTCGCCGTCGGCGTCTGGAGCCCGGCCTGTGCGGCCGCATACTCGGAGGCGGTGGGGTTCGAGGCGAAGACCGTGCCCTGCAGGACCGCGGCGACGACCAGGGCCGCGGCCCCGACGGCCGCCGCGATCGTGTTGTCGCGCCGTCGCCGTTTCTCCTTGCCGGTGCGCAGCTGCGCCCGTGCCTCCATGAGCTGGACCCGGCGGCGGTCCTCACGTGTGTTCCGCTTCGCCACCGATTTCTCCTCCAACGCTCGTGCATCCGACGGGTGCCTGAACAGGCGCATAAACTTGTGCAGCAGTCAGTCTACGCACAAGGAGTTTGTCCCCCATGGCACGTACCGCCTCGCTGTCCGGATTCCCCGAGTGGCTTCCGCAGGAGAGGCTTGTGGAGCTCCATGTGCTCGACACGCTCCGGCGCACCTTCGAGCTGCACGGCTTCGCCTCGATCGAGACCCGCGCTGTCGAGACCGTAGGCCAGCTGCTGCGCAAGGGCGAGATCGACAAGGAGGTCTACGGCCTCTCGCGGCTCCAGGACGACGACGACTCGGCCAGCAAGGACGACGCGCATGCGCTCGCGCTCCACTTCGACCTCACGGTTCCCTTCGCGCGCTACGTCGTCGAGAACGCCGGATACCTCGCGTTCCCGTTCCGCCGCTACCAGATCCAGAAGGTGTGGCGTGGCGAGCGTCCGCAGGAGGGCCGTGCCCGCGAGTTCACGCAGGCAGACATCGACGTGGTGGGCGACGGCGAGCTGCCCTTCCGGTACGACGTCGAGCTTGCGCTCGTCATCGCGGAGGCACTCTCCGCTCTCCCGATACCGCCGTTCCGGCTCCGGATCAACAACCGCAAGCTCGCTGAGGGCTTCTACCGCGGGATCGGCCTCGCGGACACGGCCGGGGTGCTGCGCAGCATCGACAAGCTTGAGAAAGTCGGCCCCGAGAAGGTCGCCGAACTCCTCCAGGAGGAGCTCGGGGCCACGCCCGAGCAGGCCAAGTCCGCCCTCGAGCTCGCCTCGATCCGCACGGAGGACACCTCGTTCGTCGCGCAGGTACGGGCCCTCGGGGTCCAGGACGAGCTGCTCGAGGAGGGGCTATCCGAGCTCGAGCAGGTCATCGCCGCCGCGTCGGCCGCCGCGCCGGGCAAGGTCGTAGCAGACCTCAGCATTGCCCGCGGCCTCGACTACTACACCGGCACGGTCTACGAGACGGTCCTCGTGGGCCATGAGCAGCTCGGCTCGATCTGCTCGGGCGGCCGGTACGACGCCCTTGCCACCAAGGGCAGCCGCAAGTTCCCGGGGGTCGGGCTCTCGATCGGGGTGACGCGCCTCGTGTCCCGGATCCTCAGCCAGGAGCTCGCGACGGCGAGCCGCTCGGTCCCGACCGCCGTGCTCGTCACGCTCGTCGACGACGATTCGTGGATCGCCGCTCAGAAGGTTGCGGCCCAGCTCCGCGGCCGCGGGATCGCCGTCGAAGTCGCGGCGAAGGCGGACAAGTTCGGCAAGCAGATCAAGTACGCGGACCGCCGCGGCATCCCGTTCGTATGGTTCTCGCACGCGGACGGGACGCACGAGGTCAAGGACATCCGCTCGGGCGAGCAGGTCGGTGCCGATCCGGCATCGTGGATGCCGCCTGCCGCGGACCTGGTCCCGCAGGTCGTGGCCGCCTCCGCCTGATCGGCTGAGACGGGCCTCTGATTTACCACGGGGTCGCCGAGCGCCGGCGCACGATGCAGTCAGCCCGCCCGGCGCCGGCGTGTGGTGAGCACGACGGCGCGGACGGCCGTGCCGGCCGCGAGCACCACGATCATCGTGACGGCGGACGCCCACGGAAGCGTGAAGGCGAGGACGAGGCAGCCCGTGGTGCCGGCGGCGTTGAGCCACCGCGGGCAGTACACGGGACGCTCGCGCAGCGTGAAGGCGGAGGCGTTGGCGACGGCGTAGTAGACGAGCACGCCGAAGCTCGAGAATCCGACGACGGTCAGCAGGCTGCCGCTGAGCACGAGGGCGACGACGACCGCGCAGACGGCGAGCTCAGCGGCCCAGGGCACGCTGTGCGGGCCGCCAATCCGGGCGAGGGCACGCGGCAGGTCTCCCTCGCGAGCCATCGCGAGGCTTGTCCGTCCGACTCCCGCGATGAGCGCGAGCAGCGCCCCGAGGCATGCGGCCGAGGCGCCCGCCCGGACGATGTCCTCGGCCCACGGTCCCGCCGGTGCCGCGAGTTCACGGATCGGAGCGGCCGCCCCCGGCAGCAGGCCGGGAATCCGGAGGGTCAGCACCACCGCCAGGACGGCATAGATGGCGAGCGCCCCGGCAAGCGCCGCGAGGATGGCCCGGGGGATCGCCCGTGTGGGATCCCGGACCTCTTCACCGAGCGTCGCGATCCGCGCGTAGCCCGCGAAGGCGAAGAACAGCACGCCGGCGGCGGTGAGGACCCCCAGAGGCGACCCGGCGCCGTCGCCCGAAAGCGCGGTGACCGCCGCGGCAGATGACCCCCGTGGTGGGCCCGCGATACCCACCACGATCGCGAACGCAAGGACCGCAAGCACGACGCCGAGCAGCACCTTGGTCACGAGCGCCGTCCGGGTGATCCCGGCGAGGTTCACCCCCGTGAGTGCGACGACCGCACCCACAGCGAGCGGCGCGGCATAGGAGGGCGCGACGTAGACCCCGAAGGTCAGGGCCATGGCCGCGCAGGAGGCCGCCTTGCCGGTCACGAATCCCCAGCCGGCGAGGAAGCCGGGCCACTCACCGAGCTGCTTGCGTCCGTAGACGTAGGTTCCACCACTCGACGGGTACTTCGAGGCGAGCGCCGCGGAGGCCACGGCATTCGCGTAGGCGACAGCTCCGGCGAGGCCGAGCGAGAGAAGGAGCCATGGTCCCGCCAGGGCGGCCGATGGGCCGAAGACTGCGAACGCTCCGGCGCCGAGCATCGAGCCGAGGCCGATCGCTGTCGCGTCGACGGTGCCGAGCCGCCGTTCCAGAGGGGGGACGGTCGGCATGGGACCTCCGGGTAAACTCGATGCGAACCACTGTCGATCCTAGTGAAAGAAGAGCTGTGCTGCGCACACACGGCCTCGGGACCCTGCGTTCCGAGCACATCGGACAGACCGTCACACTCGCGGGCTGGGTGGCCCGACGCCGCGACCACGGCGGGGTGGCCTTCGTGGACCTCCGCGACTCGACCGGCGTGTCGCAGATCGTGGTCCGCGAGGAGGAGGTCTTCCACGGCCTGCGCAACGAGTACGTCCTCCAAGTGGTCGGCACGGTGGAGCGCCGCCCCGAGGGGAACGAGAACCCGCAGCTCGCCACGGGTGAGATCGAGGTCATCGCCGAGAAGGTGGTTGTCCTCAACACCGCCGACCCACTGCCGTTCCAGGTGGACGAGCACGTGGAGGTCGGCGAGGAGGCGCGGCTCAAGCACCGTTACCTCGACCTGCGCCGCCCTGGCCCGGCCCGCGCCATGCGCCTGCGCTCCGAGGCCAACCGTGTGGCGCGCGAACTGCTCCACGGCGAGGATTTCACCGAGGTCGAGACCCCGACACTCACCCGTTCCACGCCGGAAGGCGCCCGCGACTTCCTGGTGCCGGCACGCCTCGCCCCGGGCTCGTGGTATGCCCTGCCTCAGTCGCCGCAGCTGTTCAAGCAGCTGCTCCAGGTGGGTGGGATCGAGAAGTACTTCCAGATCGCGCGCTGCTACCGGGACGAGGACTTCCGCGCCGACCGCCAGCCGGAGTTCACCCAGCTGGACATCGAGGCGAGCTTCGTCGAGCAGGACGACATCATCGCCCTCGGCGAGCGGATCGTCACGTCCCTGTGGAAGCTCATCGACGTCGAGGTGCCCACCCCGATCCGCCGGATGACGTACGCCGAGGCCATGGCGAAGTACGGCTCCGACAAGCCCGACCTGCGCTTCGGCCTCGAGCTCACGGACCTCACCGAGTTCTTCAAGGACACGACCTTCGGCGTGTTCAAGGCCGGGTATGCCGCAGGCTATGTAGGTGCGGTGGTCATGCCCGGCGGCGCCTCCCAGCCCCGCCGCACGCTCGACGCGTGGCAGGAGTGGGCCAAGCAGCGCGGCGCGAAGGGTCTCGCCTACGTGCTCTACAAGGAGGACGGCGAGTTGGCCGGCCCGGTAGCGAAGAACCTCACGGACGCCGAGCGCGCGGGCCTCGCGGATGCGGTCGGCGCCAAGCCCGGCGACTGCATCTTCTTCGCCGCCGGCGAACCGGGCCCCTCGGGCGCGCTCCTCGGGGCGGCCCGCGTCGAGATCGGCCACCGCACCGGCCTCATCGACCCCAATGACTGGGCGTTCGTCTGGGTCGTGGACGCGCCGCTCTTCGAGCCGTCCGCGGATGCGAAGGCCTCGGGCGACGTCGCGCTCGGCTACTCGGCTTGGACCGCAGTGCACCACGCGTTCACGTCGCCCAAGCCCGAGTTTATGGACACGTTCGACACGGAGCCCGGCGAGGCCCTCGCGTACGCCTATGACATCGTGTGCAACGGCAACGAGATCGGCGGCGGCTCCATCCGTATCCACCGCCGCGACATCCAGGAGCGCGTGTTCAGGGTCATGGGCATCGGCGAGGCCGAGGCTCTGGAGAAGTTCGGGTTCCTGCTCGAGGGCTTCAAGTACGGGGCCCCGCCGCACGGCGGGATCGCGTTCGGCTGGGACCGCGTGGTCGCGCTCCTCGCGGGGGTCGATTCGATCCGCGAGGTCATCGCCTTCCCCAAGACAGGCGGCGGCTACGACCCCCTGACCGCGGCCCCTGCGCCGATTACGCCCGAGCAGCGCAAGGAGGCCGGCGTGGACGCAAAGCCCGAGCCGAAGAAGGCGCCGCAGGAAACTGCGCCGAAGGCCGAGGACGCGAAGGGCGCCTGAGGCTCGGTCCGCATCCGAGGGCGGCCGCGAGGACGGCGTCTTGACGGGGTAGCGTAGAGGCGATGGAAGATCTGTTCGGATCAGTGGGCGTCGGCGGGGTGGGCCCCGACAGCGATGACGAGTCCGCGCCGTCGGCCGTCTCGAGCGAGCGCGCCGCGAAGGCCGCCCGCGATGCCCAGCGGAGTCCCCTCGCCGTGCGCTTGCGCCCGCGAAGCCTCGACGAGGTAGTGGGCCAGCAGCACCTGCTGGGGGAGGGGTCGCCCCTGCGGCAGCTCGCCGCGGGCGCGCCGAGCGGTGCGCTGTCCGTGACTGGACCGACGTCGGTGATCCTGTGGGGCCCTCCGGGGACGGGGAAGACAACGCTCGCGCACGTCATCGCCCGCGGCCCGGGCCGCAAGTTCGTCGAGCTCTCGGCGATCACCGCCGGCGTCAAGGACGTCCGGCGAGTCATGGACGAGGCGCTCACGGCCCGGGACCTGCACCGCACCACGACCGTGCTCTTCCTCGACGAGATCCACCGCTTCACGAAGGCCCAGCAGGACGCCCTCCTGCCCGGGGTGGAGAACCGGTGGGTGGTGCTCGTCGCGGCGACGACCGAGAACCCCTCCTTCAGCGTGGTCTCACCGCTGCTCTCACGCTCGCTCCTGCTCACGCTCAGGCCGCTGACTGACGAGGATATCCGCGGTCTTGTGGTCCGCGCGGTGACTGACCCGCGCGGGCTGGGCGGCGCCGTCGTGCTCGCGGACGACGCCGCGGATCACCTCGTGCGGCTCGCTGGCGGTGACGCCCGCCGCGCCCTGACCGCGCTCGAGGCAGCCGCCGCCGTCGCGCTCGGACAGGCTGCGGGCGAGACGGGCGAGGGCGACGACGCCAGCCCCGTCACCATCCAGGTGGCGCATACCGAAAAGGCCGTCGATGCCCACGCCGTGCGGTACGACCGTGCAGGGGACATTCACTATGACGTGGTGAGCGCGTTCATCAAGTCGATCCGCGGCTCTGACGTCGACGCCGCACTGCATTATCTTGCCCGCATGGTCGAGGCAGGGGAGGACCCCCGGTTCATCGCGCGGCGCATCATCATTTCAGCGGCCGAGGACATCGGCATGGCGGACCCGACCGCGCTCCAGACGGCCGTCGCCGCGGCCCAGGCCGTGCAGCTCATCGGTATGCCCGAGGGCCGGATCGTGCTGGCCGAGGCGGTGGTCCACCTCGCGACGGCCCCGAAGTCCAACGCTGCGTATATGGGCATCAATGCGGCGATCGCGGATGTCCGGGCAGGCGTGGGCACCGGCATCCCCGCCCACCTGCGCGACGCCCACTATGCCGGGGCGGAACGCCTGGGCCACGGCAAGGGCTACCAGTACTCCCACGACGCCCAGCACTCCGTAGCGCGCCAGCAGTACCCGCCGGACGACCTCGTGGGGAAGGACTACTACGCTCCCACGGCGAATGGCTCTGAACGCGAGCTCCAGGCCCGGGTCGAGCGGCTGCGCGGCATCATCCGTGGTTCCTGACCTGCCGCTGCCATGCTAAGCTGGTTGACCGTCTGGCACGACCGGGGCAGCTGTGTTTTAGGGCAGTACGCCCCTCGGTAGCAGAAGGCAGTCGCGGGCCAATGCTCTCCACCTCCGGAGGCCAGGATTCCAGTGCCGCGGCAGTATGAAAGGACACACGTGTCTAGCACTCGTGCCCGCCGTCAGACGCGCCTCTCGCGCGCTCTCGGCCTCGCGCTCACTCCCAAGGCCGCCAAGTACATGGAGCGCCGCCCGTACGGCCCCGGTGAGCACGGCCGTGCCCGCAAGAAGCAGGACTCGGACTACGCAGTCCGCCTCCGCGAGAAGCAGCGCCTCCGCGCCCAGTACGGCATCCGCGAGGCGCAGATGACCCGCGCCTTCGAGGAGGCGAAGCGCACCAAGGGCCTCACGGGTGAGAACCTCATCGAGCTCCTCGAGATGCGCCTTGACGCCCTCGTGCTCCGTGCCGGCTTCGCCCGCACGATCGCCCAGGCCCGCCAGATGGTTGTGCACCGCCACATCATCGTGGACGGCAAGCGCGTTGACCGCCCGTCGTTCCGCGTCGCCGAGGGCCAGCTGATCAGCGTCCACGAGCGCTCCGAGACCATGGCGCCGTTCCAGGTGGCCGCTGCCGGTGCCCACCGCGACGTCCTCCCGGCCGTCCCGGGCTACCTCGATGTCAAGCTCGAGTCGCTTCAGGCCCGCCTCGTGCGCCGCCCGAAGCGCTCTGAGGTTCCCGTGACCTGCGAAGAGCAGCTCGTCGTCGAGTACTACGCCCGCTGATCCGCCCCGCCCAAGGCGGACAGACTGACGGCGGGCAGACCGACGCCGGACAGACCGACGGCGGACGGACTGCAGGCGGATGGGCCGTCACACAAGGAGCCCGCGGCGCGCGCCGCGGGCTCCTTGCGTGTGTAAGGTAACGACAGGGTGCGCGGGCAGTCCGTGCGCGAGGAGGAGGAATCGTGTCCGGAGGCGACATTGCAGGGCTCATTGCCGCGGGGGTCTTCGCCGTGCTGGTGGCGTTGCTCGCCGTGCCGATCCTGAAGCTCGGAAAGGTCCTCGACGAACTCCGCGGATCCATCCGGACCCTCGCGGACGGGGCCACACCGCTCATGGACGAGGTGACGATGACCGTCTCGACCACGCACGAGCAGCTCAAGAAGGTCGACGGGATTGCCTCCAACGTCTCGGATACGACGGCGAACGTCTCGGCGCTGTCCTCACTCATCGCCGCGACGGTGGGCTCGCCTCTCGTCAAGGTCGCGGCGTTCTCCTACGGAGTCGGTTCTGCCTTCGCCCAGGGCAGCAAGGCACCCCGTCGCTCGGGCCGCCGCAGCCGCTGAGGCGCTCGAGCGCGGCCGACGAGGACGAGCCAACGCAGGCAGGAACAGCACCGCCGCCAGGAACAGCAACGCCGCCAGGAACAGCCAGAAGGGAACCAGCCGTGAAGCGAATTGTGTGGCTCGGCGTGGGTGTCGCCATCGGCGTCATCGCCTATCAGAAGATCAGCGAGGCCCGTTCGCTCGCGTCGCCCGGAGGAGTCAATCGGGCCGTTGCCTCGCTCGCGGACAGCGTGGCGCACTTCGCGGACGAGGTCCGCGCCGGCATGGCCGAGCGCGAGGGCGAGCTCCGCAAGGGCCTTGGACTTGAAGGCTAGCCCCGGCGCCTAGAATTGATGGAGTCGTCCGGACCGCACACCCAGCGCTCGGATCGCAGGCCGCCGGCACATCGCGCCGCGTGGCGCACGTAGAGAAGGTTGAAGCACACGCACATGAAGTCGCAGGAGATCACCCGACGCTGGATCGACTACTTCGTCAGCAAGGGACACACCGCGGTGCCTTCGGCGTCGCTCGTTTCGCCGGATCCGTCGATCCTCTTCACGATCGCTGGCATGGTGCCGTTCATCCCGTACCTCACGGCCCGCGAGGAACCGCCGTTTCCGCGTGCCACCAGTGTCCAGAAGTGCATCCGCACCGCTGACATCGAGGAAGTGGGCAAGACGGCCCGCCACGGCACGTTCTTCCAGATGTGCGGCAACTTCTCCTTCGGCGACTACTTCAAGGAAGACGCGATCAAGTTCGCGTACGAGCTCTTGACGAAGAGCGTCGACGACGGCGGCTACGGGCTTCCCTCCGAGAAGCTCTGGGTGACGGTCTACGAGGATGACGACGACGCCGCCGACCTCTGGCTCAGGGACACCGGAATCCCGGCTGAGCGCATCCAGCGCATGGGCAAGAGCGACAACTACTGGTCTACCGGCCAGCCCGGTCCGGCCGGTCCCTGCTCTGAGATCTACTACGATCGCGGCCCCGCGTACGGCCCCGACGGCGGCCCCGCCGTGGACGACACCCGCTACATCGAGATCTGGAACCTCGTGTTCATGCAGTACCAGATCGAGAATGTCTCATCGAAGATCGAGTTCGACATTGTCGGCGAGCTTCCGAAGAAGAACATCGACACGGGCCTCGGCATGGAGCGTCTCGCGATGATCCTCCAGGGCGTCGAGAACATGTACGAGACGGACCAAGTGCGGCCCGTGATCGACAAGGCCGCCGAACTGGCCGGCAAGACGTACACCTCCGCCGAGTCCGACGCCGACCCGCACCACGCCGACGACGTCCGGATGCGCGTCGTGGCCGACCATGTCCGCAGCGCCCTCATGCTCATCGCCGACGGCGTCACGCCGTCCAACGAGGGCCGCGGGTACGTGCTCCGCCGTCTGATCCGCCGGGCAGTCCGCGCCATGCGTCTGCTCGGGGTCGAGAAGCCCGTGATGCCGGAGCTGCTTCCCGTCTCGCGTGACGCCATGAAGGGCGTCTACCCGGTGGTCGCGAACGACTTCGACCGGATCGGCCGCATCGCCTACGGCGAGGAGCGGGCCTTCCTTCGCACGATCGCGGCGGGCACTGCCCGTCTCGACGAGGCTGTGACGGCGTCGAAGGCGGCTGGCTCCCAGCTCTCGGGCGAGGAGGCCTTCGCCCTCCACGACACGTATGGCTTCCCGATCGACCTCACGCTCGAGATGGCCGAAGAGGCCGGCGTCACGGTCGACGAGCCGGGCTTCCGTGCCCTCATGGAGGAGCAGCGCCAGCGCGCCCGGAAGGACGCCAAGGAGAAGAAGTCAGGCCACGCCGACCTCACGCTGTTCCAGGAACTCCACACGGCCGGGGACACGGTCTTCACGGGCTACACGGAACTCGAAGGCGAGTCGCGCATCCGCGGCCTCATCGCCACCGGATCGCGCGTCGACCGCGCAACGGCGGGCGAGGAGGTCGAGATCATCCTCGAGGAGTCCCCGTTCTACGCCGAGGCCGGCGGGCAGGCAGCAGACCGCGGCCTCATCAGCGGTGACGGCTTCCTCGTCGAGGTCCTCGACGTCCAGCGCCCCATCAAGGGGCTGAGCGTCCACAAGGCCGTGGTGCGCGAAGGCGAACTGAGCGCCGACGCGGTCGTGCGCACGGTCGTCGACAGGGAGCGCCGTCACGCCGCCGAGCAGGCTCACACGGCCACGCACCTCGTCCACGCGGCCCTGCGCCAGATTCTGGGCCCGGAGGCCGTGCAGCGCGGCTCGTTCAACAAGGCGGGCTACCTGCGTTTCGACTTCGCGTGGGGCGAGCAGCTCTCCGGCGCCGCGAGGAGCGAAATCGAGGAAGTCGCGAACCTCGCGATCCGGGACAACTTCTCGGTGAACACTGCCGAGATGCCCCTCGCCGAGGCCAAGGCCGCTGGCGCCATGGCGCTCTTCGGTGAGAACTACGGCTCTCGCGTGCGCGTCGTCGAGATCAACGGACCCTGGTCCATGGAGCTGTGCGGCGGTACCCACGTGGACCAGACCGCGCTCATCGGCAGCCTCACGCTGCTCGGCGAGCAGTCAGTCGGATCGGGCAACCGCCGTGTCGAGGCCTACGTAGGCCTCGATGCGTTCCGCCACCAGGCCGCTGAGCGAGCCCTCGTGTCCGAGCTGAGCGAGATGTTCAAGGTTCCCTCCGGCCAGCTCACCGAGCGCATCTCCGCGACTCTCGAGAAGCTCAAGACCGCCGAGAAGGAACTTGAGCGCCTTCGCAAGGAGAAGCTCGCGGCCTCAGCGGCCGCCCTGGTCGGCACCGCGAAGGATGTCGCTGGCGTTCGCCTCATCACGCACGACGCCGGGCAGCTCGGTTCCGCCGATGAGCTCCGTGGGCTCGCCCTCGACCTCCGGGCCCGACTCGGAGACAGC
This sequence comes from Sinomonas sp. ASV486, assembly GCF_030908215.1. Classification (GTDB taxonomy): domain Bacteria; phylum Actinomycetota; class Actinomycetes; order Actinomycetales; family Micrococcaceae; genus Sinomonas; species Sinomonas puerhi. The sequence continues at coordinate 129,097 of NZ_JAVFJK010000010.1, read as the reverse complement.
CCGGCAGCGGTGGCTGTTGCCGGCGTCGCCAAGGGCCGGCCAGCGGTCCTGGTCGCGACCAACGAACAGGCGCGGGCTACCGGTGTGAAGGCTGGGGCGCTCGTGCGGATCGCGGCCGGGATCCTCGGCGGCGGCGGAGGCGGCAAGGACGACGTCGCACAGGGGGGCGGGACCGACCCGGCCAAGATCGTGGAGGCGCTGGGGGCGATCGCGACGGCTGTCGCGCAGCGCTGACCCGGAGCCGCCTATGATTTCCCCCGAGCTTTCAGAGAACACCTTCCCGCGCGGCGTCAGGCTTGCCGTGGACGTGGGTTCGGTGCGCGTCGGCGTTGCAGTGTGCGACGCCGACGGCATCCTGCCGACGCCGCTGAAGACCCTGAGCCGCGACCCCAAGCGGAACAGCGACATCAAGGTCCTGGTCAAGGAAGCCGTGGTGCGCGGCGTCGTCGAGGTCTATGTCGGCCTCCCGCGAACCCTTGCCGGCCGTGAGGCCGAATCCGCGACGATGGCACGGCGGTATGCAGAGAACCTGGCTGCGGCGCTGGGCGAGGCTGGCCTCGAGTGTCCGGTGCGCCTCGTCGACGAGCGCTTCACAACCGTTGAAGCCCACCGAAACCTGCGTGCCGCTGGCATGGATTCCCGCGAGCATCGTAGAGTGGTGGACCAAGTGGCAGCCGTCGGCATACTCCAGCATGCGCTGGATATGATCCGAGGCCGAGGAGACGCGGGGGCTCTGGTGGACATCCCCACTCTCACGGGTGGGGACCTCGGTAGCAACGAGACAGATGTGAGAGGCTAAGGAGGATGGACCCCCAGGAGAACACGACCCCCGCCGTGCCTGACCGGCCCTTGACCCGCCGCGAGCTGCGCGAGCTGGAGCGTGCACGCCAGGAGTCGCAGCAGCGCATGCTCGCGCCCCAGCGACGAGCCCCTGCAGCGCCAGCGCCGTCGTCCAGCAGCCCACCGGCGGTACCCGATGCGCCGGAGCGCCGCCCGGCTGCCGAGCCGGCGCGTACTGAGGCTCCATCATGGCCTTCAGCGCCGTCCCAGGTGCGCCCTCCGCAGTCGGCGGGGCCGCAGGCGGCGGGCCCGCCCGGCCCGGATTCAGGCATGGAGCCGGCAGTGGGCGAGGGAACTGGCCAGCACGGCATCCACGGACGGCGTCGCGCGCGGAGCTTCGAGGCTGCGCCGGCGCCTGCGGACCTGGCGTCGGCGGCCAAGGCGTCCGTGGCGCCGGGCGACGCTGGCTCGCTGCAGCCGACTTCGGCCGCAATGGGCTGGGGTTCCTACCCGCCCTCGGCTGGATCGGGCTCGCCGGCCTATTCCCCGCCGTCTCCCGTCGCGCTGGCCGACGCCGGAGCGCCGTCGATCCTCCCCACGCCGGTCCCCGCAGGGCGGACCGCTGCCGTCGAGGCCTTCCCCGCGCTGTCTGAGCGGGAAGACGCTTCCTTCGCTGCGCCGTCGTCCGAGCCTGCAGCCTCTCCCGGCAGTCCGGTCGAGCCCGCCGCGACCGCCTACTTCCCGGCCGTGCCGGAAGCCCAGCCTGCGACCCGGCCAGTGAGACGCGTTCCGGCATCGGAGGACGCTCCCATTGTGCGCAACGTCTTCCCTGCCGCCGCCCAGGCCTTCGCCCGAGACTCGGCCATCGCGGTCGCCGAACCCGAGCCCGAGCATGCGACCGTGCACCCCTGGGACACGTACAACGACACGTACCACGAGCCGGCATTGGCGGACCCGGCGGATCTGCACGAGGATCTTCCTCCGCTCGACTCGGCCCACTATGCCCACCCGGTGGAGGAGACCCATCCGTTCGATGACTCCCATGCCGTCTTCGGCGACCCTGTTGTCGCGAAGGCTGCGCCCCGTCGACGGCGCCGGTTCCGCGTGATCATCGGCCTGACCCTCGCCCTCGCGTTGTTCGTGGGCGCCGTGCTGCTGGGCGTCCAATTCCTCAAACCGATCCTTGGTTTGGACAAGGTCAAGGACTTCCCGGGACCGGGCACCGGCTCGGTCGTCGTGACCGTGCAGCCGGGCTCGGGGCCGGCCGCCGTCGCCAGCACGCTCGAGAAGCAGGATGTCATCGCGGACTCCGCGACGTTCCTCAAGGCGTTCGCCGCCGCGGGAGGCAGCCTCCACCCGGGCGACTACACCTTCAAGAAGGAGATGACCTCTGCCGCGGCCGCCCAGATCCTGACGGGCTCATCCAACGACAAGGTCATCTACTTCGCCCTCAATGCCGGCATGCGGGTAGGCGAGTCCCTCGACGCCATCGCCCAGGCCGCTTCGGTGAACCGGAAGGACCTCGACGCGCTGAACGCCAAACCCGGGGACTTCGGGCTGCCGGCCAAGGCGAAGAGCCTCGAGGGCTATCTGGCACCGGGGGAGTACAGATTCCCTGTCGGAACGTCTGCCAAGGACATCCTCACCAAGCTGGTCTCCACGACGCTTGACACGCTCAAGGCCGCGGGAGTCACGGATCCGGACAAGCAGTATGACGTCCTCACGGTGGCCAGCATCGTCCAGGCCGAAGGCGGGCAGGCCGACTACGGAAACGTGGCGGGGGCAATCTACAACCGCCTCAAGCCGAACCCGGAGACCAACGGACTCATCCAGTCGGACGCCACGGTCACCTACGGCCTCGGCAAGAAGAGCTACCACATCACCGATGCGGAGAAGGCGGACGCAAGCAACCCGTACAACACGTACCAGCACACCGGGCTGCCCGCAGGGCCTATCGGTTCGCCGGGCACGAAGGCGCTCAATGCCGCCGCGAACCCCACGCCCAACAACTACCTGTACTGGGTCACCGTGAATCTGGACACCGGCGAGACGAAGTTCTCCTCGACGTACGCGCAGCACCAGATCTACGCCCAGCAGTACCAGCAGTGGTGCCAGGCCAACGCGGGGAAGTGCCAGTGACGCGAGAGCTCCAGTGACACCCCTGCGTGCCGCTGTCCTCGGCCATCCGATCGGCCATTCGAAGTCACCGGCGCTGCACCGCGCCGCGTACGGGCTGCTCGGCGTGGACATGGAATATGGGTCATTCGACCTGACAGAGGCGCAGCTTCCCGGCTTCGCGGGACGCGTGCGGTCCGAGCCCGGTTGGCGCGGCCTCTCCGTGACGATGCCGCTCAAGGCCGCGTTTGTCCCGCTCGTCGACCGGCTCGAAGGCCTCGCCGCCAGCCTCGGCGTGCTCAACACCGTGGTGGTCGAGGAGGGCAGCGGCGGCCCCGTGCTCGTCGGGTACAACACGGACGTTGCCGGCATCACGGAGTCGTTCCGTCACGCTGGCCTCGCCCGCGCCTACGATCCCGTGGTGGTCGGGGCGGGCAACACCGCCCTTGCGGCCGTCGCAGCGCTCCGGGAGCTGGGCGCGGACCGCATCGAGTTCCTCGTGCGGGACGCCTCCCGCTCCGGGGTTGCCGCCTCGCTCGCGGAGAGGCTGGGCCTGGGCGTCACTGTCTCCCCGATCGATGCCGGAGCCGCGCGCCTGAGTGCGGCAGACGCCGTCGTGAGCACCCTGCCTCCGCGCGCGGCGGACGGCCTGGCCGCACGGCTGGCGGGCGTTGCCCCTACGCACGACGGCGCGCGGCGTGTCCTGCTCGACGTCGCGTACGACCCGTGGCCGAGCCAGCTCGGCGAGGCCTGGGAGGCCAGAGGCGGCCGCGTGCTGCACGGCCTCGAGATGCTCGTGTACCAGGCGGTCGAGCAGATCGTGCTGTTCACGGGACGAGAGGATGCGCGCTCGCCCGCCGTCATAGATGTGATGTGTGACTCAGTGGGCGTACCCCGGCGCACCGCGTAGCGCAGCCGCGTGGCAGGATGGAGGTCATGTTGCGTTGGTTGACTGCCGGTGAGTCTCATGGCCCGGCACTCGTTGGCATCCTCGAAGGGCTCCCCGCGGGCGTGGCACTCACCAGCGAGGACATCCGTCAGGCCCTCGCGAGGCGCCGCCTCGGCTATGGCCGCGGCGCCAGGATGAAGTTCGAGCAGGACGCCGTCACGATCGTGGGCGGCGTGCGCCACGGCAGGACCCAGGGCGGGCCCGTCGCCGTCGAGGTGGGCAACACCGAGTGGCCGAAGTGGGAGCAGACCATGGCGGCCGACCCTGTCGATCCCACCGAGCTCGAGGGTCAGGCGCGCAATGCCCCGCTCACGCGTCCACGTCCCGGTCACGCAGACTTCACCGGAATGCAGAAATACGGGTTCGACGAGGCCCGTCCTGTGCTCGAGCGCGCCTCCGCCCGCGAGACGGCTGCCCGGGTGGCACTCGGCACCGTGGCGGCGGCCTTCCTGAGGGAGCTCGGGATCGAGCTCGTCAGCCACACGACCCAGATCGCGGGGGTCGCCGTCCCCGAGGACGCGCCCGTTCCGCTGCCCTCGGACGTCGCCGCACTCGACGCCGACCCGCTCCGCTGCTTTCACGCCGAGACCTCTCGGGCGATGGTCGCCGAAGTCGACGCTGCCCACAAGGAGGGCGAGACCCTCGGCGGCGTCGTCGAGGTGCTGGCCTACGGCCTTCCGCCGGGCCTCGGCAGCTACGTCCACTGGGACCGCCGGCTCGACGCACGCCTCGCCGGCGCGCTCATGGGCATCCAGGCCATCAAGGGCGTCGAGGTCGGGGACGGCTTCCGCACCGCGGCCCGCCGCGGCTCGGCCGCGCATGACGAGATCGTGCGCGATGAGAACGGCAAGATCGTCCGCTCGACGAATCGGGCAGGCGGGATCGAGGGCGGCATGAGCATCGGCGATGTCCTGCGCGTCCGCGCGGCCATGAAGCCAATTGCGACCGTTCCCCGCGCCCTCCGCACCATCGACGTGTCCACGGGGGAGTCCGCCAAGGCCCACCACCAGCGCTCGGACGTCTGCGCGGTGCCGGCCGCCGGTGTGGTTGCCGAGGCCATGGTGGCCCTCGTGCTCGCCCAGGCCGTCCTCGAGAAGTTCGGCGGCGACTCGGTCGCCGAGACGCGTCGGAACCTCGAATCCTTCGTTGCCTCCATTCCGCCTGCCCTCGACTCGGTGGCCGGATGACGGCGGGATCCTGCCGGCTTGACCGCCCCGTGGTGCTGTTCGGTCCGATGGCCTCGGGCAAGAGCTCGGTCGGAATCTCCCTCGCGGGCCTGACGGGTGCCGAGTTCCTCGACACCGATGCCCTCGTGGTAGCCGAGCACGGTCCCATCCCTGAGATCTTTGCGGCCCACGGCGAGGAGGCCTTCAGGCAGGCCGAAGCGGAGGTGATCGCCATGGTCCTCTCGCAGGAGCACCCCCGCGGACTCGTGCTTGCCCTCGGGGGAGGTTCCGTGCTCCGCGAGGAGACGAGATCTCGACTCGGCGGGGCCCACCGGATCTACCTGCGGGCCTCGTGGGACGACGTCGCACCGCGGCTTGCGGGCAGTGCCGACCGCCCGCTGCTGCACGGAGACGCAGAGAACAGCTGGAAGGCCCTCATGGACCGGCGGCGCCCCGTGTTCGAGTCGCTCGCGACTCTGAGCCTGGACACGGGCCACAGGACCGCGGCCGAGGTGGCCGCGCAGATCGCGCAAGAGATCGCGGAGGGTCATTGCCGCGTTGACGAGGGAGCCATCGTATGAGCAGCGACGCTGCAGTCATCAAGGTCAAGGGGAGCACCCCGTCCGAGAACTACGACGTGGTCGTGGGACACGGTCTGCTCGACCGCCTCGCCCCCTTGCTCGGCGAGCGGGTTCGGCGCGTCCTCGTCATCCACCCGCGGGCACTGCGCGCGACGGGAGACGCCGTGCGGGAGTCGCTCGAGGGGGAGGGGTTCACCGCCCTCACGGCCGAGATCCCCGATGCAGAAGAGGGCAAGCACATCCAGGTCGCCTCGTTCTGCTGGCAAGTCCTGGGGCAGAATGACTTCACGCGCTCCGATGCGATCGTCTCGGTCGGTGGCGGCGCGGTGACCGACGTCGCGGGTTTCGTCGCAGCGACCTGGCTGCGCGGCGTGCGCATAATCCACCTGCCGACGAGCCTCCTCGGCATGGTCGACGCCGCCGTGGGCGGCAAGACCGGTATCAACACCGCCGAGGGAAAGAACCTCGTCGGCGTCTTCCATCCGCCGGCGGCTGTTCTCGCCGATCTCGACGCCCTCGCGACCCTGCCGCGCAACGAGCTGCTGTCCGGCATGGCTGAAGTGGTCAAGTGCGGGTTCATCGCCGATCCGGTCATCCTCGACCTCATCGAGAAGGACCCGGAGGCCGTCGCGGATCCCGCCTCCGACGTGGTGCGGGAGCTTATCGAACGCTCGATTGCCGTCAAGGCGGGGGTTGTCTCCGCGGACCTCAAGGAGGCGGGCCTCCGCGAGATCCTCAACTACGGGCACACGCTCGGCCACGCGATCGAGCTCGCGGAACGCTATTCCTGGCGGCACGGCGCGGCCGTGAGCATCGGCATGATGTTCGCAGCCGAGCTCGCCCGCAGCGTGGGCCGGCTCGAGGACGACGTCGCCGACCGCCACCGCAGCATCCTCGAGTCCCTTGGCCTGCCGACCTCATACCGGGGCGACCGCTGGCAGGCCCTCCTGGACGGCATGCGCCGCGACAAGAAGTCCCGCGGGGATCTGCTCCGCTTCGTGGTGCTCGACGGCGTCGCCAAGCCCGGCATCCTCGAGGTGCCTGATACCTCCTTGCTGTTCGCGGCGTATCAGGAGATCTCACAGGGAGTGAGCGCATGATCATTGACCGCCGTGAGTGGCCAAGAGCCGGATTTCCCGGCATCGCGGTCAATCCGGAGACGTTGAACACGGAGATTGTGGACGAGGAACGCTGTCAGGACGCCCTGACCGCGAGCAACAGCCCCCATGACCGAGCGCTCGTCGAACTCGCCCGTGGCCACGTGGGCAACGCCGCCGAGATCCTCGTCGCGGCCCGGTACGAGGATCCCGAGTCCTTCGAGCTCAAGGTCCTCGAGCTCGACGTCCTCAGGGCAAGCAACCGCAACGACCGTGCGGTCGAGCGGGCCCAGCAGCTCCTCGCCGAGGCAAAGGGAACCCCGCACGAGGCCAAGATCTGGCAGTATCTCGGCAAGATCCAGTTCACCCGCGGCAAGTACGCCGCGGCGTCGAAGGCTTTCTCCAAGGCCCTCGACCTCAGGGTCGCGGAATCGGCCGACGCGAGCCTGATCTACTCCTCCACGGTGGCGCTCGGACGCGCGCGGGAGCTCCTCGGCGAGGAGGAATGACGCAGTAGGGCGTACTGTCCAGTTAGAATGGTCTGCGGATTTCTGAGAGAAGATACGAGAGGCGTTACGTGGCAACCACCAACGACATCAAGAACGGCACCGTGCTGAACCTGGACGGCCAGCTGTGGAACGTCATCGAGTTCCAGCACGTGAAGCCGGGCAAGGGCGGTGCCTTCGTACGCACCAAGATGCGCAACGTGCTCTCCGGCAAGGTCGTCGACCGTACGTTCAATGCGGGCACGAAGGTCGACACCGCGACTGTGGACCGCAGGGACTTCCAGTACCTGTACAAGGACGGCGAGGACTTCGTGTTCATGGACACGGACACGTACGACCAGATCACCGTCTCCGCTGCGACTGTCGGCAACGCCGCCAACTTCATGCTCGAGAGCCAGACGATCCTCATCGCGCTGCACGACGGCACCCCGCTCTACGTTGAGCTTCCGCCGAGCGTCACCCTCGAGATCACCTACACCGAGCCTGGCCTCCAGGGCGACCGCTCGTCCGCTGGCACCAAGCCCGCGACCGTTGAGACCGGCTACGAGATCCAGGTCCCTCTCTTCCTCGAGACCGGCACCAAGGTCAAGGTCGACACCCGCGACGGCAGCTACCTGGGACGTGTCAACGACTAGTGAGCGCCCGCAGTAAGGCCCGAGCCCGGGCACTCGACATCCTCTTCGAGGCGGAGCAGCGCTCCGTCGCGGCGTCGGACGCCATGCAAGGCAGACGCGATCGGACCGAGCAGATCATCAACCCGTACACCGTGGCGATTGTTGACGGTGTCACGGCGAAGCAGGCGCAGATCGACGAGATCCTGAGCACGTACTCGCAGGGTTGGACGCTCGAGCGCATGCCCGCCGTCGACCGCGTCATCCTGCGGATCGGCGTCTGGGAGCTGCTGTACAACGATGAGGTCCCGGACGGCGTCGCGGTGAGCGAGGCCGTGGCCCTTGCGCGGACGATGTCCACGGAGGAGTCGCCCACGTTCGTCAACGGACTGCTCGGCCGGCTCCAGCAGCTCAAGCCGACGCTGCTGGCCTGACCGTCGAAGACCGACGCTGCCGCAGGGCCCTGCCGATTCCGGCGGGGCCCTGCGGCGTCCCGGGGAGGGGTGTCTACAGCTGCGGTCCGGTCGGGGGAATGCCGAGCACGGCCGCCCGTTCGCGCCGGGAACGATCGAGGAGGCCGCGCTCGGTCGCCGCGTAGCCGCGGACATCGCGGCCGCTGAGCACTCGTTGGCGCGTGGCGGCGAGCTCCGTCGCAGTGCGGATGAAGGACCGCATTGCCTTCCTGCGTCCGAGTGACGCGGCCCATCTCAGGCCCGCTCGCCGGCCGCGCGGCGTGGCCAGCATGTCTACCTCGAGCGGAGTGAACCAGCCAGCCTGCGCGTACTCGACGAGCCGTCTGTGGGTGAGCCTCGCCTCGGAGCGGCGCAGGAGGTACACGCCGAGCACTGCCGCGCCGAAGAGCGGGAGCTGCACGATGACGTACAGCAGGAAGAAGTCCTCGCCGGCGCTGTTCCAGATGTTGTGCAGGAGCATGGCGGGAAGCAGCCCCACCGCGAACGCGCCGAGCACGAGGCCGGGGCTCCACCGCCGGGCGGCGAGCCCCGTGACGAGGCCGAGCGTGCCCGTGAACATCGCGTGCGCGAACGGTGAGAGGACGCCGCGCATCGTGAAGACAACAGCGAGGGAGGCTGCCGATCCCGATGTCTCCGCGTAGAGCCTGCCGAAGTAGAGGATGTTCTCCGTGAACGCGAAGCCGGCGGCGATCGTCATCCCGTAGACGATCCCATCCACCGGCCCGTCGATGTACTTGCGTGCCGCGAACATGAGGATGAGCAGGCCGAGGCCCTTGGACAGTTCCTCGACGACCGGCGCCTCGATCGTGGCCAGGAACTCCGCCGTCTGGGCGGCGCTGGCAGCGCGCGGGCCGAACACGCCCATGAAGAGCGGCTGGATGAGTGTCGTGGCGGCGACGGCCATGACGGCGCCCCACGCGAGGGCGAAGGCGAGCAGCCGCCGTGGCTCGGGCTCCCAACGGTCCACGAGATGGACGGCGAGGAGCACGACCACGAGCGGGAACAGCGAGAGCAGGAACCCGACGAGGAAGCCGGCGCTGCCGGTCGCTCGGACCAGGAAGGGCACGACGACCGCGAGGCCCGCGATGAGCAGGCCCGTGCCCGCCACGAGGACGGCGAGGAGCCCTGCGCGGACATCGGTCCGCCGCCGGGGCGGGACGGGCACGAGAAGCTCCTGCTGAGGGGGCCGCTGCCCTGGCCCGGGCCGCTCCCACCTCGGCTTGCCGGTCGTCATGGCACAAGGCTAGCCGGGGCGCGGTGGCACGCCCGCACGCCCGGGTGACGGCGCCCACAGGACCCCGGGGAGACCTGCTCCCGTGTGGTAGCGTGAATCGACAGTTTTCCTCATTTAATTCCGTCCTGTGAGGCGGGGAAGGGGGCTGCTGTGGCGAACGCCTCTGCAGAACAGCGCAGCGCCGACAGGGCCGACAAGGCCAATAAGAACGGCGGCTCGGCCCGGATCGTCCTGAACGCAGGGGACATCGACCGGGCGCTCACCCGCATCGCGCACGAGATCCTCGAGGCCAATCGAGGTCCCGAAGGGCTCGTCCTGCTCGGCATTCCGCGCCGTGGATACCCGCTGGCCGTCCGTCTTGCGGCCAAGCTCGCCGCCGCCGACGCCGCGGTGGAGCCCGCCGCCGTCGTCGGCCAGCTCGATATCACGATGTTCCGCGACGACCTCGCACACCAGCCCACGAGGCCTCCCGTTCCCACGATCCTGCCTGCTGGCGGCATCGACGGCAAGGTCGTGGTCCTCGTCGACGACGTCCTCTACTCTGGCCGGACCATCCGCGCGGCGCTCGACGCCCTCGTGGATCTGGGGCGCCCCCGCACGGTGCGCCTCGCCGTCCTCGTGGACCGCGGCCACCGTGAGCTGCCGATCCGAGCGGACCACGTGGGCAAGAACCTGCCGACGTCCCGCTCCGAGAAGGTGCGCGTGCGGCTCACGGAAGTCGACACCGAGATCGCTCAGGACTTCGTCGCCATCGAGGCTCCTGCCCAGCCCGGGGACGAGTCCGAGGGCGGTGCCTGACGCATGAAGCACCTGCTCTCCACCCGGGACCTCTCCCGCGGGGACGCGATCCGCGTCCTCGATACGGCCGAGGAGATGGATGCGGTCAACTCCCGCGAGGTCAAGAAGCTCCCCGCACTGCGTGGCCGTACGGTCGTCAACCTCTTCTTCGAGGACTCGACCCGGACCCGGATCTCGTTCGAGGCCGCGGCCAAGCGTCTCTCCGCCGACGTGATCAACTTCGCGGCCAAGGGCTCGTCCGTCTCCAAGGGCGAATCGCTCAAGGACACTGCCCAGACCCTCGAGGCGATCGGCGCCGACGCCGTCGTGATCCGCCACCCGGCCTCCGGGGCGCCGCACCGTCTCGCGACGACGGACTGGATCAGCGCCGCTGTGGTCAACGCCGGCGACGGCACTCACGAGCACCCCACCCAGGCGCTTCTGGACGCGTTCACCCTCCGCCGGCACTGGTCGAAGCTCGCGGGTACCCCATCGGGCGGGGCGGACCTGGCGGGTGCGAAGGTCCTCATCGTCGGGGACATCCTGCACTCGCGTGTGGCCCGTTCCGATGTGTGGCTCCTCACGACACTCGGCGCCCACGTGACGCTTGTGGCCCCGCCCACACTCCTGCCGATCGGCGTCGATCTGTGGCCCTCCGCGGTTTCCTACGATCTCGACGAGGCCATCGCGTCGCGACCGGACGCGATCATGATGCTCCGCGTCCAGGCAGAGCGCATGAACGCCTCGTACTTCCCATCCACGGGTGAGTATTCGCGCCGTTGGGGCCTCGGCGATGAGAGGTTCGGCCGACTGGACGAACTCGGCCTCAAGGACACGATCATCATGCATCCCGGGCCCATGGTGCGCGGCCTCGAGATCTCGTCGGCAGCGGCGGACTCCGAGCGCTCACAGGTGCTCAAGCAGGTTGCCAACGGCGTGTCCGTCCGGATGGCCGTGCTCTACCTGCTCATGTCCGGCGGCCTCGCGGGCGAGCCCGCAGCCGCACTCCAGCTGAAGGAGACAGCCTCATGACGCCGTCGACCCGCTACCTCATCCGTGGCGCCTCGCTCTACGGGGAGACGGCCGCCGACCTCCTCATCGCCGACGGTGTGATCGCGGCGATTGGTTCGGCTCTCGACGCCGCAGGGGCAACGGTGGTCGATGCGCAAGGCCTCGTGGCGCTGCCGGGATTCGTCGACGTGCACACGCACCTGCGGGAGCCCGGCCGCGAGGACGCCGAGACGGTCGAGACCGGCTCAAGGGCCGCGGCCCTCGGCGGCTACACCGCCGTCCATGCCATGGCCAACTCGAGCCCGGTAGCGGACACGGCAGGCGTCGTCGAGCAGGTCGCGCACCTCGGGCGCCGCGCCGGTTGGGTCGACGTCCGCCCCGTGGGGGCCGTGACTGTCGGCCTGAAGGGCGAGCGGCTCGCGGAGCTCGGCGCGATGGCGGAGTCAGCCGCCGCGGTGCGCATGTTCTCGGACGACGGCATGTGCGTCCACGACCCCGTCCTCATGCGGCGCGCCCTCGAGTACGTCAAGGCCGTCGACGGCGTCGTGGCCCAGCACGCGCAGGAACCGCGGCTCACGGCGGGTGCGCAAATGAACGAGGGCTCGGTCTCGGCGATCCTCGGGCTGCCCGGCTGGCCCGCCGTCGCGGAGGAAAGCATCATCGCCCGCGACGTGCTGCTGGCCCAGCACGTCGGGTCCCGACTGCATGTGTGCCACGTCTCGACGGCCGGCTCGGTGGACATCATCCGCTGGGCGAAGGCCCGCGGGATCAGCGTGACCGCCGAGGTCACGCCGCACCACCTGCTGCTCACGGACGAGCTCGTGCGCACCTACGATCCGGTCTACAAGGTCAACCCGCCGCTGCGGACCCACAGCGACGTCGAGGCCCTTCGCGCTGCTCTCGCCGACGGCACGATCGATGTGGTCGGCACCGACCACGCGCCGCACCCGAGCGAGCACAAGGAGTGCGAGTGGGTGCAGGCTGCGATGGGCATGACGGGCCTCGAGACGGCTCTCTCGGTGGTCCAGCTCGCCATGGTCGAGACCGGCCTGATGGGCTGGCGCGACGTGGCCCGCGTCCTGTCCGAGGTTCCCGCGGCGATCGGCCGGCTTGCGGATCAGGGACGCCCGCTCGCCGAAGGCGAGCCCGCGAACATCACGCTCGTCGATCCCGCTGCGCGGTGGACCGTTGACCCCTCGGTCCAGGCCACGAAAGGGCGCAACTCGCCGTTCGGCGGCCGCGAGCTCCCAGGACGCGTCGTCGCGACGTTCTACGCGGGGCACCCAACGGTGCTCGACGGAGCCCTCAACACCCCGCACCCCATCTCGGTGGCCGAACGCGCGGGGGGACGCTGATGGAGCGGCTCGGTCCTGGACTTGAGATGTTGGCCTTCGCGCTCGTGCTCCTGGCACTCATGTGGCTGGGCTGGCGACGGCGCATCCGGCGGCAGTCGGGAATCGGCACGCCGCAGCCGACGCCCGCGGACGCCGGCGCGGAACGCTTCCGATGCGCCGGACAGTACGTTGTCACGACGACGGCTGGGGACTGGCTCGACAGGGTGGCGGCCCACGGTCTGGGTGTCCGCACGGGGGCCGACGCGGTCGTGACTGACGCCGGCGTGGTGTTCGAACGCTCCGGCGCCCGCGACGTGTTCATCCCGCGTGACGATCTCGAGGGTGTGCGGCTCGAATCCGGCATGGCGGGAAAGTTCGTCGAGAAGGACGGACTCGTGGTCCTTGCGTGGCGTCTCGGCGGGACCGCCGTGGACACGGGCTTCCGGCCCCGCTATGCAGAAGAGAAGAATGCCTTCGTGGCAGCGATTGAAGACTTGATGGGTTCCGAGGCCGGCAGCGGCGCGGATCAGGGAAAGAGTGTGCAGTGACTGAGAACGCCACCATTGATCGGACCAACCCGCAGCAGGGGACTGCCCCGCAGCCGGCAGTCCTCGTGCTCGAGGACGGGAAGATGTTCCGCGGGCGCAGCTACGGCGCCATGGGTTCGACGCTCGGTGAGGTCGTCTTCGCGACCGGCATGACCGGGTACCAGGAGACGATCACCGATCCCTCGTACGCGCGCCAGATCGTCGTGCAGACGGCGCCACACATCGGCAACACGGGGGTGAATTCCGAGGACGCCGAGTCGCGCCGCATCTGGGTCGCCGGTTATGTGGTGCGTGATCCCGCACGCCGCCCGTCGAACTGGCGCAGCGAGCGCAGCCTCGACGACGAACTCGTCGACCAGGGCATCGTGGGCATCCAGGGCGTTGACACCCGCGCGATCACCCGACACCTCCGCGAGCACAAGACCATGCGTGCCGCGATCTTCTCCGGCGATGCGGCGCGGCGTTCGGACAGCGAACTGCTCGACGACGTGCTCGCGGGTGCCCCGATGGAGGGCTCGCGTCTCGCCGAGGAGGTCAGCGTCGACGAGGCCTACACTGTGGAGCCCTCCGACCATGGCTGGACGGGCGAGCCCCGGTTCACGATCGCGGCCATCGACCTCGGCATCAAGGCCATGACGCCGCACCGGTTCGCCGAGCGCGGCGTACGGGTGCACGTACTGCCCGCCACCGCGACGGTCGAGGACGTCACGGCAGCCAGCCCCGACGGATTCTTCATGTCCAACGGTCCCGGCGATCCCGCGACGGCGGATGCCCAGGTGAGGCTGCTCCGCTCGGTGCTGGATACGAAGCTGCCGTACTTCGGCATCTGCTTCGGCAACCAGATCCTGGGCCGCGCCCTCGGGTTCGGCACCTACAAGCTCCGCTACGGCCACCGCGGCATCAACCAGCCGGTCATGGACCGACGCACGGGCAAGGTCGAGATCACGAGCCAGAACCACGGCTTCGCGGTCGATGCCCCGCTCGAGGGCGCCACCCTCGCGCCCGAGGAGCGCTACGGGCGCGTCGAAGTGAGCCACATCAGCCTCAACGACCAGGTCGTCGAAGGTCTCGCCTGCCTCGACATCCCCGCCTTCTCCGTCCAGTACCACCCCGAGGCGGCGGCCGGGCCGCACGACGCCGCGTACCTCTTCGACCGCTTCATCGACCTGATGGAGACCACCAAGACCCAGGAAGCGAAGTAATGCCGAAGCGTACCGACCTGAAGAGCGTCCTGGTCATCGGCTCGGGCCCGATCGTCATCGGTCAGGCCGCAGAGTTCGACTACTCCGGCACGCAGGCCCTCCGCGTCCTCAAGGAGGAGGGCCTGCGGGTCATCCTCGTCAACTCGAACCCGGCGACGATCATGACCGATCCCGAGTTCGCGGACGCTACTTACGTCGAGCCGATCACGCCGGACGTGGTCGAGAAGATCATCGCGAAGGAACGCCCTGACGCGATCCTCCCCACCCTCGGCGGCCAGACCGCGCTCAACACGGCGATCGCCCTGGACAAGAACGGCGTGCTCGAGAAGTACGACGTCGAGCTCATCGGCGCGAATATCGAGGCGATCGAGCTCGGCGAGGACCGCGAGAAGTTCAAGGGCGTCGTTGCGCGCTGCGGGGCCGAGAGTGCCCGCAGCCACATCGTCCACACGATGGATGAGGCCCTCGCGGCCGCCGGTGACCTCGGCTACCCGCTCGTGGTCCGCCCCTCCTTCACGATGGGAGGGCTCGGCTCGGGTCTGGCCTACAACGAGGCGGACCTGCACCGGATCGTCGGCCAGGGGCTCCAGTACAGCCCGACCACCGAGGTGCTCCTTGAGGAGAGCATCCTCGGCTGGAAGGAGTACGAGCTCGAGATGATGCGCGACAAGAACGACAACGTCGTCGTCGTGTGCTCGATCGAGAACTTCGACCCGGTCGGCGTCCACACGGGCGATTCCATCACCGTCGCCCCGGCTCTGACGCTCACCGACCGCGAGTACCAGAAGCTGCGGGACGTCGCGATCGCCGTCATCCGCGAGGTCGGCGTCGACACGGGCGGCTGCAACATCCAGTTCGCGGTCGAGCCGACCACCGGCCGCGTCGTCGTCATCGAGATGAACCCGCGCGTCTCCCGTTCCTCGGCCCTCGCCTCGAAGGCCACGGGCTTCGCAATCGCCAAGATCGCCACGAAGCTCTCTCTCGGCTACACGCTCGACGAGATCCCCAATGACATCACGCAGAAGACTCCGGCGAGCTTCGAGCCGACGCTGGACTACGTCGTGGTCAAGGTCCCGCGCTTCGCGTTCGAGAAGTTCCCTGCCGCGGACCCGACGCTGACCACGACCATGAAGAGCGTCGGCGAGGCCATGGCGCTCGGGCGCAACTTCACCGAGGCCCTCCAGAAGGCCCTGCGGTCCCTCGAGCAGAAGGGCGCCCAGCTCGACTTCTCGCCGGTGCCGGACTACGAGGTCGCCGGGCTGATCGAGAAGGCCAAGCGGCCGACGACCGACCGACTGTCCCAGGTGCAGCGGGCGCTCCTGGGCGGAGCCACGGTCGAGGACCTCTATGAGGCGACGAAGATCGATCCGTGGTTCCTGGACCAGCTCGTGCTCCTGAACGAGGTCGCGGCGGAGGTCCACGCTGCACCGGCCCTGACCGAGGACATCCTCCGGCTCGCGAAGCGCCACGGCTTCTCGGACGAGCAGATCGGGGCCCTCACGCATTCGTCTGAGGCTGTGGTGCGAGGAGTCCGGCAGGCCCTCGGAGTCCGGCCCGTGTACAAGACCGTGGACACGTGCGCCGCCGAGTTCGCGGCCTACACGCCGTACCACTACTCCTCTTATGACGAGGAGGATGAAATTGCGCTGCATGGGAAGCCCTCGATCATCATCCTCGGATCAGGTCCGAACCGGATCGGCCAGGGCATCGAGTTCGACTACTCGTGCGTCCACGCGACCATGGCCCTGCGCAAGGCCGGCTACGAGACCGTGATGGTCAACTGCAACCCGGAGACCGTCTCCACGGACTACGACATCTCGACCCGCCTGTACTTCGAGCCCCTCACCCTTGAGGACGTGCTCGAGGTGGTCGCGGCCGAGGAGCGGACCGGCGGGGTCATCGGCGTGTTCGTCCAGCTCGGGGGCCAGACGCCCCTCAAGCTCGCCCAGCAGCTCGAAGATGCCGGCGTGCCGATCCTCGGCACGTCCCCGGAGGCGATCGACCTTGCCGAGCACCGTGGCGCCTTCGCGAAGGTGCTCGATGACGCGGGACTGGTCTCGCCGAAGAACGGCACCGCAGTGTCCTTCGAACAGGCAAAGCGCATCGCTGACGAGATCGGCTACCCCGTCCTGGTCCGTCCGTCGTACGTGCTCGGCGGCCGCGGCATGGAGATCGTCTACGACGAGTCCAACCTGCACCGCTACATCGACAACGCGACCGAGATCACCCCGGACCACCCCGTGCTGATCGACCGCTTCCTCGAGGACGCGATCGAAATCGACGTGGACGCCCTCTACGACGGCACCGATTTGTTCCTCGGCGGCATCATGGAGCACATCGAGGAGGCGGGCATCCACTCCGGCGACTCGGCGTGCGTGCTCCCTCCCTTCACGCTGGGCACGGACGTGGCCGATCGGGTCCGTTCCGCGACCGAGGCGATCGCGGAGGGCGTGGGCGTCCGCGGTCTGATCAACATCCAGTTCGCACTCGCCGCGGACGTCCTCTACGTCCTCGAGGCGAACCCGCGCGCGTCCCGCACCGTGCCGTTCGTCTCGAAGGCCACGGGCGTCCAGCTGGCCAAGGCGGCGGCGCTGATCGGCACTGGCGTGACGGTCAAGCAGCTCCGCACCGCGTACCACATGCTCCCCGAGACGGGTGATGGCACGCACGTCCCCGCGAATGCGCCGGTGGCCGTGAAGGAGGCGGTCCTCCCGTTCAGCCGCTTCCGGACGCCGGAGGGCACGGTCGTGGACAGCCTGCTCGGCCCCGAGATGCGGTCCACGGGTGAGGTCATGGGCATCGACAAGCACTTCGACACGGCCTTCGCCAAGAGCCAGGCCGCGGCCAACAGCGCTCTGCCGACGTCCGGCCGCGTCTTCGTCTCGGTGGCTAACCGGGACAAGCGCTCGATCATCCTGGCCGTCAAGAAGCTCTCGGACCTCGGCTTCGAGATCGTCGCGACGGGCGGCACCGCCGCGGTCCTGAACCGCAACGGCATCAACGCAACCGTCGTGCGCAAGGTGACGGAGGCCTCGGGCGCGGCGGTGGCCCAGAGCCCGGCCGCGGCCCGTGAGGGTGAGGGCACGATCGTCGACCTCATCAATGACGGCAAGATCGACATGGTCTTCAACACGCCATCCGGCGGAACTGCCCGTGGAGACGGCTACGAGATCCGGGCCGCGGCGACGTCGAACGGCAAGCCGTGCATCACGACGGTCGCCGAGTTCAACTTCGCCGTCCTCGCGATCGAGGCGATGCGCAGCTTCGAGTGGGGCGTTACGAGCCTTCAGGAGCACGCGGCCGCACTGCGTGCGAGCGTCGAGGACACGAGCGCCGAAGGCCACGGTACGGAGTCCTCCGAGGAGCCCGCGCATGCCTGACGCAGGCCCCGTGGTCGGCAGCCGCTCGCCGTTCGGCGAGCGGCTCGCAGCCGCCGTCGGCCGGCGCGGGCCGCTATGCGTGGGCGTTGATCCGCATCCGTCGCTCCTCGCTTCGTGGGGACTCACGGACGACGCCGAGGGCCTCCGCCGCTTCTCGGCGACGGTCCTGACCGCGGTCGCCGACGTCGCGGCCGCGCTCAAGCCGCAGGTGGCGCTCTACGAACGCCACGGGTCCGCGGGGATCGCGGTCCTCGAGGAGCTGCTCGCAGCTGCCCGAGAGGCGAACCTGCTGACCATCGCCGACGCCAAGAGGGGCGATATCGGCTCGACGATGGCCGCCTACGCACAGGCGTGGCTGGGGGAGGAATCCCCCCTCGCTGCCGATGCCGTGACCTTGAGCCCGTACCTCGGGTTCGAGTCGCTCCGGCCCGCCCTCGACCTGGCGGCCGAGACGGGCCGGGGCGTGTTCGTCCTTGCGCTCACCTCCAATCCCGAGGGGGCCTCCGTCCAGCACGTGGGCGGGGACGCGTCCGTGGCGCGCAGGATCGTCGATGCGGCGGCCGCCGAGAACCGCAGGTACGCCGGAGCTGCGCGGGGCCATGGATCCGTGGGCCTCGTGGTCGGCGCGACGGTCGGCGACGCCGTCCAGCGCCTCGGGCTCGATCTCGCCGCGGTGAGAGGTCCGCTGCTCGCCCCGGGGCTTGGTGCGCAGGGGGCGACTCCGGCCGCGCTCCGGGAGACGTTCGGGGCGGCATATGGCCAGGTGCTGGGCACATCGAGCAGGGACATCCTCGTGGGCGGTCCCGACGCTGGCGGCGTCCGTGCACGCGCGGAGCGGACGCTCGCCGGCTTGGCTGGCTGATTCGCTCGCCGTGTCCTGATCCCGCTTGTCCTCATCCGGCCGCCGGTCTGGCTCGTGTGCCGGTGGGGGCTCGTGACGCGTTGCCAAGCGCCGGGCGGCGGGTCTAGGTTCGAGGCAAGCCCGGCGTGACCTCTCGGCCCGGGCGTGAGGTGAGCACCGAGGTGAGCGGAGGCAGTGCACGTGGCCCTGGAACCCCTGACACCCGAGGAGCGGCGTGCGGCGCTCGGCAAGGCCATGGCGGCCCGCGGCATCCGATCTCGCGCGAAGGCAGCGCTGCGTTCGGGCGATCTCACCGTCGAGGACCTGCTCGCGCGTGCCCACGCGGATGAGGCCCTTGCCCGACTCAAGGTGACCGAGATGCTCGAGTGCGTCCACGGTGTGGGGCCCGTGCGGGCCCTCGCGATCCTCGGGTCCCTCGGGATCGCCCCGAGCCGTCGGCTGCGGGGCCTCGGCGTCCACCAGCGGCGGGCGCTGGTAGATTTTCTGGCAAGCTGAACAATGTCCGGGGCCGTACGGCGCACCGGGCCTTGACGAAGGGAAAGCGTGGAGCACGAACAGGGCCAGACGGCCGACCGGCACGGTGGGCGCGGTGGCCACGGCGGGTTGACGGTACTCGCGGGACCGACCGCCGTGGGCAAGGGCACGGTGTCGACCTACATCCGCGACACCTACCCCGAGGTCTGGCTCTCGGTCTCCGCGACCACCCGCGCGCCCCGCGAGGGCGAGAAGGACGGGGTCCACTACTTCTTCAGGACCGGCGAGGACTTCGACCGCCTGATCGAGGAGGGCGCCTTCCTCGAGTGGGCCGTGGTCCACGGCCAGAACCGCTACGGTACCCTGCGCCACAAGGTCGAGGAGGCAATTGAGGCCGGCAGGCACGTCTTGCTCGAGATCGACCTCCAGGGCGCACGCCAGGTCAAGGCTGCGATGCCGGACGCCAGATTCGTGTTCCTGGCGCCCCCGAGCTGGGACGAAATGGTCCGTCGGCTCCGCGGTCGCGGCACTGAAACCGCCCAGGAACAGCAGCGCCGCCTCGAAACGGCTAAAATAGAGCTCGCTGCCGAGCCCGAATTCGATGTCACGGTCGTCAACGACGACGTGAAGCGCGCGGCAGACGAACTTGTGTCACTCATGGGGCTTACCCCGCACGCCCGCCCCGCGGCGCGCTAGCGCACCGGTAACCCGTCACGAAGAGCATTGGAGATTCACCGTGTCCTCGACTCCCGAAGGCATCATCAACCCGCCGATCGACGATCTGCTGACGAAGTCTGACTCGAAGTACGGCCTCGTGATCTTCGGGGCCAAGCGCGCCCGCCAGATCAATGCCTACTATGCCCAGCTGCATGAGGGCCTCTTCGAGTACGTCGGCCCGCTCGTCGACACGAAGCTGAATGAGAAGCCGCTGTCGATCGCCCTGCGCGAGATCAATGAGGGCCTCCTCGTGGCGACCCCGGTGGCCGCCGAAGAAGAGTCCGGCACGGAGTCCGAGAACCAGTAGGAGACCGGCCGCGTGCGCATTGTCCTGGGAGTGGGCGGCGGCATCGCCGCCTACAAGGCGGCACTCCTGCTCCGCCTCTTCACGGAGGCCGGGCACAGTGTGACCGCTGTGCCTACCGAGTCGGCGCTCAAGTTCGTCGGCAAGGCTACGTGGGAAGCCCTCTCAGGCAGGCCGGTGCGGACCGAGGTGTTCGAGGCTGTCGAGACGGTCAACCACGTGCGCCTCGGCCACGAGGCCGAGCTCATCGTCGTCGCCCCGGCAACAGCCGATCTCCTGGCCCGCGCGGCAGGCGGCCACGCCGATGACCTTCTGACCAACACGCTCCTCGTGGCGCGCTGCCCGGTGCTTATGGCACCGGCCATGCACACCGAGATGTGGCGCCATCCTGCCACCCAGTCCAATGTCGCGCTCCTGCGCGAACGCGGGGTCCATGTCCTCGACCCCGCGGTCGGCCGGCTCACGGGCGCCGACAGCGGCCCGGGGCGCCTGCCCGACCCGGAGGAGATCTTCGCCGCGGCCCTCGCGCTGATCGCAGAAGCGCACGACGACGCCCCGCATTTGGGCGCTGAACCCGCCTCCCGCCCCCTCGCCGGCAGACGCGTGGTCGTTTCCGCGGGCGGGACCCGTGAGCCCATCGACCCGGTGCGCTTCCTCGGCAACCGATCCTCTGGCAAGCAGGGTGCCGCGATTGCGAGGGCTGCCATCGCGGCTGGCGCGGACGTGACCTTCGTCGCGGCCCACATCGACGTCGCCCCACCGGACGGTGCCGACGTGGTGCGCGTGGACTCTGCCCTCGAACTGCGCGACGCGATGCTTGCCCACGTGCCCGCCGCGGATGTGGTGGTCATGGCCGCGGCCGTTGCCGACTTCCGGCCGTCCGAGCTGCAGCCCAGCAAGATCAAGAAGCGCGACCACATGGCGGATCCCGTCATCACTCTCGTGCGCAATCCGGACATTCTCGTTGAACTCGTCCAGCGCAGGAACGCCGGCACGGACGGGACGCCGCCGGACCAGCTCATCGTCGGCTTCGCCGCCGAGACCGGGGACAGCGGTGGGACCGCGCTCGAGTATGGCCTGGCCAAGCTCGCCCGGAAGGGCTGCGAGCTGCTCGTGCTGAACGAGGTAGGCGCCGACGAGTCCGGTGCCGAGCGTGTCTTCGGGCAGGACCACAACTCCGCGCTCATCCTCGCGCGGGATGGCAGCGAGCCAGAGCGCGCGGCGGGCAGCAAGGACGAGGTGGCCGGCGCCGTCGTGCGCCGCATTGCCCAGGCGCTCGGTACCGACCAGGGGCCCGACCATCGGCCGCAGAGAGAGCCAGTAGAGTAGACCAGTGACCCACGCACCACTTTCCAGCGCGCATGCGCTGCGCCTCTTCACGTCCGAATCCGTGACGGAGGGGCACCCGGACAAGATCTGCGACCAGATCAGCGACTCGATCCTCGATGCGCTCATCGCCGCGGACCCGGATTCCAAGGTCGCGGTGGAGACGATGGCGACGACGGGGCTCGTGCACGTTGCGGGCGAGGTCACGACCGACGCCTACGTCGAGATCCCCCAGATCGTGCGCAATACGATCCTCGGGATCGGCTACGACTCGTCAGCGAACGGCTTCGACGGCGCGCGGTGCGGCGTGTCGGTCTCGATCGGGCAGCAGTCCTCGGACATCTTCGACGGCGTGTTCAACTCCCTCGAGTCTCGCGAGGGCACGATGGAGGACGAGTACGACCGGCAGGGCGCAGGCGATCAGGGCATCATGTTCGGCTACGCGTCGGACGAGACCGCCACGTACATGCCCACGCCGATCTGGATCGCGCACCGCCTCTCGGAGCGCCTCACCGAGGTCCGCAAGAGCGGCGAGCTTGCGTACTTGCGCCCGGACGGCAAGACCCAGGCCACCATCGGGTACGACGGCGATCGTCCCGTGAGCATCGAGACGGTCGTCATCTCGAGCCAGCATGCCGAGGGAACCGATCTCGCGACCCTTCGCGCCGACCTCGAGGACCACGTGGTCAAGCCGGTCCTCGCGATGGCCGAGCTCGAGACCGGTCACGTCCGGAACATCCTCAACCCCGCCGGCGCGTTCATCATCGGCGGTCCCGTCGGCGATGCCGGCCTCACGGGCCGCAAGATCATCGTGGACACCTACGGCGGGTTCGCACGGCACGGGGGTGGTGCCTTCTCCGGGAAGGACCCGTCCAAGGTGGACCGCTCGGCCGCGTACGCGATGCGCTGGGTCGCGAAGAACGTGGTCGCCGCGGGCCTTGCCCGTCGCGCTGAGATCCAGGTCGCCTACGCGATCGGGCAGGCTCGTCCCGTCGGCATCTACGTTGAGACGTTCGGCACTGAGAGCGTGGACCCCCTGCGGATCAGCGCCGCGATCAACGAGGTCTTCGACCTGCGGCCTCGGGCCATCATCGAGGCCCTCGACCTCAAGCGCCCCATCTACGCGAGGACGGCCGCGCACGGACACTTCGGCCGCGAGGAGCCCGACTTCACGTGGGAGCGGCTCGACCGGGTCCAGCAGCTCAAGGACTTCTTCGGCGCGTGACGCGCGCGAGGCGCACGCCATGACCGAAGGGCGGCCGCACGCCGATCCCGTTCAGCCCTCACTGCTGAGCGGGTTCCCCTTGGCCGAGCTGGCCCCACCCGGCCCGCGGCCTGCCGCGAACCGGCCCGTGGCCCGCGTGTGCGTCGAGTCGCCGCTTCCGCAGCTGGACCGGCGCTTCGACTACCTCGTCACCGAGGAGCTCGATGCCGCCGCGCTGCCGGGGGTGCGCGTCAAGGTGCGGGTGGCAGGGCGCGAGCACGTCGGGTTCCTCCTCGAACGCCGAGACACCTCGGACGCGGGCGTCCGCCTCGCGCCTCTGGGCGCTGTCCTCTCGCCCCTGCCCGTGCTCTCGCCCGAGATCGCCGAGCTCGCGGGCACTGTGGCCGAGCGGTGGGCCGGCGCGCTTGGCGACGTCCTGCGCTTCGCGGTCCCGCCGCGCGCAGCCCGGGTCGAGGCGGAGTTCGCGGCGCTCGCCTCCGGCGCTCAGGCGGCCGGGACCCAGCCAGAGCAGACGCACGACGACGGCCGGGCGCCTTCGGTGGGCGCGGAACCTTCGTCGGCCGCGGCCGCAGCCACCCCGCACCCGGCCGCAGGCTGGGACCGGTTGCGCAACGGCGCGGCGTACCTGCGCCACCTAGCCGCGGGAGGAAGCCCCCGGGCCCTCCTCCAGGCCGTGCACGGCTACGGGGCCGAGGCCTGGCCGCATACGATCGCTGCTGCCGTCGCTGCGGCGAACTCGTCCGGGCGGGGTGCGCTCGTCGTCGTACCCGACCGCCGTGACCTCCTGCGCGTCCACGCGGCACTCGAGGCGGCGCTGCCCCGGGAACGGATCGTCCGGCTTTCGGCAGAGGACGGACCCAGCACCCGGTCGCGCGGCTTCCTCGAGCTGCTCACCGGGGCGGCACACGTTGCCGTCGGCACCCGCGGGTCCGTCTTCGCGCCCGTCGAGAACCTCGGCCTCGTGGTCTGCTGGGACGACGGCGATGACCTGCACCTCGAGCCCCGCGCCCCGTACTTCCACGCGCGCGAGGTGCTGCTCCTGAGGGCTGAGCAGACGGGGTGCGCGGTGCTGCTTGCGGGGCACTCGGTCTCGGTCGAGGCCGAGCGGCTCGCTGAATCGGGCTGGCTTCAGAGGATTGCCGCCGAGCGGTCTGTGCTGCGTACCGCCCTGCCACGGGTCACGAGCACGGCAGACAGCATCGAGTCCGCACGGGATCCGCTGGCCCGCGTCGCCCGGCTGCCGCACGCCGCGTGGCAGCTTGCGCGGGACGCCCTCACCTCGGGACCAGTCCTCGTCCAGGTGGCGCGCGCGGGATACGCCCCCTCGCTCGCGTGCGACCGGTGCCGGGAGCCGGCCCGGTGCCGGCATTGCCAGGGACCGCTGGCCGAACAGGCCTCGGGCAGGGAGCGCCTCGTGGTGTGCCGCTGGTGCGGTACACCTGAGCTGACGTTCTCGTGCCGCGTGTGCGGCGGCAGAGCCTTGCGGCGCAGCGCCATCGGCGCGCTGCGGACGGCCGAGGAACTGGGCCGCGCCTTCCCCGGCGCCGTGGTGGTCACGTCCTCGGGGGACACCGTGAAGTCCGAAGTTCCGGCGTCCCCGGCGCTCGTGGTCGCGACCGTGGGTGCTGAGCCCATCGCGGCGCAGGGGTACGCCGCGGCGCTCCTGCTCGACGGCGAGGCGCTCCTGCGGCGGGAGAGCCTACGGGCCCCCGAGGAGGCGCTGCGCCGCTGGCTCAACGCCGCCGCGCTCGTGCGGCCCGCGCACGAGGGCGGGCGGGTGGTCATCACGGCGGGCGAGAGCGAGGCGCTGTCCGCACTGGTGCGGTGGGATCCGGCGGGCTTTGCCAGTCGAGAGCTCGCACTGCGCCGTGAGCTCTCCCTCCCGCCCGCCGTCCGGATCGCCGCGGTAACGGGGGAGTTCGCGGACGTCGAGGCGTTCCTCGCCGCTGCGGAGGAGGTGGTGGAGCGCCCGGGCGTCCGCGTGGCCGGCCCTGTCGCGGGGGACCCGGCACAGGCTCTCGTGTTCTTCCCGATCGCCTCGGGTCCTGCCGTGACGCGCGGTCTCCACAGTGTCCGGGTGTCGCTCGCCGCTCGTCGTTCCACTGGTCCGGTCACGCTGCGTGTCGACGCGCCGGATCTCCTCTGAGATCGGGCCGCCATCGAGAAGGATGCGGTCGCTGACCCCGGCCGTCCGCGAAGGGACGTTCGACCCTTCGACCGGGTGTCCCAAAGTCACACAATCGGACCAGCGGGGAGCGAGATGGGGGTTGGGGCCATGGCCAGCGACAACGACACCAGATCTCGCTCCACCACGTCGGCGCCACCGGGTGAGCTCGGGCTCGAGGCCAGCCTCGCGGACCTGGGTCGGGCGATCCACGCCGTAGCCCATACGTCGCTCCTCCCGAGACTGATCGACGTCGTCCTGCGCCACCCCCCAGAGACGTTCACCGCCCGCTGGCTGGTGGCGGCCGGCGCCCTGGACGCCGCTGTCCGCCTGCTCATCCCGGTCGTCGTCACCACCGTTGCCGGGGCCTGGGCCGACGCCCCGCTCTGGAGCTGGGCTATCGTGGACCTCTACCTCACTGCGGACTACG
Source organism: Sinomonas sp. ASV486 (assembly GCF_030908215.1). GTDB lineage: Bacteria > Actinomycetota > Actinomycetes > Actinomycetales > Micrococcaceae > Sinomonas > Sinomonas puerhi. The sequence goes on along the minus strand of NZ_JAVFJK010000010.1, from coordinate 103,831 downwards.
TCATCTCCACCGCAACCCATCCGCGGCAGCCCCCGATCATGGAGGACTTCCTCGCCCTGAGCCGAACCCTCGAGCAGGAAGCAGACGTCCGCCGTCTCAACAGGCTCACCCGTCGCTGGCTGCGCCTGCCCGTCAGGGTCGCGCTCAGCATCCTCCTGGCCGCTCCCATCCTCGCCATGAGCATGATCGCTGATCCTCGCGGGCTGACGAGCATCCACGTGGGAAGTGCCGCCATGGCCGCCGCAGTCCTCTACGAGTTCAGCGAGATTGTGTTCTTCCAGTTCATCGCCACCACGCGGCTCCTCCGGAGCGAGGCACGGTACTCCCACCGGCTCTCCTGGCTGAGCCCTGCGGACACGCCGGGGATTCCCCGGATGCTGCATGCGTGGGGCACCCTGGCGGTCCTGGGCGGAGGCGCGGTGGTGTTCTACATGCTGCCGGTCATCCTCCTGGTAGCCCCCGGCACCGCAGCCTTCCTCGTCGGACTCGTAGCCGCCATGACGCTATCGGGCTACCTCGTGACGATCGCCTCCTACGTCAGCGTCCGCTCGAGCGTTCGGGCGATTGTCCGGCACCACAAGCAACGCACCCTTGAGCGCCTGCAGCACCGTATCGACGGCTTCGGCCCGCGGATGGACGAGCTCACGCCCCCGGAATCCCAACGCCTGCAGGGGCTCATGGCAACCTACGCCGCGGTGCGCGATGCACCGCTGATGCCCCGCAGCTCCGAGGCGGGAAGCCACGCGCTGGCGGCACTCGCCGTCCCCGGCATCGGCTTCTTCCTCGCGGTCCTCGCCGAGGTCTATGCCGAACGTCTCCTCACGCAGTTGGTCCCCTAGAGCCCACCGCACCTCCGTATGCCGCCCGGCTCATCCGCGCCGTCCCACAGGTCGAGGGCTCAGGGAAGTGCCGACACTGTGTGGGCGATCGACCGCACCCCGACTGGTGGAGACGTGCACTAGGCCCGCCCTAGCCCCTGCGCCGGCGGGCGAACTCCTCGATCGCTTCCTCAGCCGCAGACAGGAGCGCATCCGCCGAGGCGTCCCAGCTGAAGGTCGCGGCCTGGGCGCGTGCAGCCGTAGAGGCCCGCTGCCAGGCGCCGGGCGCCTCAAGCGCGCGCACAGCGGACGCGAAGTCTTCCGGGACGTCCGGATCGACATAGGTGGCTCCGTCGCCGCCCACCTCGCGGAAGATCGGGATGTCGCTTGCGATCACGGGCGTGCCGAGGCTCATCGCCTCGACGAGCGGAAGACCGTAGCCCTCTGATCGCGAGAGGCTCACGAGCGCCGTCGTGCGCCTCAGGAGCGCGTCGTACTCCTCCTCGGACACGCCGCCGTGGAACACGACGCGAGCGCCGAGTGGGACCAGCGCCTCGAGTTCGTCGCGGCGGGCCGTCGCGATGCGCGAGAGGAGGTGGAGCTCATAGTCGGGCAGCTCGGCCATGCCGGCGATGACCGTCTCGACGTTCTTGTACGGCATGAACGATCCCATGTACAGCAGCGTCTTCTCTGCGCCGCCGTCGAGGGGACGCGGCTCGCTGCTCCTCTGGGGCGCATTGCCGACGATCCGCACGGGCCGCCTCGTGAGCCGCTTCTCGGACATGAGCCACCGCGTCGTGTGGCTGACCGTCGCAACGACGTCGGCCCGGTTCAGCAGGACCCGCTGCGGCCAGTAGGCCTTGTGGTAGAGCCGCCACAGCGCGCGGACCGGTGCCGGCAGGAAGCCCGGAGGCTCGGGGTGCTCGTAGTAGATGAGATCGTGCAGCGTCAGGATCAGCGGGTATCGGCGGCCCCACGAGCCCATGGTCTGCATGGGGCAGAAGACGACGTCCGGCTTGAGGCGGTTCACTTGGCGGGCAATGAACAGTTCGGCGGGGGACAGGGGGCTGGTGACCTTGACGTGGGGGACGTCGGGGAGCAGCGCGAGCTGCCGGTCGTCGCTGATGAGCATGGCGACCTCCGCGCGGCGCGCCACCGCCTCGATGAGGCTCGCGCCGAAGCGGCTGATTCCGTCATGCTGGTCGGTCCGGGTGAAGCGGGCGTCGATGAGGATCCTCACGCGGGGGCCTCCTGGATGAACTCGGCAATGGCGGCGGCGGCGGGGCCGGGGGTCTCGTAGTGGATGAGGTGCCCGACGCCGGGAATCACGGTAAGCCGGGAGTCCGCAAGCCGAGCGTGGAGCCGGCGGACGTCCGGAAGCGCTGCGACCTCGTCCCGCTCTCCCGCGATGAGCAGCACCGGCAGGTCCAGCTGCTCGGCCACCTCGGCCGCGTGGTGCGAGATCGAGGCGCGGAACGATTCGAGCAGCGACTCCCGCGTCGCGAACTCGCTGAAGTGCTCCTGATGCTGCGCGTGGATGAAGGCCCGCAGCTGCGTGTTCCGCGTCTTGGCCATGGCCTCGCTCATAAGGCGCACGACGGCGCGGCTTCGCAGGAGTGCCGTGCCGACGCTCGCCGGGAGCCTCGCAGCACCCCAATAGTAGAACTCGGCAAGGCGGCTCAGAATGGCCTGCGGTCCCTCGAGCGCCGGGGCAGAGATGGGGTTGACGAGCACGAGGCGCGTGAACCGACCCGGATGGGCCGCTAGGAAGTGCGAGACTACGATCGAGCCGAACGAGTGGCCGAGGAGCACGGTCTCCGGTCCGAGGCCGAGGACGTCCGCGAGGGCACCGAGCCAGTCGCCGTACTCCGCGATGCTGTGCTCCCCGGGGGCGAACATGCCGGAGGCACCGAAGCCGGGGAGGTCGGGCATGATGAAGCGTACGCGGGGAAGCTCGTCCACGATGCGCAGCAGGCCGTGGTGCGTGCCGCGGAACCCATGCACGGCGAGGATCGTCGTGGTGGGACGCGAGGGATCCGCTCCGACCGGTTCGTAGGTGAACACGGCGGTGGACGCGCCGCTGACCTTGACCGTGGTGCGGTTCTCGCGCTCGGCCAGCCGCTCGGACAAGAATGCCCCTGGGACCGTGGGCGCCGGAGGTGTGTGCGCCACCGTCAGTTCACCGTGTCCGGGTGCGATCCGCTGCGGAAGCCTCGGTCGAGGCCCGCGATCTGCTCGCGCTCGGCGGGTGTGAGCTCGAAGCCGAAGACGTCCGCGTTCTCGCAGATCCGCTCCGGGCTGCTGGCCTTGGGGATCACGATCGTGCCTTCGTCGAGGTGCCACCGGATGACGGCCTGCGCTGTGCTGACGCCGTGGGCCGCCGCGATCCGGCGCAGCACGGGGTCTTCGAGCACACGCCCGCGTGCGAGGGGCGACCACGCCTCGGTGGCGATCCCGAGCTCGGCGTGGACGGCGCGGAGCTCGCGTTGCTGGAGCCACGGATGGAGCTCGATCTGGTTGACCGCAGGGATCACGCCGGTTGCGTCCACGAGCCGGCGCAGGTGCTCGGGCTGGAAGTTGCTCACGCCGATCGCACGGACTCGCCCGTCCGCAAGCAGCCTCTCGAGCGCGCGGTAGGTGTCGATGTAGAGGCCGCGCGCTGGCGCCGGCCAGTGGATGAGGTAGAGGTCCACGACGTCGAGCCCGAGCGCCGCCTGGCTCCGGTCGAACGCCCGGAGGGTGGCCTCGAATCCCTGATCCGTGTTCCACACCTTCGTCGTGACGAAGACCTCGCTCCTCGCGAGCGACGATGCCCGGATGGCGCGGCCGACACCTTCCTCGTTCCCGTACATGGCCGCAGTGTCGAGGCTGCGGTATCCCTCGGCGAGGGCCGTGCCTGCAAGCTGTTCGGCGTCCTCGGCCGGAATCTTGTAGAGCCCGTAGCCGAGCTGGGGCATGCTCACGCCGTCGGCAATCCGTACCGTGGGGGAGGCAATCATGGTCTCCACCCTACCGGCGTACGAGCCACCGGCGGCCCAGCACCAGGACGTGCTGGGGGCGAGTACAGGCTCCCGGATCCACGCTGGCTAAGCGCGCTCGGCCAGAACGGCCCGGGCAGTCGCCTCATCCACGATGAGGTCTGTCACGAGCTGTGCGCGCAGCGCCCCCCGCAGGGCCGCTGCCTTCGCCGGCCCGGAGACGATGCACAGCCTGCGCGGCACCCTGCGTAGCGTGGAGAACGAGGGCCCGGTGGCCCGGGCGTTGAGTTCGATCCCGTCGGACGAGCCGTCGGCGCGGAAGAAGACCGTGGCGACGTCTCCCACGACCTCCTCCGCTGCAAGGGAGTCGAGATCCGCGGCGTCCAGATAGCCGCCTGCGTACACGTGGCTGGGAAGGTCGGCATCGGCGGCTCCGACCCCGAACACCGCGAGGGTCATGCGCTCCTGCACGTCGAGGACCCGCCGCACGCTGCGCTCCTTCCACATCCACTTCTTCGTCTCGGCCCGGTCGAAGAACGCGGGGACGGGGAACTCCTCGACATCGGCATCGAAGGCGCGCCCGAAGCGCCGCATGATCTCGCTCGCGTAGCCGACTCCCATGGTCTGGGTGTTCGCGGCGCCGTTGAGCTGGACCACGGTGCTGCCGTGGGTTGGCCGGCGGCTCACGTGGCGGCTCATGGCGCTCAGGGTCGAGCCCCACGCGATGCCGATGATGCTCTGGGACGCGACGAGCCCCGTCAGGGTGCGCGCTGCGTACATCGCCACCCGGTCGAGGTTCTCGGTCTCGCTGAGGCTCTCGACTTGGGGGACTACATGGACGGAGGCTGCCGCGATACCGAACCGCTCGGCGACGCCCGCCTCGAGGGCCACGGCCGAGTCAATGGGGGAGTGGATCTCGATCTGGACGAGCCCCTCGTCCCGTGCGAAGGCAAGCAGCCGCGACACCGTCGATCGGGAGGTCCGCAGCTGGCGGGCGATCCTGTCCATGGTCAGGTCCTGGAGGTAGTACAGACGGGCCGCGGAGAGGGCGTCCTGGTGCTTGCGCGTGTTGCGATTCTGTGAGCTTTGTCTCAGTTCTGGGTGCTGTGGCTCGGGATCCGAGGGCCGCATGACGCTTCTTTCTGCACGTTTGTGCATGTGGGTTGAACTCTATGTTCACAGGTCCGAAGAATAGCTGCGAACGCCCCAGGAAAGACACAGTGCAAGGAGACCCACGTGGTTCAGACCCCCGACCCCACTCGCCCGGAAGGCTCTCGGGCAGGTGCCGATGCACTCAGGGCCCGGCCTGCGGCCAAGGTCCTCATCATCGGCGGCGGCATCAATGGCGTGGGTACGTTCCGTGATCTGGCACTCCAGGGCGTGGACGTCACGCTCGTCGAGCGGGGCGACTACTGCGAGGGTGCCTCGGGCGCGTCGTCGCACATGATCCACGGCGGGATCCGGTACCTCGAGAACGGCGAGTTCCGCCTGGTCCGTGAATCGGTCGTCGAGCGGAACCGGCTCCTGCGGATCGCGCCGCACTACGTCAAGGCGCTGCGCACCACGATCCCGATCTTCTCGACCTTCTCGGGGATCCTCAACGCGCCGCTGCGCTTCCTCACTCACCGTTCGGGCAAGCCGCGCGAGCGCGGCGCCTTCCTGATCAAGATCGGACTGGCCCTCTACGATGCCTTCTCCCGGGAGGGAGGCTCTGTCCCGCGCCACCGCTTCCTGGGCCGGAAGAAGGCTCTGGCGGAACTCCCGCTCCTGCGGCCCGATCTCAAGTACACAGCCACGTACTTCGACGCGTCGGTCCACAATCCCGAGCGGCTGACGCTTGACGTCCTGCACGATGGACTCGCTGCTGGCGACCATGCGCGTGCCACCAACTACGTCTCCGCCGTGGGGCTCGCGGAAGGCACCGGTGCGCCCAGCGTTACCACGGTGCGACTCCGTGACGAGCTCACGGGCACGGAGTTCGACTTCGCGGCAGACGTCGTGGTCAACACGACCGGCGCGTGGGTCGATCTCACCAATGGAGCCTTCGGGGCGCCGACCCGCTTCATGGGTGGCACGAAGGGCTCGCACATCGTCCTGGCCCACGCCGGGCTCCTCGCCGCGTGCGCGGGCCGCGAGATCTTCTTCGAGCACAGCGATGGGCGGATCGTGCTGATCTATCCCCTCGGGGACAGGGTCCTCGTTGGGACGACTGATATCGACGCCGGCGCGGACCTCGCTCCGACGTGCACGGACGATGAGGTCGACTACTTCTTCGACCTCATCCACCACGTCTTCCCGACGATCGACGTCGGCCGCGACAGCATCGTCTACACGTTCTCGGGCGTGCGCCCGCTCCCGCGTCACGACGACACCGCACCGGGTTTCGTTTCGCGCGACTACCGGATCGAGCGGTCGGAGCTGCCGGGCGGCGCTACGGCCCTGAGTCTCGTGGGCGGCAAATGGACCACGTTCCGCGCGCTCTCAGAGCATCTCGCCGACCAGATCCTCGGGATCCTCGGCAGGCCGCGGATCGTGAATACGGCCGAGCTCGCGATCGGAGGCGGGAAGGGCTTCCCCACCACCGCAGAGGCCGTTGGCCGCTGGATCGAGGACCACACGGGGAAGGGGATCGATGCGGCGCGTGCCGAAGTGCTCCTCGCGCGATACGGCACAAGGGCAGCACACGTCATTGAATTCCTGCGGGAGGGGGAGGACAGTCGGCTCGAGAGCACCGGGGAGCTGAGCGTCCGAGAACTCGCGTGGATGGCGCTGCACGAGCAGGTGGGCCACACGATCGACATCCTCGTCCGCCGCACCTCTCTGGCCTTCCGGGGGCATGTGACGGCTGAGCTCGTCAAGGAGGTGTCCGGCCATTGCGCTGGCCTCCTCGGCTGGGACGAGCACCAGACCTGGCGGGAGGTCCAGCACGCAACCGCGACACTGGCCGAGCGTCATCGCGTCAACGTTGGCCAACTGGTCGACTGAGGCGCAGCGCACCACACTCTGGGCCGGAGTGGTCCCGGGTGGCACCTGACAACACAAGGAGTCAATGATGTCTCTAGGGTTGGTCTTCCTTTCTGAAGTGCTCGGCACGGGCATGCTCACGCTGCTCGGCTGTGGCGTGGTCGCGAATGTGGCCCTGAAGGGCACGAAGGGCTATGCGGGCGGCTTCCTCATGGTGACGTGGGGATGGGGAATTGCCGTCTTCTCCGGCGTCTTCATCGCGGCCAAGTCCGGCGCACACCTCAACCCCGCCGTGACGCTCGGCCTCCTCATGCACGGCAGTGCCGAGTACGCCCCCGGGGTGAAGGTCGATGTCGCCTCTACCCTGACCTACTTCGCCGGCGAGCTGGTCGGGGCGTTCCTCGGGGCCGTGGTCTGCTGGCTTGCCTACAAGCAGCACTTCGATTCAGAGGAGGTTCCCGCCAACAAGCTCGGCACGTTCTCCACGGCGCCCGCGATCCGCAGCAATGCCTGGAACCTCATCACCGAGATCATCGGTACGTTCGTGCTCGTCGAGGTCATCCTCTCGTTCGGTGGTACGCCTTCCGGCCTCGGCCCGCTCGCGGTCGCGCTCCTCGTCGTGGGTATCGGCGTCTCGCTCGGCGGCCCGACCGGCTATGCCATCAACCCCGCGCGTGACCTCGGGCCCCGTCTTGCGCACGCCGTCCTGCCCATCAAGGGCAAGGGCACGAGTGACTGGGCCTACGCGTGGATCCCGGTTGCGGGACCGCTCATCGGCGGCGCGCTCGCTGGACTCTTCGCCCGCATCACCCCGGATATCTTCGCCGCAGTGGCGAAGTAGCGGTCAGCCTCATCCCGCAGCCTCATCCAAAGGAGCAATGAGAATGTCAGAGCAGTACGTCATCGCCATCGACCAGGGCACCACGAGCACGCGCGCCATCGTGTTCGACCACTCCGGGTCCATCGTCTCGACCGGCCAGCTCGAGCACGAGCAGATCTTCCCGCAGGCGGGGTGGGTCGAGCACAACCCCAAGGAGATCTGGGACAACACCCGCGAGGTCATCGGCCAGGCGTTGTCCAAGGCAAACCTGACCCGGCACGACATCGCGGCGGTCGGCATCACCAACCAGCGCGAGACTGCGGTCGTCTGGGACAAGAACACCGGCGAGCCGGTGTACAACGCGATCGTCTGGCAGGACACCCGCACGCAGTCGATCGTCGACGAGCTCGCCAAGGACGGCGGCGTGGAGCGCTTCAAGCAGAAGGTTGGCCTGCCGCTCGCGACGTACTTCTCGGGGACGAAGATCAAGTGGATCCTCGACAACGTGGACGGTGCGCGGGCCAAGGCGGAGGCGGGAGACCTACTCTTCGGCAACACCGATGCATGGGTCCTGTGGAACCTCACGGGAGGAACCGACGGCGGCGTCCATGCCACCGACGTGACCAATGCGTCGCGCACGATGTTCATGGACCTCGAGACCCTCGCGTGGGACCAGTCGATCCTCGACGCGTTCGGGGTCCCGGCCTCGATGATGCCCGCCATCAAGTCCTCCTCCGAGACGTATGGCACGGTCCACACCTCCCAGCTGCTGCGCGAGGTTCCTGTCGCAGGCATCCTTGGCGACCAGCAGGCCGCGACGTTCGGTCAGGCGGCGTTCGACGCGGGCGAGGCCAAGAACACCTACGGGACGGGCTGCTTCCTCATCTTCAACACGGGGGAGGAGATCGTCCACTCGAAGAACGGGCTCCTGACCACGGTCGGGTACAAGCTCGGTGACGCGAAGCCGCACTACGCACTCGAGGGCTCCATCGCGGTCACGGGCTCGCTCATCCAGTGGCTGCGCGACAACCTCGGCATGATCTCGAGCGCGCCGGAGGTGGAGACGCTTGCGAAGTCCGTCGAGGACAATGGCGGCGTCTACATCGTCCCGGCCTTCTCAGGCCTGTTCGCGCCCTATTGGCGCGCCGACGCCCGCGGAGCGATCGTCGGCCTCACGCGCTACGTGAACAAGGGCCACATCGCGCGTGCCGCTCTCGAGGCGACCGCGTTCCAGACGCGCGAGGTGCTCGACGCCGTCAACGCGGACTCGGGCGTCCCGCTCGCCGAGCTCAAGGTCGACGGCGGCATGGTCGCCAACGACGCCCTCATGCAGTTCCAGGCCGACATCCTCGGCGTCGACGTGGTGCGGCCCAAGGTCGTCGAGACCACGGCCCTCGGCGCCGCCTACGCGGCTGGCCTGGCCGTGGGCTTCTGGAAGGACCTCGGCGAGTGCTCTGCCAACTGGGGTGAGGACAGGCGCTGGAGCCCGCAGTTGGACGGCACTGAACGCGATCGTCAGATGCGGCTTTGGAAGAAGGCCGTCACCAAGTCGATGGACTGGGTCGACGCCGACGTGAAGTAGCCCCGCGTTCCGCGCGCCCGGCGCGCGGCGGCCACCCGCCGTCGTGCGTCGGGCCTGCGGTACCATGAAGGCTATGCGTGGCATCCTCCTCCTTCGATAGCCGCTTGCCGCCGGGTCTCCGGTCAGCAAGCGGCCGCCCCTCCGTGTGAGGGGCTTTTGTGTGTCAGGAGCAGGATGCCGGAGGGCGGGATTTCAGTGGAGAGAAGCACGGTGAGCGAAGAGCGAGTCGCAGAGCAGAACGCGCAGCAGGAAACAGAGCAGAACGCCTACAGTTTCGCGGCGATCGAGGCAAAGTGGCCGGCGGTGTGGGACGAATTGGGGGTGTTCACGCCCAAGGACGACGGAAGCCGAGAGCGCCGGTTCGTGCTCGACATGTTCCCGTATCCCTCCGGGGACCTTCACATGGGCCACGCCGAGGCGTTCGCGATGGGCGACGTCGTCGCGCGGTACCTGCGGCTCAAGGGCTACGACGTGCTCCACCCGATCGGCTGGGATTCGTTCGGCCTGCCGGCGGAGAACGCAGCGATCAAGCGCAATGCCCACCCGTCCGAGTGGACGTACGCGAACATCGAGACGCAGGCGGCCTCGTTCAAGCGGTACGGCCTGAGCCTGGACTGGTCCCGCCGCCTCCACACGTCCGACCCGGCGTACTACCGGTGGACGCAGTGGCTGTTCCTGCGCTTCTATGAGCGCGGCCTCGCGTACCGGAAGAACCACCCGGTGAACTGGTGCCCCAAGGACCAGACCGTGCTGGCCAACGAGCAGGTCGTCAACGGTGCCTGCGAGCGCTGCGGCACGCCCGTGACGAAGAAGTCCCTCAACCAGTGGTACTTCAAGATCACCGACTACGCGGACCGGCTGCTGGACGACATGGCCGAGCTCGAGGGCCACTGGCCCGAGCGCGTGCTCGCCATGCAGCGCAACTGGATCGGTCGCTCTGAGGGCGCCCATGTGCGCTTCGCGATCGAGGGAACCAGCGAAGCAGAGGGAGGGCAGGCCCGGCGCGAGGTCACCGTCTTCACCACCCGCCCGGACACGCTGTACGGAGCCACCTTCTTCGTGGTCGCGGCGGATGCCGACCTGGCCGGCGAACTCGTGTCCCCTGAGCAGGCCCAGGCCCTGGCCGAGTACCAGGACCGGGTCAAGGCCCTGAGCGAGATCGAGCGCCAGAACACGGACCGGGAGAAGACCGGCGTCTTCCTGGGCCGGTACGCTGTCAACCCGCTCAGCGGCGAGAAGCTCCCGGTGTGGGCCGCGGACTATGTCCTGGCCGACTACGGCACCGGCGCCATCATGGCCGTGCCCGCGCACGACCAGCGCGACCTCGACTTCGCCAAGGCCTTCGGGCTGCCCGTCCGCACGGTCCTCGACACGGGCGAGGAGGACCCCGCTGTGTCCGGGACCGCGACGAGCGGCGAGGGCACGCTCATCAACTCCGGCGCGCTGGACGGACTGTCCAAGGCCGAGGGCATCGCGAAGGCCATCGAGACCGTCGAGTCGGCGGGCACGGGCGAGGGCACGGTCAATTACCGGCTCCGCGACTGGCTGCTCTCGAGACAGCGCTTCTGGGGCGCTCCCATCCCGATCATCCACTGCCCCGTAGACGGCGAGGTGCCGGTCCCGGACGAGCAGCTGCCCGTCCGGCTCCCCGACGACCTGCGCGGCGAGCAGCTCGCACCCAAGGGCACCTCGCCCCTCGCGGCGGCCGAGCACTGGGTCAACGTCGAGTGCCCCCGCTGCGGCGGCCCCGCGAAACGGGACACCGACACGATGGACACGTTCGTCGACTCGTCCTGGTACTACCTCCGGTACGTCTCTCCGGACTACACGGAGGGGCCGTTCGACCCCGAGGCCGCGAAGCGCTGGATGCCGGTCGCGCAGTACGTGGGCGGCGTCGAGCACGCGATCCTGCACCTGCTCTACAGCCGGTTCTTCATGAAGGTGCTCAAGGACATGGGCCTCGTCGACGCAGACGAGCCGTTCGCCGCGCTCATGAACCAGGGCCAGGTCCTCAACGGCGGCAAGGCCATGAGCAAGTCGCTCGGCAACGGCGTGGACCTGGGGGAGCAGCTCGACCGGTTCGGGGTCGACGCCGTGCGCCTCACCATGGTCTTCGCGTCTCCGCCGGAGGACGACGTCGACTGGGCCGATGTCTCGCCGTCAGGCTCGGCGAAGTTCCTGGCCCGCGCGTGGCGTCTGGGCCAGGACGTCACGAGCGACCCGGGAACGGACCCTGGGACCGGCGACCGCGCCCTGCGTACCGTCACGCACCGGACGCTCGCAGAGGCGGCCGAGCTCGTTGAGTCGCACAAGTTCAATGTTGTCGTCGCCAAGACGATGGAACTGGTCAATGCGACCCGCAAGGCCATCGACGGCGGACCCGGCGGTGCGGACCCGGCGGTGCGCGAGGCCGTCGAGACCGTGGCAATCATCCTGAGCCTCTTCGCGCCGTACACGGCGGAGGACTTGTGGGCCGCCCTGGGTCACGAGCCCTCGGTCGCAGGCGCCGCTTGGCCGCAGTACGATCCCTCGCTCCTCGTGGAGGAGACCGTGACCGCCGTCGTGCAGATCCAGGGCAAGGTGCGGGATCGCCTGGAGGTCGCCCCGGACATCTCTGAAGATGCGCTGCGCGAGCTGGCCCTCGCCTCGGCGAACGTCCAGCGGGTCCTGGACGGCCGCGGGATCCGGACCGTCATTGTGCGGGCGCCGAAGCTGGTCAACATCGTGCCGGCGTGACCCGGTGATGCAGGGTGGCTGAGAGTACGGACCTGCCCGCGATCGCGTGGCTGAGACGCGGCTGGGGCAGGCTCCGTCCGGGGCCTGCCCCAGCGGCGGCCCCGTCCACCCCGCTGCCGCGGATTGCCGTCGTGACCGACTCGTCCGCTGGCCTCCCGGACGCCTGGGCCGCCGAATTCGTCCGCGCAGAATGCTTCGCGGACGTCGTCCTGCCCGTCATGGTCGGTCAGGACATCTTCACCGAGGGCGAGGACGTCGGAACCGCCCTGAGCCTGGCGTTGGCCGCCGGCGCACAGGTCCGCACGTCGAGGCCCTCCCCAGGCCAATTCGAACGCGTCTACCGCGGGTTCGAGCAAGCCGGCTTCGAGGGCATCGCCTCCCTGCACCTGTCCGGAAAGCTCTCCGGGACGGTTGACGCCGCACGCCTCGCCGCAGGGCGCGTGGGCATCCCTGTCGAGGTCGTGGACTCCCAGACGGCCGGCATGGCGCTCGGTTTCGCCGTGCGCGCCGCCGTGCGCGCCGCGGCGCGGGGCGGGGGCCTCGCCGAGGTGCGCCGCGCCGGCGAGGAACGGCTCGCCGGGTCAGAGGTGCTGTTCTACGTTCCGAGCCTCGAGCAGCTCCGACGCGGCGGGCGCATCGGCGCAGCGGCCTCCCTCGTGGGGACAGTGCTTTCCATCAAGCTCATCCTGACCATCCGCGATGGCCTCATCGTGCCGCTCGAGCGGATCCGCACTGCGGCCAAGGCTGTTCCGCGTCTCCGGGAGCTCGCAGTGGCCCGCGCGTCGGCGGCCCTGGACCCATCGATTGCGGTCCACTACTTCGGCAACCGAGGCGAGGCCGAGGCTTTTGCGGCCTCGCTCGCGTCGGATCTCGGGGTGCCCGCGGCCGACGTCGCGCTCTCGCCTCTCCCGGCGGTCCTTGCCGCCCATACGGGGCTCGGCGTGCTCGCCGTCGTGATCTCGCCGGGAGCGGATCCGCGACCCCACCCGCTCGCCGTGCCACTGCCCGTGGACGCGCGGGACTGAGCTCGCTTCTCCTCCACAGGCGCCGGTTGCGCGTGTCCTTCCACATGGGTCCCGCATACGGTGCGGATCCGCGCCGCGTCTGACAGCGTGGGACCCATGGTCTGGTCCAGGCGGGACTCTCTCAGGCGGCGGCAGGAGGCCCGCCACCGCTGGGATGCCCTGTTCTCGGAGGTATCTGGCCCGGGGGATGGCCTTCTGGGACTCGCCGCCACTGCACAGATCCCCGTCGTCCAGCAGCACAGCCGGGCTACCGACCGTGACGCCGATCTCGATGCCGCTGCCGAAACGGGAGGTGACGCGGAACCCGATGCCCGTACGAAAGCTGCCGTAGGAGTCGAGGCCGGAGCCAGCTCCTCTGCCGATGCTGATCCCGTGTCGGCGGACCGAATCAGCATGGCGGATGGGGTCCGGAGCAGTCGGCCGAGATTTGCCATGTCAGTGCGGCTCGCCGCCGTGGTTGCGGTGCTGCTGTCTGCGACCTGCGGAGCCTGGTGGTGGCTTGCTGGATCGGCTGGCCCCGACGTCCGCCCCGTCACGGCGGTGGGAGCAGCGCAGGCGCACGGGGGAACGGACTCTGCCTCTGGCACCCAGACGGGGATGGCCCGGCCGACCGGGCCGGGAGCGCCGCCGGCGGCTGGCGGACCAACCGTTCATCTTGTCGGAGCCGTCTCCGCGCCCGGCGTGTACCAGCTCGCGCCCGGCGCGCGCGTCTATGAGGCCATCGCCGCGGCTGGCGGTGCAACACCGGCCGCCGATACCAACCGGCTCAATCTGGCGGCGACGGTTGAGGACGGGACCCGGATCAGGATTCCCGCGGTAGGCGACCCAGAGGTGCCGGAGTCCGCCGGGACTGTACCGACTGGCGCGGTGCCGGGGGGCGCCGCGACCGGCGCGACGGGCGGGAAGGTCGACATCAACACGGCCACCGTCGCGGAGCTCGCGACGCTGCCGCGGGTTGGCCCCGTGCTCGCGCAGCGCATTGTCGACTTCCGGACCGCCCACGGTCGCTTCGCAGAACCCGAAGGCCTCGACGCGGTCAGTGGAATCGGCCCGAAGATGCTTGAGTCCATCCTCCCGATGGTGACGGTGCGATGAGTTCCCAGCGCGCCCGGTGGCCCTCTGCGCACCTGCCATGAGCGACGAGCGGCGCGAGGCGTGGAACCGCTATCGCGAGGCAGCCGTCTCGGGTGCCCGACCCCGAGTCGAAGCCGACGCGGCGACGACGCTTGTCGAACAGCTTCGCCTCCGAGCTGCGCAGTGGTGGTCCGTCGACCCCGTCGCGGGCCACACCCGATCGGGTCGATGGCGGGACCTCCGTCTCGTTCCGATAGGCGCCGCCGCGTGGCTCGGTGCGGCGCTCGCGCCCGCGATCGGGCCCTCAGCGACTCGAGCGGGCCTGCTGGCCTCGACTCTGGCGGTCGCGGCAGGTGCCCTCGCCATCGCCCTTGCGGCCTCTGTGGTGAAGGGCAGAGTCGCGGCGCGCCGGCGAGGACTGAGTGCCGGGCTCAAGCGGTCGGTTCCCGCAGCCGTCCTCACGGCGTGTACGGCCATCGCTCTGGCCGCTGGTCTCGGGGCAGCAGCCGGCCACCATGCAGCCGAACACAGCGGGCCCGCGGGCGAGCTGCTGGACCGCGGTGGCCAGACCGTCGCCACAGTGGAAGTCACCGGGGAGCCGAATCAACAGCGTCAGCGGGGCACCTTCGGCTCGGGCCCCCGGTTCGCCGCCGAGGGCCGTCTCCTCCAGGCGACCGATGGGGGCCGGTCCTTCACAGCGTCTGCCTCGATCCGCCTTGTCGGAGGGGCCGAGATGGCGCGAGTCCGCAGCGGCACAACCATCGAGGTGGCGGGGCGCATCGTCCCGGCCGATCAGCCCGGGAGAACTGCGCTTCTGAGCGTCTCGAGCCGGCCCCGCGTCGTCGAGTCCGACGCCGCACGTCGGCAGGTGGGAGCCCTGCGCGAATCGCTCCGGCGTTCGTCCGAATGGCTCTGGCCCGATGCCGCCGGCCTGCTGCCGGGCATGACGGTCGGGGACACGGCGGCGCTGCCGGTGGAGCTCGAGGACGCCATGCGCGACGTCGGCCTGGGTCACCTTACCGCCGTGAGCGGCGCCAATTTCACCCTCCTGCTGGCCCTGGTGCTCCTCGGCCTGCGGTCGTTGAGGGCGTCGCGCGCCATGGTCCTCATTGGGTGCGCCCTGGCTGTGATCGGATTCACCGTCATCGTGGGCCCGGAACCGAGCGTCCTCCGCGCCGCAGCGATGGGCACGGTGGGGCTCGTGGCTCTCGTGAGCGGCCGGGCGGGACGCAGCTGCTCGGCGGTGTCGTCGGCCGTGCTCGTGCTCGTCCTCGCCCAACCGCCTCTGGCCCTGAGCATGGGCTTCCTCCTCTCGGTGGCGGCGACTCTCGGTATCGCGCTCCTCGGCCCACCGCTGACCCAGATGCTCGCCGCACGGTTTCCGGCCTGGCTCGCTCTGGCCGTCGCCGTGCCCCTGTCCGCTCAGCTCACGTGCGGACCACTCATGGTGCTCATCCAGCCCTCGTTCCTGAGCTTGTCGCTCGTGGCGAATGTCGCCTCGACTCCGTTCGTGCCGGTCGTGACGGTTGCGGGTACGCTCGCGCTGGCCACGTGCGCGTGGTGTCCCCCGGTGGCGCTCCTCGCAGTCGGCGTCGGGGGAGCAGGCGCGCAGGCGATTGCCCTCACGGCCCGGATGCTCGCCGGTCTCCCCGGCGCCACACTGCCGTGGCCGGAGGGCGTCGGCGGTGCCGTGGCGATGGCCGCCGTGTCCGGACTCAACGCCGCCCTCCTCTGGGCCACCCTGTTGCCCTCAGGGCAGGCGGCCGTGCGGCTGCTTGCGTGCCGGATCATCCGTCTGGCGCGCGCAGCCTTGGCCTGCACCGCGTCGGGATTGGGCGTAACGGTGCGGCGTGGGAGAGTGGAGCGGTGATTTCATTCGAACAGGCCGCAGGAGGCCGTTCATGACGCCCGCAGCTCGCAGCGCCCGTTCTGGCGGACATCGTGGAAGCGCCGTCAAGAGCGCGGGCACGGTCGAGTGGCGAGATGCGGCGCCCGCCCCCGTGGTCCTCGTGCTCGGGCCTGAGGACTACATCGCGGCTCGGTCCATGGATGCCATCAGGGCCAAGGCGCGCTCGGCCAGCCCCGATCTCGAGGTCACCAAGCTCGAGGCGGGGACCTACTCCGGTGGCGAGCTCCTCATGGCGGCCTCGCCTTCGCTCTTCGGGGAGAACAAGCTTGTCGAGGTCCAGGGACTCGAGTCGATGAGCGAGGAATTCCTCCGTGACACCCTCGCCTACGTCTCCGCGCCCGAAAATGACGTGGTCCTTGTGCTCCGGCACGCGGGCGGGGCGAAGGGCAAGAAGCTCTTGGACGCGGTCAAGGCATCGGGTGCACCGGTCATCGACTGCCAGCCATTGAAGAAGGACGCAGACAAGGCCGCCTTCGTTGCGGCCGAGTTCCGCGGAACAGGGCGGCGCATCGAGCGGGAGGCCATCGATGCACTTGTCGCCGCTGTGGGGAGCAGCCTCGCCGAGCTCGCCGCGGCATGCTCCCAGCTGGCGCTCGACGCGTCGGCGACCGTGGACGCCGCGACGGTGGAGAAGTACTACGGCGGCCGCGTCGAGGCTACCGCCTTCAAGGTGGCGGATGCGGCCCTGGCCGGTCAGCAGGCCAAGGCGCTCTCGGCGTTCCGGCACGCCCTGGAGACCGGTGTCGATCCCGTGCCGATGGTGGCCGCCATCGCGTCCAAGCTCAGGACCCTCGCCAAGGTCGCCGGCGCGCGGGGCTCGGCCCAGAGCATTGCAAGAGAGCTCGGCATGCAGCCGTGGCTCGTCGAGCAGGCGCAGCGCGATATCCGCGGGTGGACTCCACAGAGCCTCGCCACGGCAATCAGGGCAGTCGCAGAGGCGGACGCCGAGGTCAAGGGGCTCGCCCGGGACCCGGGCTATGCAGTGGAGCGGGCCTTGTCGATCGTGAGCTCAGCCGCGCGCGCCCGCTGACGCGCGCGCCCGTGTCAACCTTCTCCAGTTGCCAGAACGGCCGGGGCCGGCATCCAGTGCGGATGCCGGCCCCGGCCGAAGAAGGCGTTGAGAGTCAGCCGATCTTGGCGATCCTCTTCGCGATGCCCGACTTGCGGTTCGCGGCCTGGTTCTTGTGGATGACGCCCTTGCTCACGGCCTTGTCGAGCTTCTTGCTCGCGTGGGCCAGAGCAGCATTGGCGGCGTCCTTGTCGGCGGAGACGACGGCAGCGTTGACGGCGCGGATGGCCGTCTTCAGCTCGGACTTCACCGCCATGTTGCGCTGACGCGCCTTCTCGTTGGTGAGAATGCGCTTCTTCTGGGACTTGATGTTTGCCACGTGTGGAACTCTCTTGTTAAAGCCAACAGGGTCTAGAGGGTTCGGACCGACCATCGACTGAGTGGCGTGGGGATGCCTATGGCAGCCGGTCGTCAGTGCCCGTCGACCTGCACGGACACACAGCAGTAAACCTTAGCAGAAGGGCGCCCCTTCCATGTCAGCGCCAGCCGCGTTCACGGAGGGAGGCCGCGACGAGGTCGAACCGCTCCCGCTCGAGGATGGCACCCTCTCGGCGCACCGCACCCGGGTCGATCTGCAGGACCCGGTCCACCTTGACCTCGCTGGGCCGGCGGCGGGGATCCCATGACCCCGTGCCGATGTCGATGTAGTCCTTCTCCCGCGCGCGCCCGTCGTGGTCCTTGCTCGTGAGCATGACGCACAGCAGGGCGGACCCGCGCTGCGAGACGATCAACACCGGACGGTCCTTGCCCAACGAGTGGTCCTCCTCGAAGGGCACCCACGTCCACACGATCTCGCCGGGGTCGGGAACCCCATCCGGATCGGGTGCATAGGTGACCGTCGCGGTCCCGGTGAAGTCACCGGCATAGGCCGGCGGACGCCCGTCTGCGCGTCTGTCCGGGCGCCAAGCCGAGCGGACGGCGGAAAGGAAGCGGGAGGCTAGGCTGCGCAGCACACCCACAGCCTATGGGACACTGGGAAGCCAGCGTCCCCGCGTTGGCTCACATCTACCGCATCGACAGTGAGGACTCACCGCGTGTCTCCCATGGCCCGCACCGCCCCGGTGCCTGCCGCGACGGATCCGTCGATCATCCGCAACTTCTGCATCATTGCGCACATCGACCACGGCAAGTCGACCCTTGCCGACCGAATGCTGCAGTTCACAGGCGTCGTGCAGCCCAGGGACATGAAGGCGCAGTACCTCGACCGCATGGACATCGAGCGCGAACGCGGCATCACCATCAAGTCCCAGGCCGTGCGTATGCCGTGGGAGGTCGACGGCACGGCGTACGCGCTGAACATGATCGACACCCCCGGCCACGTCGACTTTACCTACGAGGTCTCCCGCTCACTCGCGGCATGCGAAGGCGCAGTCCTGCTCGTCGATGCAGCCCAGGGGATCGAGGCCCAGACGCTCGCGAACCTCTACCTCGCGATGGAGAACGACCTCACCATCATCCCGGTCCTGAACAAGATCGACCTTCCGGCGGCCCAGCCGGAGAAGTACGCCGAGGAGCTCGCCAACCTGATCGGGGGAAACCCCGCGGATGTGCTCCGGGTGTCCGGAAAGACCGGCATGGGCGTCGAGGGCCTCCTCGACCGCATCGTCGCCGACATCCCCGCTCCCACGGGCGACGCTGACGCGCCGGCTCGCGCGATGATCTTCGACTCGGTCTACGACACGTACCGCGGCGTGGTGACCTATGTGCGCGTCGTGGACGGTTCGCTCAGCCCGCGTGAACGCATCCAGATGATGTCGACCAAGGCCAGCCACGAGCTGCTAGAGATCGGTGTGAGCTCCCCGGAGCCGACGCCTACAAAGGGCCTCGGCGTGGGTGAGGTCGGCTACCTCATCACCGGCGTGAAGGACGTCCGCCTATCCAAGGTGGGCGACACGGTCACCAATCTGGCCAAGCCCGCCACCGAATCCCTCCCCGGCTATGCAGATGCGAAGCCGATGGTCTTCTCCGGCCTGTATCCCTTGGATGGGACGGACTATCCAGTGCTCCGGGACGCCTTGGAGAAGCTGATGCTCAACGACGCCGCCCTGGTCTATGAACCGGAGACGTCCGCGGCTCTGGGCTTCGGCTTCCGGGTCGGCTTCCTGGGCCTGCTGCACTTGGAAATCACCCGCGAGCGGCTCGAGCGCGAGTACAAACTGGACCTGATCTCCACGGCTCCCAACGTCGAGTACGAGGTGACGCTGGAAGACAAGACGGTTCTCCACGTCACCAACCCCAGCGAGTACCCGTCCGGCAAGATTGCTCAAGTCCGCGAGCCGATGGTTGCTGCGACCATCCTTGCGCCGAACGAGTTCGTCGGGGCCATCATGGAGCTGTGCCAGAGCCGTCGCGGCGTCCTGGGAGGCATGGACTACCTCTCCGAAGACCGAGTGGAGATCCGATACCGCCTGCCGCTGGCTGAAATCGTCTTCGACTTCTTCGACATCCTCAAGTCCAAGACCCGCGGCTACGGGTCGTTGGACTGGAAGTCCGACGGCGAGCAGACCGCCGACCTCGTCAAGGTGGACATCATGCTCCAGGGCGAGCAGGTCGATGCCTTCTCCGCCATCACCCATCGGGACAAGGCCTACGCCTACGGGGTGATGATGACTGGGAAGCTGAGGGAACTCATCCCTCGCCAGCAGTTCGAGGTGCCGATCCAGGCCGCGATCGGCTCCCGCATCATCGCCCGCGAGAGTATCCGTGCAATCCGCAAGGACGTCCTCGCGAAGTGCTACGGCGGTGACATCACGCGAAAGCGGAAGCTGCTCGAGAAGCAGAAGGAAGGCAAGAAGCGCATGAAGATGGTGGGCCGCGTCGAGGTTCCGCAGGAGGCCTTCATCGCCGCGCTCACCACCGATGAGTCGAAGGACAAGGCGAAGAAGTAGTGCCAAGCACCCTTCCCCTGGGAGATCCGGCCCCGGCCGACGGCGTCCTGCCGCCGCAGGCGGCGGCCTCGGCGGGGGAGCGGAGCTTCTCGCTCTACGCCCACATACCCTTCTGCGCCGTCCGCTGCGGGTACTGCGACTTCAACACCTACACCGCGACCGAGCTCGGCGGGGGTGCGTCGCAGGCCAACTATGCCGCGACCGCGTCCGGGGAGGTGCGCTTCGCGGCAGGTGCCCTCGACGCGTCGCGGGTGCCGCGCCGTCGTCTGTCCACGGTGTTCTTCGGCGGGGGGACGCCGACCCTCCTGCCGGCAGAAGACCTCGCCGCGATCCTCGCGTCAGCAGCAGCGGAGTGGGGCATCGAGCCTGGGGCCGAGGTCACCACCGAGGCGAACCCCGATTCGGTGACGCCCCAATCGCTCCGGACGCTCGCGGACGCCGGATTCACCCGGGTGTCCTTCGGCATGCAGTCGGCCGTCCCGCATGTGCTCAGGGTCCTCGACAGGACTCACACGCCGAGCCGGGTGCCGGAGGCTGTCCACTGGGCCCGCGAGGCCGGACTGGACGTGAGCCTCGACCTCATCTACGGCACGCCGGGGGAGACCCTCGACGACTGGCGGGCGTCCCTTGACGCCGCGCTCGCGTGCGAACCTGACCATGTGAGCGCCTACGCGCTGATTGTCGAGGAAGGCACCAAGCTCGCGGTCCAGATCCGCCGCGGCGAGGTGCCGGACGTGGACGACGACGACCACGCCGAGAAGTATGAGACGGCCGACGCAGTGCTCGGCGACGCCGGATTCCACTGGTACGAGGTGAGCAACTGGGCTCGGGGAGACGCATCGGATCGGCGCTTCGAATGCCGCCACAACCTCGCCTACTGGCATGGAGGCGACTGGTGGGGCGTGGGCCCGGGCGCGCACTCGCATGTGGGCGGCGTGCGGTGGTGGAACGTGAAGCATCCCACCGCGTATGCGGGAAGGCTTGCGCAGGGGGCCTCGCCCGCTGCGGGGCGGGAGACGCTCGACGACGCTACGCGCCGCGTGGAGCACGTCCTGCTGCAGATCCGTCTCGCCGAGGGCCTGCCGACGGCTGACATCGCTCCCGACGGACGCGCGGCCGTCGCAGGGCTTATCGCGGACGGCCTCGTTGACGGTCCGGCCGCCGTCCAGGGCCGGCTCGTGCTCACGCTCAGAGGACGACTCCTCGCCGACGCGGTAGTCCGCCGGCTACTGCCCTGACCCCTGCTGGCCGCCGGTCCGTCGTGAACGCCGACCCGGTCGAACTGCCGGCCTAGTGGATGAGGTGCAGGTTGTACTGGTACTGGTACGGCTGCCCGCGGTTCACCTGAATTCCAGCTATCACCGAGTAGACCGTCAGGGCAATCCAGATGAGGGTCGCGAGCACTGCGAACACGCTCCCGACGAACGGCACGAGCGCGAGGAAGTTGAACACGATCGCGGCAACCGTTGGGGGCAGGGTGAAGTTGAGGGCCTCCTTGGACTCCTGGGCCGTGAACGGTCCGCGGTCCTTGAAGTACAGGTAGATCAGGAGCGAGGGGACGAATCCAAGGATCCCGCCGAAGTGCGCGAGGGTAGCCCACTGGCGATCCTCGGACGCCGTGAGGGGGGCGGGGGCGGAATCGTCGGGGCGGTTGCGGTCGCGTCGGTACTGCGGGTAGTCACTCACTGGTTCAGGATATCCAAGCTCAGGCCGTCAGGAAGTCGATGACCTCTTCGACGCGGCCGAGCAGGGATGGCTCGAGGTCGGCATAGGTACGTACAGCGCCGAGAAGCTTCTGCCAGGCGAGCCCGATGTCCTCCGCGCTCTCGTGCGGCCACCCGAAGGCCTCGAGGATGCCGGTCTTCCAGTCAGTGCCGCGCGGCACTACCGGCCACGCCGCGATGCCCAGGGCCGAGGGCTTGATGGCCTGCCACACGTCCACATAGGGGTGACCGACGATCAGGACATTGCTGGCGGCGCCCCGAACCGACAGCGCTTCGGACACGATGCGCGACTCCTTCGTGCCCTGGACGAGGTGGTCCACGAGGATGCCCAGCTTCCTGCCGGGACCGGGATTGAACTCGGCAATCGCAGACGCGAGGTCATCAACTCCGTGCAGGGGCTCGACGACGATCCCCTCAAGGCGGAGGTCATCGCCCCAGACCTTCTCTACCAGCTCGGCGTCGTGCTTCCCCTCGACCCAGATGCGGCTGGCCTTGGCCACTTGTGCACGCTGGCCTTCGACCCGGACAGAGCCCGACGCCGTCCGGGCCGGGGCCGCGGGCTGCCTTCGCGCCGCCGGGGGTCCGACCCTGACAGGACGGCCGTCGACGAGGAACCCGAAGCCGAGCTGGAACGAGCGGCTGCGGCCACGACGGTCCTCGAGGCTCATCACGTGCATCCCACCGGACTTCTCGATGCGGGTGACGGCACCGACCCACCCGGACTCCGTGTCTTCGAGGACGAGCCCCAGCTCAACGGGCACCACGGGAAGCTCGGTCCGGGCG
Organism: Sinomonas sp. ASV486; assembly: GCF_030908215.1. GTDB lineage: Bacteria > Actinomycetota > Actinomycetes > Actinomycetales > Micrococcaceae > Sinomonas > Sinomonas puerhi. Next base: position 81,461 of record NZ_JAVFJK010000010.1, on the reverse strand, counting down.
GCCCCGCCGAGGTCGGCGGGCCCCCACGAGTCATAGGAGATTCGGTCCACCCGCCGCATCCTACGCGGCGGGGCAGAGGCCCAGGCTGCGGCTCGCCGCGCCGGCCACAGGCATAATAGACTTAGCACTTGCTTCAAGAGAGTGCTAACGCCGGGACGCCACAGGAGGTGTGATGAACGAGCCACGCAAGCTGGAAGTCCTGCGGGCCATTGTGGAGGACTACGTCCACTTCCGTGAGCCCGTCGGGTCCAAGGCACTGGTCGAACGCCACCGGCTCAGTGTGTCCAGCGCGACGATCCGCAACGACATGGCCGCGCTCGAGGACGAGGGGCTCATCGTGGCCCCCCACACGAGCGCCGGCCGGGTGCCCACGGACAAGGGCTACCGCGTCTTCGTTGACCATCTGGCCGCGGTACGACCGCTGTCGGCCCCCGAGAAGCAGGCGATCCAGATGCTCCTGGATGGTGCCGAAGACCTAGACGATGTGCTCGAGCGCACCGTGCGGCTCCTGTCACAGCTGACCAACCAGGTCGCCGTCGTCCAGTATCCCCAGCTCGGAAGGGCACGCGTCCGCCACGTCGAGGCGGTGGCCATGGCCCCGCGTCAGGTTCTTCTTGTGCTCATCGCGGACACTGGCACAGTGGAGCAGCGCGTGCACAGCGTGAGCGAGGACGTGGACCACGACAGGCTCGCGTACCTGCGCCAGCGTTTCCTCGAAGGCCTCATCGGGACGGCTGTCACGCGGCTCCCTTCGAGCGCGGCCGAGGTTGTGGCGGCGCTGCCTCCGAAGGACCAGAGGCTCGCGGCCGAGCTCGCCCAGGGCCTCTCATCCCTCGCGGAGTCGAGCCGGGAGGACCGCATGGTCATGGCCGGAACGGCCTACCTCGCGCGGTCCAACAACGACTTCCTGCAGAGCATTTCGCCGGTCCTGGAGGCACTCGAGGAACAGGTTGTGCTCCTGCGCCTCCTGTCCGAGATGGCCAGTGACGCCCGCGGCGTTGCCGTGACGATCGGCCGCGAGAACCCGTACACGAGCCTCGAGGAGACCTCGGTCGTCGCGACGGGGTACGGGCTTGACGACGGCGCAAAGGTGGGCGTCCTGGGACCGACCCGCATGGACTATCCCGCGACGATGGCGGCGGTCCGGGCCGTGGCCCGGTACCTGTCGAAGATCATCGCCGGCAGCTGACCAACAGAAAGAGAATCGTGAGCAGCCATTACGAAACCCTCGGTGTTCCGAACGACGCGACCCCCGAGGAGATCAAGAAGGCGTACAAGAAACTCGCCCGGAAGCTCCATCCGGACATCAACCCCAGCGAGGATGCCTCCGAGCAGTTCAAGGCCGTGACGCACGCCTATGAGGTGCTCTCCGACCCCCAGAAGCGTCGCGTCTACGATACGACGGGCAACGAGAACGGCACGGACAACGGCTACTCAGGCGCCTACGACGGTTCGGGCTTCGCCTTCCAGGACATCTTCGAGACATTCTTCGGCGGGGGATCGGCTCAGGCTGGCCCCGCCTCGCGCGTGCGCCGTGGGCAGGATGCCCTCATCGCGGTGCGGATCGAGCTCAAGGACGCGGTCTTCGGCGTCAACAAGAAGCTCGAGGTGGACACCGCGGTCATGTGCTCCCGCTGCGAGGGATCGTGCTGTGAACCGGGGACCGTGCCCGTGCGCTGCAGCGTCTGCGGCGGCTCCGGACACATCCAGCGTCCGGTGCGCTCGATCCTGGGCCAGGTCATGACCATGGCCACGTGCCCCACGTGCCAGGGATTCGGCACCGAGATCCCCAGCCCGTGCAACGAGTGCGGCGGCGAAGGGCGTGTGCGCAGCCGCCGGTCGCTCACGGTCAAGATCCCGGCTGGCGTGTCAACCGGCACGCGGATCCAGCTCGCGGGCCAGGGCGAGGCAGGCACCGCGGGCGGCCCCTCCGGCGACCTCTACGTGGAAATCCGCGTCGCCTCGCACGCGACGTTCAGCCGCGAGGGAGATGACCTCCACGCGACCCTGAGCGTTCCGATGACGGCAGCCGCGCTCGGCTCGGAGATGACACTCGAGACGTTCGACGGCGAGCAGCAGATCACCCTCCGCCCGGGCACCCAGTCGGGAGACGTCGTTACGCTGCACGCCCTCGGCGTCGCTCGCCTCCGCGGCATGGGACGCGGGGACCTCCTCGTCCACATCAAGGTAGAGACGCCGACGAAGCTTGACGCCGAGCAGGAGGAGCTCATCCGGCAGCTCGCCAAGCTGCGCGGCGAGCAGGTCGGAGAAGGCAAGCTCGTGGGTACCGGCGGTGTGTTCGCGAAGCTCCGCGACAAGTTCGGCAACCTCTGACATGTCCCGGCCCCTGTTCTACGTGCCAGCCGGTGCGCTCGACGGCGCCGTTCCCGGCACGGTCGTGGACGTCGACGGCGCCGAGGGCCGCCATGCCGTGACTGTCAAGCGCCTCTCGGTCGGAGAGGGCGTCGATCTGGCCGACGGCGCGGGCGTCCGTGCCGTCGGAACGGTCACCAGCGCTGAGGGTTCTGTCCTCGGCGTCGCCGTCGGTTCAATCCGGCGCGAACAGGCCCCGCCGTTCCGCCTCGTCCTCGTCCAAGCGCTCGCCAAGGGCGACCGCGACGAGCTCGCCGCCGAGACCGCGACCGAGCTCGGCGTGGACGTGATCGTCCCGTGGCAGGCGGAGCGTTCGATCGTGCGCTGGAAGGGCGAGAGGGCAGAGAAGGCTCTCGCGAAGTGGCGCTCGGCGGTGTTCGCGGCGGCCAAGCAGGCGCGGCGCGCGAGGGTGCCCGAGGTCGATCCTGCGCACGACGGCGCGCGGCTGGCCGCCAGGGTCAAGGCGGCGCGGCTCGCCGTCGTCCTCCATGAAGAGGCCACCGAATCGCTTTCCGAGGTGCTCGCGGCGGTCACCCCGGACGAGGGTGCGCGTGGGGCCGAGATCCTGTTCATCGTCGGACCCGAGGGCGGTATCAGCCCCGCCGAGCTCGAGCGGTTCATCGCCGCAGGGGCGCGCCTCGCGCTCCTAGGGCCCCACGTGCTGAGGTCCTCGACCGCCGGACCAGCCGCCCTGGCCCTTGCGGGGGACCGGCTGGGGCGGTGGGGTGGCCGCGACGGCAGGGACGCCGAGAACTCCTAGCCGGTGACCGTGAAGCCCTTGGAGTCCCACGCGCTCGTGGTGGCGCTGGCGGCCGGTGAGGCGTCGTCGGAGGGCAGGATGCGAATCTCATAGTCGCCGGCCGGGAGGTTCACCGAGAACGTGAACTCGCCGACGTGGCCGGGCTGGTTCCCGGACGTCACAGTGCCGCTCACGTAGCTCGACTTGGCCCCTTGGGCGTCCCGGTGCAGGATCTGCCACGCGAAGGCCTTGTCCGGCGAGGTGGCGCGGCCGAAGACCTTGAGGGCCCCGGTGACCTGGGCGCCCTCCTGGGGGTCGATGATCCACGCGGGCGCGACCATCGACGGATCACGTTGCATGAGCTGGCCGAGTTGGACCCGGTCGAAGGCGAGCTGCGACGTCCTTCCGTCGACGAGGAGCATGACAGAGATCGGCTGGCCGGCGTCGACCAGGCCGGAGCTCGCCGCGGCGGCTGTTGCAGTGTAGACGAGCTGCTGGACGGCGAGCTGTGCTGTCGGTTCGTCCACACCCGTGTTGAACGCGTCGGCGGAGACATCCACAGTGATGTAGTTGCGGCCAGAGACGGACGCGGCGAGCTTCTTGGGCGGCTGCCACGGCGTGAAGTAGCTCGGGTCCAGCGGCTTCTGCGACATCATGATGCGCAGCGCGGTCGCGATGGGGTTGTCTTTGCCGTCCGCGTCGCGGAACTCGCGGTACAGGTAGACGCCATCCCGGGACTTTCCGAGCCAGTAAACGGGCGCCTTCGCGGACGTCTGCGACGTCTCGAGCGGGGCCGACGCCTGAGTCGCCCCCCCCGACGGTCCGGCGGTGGAGCCCGCAGCAATGCTCGGCTGAGGTGTCCCGGTGGCGGTGCATCCGGCGAGGGATGGGCACGCGGCGAGCAGCAGCGAGGCCGCCAGCAGCACGGCGGCAGGGACCGGCCGATGCCGCACACCCACCTGCTGCCGCCTCATCTGCTCTCCCATGGATCCTCCGCCGATGGCTCCGTGCCTGCGCTTCCTGCCGCTCTCTGCCTCCGCAGGACAATGGTCCGCTGTGTGCGGTACCCGTGGTATCGCTCCGGGCCAGGGTCCAGCTTGGCACAGCCCGACGCCGGGCGCCCGGCCGTTGCGTCAACTGTTTCCCAAGTGATGCACGATTGATATTTTCAACGGCACGCTCCATCGCCGCACTGCTCAGCGGCTATGCCGCGGGCGCGCCTTCGGGCGCGGCAGGGGCACGTAGGATAGAAACAGTGCCCTACCCGGCCCACGCCAAGCCACCTACGGAGAGAGACCTGCCTGTGACAGCGGAGTTCCCGCACACGACCCCGGCGGCGCGCACCGAGGTGCTGCGCTTCGGCTCGAGCGAGGAGATGGTCCGTATCCTGGGCCCGCATGACGAGGCCCTGCGGTACGTCGAGGAGCAGTTCCCCTCGGTGTCGATCCACGCGCGCGGCAATGAGCTGACAATCGTGGGACCGGCGGCGGAGGCGCCCCACATCCGCCGGCTCTTCGAGGAGATCTCCGCGATCGCGGCAAGCGGTGCACCTGTCACGACGGCTTCCCTCGAGCAACTCGTGGCGATGCTCCGCTCCCAGACCGTGGCAAGTCCCTCCGACGTCCTGACCCACAACATCCTCTCGAGCCGCGGCCGGACGATTCGTCCGAAGACGGCGAACCAGAAGGACTACGTCGACGCGATCGATGCCAACACGGTCATCTTCGGGATCGGCCCCGCGGGAACGGGCAAGACCTACCTCGCCATGGCTAAGGCGGTCCAGGCGCTGCAGCACAAGGACGTGAGCCGCATCATCCTGACGCGGCCCGCGGTCGAGGCAGGGGAGCGGCTCGGATTCCTCCCGGGAACCCTCAATGACAAGATCGATCCGTACCTGCGTCCGCTCTACGACGCGCTGCACGACATGATGGATCCCGAATCGATTCCGCGCCTCATGGCAGCGGGGACCATCGAGGTCGCGCCGCTCGCCTACATGCGCGGACGCACGCTCAACGACGCATTCATCATCCTCGACGAGGCGCAGAACACGACGCCCGAGCAGATGAAGATGTTCCTCACCCGCCTCGGCTTCGGCTCGAAGATGGTGGTCACGGGAGACGTGACGCAGGTCGACCTGCCCTCCGGCACCGCGTCGGGCCTGAGGATCGTGCAGCAGATCCTCCAGGGAGTCGAAGACGTGAGCTTCTCCGTCCTGGATGCCTCCGACGTGGTCCGCCACCGGCTCGTGGGCGACATTGTGGCCGCGTACGGCCGCTGGGATGCCACCGAGCGGGCCAAACTTGAGCGTCGCCGCGATCGCGCGGCGGCACACCGCGGCCCCGGTGCGGCGTCGGGCGCGGGCGCTGAGTCTAAGCTGGAGCCGTGAGCATCGAAGTCAACAACGAGTCCGGCCTGAGTATCGACGCCGAAGCGCTCGTGCGTCTCGCGCGGTTCGTGTTCGAGCGTCTCTGGCTCCATCCGCAGACGGAACTGTCGATCCTCCTCGTCGACGAGGAAGCCATGGAGCGTCTGCACCTCGAACTCATGGACGAACCGGGCTCGACCGACGTCCTCTCGGTGCCGATGGACGAGCTCACCCCGGGTGCCCCGGGTCGGCAGACCCCGCAGGGAATGCTCGGAGACGTCGCGATCTGCCCTCAGGTGGCGGCCCGGCAGGCACAGCGCGGTGGGCATTCGACGGACGACGAGATGCTCCTGCTCGAGACGCACGGGATCCTCCACCTCCTGGGCTTCGATCACGCCGAGCCGGAAGAACGCGAGGAGATGTTCACGCTCCAGCGTGAACTGCTCACCGAGTTCCTCGGACGCCCGGCACCGAGCGAGACGGTGGCGTGACCACAGCGCTGCTGCTCGTCCTCGCCCTCGTCTTCGTCGCGCTGGCCGGCTTCCTCACAGCCGCCGAATCGGCCTTCTCCTTCCTCCCACGCCACGATGCCGAGGAGCGGATTGCGGAGGGCCGTTCGGCGTCCCTTGCCCGCATCCTGGAGGACCCCGTCCCGCACGCCCACGCACTGCGGTTCTGGCGGATCTGGTTCGAGACGGCCGCGGCAGTTGCCGTTGCGGTCCTCGTACACAGCTGGCTCGACAACGTGTGGCTCGCAGGCCTCGCGGCGACGGTCGTCATGGCGCTCATTGGATTCCTCCTCGTCGGTGTGTCTCCGCGCCAGCTGGGACGGCAGCACGCACTCGAGATTGCCGTGGTCGCGGCGCCTCTCGCCAACGGGCTGCGCATGGCCCTGGGGCCCGTTCCGAGCTGGCTCGTCCGGCTCGGCAGCGCCGCGACGGGCACCGATCCCAAGCACGAGGATGCGACGTACACATCCACAGAGCTTCGCGAGTTCGTCGAGCGTTCGAGTGACACCGAGGACCTCGAGGACGAACAGGCCGAGCTGCTCCAATCCGTCTTCGAGCTCGGAGAGACCCTCGTGCGGGCCGTCATGGTCCCGCGCACTGACATCATCGCCATCGAGTCGGGAGCTACGCTGCAGCAGTCGATGACGCTGTTCCTGCGTTCTGGTTGTTCCCGGGTACCGGTGTTCCGTGAGAGCCTCGATGACGTCACCGGCGTCCTGTACCTCAAGGATGTCGCCGCGCGAATCAACGAGGATCCGGAAGCCCGCAGCGAGGCCGTTGACGCGCTCGCCCGCGAGCCGAGGTTCGTTCCCGAGTCGAAGCCCGTAGACGATCTCCTCAAGGAACTCCAGCGGGAGTCGATCCATTTTGCGATCGTCGTCGACGAGTACGGCGGGACCGCTGGCCTCGTGACCCTCGAGGACCTCATCGAGGAGCTCGTGGGAGAGATTGCCGACGAGTATGACGACGACGAGGCCGAGTCGGTGGATCTGGGCGACGGCCGGTTCCGCGTCACCGCGCGCATGGGCCTCGACGACCTCGGCGAGCTGTTCGACATCGACCTCGAGGACGACGAAGTAGAGACGGTCGGAGGCCTGCTCTCGAAGGGGCTCGGGCGGGTCCCGATCGTGGGAAGCACGGCCGAGGTCCACGGTGTCAGGCTCACGGCCGAGCGCCGTGTGGGCCGCCGCAACAGGATCACCCACATCCTCGCAGAACGTGTCGAGGAGACCACCACCGATCAGAATGACCAGGCAGGGAGCACGCATGGCTGACACCTCGGCAGGGCAGGGGTCCTCGGACTACCGCGCCGGATTCGCCGTCCTCGTGGGACGCCCGAATGCGGGCAAGTCCACGCTGACCAACGCCCTCGTGGGCCAGAAGGTGGCCATCACGTCGGCGAAGCCCCAGACCACGCGCCACACGATCCGCGGGATCGTCCACCGCGACAACGGCCAGCTCATCCTCGTGGACACACCTGGTCTGCACCGCCCGCGCACGCTCCTCGGCCAGAGGCTCAACGACCTCGTGGCCGAGACCCTCTCCGAAGTCGACGCGATCGGGTTCTGCCTTCCGGCGAACGAGCGCATCGGCCCCGGCGATAAGTTCATCGCGAACCAGCTGGCAGGGGTTCCGCGGAAGCCGATTGTCGCCATCGTGACCAAGGCGGACCTCGTGGACCGCGCGCAGCTCACCGAGCAGCTCCTCGCGGTCGACGCTTTGGGCCGCGAGGCCCTCGGTGGAGAGGGCTTCACCGACATCGTTCCGGTCTCGGCCCAGGACGGCTACCAGGTCTCGACAGTCGAGGGCATCCTCATCAGCCACATGCCGCTGTCCCCACCGCTGTACCCGGACGGTGAGCTCACGGACGAGCCGGAAGCCGTCATGGTCGCGGAACTCATTCGCGAGGCAGCCCTCGAGGGCGTGCGGGACGAGCTGCCCCACTCGCTCGCAGTCGTCGTGGAGGAGATCCTGCCGCGGGAGGGCCGCAGCGAGGACAACCAGCTCCTGGACGTACGGGTCAACCTGTTCGTCGAGCGTCCGTCCCAGAAGGCCATCATCATCGGCAAGGGCGGCTCCCGCCTGCGCGAGGTCGGGTCGACGGCACGCCGCGGCATCGAGGCCCTTCTCGGCACCCGGATCTTCCTGGACCTGCACGTCAAGGTGGCAAAGGACTGGCAGCGCGATCCGAAGCAGCTGGGCCGGCTCGGATTCTGAGCCTAACGCGCCGGGATCGTGGTCTCGCACAGTGACCTCACAGACCGTGCGGTTACGATGTATTGACCCCAGTTCTTTTTCAGGAAGGCCCTCTCCTTGGCTCGACGTGCCGACGGCGCGCCCGCGGTAGCCCCTAGCACCGCCCGCGGCCCCGGCGTGCATCATGCGCGCCCCGATGGATCGACGCCCCTGCGGCACATCCGGAATGTGGGGACCAAGCACCTCGCGCTCAAGATCACCGGGGGCATCGTAGCGCTCTTGCTCGTCGGCGTCCTCGCGTTCGCCGGGTATTGGTTCATCCGCCTCGGCACGAACCTGCGCCAGGCGCCGCTGAGCGCAGGCAACGCGAAGGCGGACGCGAGCAACGATGCCACAGACGCCCTCCAGATCCTGATCATCGGCACCGATAGCCGCTCTGGTGCCAATGCGGCCTATGGCTCGCAGGCCGACAGTTCCGGATACGGCAACTCCGACGTCCTGATCCTCATGAACATCTCGGCGGATAACAAGGTCGTCTCGATGACCAGCTTCCCCCGCGATCTCATGGTTCCGATCCCGAAGTGCCACGATCCGCAGTCCAACAGGGACTTCCCAGCGCAGCCCGCGGGCCAGATCAATTCCGCCATGGCGGAGGCTGGCCCGGGCTGCGCCGTCGATACGGTCAATGCGCTCACGGGTCTGCAGATCGACCATTTCATGGTCGCCGACTTCAACGCCGTCAAGGACCTCTCGAACACGATCGGTGGGGTCCAGGTGTGCGTGAATGCGGCCATCGACGACCCGATGTCCGGCCTCAAGCTCCCCGCGGGCACGTCGACGGTTCAGGGCGAGATGGCGCTGTCGTTCCTCCGCAGCCGTCACGGTGTCGGCGACGGCAGCGACCTATCCCGCATCAAGTCCCAGCAGGAGTTCCTCGCCTCGCTGGCACGCAAGGTCAGGTCGGACGGCACCCTCACCGACGTCCCGAAGCTCCTCTCCATTGCTGACACCATCACCAAGAACCTGACCGTAGACCAAGGTCTGGCGAGCCCCCAGACCATGCTGACGATCGCCGGGCGCCTCAAGGCGGTCGATCTCGGGAAGGTCGCTTTCGTGACGGTCCCCTGGGAGCCGTACACGGGCGATCCCAACCGTGTCCAGGTCAAGCAGCCGGACGCCGGAGCGCTCTTCGAGGCGCTCCGTGACAACCGAGACCTCACGGCACCGGCACCGGCGCCCACGTCCACGGCAAGTGCCGCGGCGCCCTCGGGCGCACCATCCTCTACCGCCGCGCCGGCGTACGACAAGGCGCTCCAGCCCGTCGCGGTGGCGAACGGCTCGGGAGTCACGGGGCGGGCGGCCGAACTCGTGCAGTTCCTCGCCGGCGAGGGATTCACCAAGACAAGCCAGTTCTCAGCCGCGGCGGCCGCGTCGACGAAGGTCTACTACGGCGCGAACTTCGCCGACGTCGCCGCGGACGTCGCGTCAAGCCTCGGGATCCCGTCGTCTCAGGTGCAGCAGGTAGCCGGCGTCTACGGCGTCCAGGTCTACGTGGGGCAGGACTTCACCACCGGCACGCACTACACGCCGAAGGTGCCAGACAACATCGTCGCTCAGACAGCTGCCGAGAACACCTGCCAGTCGGCCTTCGGTCAGTAGGGGACAGCAACCGGAAGCGGTCCAGCTAGAAGTGGACAGAAGGGCCCGGGCGATCGCCCGGGCCCTTCTGCTTCGGTGCAGCGAATCTGGCCGCTACCAGATCGTGACCCGCTCCTCGGGGGCGAGCCACATCCCGTCTCCCTCAGTCACGTCGAAGGCCGAGTGGAAGGCGTCGACGTTCTTCACGATGGCATTGGTCCGGAACTCGTTGGGCGAGTGCGGGTCGATCGAGAGGCGCCGGAGCGTCTCCTCTGGGCGGCACACCTGCCGCCACACTGTGGCCCACGAGATGAAGAACCGCTGGGCGCCCGTGAGCCCGTCGATGGCCGGTGCCTCCTCGCCGTCCAAGCTGAGCTGGTACGCCTTGTAGGCGATGCCGATGCCCCCCAGATCGCCGATGTTCTCGCCGAGCGTGAGTCGGCCGTTCACTGTGTGTCCCGGTGTCTCAGCGGGAGAGAGGGCGTCGAACTGATCCACCAGGCGGCTGGTCAAGGCGACGAAGGCTGTGCGGTCCTCATCGGTCCACCAGTTCCGCAGGGCGCCGGTGCCGTCGAACTGCGACCCCTGATCATCGAAGCCGTGGCCGATCTCGTGACCGATGACGGCGGCGATGCCTCCATAGTTCACGGCGGGGTCGGCGTCCGGGTGGAAGAAGGGCTGCTGGAGGATGGCCGCCGGGAACACGATCTCGTTCATGAGGGGGTGGTAGTACGCGTTGACGGTCTGCGGAGTCATGAGCCACTTGACGCGGTCCACGGGCTTGCCGATCTCGTCGAGCAGCCTGTCGAGCTCCGCGGCGCTTGCCCGCCGGACGTTGCCAAGGAGGTCCGCGTCGTCCACGACCACCCCGGAGAAGTCGATCCACTCGTCCGGGTAGCCGATCTTGGGACGGAACGCCGCGAGCTTCTCGAGCGCACGTTGGCGCGTGTCCTCGCTCATCCAGGGCAGTCCCGAGATGCTCTCGCGGTATGCCTCGACGATGTTCGCAACAAGGGCCTCCATCGCCTCCTTGTGGCCTTCGGGGAAGTGCCGCGCCACGTAGAGCCGGCCCACGGCCATGCCCAACCCGGCCTCGACGGCCCCCACGCCGCGCTTCCACCGCTCCTTGTTCTGGGGGGTTCCCGAAAGCACGGTCCCGTAGAGCGCGAAGTGCCTGTCAACGAACACCGCGGAGAGGAACGGCGCGGAGGAACCCAGCAGATGCGCGGTCAGCCAGAGTTTCCATGACTGCAGCGGGAGTTCTTCCAGCAGACCGGTAATGCCGGGGAGGAAGTCCGGATTGCCGACGACCAGCTCCGCACGGGCCTCGGAGGTGATGCCGGTTGCCAGCGCCCACGCGGCAAAGTGCGGGAAGGCCTCGCTGGCCTGGGCCTCGGTGCGGAGGTTGTAGGTCTTCTGCGGGTCCCGCAGGGTCACGCGGTCCCAGTGGAGGCCTGCGATCCGCTTCTCCACCCCCAGGACCGCCGCGGCGTCGGCTTCGGCAGTCGCCGAGCCCAGGAGGGCGAACGCATCCCGAAGGTACCCCTCGTACGCGGTGACGACCTCGGCGAACTTCGACTCGCGGTAGTACGACTCGTCAGGAAGCCCGAGTCCGCCCTGACTGATGTACAGCACCACGCGCTCAGGGTTTCCGGCGTCCGGAGCCGCGTAGTAGCCGAAGAGGCCCTCGGTTCCCCCGCGCCCGAGGCGGCCCGACGTCGCCACGAGGGACGCGACGTCGTCCACCCCGTGGATCTCGGCGAGGAGGGGCTGCAGCGGCGCGGCTCCGAGCCGCTCGACGGCGTCGGCATCCATGAAGGAACGGTAGTACGCGCCGATCTTCGACTCATCCGACCCATCGGGATGCTCCGCGGTGGCGAGCTCCTCGATCAGGGCGCGCACGTTGGCCTCCGCCTCGTCCCGCAGCTGGACCATCGTCCCGACCAGGGCGCGGTCCGAGGGGATCTCCGTCGAGCTCAGCCACCCTCCGTTGACGTGGCGGTACAGGTCATCCTGTGCGCGCACCTTCTCGTCGAAGTACTGGCGGTCGACGCCGGATGGCGCGTGTGGGCTGGCTGGGCTCGTCATGCTGCCTCCTGGGTAGTTGGCTTCATCTTAGACATGGGCGCCGTCACGCTCACGGGCGCGCCGCCACGACCTTCTGGCGCAAGTGCTATCGTGACTCTGTGCCAACCGCGCTGCTTCTTCTTAGCTGCCGTGGCGGGGCCCTCTAGCCGCTGATCCAGCGCAGGCCGATCCCCGCCGCGGAGTGTTCACGTGCCCGGCCGCCGCGGATCACAGCAGCTAAGAAAGGCCTAAAGTAAAATCATGCGCAACGCTCAGAAGCCCTCGGGCATGCCTGTCCACCGCTACGTCCCGTTCCACGAGCAGATCACCGTCGAGCTGCCGGACCGCACGTGGCCCGAGAAGCGGATCGAGAAGGCCCCCCGCTGGTGCGCTGTCGATCTGCGGGACGGCAATCAGGCCCTTATCGATCCGATGAGCCCGGCCCGCAAGCTCAAGATGTTCCAGCTCCTCGTCGGCATGGGCTACAAGGAGATCGAGGTCGGCTTCCCGTCCGCCTCGCAGACCGACTTCGATTTCGTGCGCCAGCTCATCGACGGCGGCCACATCCCGGACGACGTCACGATCCAGGTGCTCACCCAAGCCCGTGAGCACCTCATCGAGCGCACCTACGAGGCCATTGCCGGCGCGAAGCAGGCCATCGTCCACCTCTACAACTCGACGTCGGTCCTGCAGCGCCGCGTCGTGTTCAACCAGGACCAGGACGGCATCCTCGACATCGCCGTCCAGGGCGCGCTCCTGTGCAAGAAGTACCAGGAGATGATCCCGGACACCCACATCACGTACGAGTACTCGCCCGAGTCCTTCACGGGCACCGAGCTCGAGTACGCGGCCCGCGTTTCCAACGCGGTGGCCGAGGTCTTCGAAGCCAGCGCGGACAACCAGGTGATCATCAACCTCCCGGCCACGGTCGAGATGGCGACCCCGAACGTCTATGCCGACTCGATCGAATGGATGAGCCGCAACCTGCATCCGCGCGAGGGCATCATCCTCTCGCTGCATCCCCACAACGACCGGGGCACCGGCGTGGCCGCCGCAGAGCTCGGCTACATGGCCGGCGCAGACCGCATCGAGGGCTGCCTGTTCGGCAACGGCGAACGGACCGGCAACGTCGACCTCGTCACGCTGGGCCTGAACATGTTCGTCCAGGGTGTCGACCCGATGATCGACTTCTCCAACATCGACGAGGTGCGCCGCACGGTCGAGTACTGCAACCAGCTTCCGGTCGGCGAGCGCGTGCCCTACGGCGGAGACCTGGTCTTCACGGCGTTCTCGGGATCGCACCAGGACGCCATCAAGAAGGGCTTCGAGGCACTCGAGCGCGATGCAAAGGCCGCTGGCAAAGAGGTGAACGAGTACACGTGGCAGGTCCCGTACCTGCCGGTCGATCCGAAGGACCTGGGCCGGACGTACGAGGCCGTCATCCGCGTCAACTCGCAGTCCGGCAAGGGCGGCGTGGCCTACCTGCTGAAGAACGAGCACAGCCTCGACCTCCCGCGCCGGGCGCAGATCGAGTTCTCGGGCGTCGTGCAGCGCCATACCGATACGGCGGGCGGCGAAGTCAGCCCCGCCGCACTGTGGGAGATCTTCAGCGACGAGTATCTGCCCTCGTCTTCGGTCGAGGGCGGCAAGGCCTGGGGGAAGTACGCGCTCGGCCGGGTCACCTCCGACTCCGCCGAGGACGGTTCGATGACGCTCACGGCCGCGCTGCGGATCGATGGCTCGGTGGCAGAGCGCACCGGCACGGGCAACGGCCCGATTGCTGCGCTGCTGGACATCTTCAAGAACGAGGGCGTGGACGTCCGAGTCCTCGACTACACCGAGCACGCCCTCTCCGAGGGTGGCGATGCGCGCGCAGCGGCGTATGTCGAGTGTGCCGTCGCGGACCGTGTGCTCTGGGGCATTGGCATCGATGCGAATACCTCGATCTCGGCCCTCAAGGCTGTCGTGTCCGCAGTGAACCGCGCCCTGCGGGACGCCGAGGCCGCTGCCTGAGGCCAGCTCGCGCGCCGGGCCGTCGCCGGTTCGCCAGCGGGGCATCCGGTTGGCTGGTTCGGTATTCCCTCGACGCACGACGGCGGGCGGGGCACCTCGCGTGGGTTTCCCGCCGCCGTGTGCGGTCCGCGGTGGGAGAATGGCGCCGGGTGGGAGAACTGGGCCGGGTCCGAGAACGGCGCCGGGTGGGAGAACTGGGCGACAAGCGGCGGGAGGAAGGCTGCGATGGCTGAATCGACCTTTGCATCCCGGAGCTACCGGGATGACGGAGTCGTGCTGCGCACCTACAAGCTCGGTGAAGCCGACCGCATCGTGGTGCTCCTGACGCGTGCGCACGGCCAGGTCCGTGCAGTGGCCCGCGGGGTGCGCCGTACCCGCAGCAAGTTCGGTGCGAGCCTCGAGCCCTTCATGGTCGCCGACGTCCAGCTCGTGCACGGGCGCTCGCTCGAGATCGTCGGGCAGGCCGCCGCACGCGCGAGCTACGGTGCAGCCATCGCGAGTGACTATCCGCGGTACACCGTCGCCGCCGCAATGGCCGAGACGGCCGAGCGCCTCACCACCTCCGAGACGGACGCTGCATCGGCACAGTACCTGCTCCTCGTAGGCGCCCTTGCAGCGTTGAGCCGGGGGGCCCATTCTCCGGGGCTGATCCTCGACTCCTACCTCCTGCGTTCCCTCGCCACCGGCGGCTGGGCGCCGAGTTTCACCGACTGCGCACGCTGCGGCGAACCCGGACCGCACTCGGCCTTCAATGCCGCCCTCGGCGGGATCGTGTGCAGCGCGTGCCGTCCGCCGGGATCGCCAGCACCCGCAGCGGAGACGGTGCGTCTGCTCGCCGCGCTCCTCTCGGGCGACTGGCCGACCGCGGACGCGTCGGAACCGATCCACCGGCGTGAGGCCGCGGGACTCGTCGCGGCCTACGCCCAATGGCACCTCGAACGCGCGGTAGGCTCGCTCAAGCTCGTGGAGCGGGAGCCTGCCCAGCCGTCCCGCCCAGCCCTTCCAGACCCCGGACGGTGACCACCCCGTGACACCCCTTCCCTCCCGTCGCGCCCGCACCGGACGCCCCACTCCGATTGCGCCGTACCCGCACCCGTCAGGAGCCACGGCTCCGAATATCCCTCGCGAGTTCGTACCCCGGCATGTTGCGATCGTCATGGACGGCAACGGCCGATGGGCCAACCAGCGCGGCCTGCCGCGGATCGAAGGGCACAAGGCAGGTGAACCCGCACTACTGGACGTCATGGCCGGTGCGATCGAGCTGGGAATCGAGTACGTCTCGGTCTACGCGTTCTCCACCGAGAACTGGAAGCGCTCGCCTGAGGAGGTCCGCTTCCTCATGGGCTTCAACAAGGACGTCCTGCGGCGCCAGCGGAACACGCTCGACTCGTGGGGCGTTCGCATCCGCTGGGCCGGACGGCGACCCAAGCTGTGGACCTCGGTGATCCGCGAACTCGAGGAGGCCGAGGAGTACACGCGGGACAACACCATATGCCACCTGACAATGTGCGTGAACTACGGTGGCCGGGCGGAGATCGCCGACGCCGTGGCAGCCATCGCACGGGAGGTCGAGGCCGGTCGCCTCAGCGCACGGAACGTGAACGAGAAGACGGTCCAGCGCTACCTCGACGAACCGGACCTCCCGGACGTTGACCTGTTCCTGCGCAGCTCGGGCGAACAGCGGCTGAGCAACTTCCTCCTGTGGCAGTCGGCCTATGCCGAGATGGTGTTCCTCGACACCCTCTGGCCGGACGTAGACCGCCGCACCCTCTGGGAGGCCGTGGAGATCTACGCCTCCCGCGACCGCCGCTACGGCGGTGCCGTGGACAAGGCCGACGCGGGCTAGGACTCCTGCCCGGCAGCCCGCACCTGGGCCACAGTCTGCGCCTCCACCCCCTCGAGCCAGCTGCCGAGTCTTCCATATGCCTCGTTCCGGACCGTCGGGGACGAGAGGAGCACGTCATGGAGGCCGCCCTCAACGAGCGCCTCGTCCAGATTCCGGCACAGCTCAGCCGCAGCGCGGCGCATCGGGGCGATCGCGAGGACGGCATCGCGCTCGCGCATCCTCTCCCTCCAGATGAGGCCCACATCGGAGGTGGTCGAGGCCAGGAGGAGCACCGGCAGTTCGAGGCGGGGACCGCCCCGAAGCGACCGCTGCGCCTCGAGGACCCCATGCAGCCACCCGACACGGATGGGGAAGGCATTCCGCGGGCGCATGTCCTCGCGGAGCTCCCACTCGCCGCCGGCCTCCTTGGCGACGGCGCGCCAGAAGTAGCCCCGAGAGGGCAGCAGGAGCCGCTGCCGCGGCCACCGCATGGATGCGGGGCGCAGCGCGGCCTCGAGCATCCGGCCCGCCGCAGCACCGCCGTGGGCCACGAGCCATGGACTGCTCAGCACCACCGCGGCAAGACACTCGGGGGAGCGCTGCGCGTACAGTGCAGCGGCGAGGCCGCCGGTCGAGTGCCCCATGAGGACGGGGAGCACGCCGGTCTCCCGGCGGACTGCGTCGACGGCCGCACCGACGCTCTCGAGGTAGTGCTCCGCGGAGCCAACAAATCCGGGCATCTCGCCTGAGGCCAGACTGCGGCCGTGCTCCGGGAGGTCCAGGGCGTAGAACCGGTAGCCTCGCGCCGCTGCGAAGTGGGCAAGCTCGAGGTTGAAGAAATAGTCGCTCCATCCATGGATGTAGAGCAGCGCGCGGCCGGCCGAGCCTCCGGCACCCGAGTCCGCCGAACCAGGAACCCCAGAACTGTCCACCGCACCGGCGAGCCGCTCGCCCGAGGCGGCGAGGCCGGCGTCGTGCGCAGTGGTCCGCTCCGGGCTCCTCTCCGCCCCGAAGCGGATCAGGGTGCCAAGCTCGCCGAAGTGCCCGCGCCCGAGCGGCGCCGACTCGACACCCAGACCCAGGAAGTCCGCGGACCAATCCAGCATGATGAATCCTCTCCCGCAGCGCACCGTCTCCGTGGCACCTCTACTGACGAGAGTAGGGAGCGGTGCCCATGGGAGACTAGTGCCATGCGTTTCTACCCCCTCTTCTTCCGTGCTGCGTTCTCGTGGATGGACGCCGAACGCGCCCATCGGATCGGCTTCGGCGCTATCCGCGCCGCGCACGCGTGCGGGCTGGGCCGGGTCCTCGAGCGGCTCACGGCCCCCGCCGCCGAGCTGAAGACCGAGGCCCTCGGGCTCACCTTCCCCTCGCCCTTCGGGCTGGCCGCAGGGTTCGACAAGGAGGGGCGCGGCATCGAGGCGCTGGCCGAGCTGGGATTCGGCCACATCGAGGTCGGCACGATCACTGGGCAGGCGCAGCCCGGGAACCCCCGTCCGCGGCTCTTCCGACTCGTCGAGGACCGTGCCGTCGTGAACCGCATGGGCTTCAACAATGACGGCGCGGCGGCCGTCGCCCCGCGCATTGCCGCCGCGCGGGCGGCCCTCGAGGACCGCTACGGGTCGGGCCGGCCGGTCATCGGTGTCAACATCGGCAAGACCAAGCTTGTCGAGCTCGAAGAGGCCGCGGACGACTACCGCCTGAGCGCGCGCGAGCTCGCACCTGTCGCGGACTACCTCGTGGTCAATGTCAGTTCGCCGAACACCCCTGGCCTGCGCCTGCTCCAGAGTGTCGAGAGCCTCCGCCCGCTCCTCGAGGCGGTACGGGCGGAGTCCACGGCGGCGGCCGGCCGCCGCGTGCCGCTTCTCGTGAAGATCGCGCCGGACCTCTCCGACGAGGACGTTGACGACGTTGCGCGGCTCGCCCTTGAGCTGGAACTCGACGGGATCATCGCCACGAACACGACGATCGGGCGTGAGGGGCTCACGAGCCCGGCCGAGAAAGTCGAGGCTGCTGGGACGGGCGGGCTCTCGGGTGCCCCGCTCAAGGCTCGCTCGCTCGAGGTCCTCACGAGGCTCCGCGCCTCCGTGGGGGACCGTCTGGTCCTCGTGGCGGTCGGTGGCGTCGAAACGGCCGACGACGTGCTCGAGCGCCTCGAGGCCGGCGCCTCGCTCGTGCAGGGCTACACGGCGTTCCTCTATGAGGGTCCGTTCTGGGCCTCGCGCGTCAACCGCGGCCTCGCCGCTGCCCGACTCCGACTCGCGGCTGGGGCGCGCTGACGCGAAGCACCTCACACACGACGACGGCGCGGCACCCGGGTGGGTGCCGCGCCGTCGTGCGTCACAGACAGCCTCAACAGGTCCGAGGACCGTGGGAGGGAACCTCAGGAGGGCGTCTGGCCCCGCTTGACGAGGGCTTTCGGAAGGCGCAGGGGGCGGAACTGGAGGGCGCGCATGCTCGCGTACCAGACGGTGCCGCGCTCAACGTCGCCGAACTTCGCCACGAGCCTCTTCTTGAGCTGGCGCGAGAGCCAGAACGTGTCGGCGAAGACGAGGATGAACACCACCCAGAACGCACCGAGGATGAACACCTGCATCTGGGCGTCCTGGGGCACGATGAAGGAGATCACCACGAAGGCGAGGGCCGCGAACATGAGGTACTCGCCGATGTTCAAGCGCGAGTCCACGTAGTCGCGGGCAAACCGCTTCTGCGGGCCGCGATCCTTGAAGGGCAGATTCCGCTCGTCGCCCGTCTCGAGGGCACGGCGCACGCGCTGGCGCTCCTCGACGGCGGCCTGCCGTTCGGCGGCCTTGGAAGCCTTACGGTCGGTGGGGACGAGGGGACGCCTCCGGGCGGCCTGCTGGTCCTTGCGCCTCGGGGTGGGGGAACCCTTGCCCTGCAGGGGGACATTGGGCTCGATGGGCTCTCCGGGGCTCTCGGCCGCGGGTTCGTTCTTACGTCCAAACACGCACCAAGGATACCGGCCCGCGCCCGCCCCGGGGGCACGGACCATTGATGGGGCAGTGCGGCCCTTGTACTGTGAAGGCATGCCTTCACAAAGCCCCCAGCCTGTGTCCGACGCCGACATCTCGGCGCTCCGCGCCGCCGTTGCCTCGCGCCTCTCCGCGACGATTGCCGAGCTGTCCTCCCTGGTCGCCATACCCGGCATCGCGTGGCCGTCGTTCCCGCAGGAGGAACTCGAGCGGAGCGCTAGTTCCGCCCTGGAGCTTGTGCGGTCCGCGGGCATAGCGGATGCCGAGATCCTCAGGGCGCCCCGGCCCGACGGGACTCCTGGCGGTCCCGCGGTGGTGGCCCGCAAACCAGCGGCGCCCGGCCAGCCCACCGTCCTCCTCTACGCGCACCACGACGTCCAGCCGCCCGGCGATCTGGCGCTGTGGGAGACCGAGCCGTTCGTCGCGACGGAGCGGGACGGTCGCCTGTACGGTCGGGGGAGCGCAGACGACAAGGCGGGACTCCTCGTGCACCTCGCGGCGTTCCGAGCGGCCTCCGAGGTGCTGGGGGAGCGCTTCGGTATCGGAGTCACCCTGTTCATCGAGGGCGAGGAGGAGTTCGGCTCTCCGTCCTTCCGCGCCTTCCTCGAGGAGCACCGGAAGAAGCTCGCGGCAGACGTCATCGTCGTCGCCGATTCGAGCAACTGGGCGGTCGGGCAGCCCGCCCTCACGGCGAGCCTGCGCGGCCTTGCCGACGGCACGTTCGAAGTGGCGGTGCTGGGCCACTCCGTCCACTCCGGGGTGTTCGGCGGGCCGCTCCTCGATGCGCCCACCATCCTCGCCCGCCTCATCGCAACTCTCCACGACGATCACGGCAGCGTCGCCGTGGCGGGGCTCGTTGCCCACGATGACGCCGACGTCGACTACCCGGAGGACCAGTTCCGTCGCGACGCGTCCGTACTCGACGGCGTGCAGCTCGCAGGCACGGGCAGCATCGCCTCGCGGCTGTGGCTGAAGCCTGCGCTGTCGATCATTGGGATCGACGTGCCCTCAGTCGACGTGGCATCCAACACGATCCAGGCCCGCGCTCGCGCCAAGTTCAGCCTCCGGCTCGCGCCCGGCCAGGATCCCGACGCCGCGATGGACGCCCTGCGGCACCACCTCGAGGCGCACGTGCCCTTCGGGGCCCAGCTTGTCTTCACGCCCAAGGAGAAGGGGAACGCGTACCGGGCCGACATGGACTCGGCGGCGGCCCGGACCGTCCTGTGGGCGCTGGAGGAGTCCTGGGGAACGCCGCCCGTGCATTCGGGGATGGGCGGCTCCATACCCTTCATCGCCGACCTCAAGGAGGTCTTCCCCGGGGCCGACGTGCTCATCACGGGAGTTGAGGATCCAGACTCGAGGGCACACAGCGCCAATGAGTCCCTCCACCTCGGGGACTTCGAGAAGTGCATTGTGGCCGAGGCGCTGCTGCTGGCGGGCCTCCACAGGGCTCCTGCCACCGCCGTGTGACCCTTGGATGTGAGCCTCGCCGCAAGGGGTTGGCCACCCATGACGTGTCAGTCGTAGCATTGACTAAGGCCAAGAGGCCCGTCGGGTGATCCGCCGGGCACGAGAGAAGGTATGGAATGAGCACTTCAACCAACGAGACTGCCGAGGCGCTCGCCTCGCATGAGGTCCAGCTGACCGACGTCGCCGCAGGCAAGGTGCGCAGCCTCCTGGAGCAGGAGGGCCGCACCGATCTGCGCCTGCGGGTGTCGGTCCAGCCTGGTGGCTGCTCTGGCCTCATCTACCAGCTCTACTTCGACGAGCGACTCCTCGACGGCGATGCCGTGCGCGATTTCGACGGCGTGGAAGTCGTTGTCGACAAGATGAGCGTTCCGTATCTCGCGGGCGCGTCCATCGACTTCGAGGACACGATCTCGAAGCAGGGCTTCACGATCGACAACCCCAATGCACAGGGGTCCTGTGCATGTGGTGATTCCTTCCACTGAGCCACCCAGATTCGGCCGCGGCCGCGCCCGGAACCGGACTTCAAAAGTCCCGTTCAGGGCGCGGCCGACGCGTGTCCGGGACATGTGGGATATTGGCCCGGGATAGTTGTAAGCTCTACACCGAGTAGTAAAACTATGTCGCCTGTGGCACACGCGGGGGCCCAAAATGCCTTGCTGTCATGGGAGAGAAGCACCAAGAGGAAGGGCCGTCTGTGAGGTCGCAGAACCGAACCAGCAGCCAGCGAACCCGCACCATTGTGGCCTCGGCAGTTGCCGTGGCCGGTGCACTCGCTCTGTCTGGATGTTCATCCGAGGTCCAGCGAGGCTGGCTACCTACTGATAAGAACACCACGAGCAATACCCCGATCATCATGGACCTCTGGGTGAACTCGTGGATTGCGGTCGTCATCGTCGGCATCGTGACCTGGGGCCTCATGCTGTGGTGCATCGTGGCCTACCGTCGCCGCAAGGGCACCAAGGGCTTCCCGCGCCAGTTGAGCTACAACCTGCCGATCGAGATCTTCTACACGGCAATCCCGCTCTTCCTGGTCTTCACGTTCTTCTACTTCACGGACCGCGACCAGCGCGCCATCGACAATCCCAACACGAACCCTGACCTCACGGTCAACGTGGTGGGCAAGCAGTGGTCATGGGACTTCAACTACAAGCAGGGCGGCATCGTCAAGGATGACGTGCACGAGTCCGGCGTCCAGGCCCAGCTCACGGGACAGGCGATCGACCTCAACACCCTCCCCACCCTGTACCTCCCGGTGAACAAGTCCGTCACGGTCGAGCTCACCTCCCGCGACGTCATCCACTCGTTCTGGGTCCCGGCCTTCCTCCAGAAGCGCGACATGATCCCGGGCAAGATGAACCACATGTACTTCACCCCGCAGAAGGAGGGCACGTACGACGGCAAGTGCGCCGAGCTCTGCGGTGAGTACCACTCCGAGATGCTGTTCCGCGTGAAGGTTGTTTCCGAGGCGGAGTTCCAGGCACACATGGCTGGCCTCGACAAGGGCCTGCTGGACACCAAATACGACCGCAACCCTAACCAGAACCAGAAGTAGGGGACCATGGCTACGTACACACAGTCGCCTTCAGCCGGCGCCCTGAGCGCGCCAGTGGTGCCGAAGTCCAAGGGACGCATTGTCGTCAACTGGATCACCTCCACAGACCACAAGACCATCGGGTACATGTACCTGATCGCCTCGTTCATCTTCTTCTGCGTCGGCGGCGTGATGGCACTGCTCATCCGCGCCGAGCTCTTCGAGCCCGGAATGCAGATCCTGCAGACCAAGGAGCAGTACAACCAGCTGTTCACGATGCACGGAACGATCATGCTGCTCATGTTCGCCACCCCGCTCTTCGCAGGCTTCGCGAACGTGATCATGCCGCTCCAGATTGGTGCTCCCGACGTCGCGTTCCCGCGCCTCAATGCGCTGGCCTTCTGGTTCTTCCTCTTCGGCTCGACGATCGCCACGGCTGGCTTCATCACACCGCAGGGCGCGGCCTCCTTCGGATGGTTCGCCTACGCGCCACTGTCGAACACCACGTTCACGCCTGGCGTCGGTGGTGATCTGTGGGTCTTCGGGCTCGCGCTCTCCGGTTTCGGCACGATCCTCGGTGCGGTCAACTTCATCACGACCATCGTCTGCATGCGCGCCCCCGGCATGACCATGTGGCGCATGCCGATCTTCACGTGGAACACGCTGGTCACCGCGATCCTCGTCCTGATGGCGTTCCCGCCGCTCGCCGCCGCGCTCTTCGGGCTCGGCGCAGACCGTCGCTTCGGTGCCCACATCTTCGACCCGGAGAACGGCGGTGCCGTCCTCTGGCAGCACCTGTTCTGGTTCTTCGGCCACCCTGAGGTGTACATCATCGCCCTGCCGTTCTTCGGCATCGTCTCCGAGATCTTCCCGGTCTTCAGCCGCAAGCCGATCTTCGGCTACAAGGGCCTCGTCTTCGCGACGATTGCCATCGCCGCGCTGTCCGTGAGCGTGTGGGCCCACCACATGTACGTCACCGGTGCGGTCCTCCTCCCGTTCTTCTCCTTCATGACGATGCTCATCGCCGTTCCGACGGGTGTGAAGTTCTTCAACTGGATCGGCACGCTGTGGCGTGGCTCACTCACCTTCGAGACGCCCATGCTATGGAGCATCGGGTTCCTCATCACCTTCCTGTTCGGTGGCCTGACGGGCATCATCCTCGCGTCGCCGCCGCTCGACTTCCACGTGTCGGACACTTACTTCGTCGTGGCCCACTTCCACTACGTGGTCTTCGGAACAGTTGTCTTCGCGATGTTCGCCGGCTTCTACTTCTGGTGGCCGAAGTGGACGGGCAAGATGCTCAATGAGCGCCTTGGCAAGATCCACTTCTGGCTTCTGCTCATCGGCTTCCACGGCACGTTCCTCATCCAGCACTGGCTGGGCGTCATGGGCATGCCCCGCCGCTACGCGGACTACCTGCCTCAGGACAACTTCACCTGGATGAACCAGTTCTCCACGATCTTCTCCTTCGTCCTCGGCGCCTCGATGATCCCGTTCTTCTGGAACGTGTACATCACTGCGCGTCACGGCAAGAAGGTCCTCGTGGACGACCCGTGGGGCTTTGGCGGATCGCTCGAGTGGGCCACGTCCTGCCCGCCGCCGCGGCACAACTTCACGTCGCTTCCGCGCATCCGCTCGGAGCGTCCGGCCCTTGACCTCCACCACCCCGAGCTGTCGACTGCCGGGGCCGTTCAGGCCGCCCATGCCTCTGCCTCGATCGCAGCCGACCGGAAGGAAATGCACTAGTGAAAGTCGAATCCCTGATCTTCGGGATCGTTGGCGTCTTCTTCCTGCCAGTTGCCATCGTGTACGGGTTTGTCACCGGATGGACCGAATGGGTGGGGGCGCTCGCTCTGCTCCTGTGCTTCGGCCTCGGCGTGATGATCAGCTCCTACCTCATGGTGACCGGCCGTCGAGTGGGCCTGCGCCCCGAGGACCGCGATGACGCTGAGGTCCACGAGGGCGCTGGAGAGCAGGGGCACTTCAGCCCCTGGAGCTGGTGGCCCATCGCTCTGGGCGCGGCGTGCGCCATCTCGTTCCTCGGCGTGGCCGTGGGATGGTGGATCCTCTTCATCGGTGCAGGCATCGCGATCGTGGCCCTCATCGGCTGGGTTTTCGAGTACAGCCGCGGCGACCACGCACACTGACGCACCAACGCACGAAGGCCGGTGGCCGGCATCCCATCTCGGGGTGCCGGCCACCGGCCTTCGTGCGTCGAGTACTGCGTCGGCAGGTTGGGGGAGCCCCACAGGCAGAGCGCGGCAGCATGTGTCAGGATTGAATCGCAAGCCACTGCCGCGCGGCCATCTTCAGAGGGCCACCGCAGCGCCACTCGAGGAGGACCGTGCATCACGCCGAGGCCATTGACGGCGAGCTGGATCGTGCGTCGAAGACCGCCATGTACGTCCAGCTCCGGGAGATCCTGCGGTCGCACATCACCACGAAGCTCACGCCCGGGGCGCCGTTGCCGTCCGAGCGAGACCTCTCGCTCCGGTTCGGTGTGGCCCGCATGACGGTTCGGCAGGCCATCGATGCCCTCGTCGCCGAAGGAGTCCTCGACCGCATCGTGGGCCTCGGCACTTTTGTGAGCAGGCCGAAGGTCGACCTCCAGATGAAGCTGACGTCCTACTCAGAGGAAATGCAGCGGCGGGGCATGGTCCCGGATGCTCGGGTACTGAGCTTCGAGGAGATCGGCGCCTCAGCCTACCTTGCGAGAGAGCTCCAGATTGATGAGGGTACGCCCGTGGTGCGCTTCCGGAGGCTCCTGTTGGCGGACAAGGAGCCCATGAGCGTCGATGAGAACTACATCGTTGCGCACCGCGTCCCGGGCTTCGTCGACGGCCCGCCGCCGGCATCCCTCTATCAAGTGCTCAGCGAGAAGTACGGCCTCGTGATGGAGTGGGGGGAGGACACCATCGAGGCGACCGCCGCGTCGCCGTCGACGGCTCGCCTCCTCAGCGTCGAGATGGGATCGCCCCTGCTCAAGATCCAACGGCATGCCTACGTCGCCAAGTCGGTCGTCGACTATTCGGTGTCCTATTACCGAGCCGACCGCTACAAGCTCTGGGTGCCCCTGCAACGGCCTGGGCTGCGGTCGCCCCGCAACTACTCGCCGAACCGATTTCAGGCGCCCTGAGCGCCGCCAGAAGCCGTTCAACGGCGGAAGAAAGAGGAGGACCCCCGCACCAGAGGGTGCGGGGGTCCTCCTCTTGTTTGGCTGAGCCAGCGTCAGCGACCGAGGCTCTTGGCCTCGTCGTGTGCCTCGATGGCCTCGTGGTGGCCGTGTGCGTGGGCCGCCTCCAGCTCTGCCGGAGTCGCGGGGGCAACGCGATCCTCGAAGAACCACTGCGACAGCTTGGCGCGACGGCGCTCCTTGCGGTCGACGACGCCCTTGGCGTTGGGCTGAGCGGCCAGCACCGCGGGCGACTCGAAGCCGACCAGGCGATAGCGCTTGTACTCGTCGAGCGGAGCGTGAACCTCGATGAACTCACCGTGGGGGAGGCGGACGATCCGGCCCGTCTCGCGTCCATGGAGTGCGATCTCGCGGTCCTTGCGCTGCAGCGCGAGGGCAATGCGCTTCGTGACAACGAAGGCGATGATCGGCCCGACGAAGAACAGTGCCCGGAGCCAGTAGGTCACATCGTTCAGTGCCACGTGGAAGTGCGTGGCGATCAGGTCCGACGCGGCCGCTGCCCACATCACGCAGTAGAACGTGAATCCGGCCATGCCGATCGCCGTGCGGGTCGGCGCATTGCGTGGGCGGTCGAGAACATGGTGCTCGCGCTCGTCCTTCGTGATCCAGCGCTCGATCCACGGGTACGTGAAGAGCACCGTGAACACGATGCCCGCCGGGACGAGGGCCGGGAGCAGCACATTCAGCGTGAGCGTCTGCTGCCCGAAGATCACGAACTCGAAGTGCTGACGGTACCCGTCCAGCGAACCCAGAACGCCCGGCATGAGGCGCAGCGCGCCGTCAACCCAACCGATGTACCAGTCGGGCTGGGTGCCGGCGGACACGGGGGACGGGTCATACGGCCCGTAGTTCCAGATCGGGTTGATCGTGAAGAACGCTGCCATCGCCGCGATGATGCCGAAGACGATGAAGAAGAAGCCGCCTGCCTTAGCTGCGTAGACCGGGCCCAGCGGGTACCCCACGACGTTGCCGTCGTTGCGGCCGGGGCCAGGGTACTGCGTGTGCTTGTGGACCACCACGAACACGAGGTGGAGCGCAACGAACAGCAGGATCATCGCAGGCACGAGCAGTATGTGCAGCACATACAGTCGCCCGATGATCGCGTTGCCCGGGAACTCACCTCCGAAGAGGAACATCGAGATCCACGTGCCGATGATCGGAATCGACTTGATGACGCCGTCGATAATGCGCAGGCCGTTGCCCGACAGGAGGTCATCCGGGAGCGAGTAGCCCGTGAAGCCGGCGGCCATGCCCAGGATGAGCAGGACGCCGCCGATGACCCAGTTCATCTCGCGCGGCTTGCGGAATGCTCCGGTGAAGAACACGCGCAGCATGTGCACGCTCATTGCTGCAACGAAGAGGAGCGCGGCCCAGTGGTGGACCTGGCGCATGAACAGGCCGCCACGGACCTCGAACGAGATATGCAGCGAGGACTGGTAGGCGACCGACATCTCCATGCCGCGCAGCGGCACATAGGCCCCGTCGTAGTGCGTCTCCGCCATCGATGGGTCGAAGAAGAACGTCAGGAACGTTCCCGACATCAGCAGGATGACGAAGCTGTACAGCGCAACTTCGCCGAACATGAAGGACCAATGGTCGGGGAAGACCTTGCGTCCGAATTCGCGGAGGACCGAGGACGTGCCAGTGCGCTGGTCGACGAAGTCCGCGATGCGGCCGACCTTGGTCGGCGGCTGGTAGGTGGGGGCCGTAGTGCCGCTCACGAGTACTCACGCTCCCAGTAGCTAGGTCCAACAGATTCGTGGAAGTCCGAGGTAGCCACGAGGTAGCCTTCGGCGTCGACCTCGATCGGCAGCTGGGGCAGCGGGCGGCTTGCCGGACCGAAGATGACTGCGCACTCGTGCGTGAGGTCGAAGGTCGACTGGTGGCACGGGCACAGCAGGTGGTGCGTCTGCTGCTCGTAGAGGGCCACAGGGCAGCCGACGTGGGTGCAGATCTTGGAGTAGGCAACGATGCCGTTGTAGCTCCAGGTCTCACGCCCGGCGGAGATATGGAGATCAGCCGGATTGAGGCGCATGAGGAGGACGACGGACTTCGCCTTCTCGTTGAGCTTGCCCTCGGTGAGGTCGTTGAGACCCTCGGGGATCACGTGGAACGCAGAGCCGATCGTCACGTCCGAGGCCTTGATGGGGGTGCCATCAGGGTCGCGGGTGAGGCGGATCTTCTTTCCGTCCTTCGGCGCCCACATCGTGTGGCGGAGCCTATCGCCCGCATTGGGCCCGAGGTCACCGAAGACCGCGAGCGCCGGGAGCGGGGCGAGCGCCATCGCACCGATGAGGGTGTTCCGGATGAGGGGGCGGCGCTTGATCCCCGTCTCCTCGATGATGTCGTCAACGATCTTGACGGCTGCGGCGCGGTCCTCTTCGGAACGCACCGGGTGGCGCGACTCGGACACCTCGTGGTCCGGCATGAGGGCCTTCGCCCAGTGAACGATGCCGGTGCCGATGCCCAGCATGGCGAACGCTGTACCGACGCCGAGCAGGATGTTCTGCAGGCGGATGGTCGAGATCGTCGAATCGCTGCCCAGGTCAATGGCGAAGTACGAGACGAGGAACACGACAGTGCCGATCACCGAGACGATGAACAGAATCGTGACCTGGCGCTCAGCACGCTTCGCAGCCCTGGGGTCGGTGTCGGCCAGACGGAGACGATGCGGTGGGAGTCCTGGATCCGCAAACTTCTCTGTCTGACCAGCCGTAGCTACGGCGCCGCCACTCTGGGGAGAACCGTCACTATGGTTGCCCATATTTCCCCTCATCCTTCCTGGCCCCCGGTCCGGGGACAATGTTCAAAACGTTGCCGCCACATGGACGGCCCAAACTGCGCTGCGCTGTGGCGTCAGGACGTGCGGGACGTCAGCCAGATCGTGAACGCGATGATGATTCCGAGTCCGGCCACCCACACGAACAGCCCCTCGGAGACCGGGCCGAGCGAGCCGAGATCGGCACCGCCGGGAGAGCCCTGCGACTCGATGGTCGTGAGGAACGTGATGATGTCGCGCTTGCCCTCGGGGGAGATGTTGGCGTCCGAGAACACCGGCATGTTCTGCGGGCCGGTCGCCATGGCCTCGTAGATGTGCTTCGACGTCACGCCAGCGAGTGACGGAGCGAACTTGCCCCGCGTCAGCGCGCCACCGGCAGCGGCGGCGTTGTGGCACATGGCGCAGTTGACACGGAAGAGCTCGCCACCGTGGGTTGCGTCACCCTTGCCGTCGAGCATGGCCTCGTCGGGCAGCGCCGGGCCGGGGCCGATCGATGCGACGTACGCGGCGAGCTGCTTGGTCTGGTCATCGCTGAACTGGACCGGCTTCTTCTGCGCCTGCGGGCCGTTCATCTGCATCGGCATGCGGCCGGTGCCGACCTGGAAGTCCACCGCCGCGGCGCCGACACCCACGAGCGACGGGCCGGCAGCGGTGCCTGATGCCCCCATCCCGTGGCAGGTCGCACAGTTCGCAACAAAGAGCTTCTGGCCCTCGCTGACATCTGATGCGGAGAAGCTGGTATCGGCCTTGGCCTTATTGGCCGTGCTGATCATGGCGTACATGCCGCCAGTCAGCAGCAGCCCCATGACCAGCAGTGCGATGACTGCCAGCGGATGACGCCGCTTCTGCGAGAGTGCCTTCACGAATCCGTTCCTATCCGTATCCTGCCGCCGCCGCGGGGGGCGCGGTCCGAGATCTGCTGCTGTGGTACGCGCTACTTGAGCACGTAGATGACCAGGAAGAGCCCGATCCATACGACGTCCACGAAGTGCCAGTAGTACGAGGTGACGATGGCCGCCGTGGCTTCGTAATGGCCGAAGCGCTTGGCCGCGTAGGCACGGCCGATGATGAAGAGGAACGCGATCAGGCCGCCCATCACGTGGAGCCCGTGGAAGCCGGTGGTGATGTAGAAGGCGGAGCCGTAGGCGTTGGCGTCGAGCGTGACATGCTCCGACACGAGCATCGAGTACTCGGTGGACTGGCCGGCCACGAAGAACGCCCCCATGAGGAAGGTCAGCATGAACCACTCGGTCATGCCCCAGCGGACGAATGCGAAGACGCCGCCCGATCGACGGGGCTGGAGCCGCTCCGCGGCGAAGACGCCCATCTGGCACGTGAAGGAGCTCGCCACGAGGACGATCGTGTTCACGAGGGCGAAGGGGAAGTTGAGCTTGGATGTCTCCTCGGACCAGAGGTCGCTCGAGGCGGCCCGCAGGGAGAAGTACATGGCAAAGAGCCCGGCAAAGAACATCAGCTCACTGGACAGCCACACCACGGTCCCGACCGAGACCATGTTGGGGCGATTCAGCGTGGGATGTGCCGGGGTTGTCGGGGCATGAGTCGCTGTCGTCACAAGGACATTATGTCTACAAACCCCGGGTTCGCCCAACGCGAACCGCCCCTTCTGGGAACTTTTTCTACAAACCCTCGAAAACACGCGGATCCGTTAGCATCAACGAGTGACTACCGAGGCTTCAGGCAGCGAATCTGCCGATCTGGAATCGTCTGAGCGTGAATCTGCGCACGTGCCGACGCCTACGTGGCGCTCGCTCATCGGAACGCTCGTGGAGGGACGCGACCTGAGTCAGGCCGAGACCGCGTGGGCGATGGACACCATCATGGCCGGAGACGCGACCGACGTCCAGATCGCGGGCTTCCTCGTTGGCCTCAAGGCCAAGGGTGAGACGGTAGAGGAGCTGGCGGGTCTGGTCAAGGGCATGGTCGCCCGTGCCACGCCGATCACCATCTCGGGGGAGAAGCTCGACATCGTCGGCACTGGCGGCGACCAGCAGAACACCGTCAACATCTCCAGCACCGCAGCCCTCGTGATGGCCGGGGCCGGGGCGAAGGTCGTCAAGCACGGCAACCGCGCGGCGTCGTCCTCATCAGGCTCCGCTGACGTCCTCGAGGCACTCGGCGTCCGTCTGGACATGGGCGTCGATCGAGTCGCGGAAGCCGCCGAGGAGTGCGGCATCACGTTCTGCTTCGCCCAGGTCTTCCACCCGTCGTTCCGCTACACGGCGGTTCCCCGCAAGCAGCTCGCGATCCCTACAGCCTTCAATATCCTCGGCCCGCTCACGAACCCGGCGAACGTGCAGGCCTCCGCAGTCGGTGCCGCCGATGCACGGATGGCCCCCCTCATCGCGGGCGTCTTGGCCGAGCGCGGCAGCCGAGGGCTCGTCTTCCGCGGTGACGACGGGCTGGACGAACTCACCATCACGACGACGTCACACGTCTGGGAGGTCAGGGACGGCGCCGTCGCGGAGTCAGTGCTCGACCCAGAGGACCTCGGCATTCCGCGCGCAACCCTCGATGACCTCCGGGGCGGCGACGCCGCACACAACGCAGAAGTCGTGCGGCGCACCCTCGCCGGCGAACGCGGCCCGGTGCGCGACGCTGTCGTGCTCAACGCTGCGGCCGGCCTCGTTGCGTACGACATCAACGCCGAGGGCCCCCTTCTCAGCCGCCTCGCCGCCGCGAAGCAGCGCGCCGAGGAGTCGATCGACTCGGGAGCAGCCGCCCGTGCACTCGAGGCTTGGGTCGCCTTCACGCGCGGCTGACGGGATGCTCGACGCCACACCGAAGGGGGCCGGACCGCTGCACAGCGGTCCGGCACCCTTCGTCGGTGAGCTCAGGTGAGGCCGAGGGAGAACGCAGCGTCGAGGTCGTGCCGGGAATAGGCGCGGAACGCGATGTGAGTGGTCGTCTCGACGACGCCCTCCACCTTTGAGAGACGGTCAGCGACGACGTCGGCGAGGTCCTCGTGCTGGCGGACCCGCGCGACGGCGATGAGGTCCCACTCGCCGGTGACGGAGTAGACCTCGCTGATCCCAGGAATGGCGGAGATCTCCTCAGCCGCCTCGGGAATCCTCTTCGAGTCCGTCTTGATGAAGACGAATGCCGTGATCATGGTCCTCCATTCGACAAGGGGGCGTTCCCTTCCACCAGCCTAGCGGTCGGCGCTCGTGCGGCGGGCCGCACGGATCCCGAGGACCGCGGCGCGCCATCCCACGAGGAACACACCAAGGGTGCCGAGCGCAACGAGGAGGAACGGCGTCGCCATACCACCGCCCGTCGCCCAGCGCAGGAGCATGCCGATCAGGTAGCTGCCGAGCCACGCCGAGATACCCGCGGGCCACACGCTCAGCGGTCGGCGCCAGAGGCGCACGGCGGCCCATGCCGCGGCGAGGCCGACGACGAACGGCCATGCCGTGGCCAGGACGCCCAGCACAGGGCTGTCAAGGTTGTGGGTCGCTCGGCCGGTGGCGGCGAACGCGAGGACGACGATGAGGTCGGCGACGGCTGCAATGGCAGCCGTGCGCGGGAGATCGGGTTCCGAGGACTGCATTCCTCCACCCTACGGTGCTACGATCTACGCTCGCGTCCCCAGGACTCGAGGGGCGGGCTGTCGAAGAACCCGGGCTCTGTTCGTCCAGTAGGCGAGGGGCCACTGGGGCCCCCAAGTCACAGGAGGCGAGAACCATGCCGCAGTACCTGATCAGCATGTACCAGCCCGACGGCGTCGTGCCACCGCCAGAATTCCTCGCGCCCGTCATGGCGAAGCTCGGCGAGCTCACCGAGGATCTCAAGGCCGCCGGTGCTTTCGTCTTCGGCAATGGGCTCGCGGACGCTGGCGGGTCCACCGTGCTGCGCGCCGAAGGGGGAGAGGTCCTCATCACCGACGGACCCTACCTTGAAGGCAAGGAGCATCTGGGCGGATTCGACATCATCGACGCGCCGGATCTCGACGCGGCGCTCGTGTGGGCCCGCCGATTCGCCGAAATCACGGGTCTCCCGATCGAGGTCCGGGCCTTCGCTGGCCTCCCTGGATGATCGGCTGCCCGTGATGCGTGACGCCGTCGCGGCCGTATTCCGGGAGGAATACGGCCGTGCGGTGTCGATTCTCCTGCGGACCACGGGCGATCTCGGCCTCGCCGAGGACGCCGTTCAGGAAGCGTTCGCCGTTGCGGCCGAGCGTTGGCCCGCTGATGGCCTGCCCGAGCAGCCCGGCGCGTGGATCATCACGACGGCGCGCCGCCGCGCCGTCGACCGATTCCGGCGCGAAGCCGCGCGCGGCCCGAAAGAGGCCGAGGCGTCACTGCTGCGCGCCGGCGGCACGCCAGAGGCGGGGTCCGACGACGACGTCTTCGGCGACGACCGCCTCAAGCTGCTGTTCGCGTGCTGTCATCCCGCCCTCGGGATGCCAGCCCGGGTGGCCCTTGCGCTGAGGGTGCTGGGCGGGCTCACGACGGCGCAGATCGCCGCTGCCTTCCTCGTCGCCGAGCCGACCATGGGCCAGCGGATTTCCCGTGCCAAGGCCAAGATCCGGGACGCCGGGATCCCGTTCCGCATTCCCGGAGCGGCCGAGCTGCCCGAGCGGCTCGCGGGAGTGCTCGCCGTCGTCTACCTCATCTACAACGAGGGCTACTCGGCGGGACTGGGCGACCCCGCGGAGCGCACAGGCCTGTGCGCTGAGGCGCTGCGGCTCGCGCGGACGATGGTGCTCCTCGCGCCCGAGGAGCCCGAGGCGGAGGGACTGCTCGCCCTCATCCTGTTCTCCGAGTCTCGCCGCGCCGCTCGGGCCGCCGCGGGCGGGATCCTGGTCCCGCTGGCCGAGCAGGACCGCAGCGCGTGGGACCGCGAGTTCATGGCCGAGGCACAGGTCCTCGTACGGCGATGCCTCGTCCGCGGCCGTCTGGGACCATATCAGCTCCAGGCAGCGATCCAGGCGGTGCATAGCGGAGCGCGCCACCCCGAGGAGACCGACTGGCGCCGCATCGTCAGGCTCTACGGGCTGTTGGCCGAGGTGGCGCCCGGGCCCGTCGTCGAGCTCAACCGGGCCGTAGCCGTCGCGGAGGTCGAGGGCCCGTTGCCCGCTCTCGCGATCGTCGATGGTCTTGCTTTGGGCGGCTACCACGTCTTCCACGCGGTGCGCGCGGATCTCCTGCGCCGGCTCGGCCGCGCGGACGACGCCGCGCAGGAGTACCGCTCGGCGCTCCGGCTCGCGCCGGGGGCAGGGGAGCGAGCCCTGCTCTCGCAGAGGCTGGAGCAGCTGGGCCGGGCGGAGTACTGACCGACGGGCGAAGCGCCGGCCCGTCGCCGCCACCAGCACCGAGCCGGGCTGCAGGACAAGGAGCTAGTGCTCGAATCCGATGAGCCAGTGCAGCCCGTACTTGTCGACCACTTGACCGTCGGAGGCACCCCAGGGACGCGAACGGAGGTCGTCAACGACGCGTCCGCCTTCGGCGAGCCGTGCAAACCAGCCCGTGAGCGTCTCCGCGTCCGACGCCCCTAGCAGACTGAACATGATGCCCTCGCAGTGCGGGCTTGGCGCAGGGCCGTCGGCATCGGCGCCGAACAGTTGCACCGGGCCGCTCAGGATGCCGTGGGCGATGGCCTCGAGCGGTTCATCAGCGGATCCGAAGTCCGCGCGCGTATGGAGCGTGAGGTCGCCGCCGAACACGTCCCTGTAGAACTCGAGTGCTTCGCGGGCCGTGCCGGGAAAGGAGACATAGGGTGTGGGCCACATCGGCATGCGGCTCAGCCTATCGAACCGTCTTCCCAGGCGCCGCGGGCGGTCTCTGCGCGGCGGACTCGGGCCAGGCGCCCGACGTAGGTGAGGTCGAACGCCGAGCACAGCAAGCCCGATGCAGAGGATGAATTGCGAGGGGGAGAGGGTCCCGAATTGGCCGGTGGGCGCCAGGGTGCCGAGCCACTTGGCGACCGCGATGCCGAGCGGCTGCCCGCGGGCGCCGCGCGCCGACAGACAGGCCCGGACGCGTCGAGGTGCAGCAGAGCGGTCGGAATCGAACAGGTTCTCACACCGGCCGGGGACCGCCTAGTTGACATAACTGACCAGGGCCGAGGCCATCTGGGCATACCGAGAGCCCGAAAAAGGCGAGAGGTTCCTCTGGAGAAATGTGCCGCCTCTCGCGCGGTGGCGCCGGGAGCTCTTGGCGCTCTCGCCTGGCCGGGGATATGCCGGGCAAAGGCAGGGGAGCCCCCTCTCCGGGTTACTTGACATAATGTCGATTATCGGCGGTTAACCAACGGGGGTTCCGTCTGATGCGAGAGCTCCCTTCCCGGCGCGATTCCAGCGTCTTCGCAGGTCACCGGCCGATGGTGCAGGTGTCTCGACCCGTGCGAGGCGTCTGGGTTTGGGGAGCTTGCCCAGTCGGCTGTAGGAGGTGCGGTAGCCTTCGGGAAGTCGGAATGAGGGGCCGTCTCTGTGCCGCCATGCCGCCTCAGAGACCTGTACGGACTCAATCCCCTAGGCGTCCAGACTGGCCCAGCAGAAACTGGGTGCGTGTTACGAGCCACGGATCTGCTGGGTGCGGTGGTCGCCGTCACGTTCTATGCATCCGCCATCGCGGTGTTCGTGACGAGGCTGTTGGGCGCTTCGCGCATCGGTCATTGGATCGGGTACTTCGAGTTCGTCCTCGCGATCCCGCTCCTGTATCTGCTTGCCTCGGCCCCGGTCCTGAATCGGCCTTGGCTGTACTATTTCCAGATCGCGCTCATGCTGGCCTGGCTCCTGGTCGAGGCGCTGCTTGACTACGTCCTCAAGATTGACTTCCGTAAGACGCGGTGGATGGTCATCGGCTACGTCACCCTCTTCTTCGCCGCCACGGGAGGGATGCTCGGCCTAGCAAGGAACGCCGGCCTCGGCTGGATCATCGCGGCCGGCATCCTCTTCCTCACGATGGCAGTCCTGGCGTTCGTGCAGCGCGCGGTGACGGGCCGATAGGTCCTGGGGTCTATCGCCTCTGCCAGCAGTACGGGAAGGGGACGCCCGGCACCCCCGCAAGGCGAATGGCGCCTGCGCCCTGCGGGACTGCTTCGGGAGTACGCCCCTCTGGAGCCGGCTCCGGACTACCTGTCGCAGGCAGGCCGCCGCGCCGGCTCTTCCGCACCGATCACGCGCGGACGTACTTCGCGAGGTGCTCCCCCGTCAGCGTCGAGCGGTTCGCCACGAGGTCGGCTGGCGTGCCTTCGAAGACGACCCGACCGCCGTCGTGCCCGGCCCCTGGCCCGAGGTCGATGATCCAGTCCGCGTGCGCCATGACGGCCTGGTGGTGCTCAATGACAATGACGGACTTGCCCGAGTCCACGAGCCGATCGAGGAGGCCCAGAAGTTGCTCGACATCGGTCAGATGGAGACCAGTGGTGGGCTCGTCGAGGACATAGATGCCGCCCGTCTCCCCCATCTGCGTCGCGAGCTTGAGGCGCTGCCGCTCTCCGCCCGACAGAGTCGTGAGGGGCTGGCCGAGCGCGAGGTAGCCGAGGCCGACGTCGGCCATTCTCGCAAGGATCCGGTGCGCCCCGGGGATCGCCGACTCCTCCTCGGCGAAGAAGGCCTCGGCCTCGGTGACCGGCATCGCGAGGACCTCTGCAATGTCGCGCCCATTGAGCCGGTACTCGAGGACCGCTGGTTGGTAGCGCTTGCCCTCGCACTCCTCGCACGGGGTGGACACCGTGTCCATGAACCCAAGCTCGGTGTAGATCACGCCTGCGCCGTTGCACACCGGACACGCGCCCTCGGAGTTCGCGCTGAACAGCGCGGCCTTGACGCCGTTCGCCTTCGCGAACGCCTTGCGGACCGGTTCGAGGAGCCCGGAGTACGTCGCCGGGTTGCTGCGGCGCGAGCCCTTGATGGCGCCCTGGTCGATCACGACGACGTCCTGCCGCGGCGCCACCGACCCGTGGATCAGGGAGCTCTTCCCCGAGCCAGCCACGCCCGTGACGACCGTCAGGACGCCGAGCGGGATATCGACGTCGACCTCCTTGAGGTTGTTCGCCGACGCGCCGCGCACCTCGAGGGAGCCCTTCGGGCTGCGCACGCTGCCCTTGAGACGGGCCCGGTCGTCGAGGTGCCGTCCTGTGAGGGTGCCGCTCCCCCGCAGTGCCTCCACCGTGCCCTCAAAGCAGATCATCCCGCCTCCCGTGCCGGCCCCGGGGCCGAGGTCGACGACGTGGTCAGCGATCGCGATCGCCTCCGGCTTGTGCTCGACGACGAGGACCGTGTTCCCTTTGTCCCGCAGCCGGAGGAGCAACTCGTTCATGCGCTGGATGTCGTGCGGGTGGAGGCCGATCGTCGGCTCGTCGAAGACGTACGTGACATCCGTGAGGGACGAGCCGAGGTGCCGGATCATCTTGGTCCGCTGCGCCTCGCCGCCCGAGAGCGTGCCGGACGCGCGATCGAGGGACAGGTATCCGAGTCCGATGCCCACGAACGAATCGAGTAGATGCTGGAGCCCGCCCACGAGCGGGCCAACGGAGGGCTCGTCGAGGCCGCGGACCCACCCCGCGAGGTCGCTGATCTGCATCGCGCACACGTCGGCGATGCTCACTCCCCTGATCTTCGACGAGCGGGCGGGCGCGGCGAGCCGTGTCCCACCGCACTCGGGACACGACTGGAACGTGATCGCTCGCTCCACGAAGGCGCGGATGTGGGGCTGCATCGCCTCCTTGTCCTTGGACAGCATCGACTTCTGGATCTTCGGGATGAGGCCCTCGTAGGTGAGGTTGATGCCCTCGACCTTGATCTTGGTCGGCTCCCTGAACAGGAGGTCGTTCAGCTCCCTCTCCGTGAACTCGCCGATCGGCTTGTCCATGTCGAAGTATCCCGAGCCGGCGAAGATCCGCCCATACCAGCCGTCCATGCTGTAGCCGGGGACCAGAAGCGCACCCCCGGCGAGGGACTTGGTGGCGTCATACAGTGCCGTGAAGTCGAAGTCGTTGACCGAGCCTGTGCCCTCGCACCGGGGACACATGCCGCCCGTGATACTGAAGGAGCGCTTCTCGGTCTTGCCGGACGCGGTCCTGATCGACCCGGCGCCGCTGACGGACGGCACATTGAACGAAAAAGCCTGGGGCGAGCCGATGTGCGGCTGGCCCAGGCGGCTGAAGAGCATCCGCAGCATCGCGTTCGCGTCCGTGACGGTGCCGACCGTCGAGCGCACGTTCGCTCCCATGCGCTCTTGGTCCACGATGATCGCCGTCGTGAGCCCCTCGAGCAGGTCGACGTCGGGGCGGGCCATGGTCGGCATGAAGCCCTGGACGAACGTCGAGTAGGTCTCATTGATCATCCGCTGCGACTCGGCCGCGATGGTGGCGAACACGAGCGAGCTCTTGCCCGAGCCGGAGACCCCGGTGAAGACGGTCAGGCGCCTCTTCGGGAGCTCAAGGCTCACGTCCTTGAGGTTGTTCTCGCGAGCACCCTGGATGCGGATCACATCATGGCTGTCGGCAGCATGCATGGCGCCCAGTCTAGGCGGGGTCGACTATCCGAGCCCGTGGGCTGCCGCGTACCCGCCGAGGTCGTCTCGGGCCAACGCCGCTGCGACCTCGGCGATCCCCGCGTCGTCCGGCACTACAATCGACTGCCCGTCCGCCGAGGTGCCAGTCCCCGCCGTCGGCAGCGTGAAGAAGACGTCCGCTGCCGGATCGATCCCGCGCAGGCCGTAGCCGAGTGCCGCGATCCCGGTGGCATCGAGGCCTTGATCCGTGATCACGTACGGCGAAGCGAGGGCGACGGCGCCCATCGCCTCGGCCGGTCCGCGCACCCGGCCGGTGGTCAGCAGCTGTGCCACGAGCGAACGGACGAACGCCTGCTGGTCGCGTACACGCTGGTAGTCGCCGTCGGCGAAGGCGTAGCGCTCGCGCACGAATTCGAGCGCGGCCTGTCCATCCAGATGATTCAAGCCCTGGGCGAAGGCGTGGTGCGTGTCGAACGTGGCCGTGAACGCGAGCGGGACGTTGACGTCAACGCCGCCGAGCGCGTCGGTGATGGCCTTGAACCCGTCGAAGTCGAGCATCGCGTAATGGTCGATCCTGGTCGAAAGCATTGCGGCGACCGTATCCGCTGCGAGCCTCGGGCCGCCCAGAGCCAGCGCGGCATTGATCTTCGCCTGGCCGTGCCCGGCGATCGTGACCCATGTGTCGCGCATGATCGAGATGCCGAAGACCCGGGAGCGGTCGGCGGGGACGTGGATCAGCATGATCATGTCCGAGCGCTGGTCGACGACCCCGCCACCGGCTTCCTGGCGGGCCACGGCATCGCGGGCGTTCCCTCGGATGTCACTGCCCAGGACGAGGATGTTCATGGCCCCGGACGCCAGTGGGGGAAGTGTCGCCGACGGGCTGGAGGAAACCGTCTCGCTGGCCGACGCCGTTGGCGTGGGACTCGGGCTTCCCGCGGGCGGCGTGGCCCGCGGTGACATGAGCAGGAAGGCTGCCACTACGGCCCCGACCACCACCACGAGAACGACGGCGGCGAGCAGCACGCGCGAGCGGACCCTGCGCCGTCGTGCGCCGCCATCCCCCGCTGGACCGGCCATGGGGCAACCCTGCGCCCACTCGCCAGCCCAAGGGAAGTGCCTTTGGACCCGCCCCTCACAGGAACGGGCGCAAAGACAGAGGGCGCCGCCCCAGCAAAGCTGGAGCGGCGCCCTGGAAAGCTGTTGGTGCGTCCGGTCAGGCGAGGTCGCCGACGTGGACCGTGAAGACGTCGGGGCCGCTGCGGGTCACCTTGACATGGTCGCGGTGGGCGCCGGCCTTGGCCGACACGTGGGAGATGGCCTCTTCGAGAGCGTGGTCCACGGTGGCGGGATCCCAGATCTTGAGGGACACGGAGTGGGAGTCAACGGTCATGAGTCACATGCTTTCTCTGATGTCAGGATCGTCGCCCTGGCAGTCTCGTCCTTGAGCCTGCCCGACTATCGTACCTAGACCGGTACGGATATTGCCTCTTTTGTGACGGAGTCCACAGCTCGGCAGGGTGAAACGGCACGGGGCCTGAATCGGGCGCCGACTGGACCGGTCTAGAACCTAGCGGTGACGCCCCGTCCAGTCGAGCAGCCGCTCCAGCGGCCACGTCGT
Source organism: Sinomonas sp. ASV486 (assembly GCF_030908215.1). Taxonomy (GTDB): domain Bacteria; phylum Actinomycetota; class Actinomycetes; order Actinomycetales; family Micrococcaceae; genus Sinomonas; species Sinomonas puerhi. Next base: position 42,670 of record NZ_JAVFJK010000010.1, on the reverse strand, counting down.
GACGATCCGCTCGGCAGGCACGCCATTCGCCTCGGCCCGTGCGGCGCCGTAGCGGAGGAAGTCGAGCTGGCCCGGCGCGTGGGCGTCGCTGTCGATGCTGAAGAGACAGCCGGCGTCGAGCGCGATCTGGATGAGCCGGTCGGGCGGGTCTTGCCGCTCAGGCCGGGAGTTGATCTCCACCGCGACTCCCGCCTCAGCGCAGGCCGCGAAGACCTGTGCTGCGTCGAACTGTGATTCGGGCCGCGTGCCCCGTGAACCCTGCACGAGGCGACCGGTGCAGTGACCGAGCACGTCCGTGTGCGGGTCGTCGACGGCGGAGAGCATGCGCCGCGTCATCGGTCCCGACTCCGCCCGCAGCTTCGAGTGGACGCTGGCAACCACGACGTCGAGCCGCCCGAGCATCTCGCGCGTCTGGTCCAGGCTCCCGTCTTCGAGGATGTCGACCTCGATGCCCGTCAGCAGCCTGAAGCCGTCACCGAGCGCCTCGTTCGCCTCGGCTACGGCGTCGAGCTGGAGTGCGAGCCGCTCGGCGTCGAGCCCGTGCGCGATCGTGAGGCTCGGCGAATGGTCGGTCAGGGCCTGGTAGTCGCGACCCAGCCATCGCGCGGCCTGGGCCATCTCGTCCAGCGGTGCGCCGCCGTCGGACCAGTCGCTGTGCGCGTGCAGGTCACCCTTCAAGAGCGCATGGAGCTCCCCGCCTCCGTCGGCGAGCGGCGCTTCGGCACGGGCCCGCAGCTCGCGCAGGTACTCGGGCACCACGCCGTCGACCGCCTCGCGCACCACAGCGAAGGTGCGGTCGCCGATTCCCTTGACCCGCTTGAGACGGCCGTCGCGGGCGCGTGCCGCGACGTCGTCGGGCGCCATCCCCGCCACGATCCCGGCGGCGGTGCGGAAGGCTCGCACACGGTACCCCTCCGCTTGCTCGCGCTCGAGCCAGAACGCGATCTCGCGGAGCGCCTCGGCCGGGTCCATCGCTAGCCTTCGGGGGCGACAACGGCAACGGCGGCGTCGGCGGTCCCGGTGGTGACCGCGTCCCGGGGCGCACGACGTCGCGGCCTCATCCAGGAGGGCATCGGCACCGTCAGGACGGCGAGGCACCCGACGATGAGCGCCATCCCGGCCCAACCCGCGGGTGGAAGCCTCTCCCCCACCACGAGGACGGCGAGCACGGCGGCAACGACCGGTTCCGCCAGCGACACCGTTGTCGCAGTGCTCGCAGACACGCGGCTGAGGCCCCAGCCGAACAGGACATAGCCGAGGAACATGGGGACGAGGGCGAGGTAGGCGCCCACACCGATATGGGTCCATGAAGTGAGGAAGGCGCCTCCGGTCAGGGCGAGCACCACGAGGAGTCCTACGGCGGCGACGCCGAACGTCGCCCCCACCGCCGCGCGGGACGTCACCCCGGCGCGCATGATCCGGTGGCTCGTGAAGGAGTAGAGCGCGTAGGAGGCGGCGGCCACGGCCCCGAGTGCCACGCCGGCAACCGTCTGCTCTGGGGCGGCCGCTCCGGACTCCGCTCCTCCCGGCACGGCGCCGCGCGCTAGACAGAGCACGGCTGCGCCCGCGATGCCCAGGAGGGCGCCGCCGACCCAGCGCGCCGAAAGCCGCCGCCCGTCGACAATGCGCTCGAGCAGAGCGGCCGCTATGGGCGCGCCGCCGATGGACACGGCGGTGCCCACGGCGACTCCGGCGAGCCGCATGGACGTGTAGAAGGCAAGCGCGTACACGAGCACCGCGACGCCCCCGAGAGCGACGAGCGGCCAAGAACGCACGAGCGAATCGCGCTGCCGCACGATCTGCCGGCCCGCCGTGGCTGCCAGCAGGAGGCCGCCGAAGCCCATGGACGCGGCGCCGATCGCGAGCGGAGTCACCGCGGGCGCGAGCGCGGACGCGGTTCCGGTGGTTCCCCAGAGCACCGAGGCTCCCAGCACGCACGCGACGCCGAGGCCGTGGTCGCGGCGAGGGTCGGTCATGGCATCCTCCAGTCCTTCACCGGACCTTGCCCCGCGGCAGGCCTTGGGAACGTCGGTCCGGGGGCACCAGCCTACGCTGCGATGACGGCGGACGTCGCGAGGACGTTGCCTTTCACGTCGAGCGCCTGGACGGCCACGTGGCCGGCCGCTGCGACGGCCGCCGTGGTCTCGAAACCGCGCTTCTTGACGACGGCCGCCTCGGCGAGCGCCTCGGCGTCGTCGCCCGCGAGGAATCTCCAGCTCGCCACCTCGGTGGCGCCGTTCCAGCTCGCAAAGGCCTGCATGGTCGAACCGTTGCCCTGCACGACGGCGACGTCCGGCGGAGTCGTCGGCGTTGCGCTCCAGGCATGCCGGTAGGCGCGGTAGCAGCCGCCGCCGATCCCGGTGGCTTCGGAGACCGCGGTCCCGTCCGCGGCGAACTCGGTCGCGGCCGGATCGGATCCCCATCCGACCATGTAGTGGCCGTTGTCGAGGAACTGGACATTGCCCATGGCGTTCCCGCGGTGGCCGCCCCGCTCGAGGGCCAGCTTGAGGGTGACCGTCCGGGCGGCCTCGTCGACGTTGAGGATGAGCCCGCGGGAGGTTCCCGTGGTGCCGTCCTTGTAGTGGTTGTCGAACATGCTGACGACCCCGCCGGACCGCTGGCGCACGTCATGCTGCCAGGCGAATGCCGCGTCCGCTGGAATCGTGAAGTCGCTCCTGGACCCCCCAAGCCGCCACATGATGTCCCCGCCCTGCCCGACGAGATAGGCGGTGTGGGTGTGGCGCGCCGAGACGAGGTAACCGTCGGGCCGGCGGTCCACGGAGTTGATGTGGAAGGGATCGAACGCCTTGTCTGAGGTCGTGCCGTTCGCGGCGGCGTCGTCCGAGGGCTTGACGAACGATTCCGAGAGGGGGATGTGGGCCGACGCGGTCCAGTCGAACAGGAGCGCACCCGTGGCGATGTCTACCTCTTGGACGTGGCAGTCGTACATGTAGCCCGAGGCGGGGCCGCCCACCGAGGACAGGTCCGCCTTGACCGTCGGATACGAGGTCATGAGTGCGGTGCCGGCCTGAGTGAGGGTGAACTCGTGGAGGTCGGCCTTGAGGCCGGCGCCCGCGGAGAGCTGGGCGACGGTCCTGTACGCGGTGTCCTTGATGACGCCAACGCCTTCTCCGTGGCCGCCGATCCCCTTGCCGCTCCAGTAGGTCAGGACGGGCTGTCCCCGATAGGTCTGCACGCGCAGGTCGGTGACTCCCACGCCCGTCGGCTCCATCCACACAGGGGCGCCCGTGTTGTCCATGATGAGGCCGTTGGTCCCGTGCCCCATGGGCCCCGTGAACAGGAGGCCTGCTGCGGTGGAGGCGTCGGTCCAGACACTCACGTGCGGCGCAGTGAGCTTGGTGCTCGTGAACGTCCGATCCGGAATCCCGGCCGTGCCTGCCGACGCGGAGGCCGACGGCGTGGGGGTCGAAGCAGCGGCCGCGCTCGGCGGCAGCGGGAAGATGCTCGAACGTGCAACTCCTGCCCCGGCGACGGCGCCGACGACGGCGAGTCCAGCACCCTGGATGAAGTGGCGACGGCTGACCTTGATCATGCCTCCCACGGTAGGAACAGCATCTATGCCCTTGAGCGCGCCCAGCTGTGATCCAGCTGAGGATGCGGTCACCCTCAGCCTGTTTCCAGACTTGGTTCCGAGCGATCAGGCCACCACGAGCGCTCCGGCGAGACCCACCGCAGCCACCGCGAGGGTTGAGCCGGCGGCGAGCGCGAACGTCCGTCCACCACGGGCAACGAGTGAACGGATCCGCACGCCCGCCCCCAGCCCGAGCATCGCCGTCGTGAGCAGGAAGGTCTGCAGGCCCGAGGCCGCTCCGAGCACCGCGGGGGGCACAGGAACAAGGGTGCGGACAACCACGAGCGCGATGAACCCGAGCACGAAGATCGGCACGAGGGGTGGCCGCTTGCCGCTTTCCGTGCCTCTTTTCCGCATCTGCCACGACAGGGCGGCGGCGACGGGCGCGAGCATGAGCACCCGCGCGAGCTTGACGGTCACCGCGATGGCCAGCGCTCCCCCGCCGAGCAGCCCACCTGTGGCGACGACCTGGGCAACCTCGTGCACGCTCGCACCGGCCCACACCGCCCCGGTGCGGACGTCGAGCCCGAGGAGCCCTGCGAGGAGGGGGACGGTGGGGATCATGAGCGTTCCGAAGAGGACCACAAGGGCGACGGCGGTGACCGTCTCCTCCTCATCGGCCTCGACGACCGATTCGACACCCGCAACGGCCGCCGCCCCGCAGATCGAGAAGCCGCAGGCCACGAGCAGCGCCTGGCGGCGCGGCACCCGCAGGAGCCGTCCGAGCAGCAGCGTCACGGCGATGCCCGTTACCACCACAAGGACAGCGAGCGCCGGGATTCCCCACCCGAGCTCCGCGAGGTCCCGCAGCGAGAGCTGCAGGCCGAGCACCACGATGCCGAGTCGGAGCGGGACCCGTCCCGCGACGGCGAGGCCTGCGCCGAGGCTCGCCGGCAGGAGCCCCAGATTGCGCGCTGCGATGCCGAGGACGATCGCGACGAGCAGCGGGCTCAGCCCAGGGACGGCTGTGCCTGCGGCAACGGCGGCGCCGGCCCCCACTACGGCGACTGCGAGGCCCGGCAGGACTCGGCCGGTGCGGGACGTCCCGCGCGTTTCGGGAGGGGTCACGGGACGTACGGATGCCATGGTTCCATGGTCTCGGCGCACACGCGGGGCCAGTAGACGGCAATCGGGCATGTACCCCATATGCTGACGATATGACCGTACGTGACTGGGACCTTCGGCATTACCGCTTCCTTGCTGCCCTCGCGGCCGAGGGGAGCATTGGCGGGGCGGCCCGGACCACGGGTATGGCCCAGCCGAACGCGTCGCGGCTGCTCGATCAGATGGAGCGATCCGCAGGATTCCCCCTCGCACGGCGCACGCCGAGGGGCACCATGCTCACGGACCGCGGTCGGGTTGTAGCGGGACTCGCGGCCGAGGTGGCCGAGGCCGCGGAGAGCGTGGCCCGTTCGGTGCAGGCCCTCGAGGGAGGGCGCGGGGCGCTCCACCTCTGTGCCTCCCTCACGGTCGCTGAGCACCTCATGCCCGGGTGGCTCGCCACCGCGCAGCAGCGCCTTGCCGGCGTCACCACGACCCTCGACGTCGGCAACTCCGACGAGGTCTTCGACCGCCTGCGCACGGGCGCCGCGGACCTGGGCTTCGTCGAGGGCCCCACCATCCAGACGGGCTTCCGGTACCTCGAGGTGGGGCGCGACGAGCTCGTCGTCGTCGTGCGCCCCGACCACGCCTGGGCGCGCGACGGCGGGGTCTCGCCACAGGCGGTCGCCGCGGCCGGGCTCGTGGTGCGGGCGCCGGGTTCCGGCACGCGGCAAACCGCCGACCTCGCCCTCGCGCCGTTCGGCGCCGGCGACCGGTTCGAGGTGGGCAGCAATGCGGCCCTCGCGGCCAGCGTCGCCGCCGGGCTCGGCCCCGGCGTCGTGAGCCGCCTCGCAGTCCAGATGGCCATCCGCGCCGGCCGCCTCGTCGAGGTGCCGACTCCGGGCCTTCGGCTCGGACGCGTGCTGCGCGCGGTGTGGCGCGCGGGGAGCCCCCTCGAGCCTGCCGCGCAGGAGTTCCTCGGCATCGCGGTGGCCGTACCCTAAGGGCATGTCCCCTGCCACGACCCCTGCACGCACGCTCGGCGTGCTTGCACTGGCTGGCGCCCTCTGCCTCGGAGGATGCTCTGTCACTGCGGCCCCGAAGCAGGCGTCGAACCCGCCAGCGTCCACATCCCCGTCCTCGGCTTCTCTCCCCCTCGCCGCCGCTGTGGACCAGTTCCGGGACGGCTACGCGAGCGGGACCATCGTCCTCCAGCTCACGGACACGGGCGGCGCGCCCTTCACCGTGGTCCGTGCCGAGCTCGACGATCCGCGCTTCGCCGGCGGAACCGTCTGGACCGGTTCCACGGACTTCACCACGGGCCAGACGACGAGCCTTCCCGCCGTTGCCGCGGCGCCGCGGTGCTCGGGGCCTGCCGGAACAGCATCGGCTGGGACCGCGGACCGGTCGCCCGACGGCGCACCCTCCGTCGTCGTGCGCCTCGCCGACGGCACGGAGACCCGTGTGGCGGCCACCGATCCGCACGGCGTGCTGGCCCGGATCCACACTGAAGGGTGTTTCGCCGCAGCGGTGGCCTCCGTCGCGGCCCTGCGCCTCGACGATGCGCTCACACCGGGGCCGACGAACGGAACGGCCGTCCTGACGCTCCGCGTGGAGCCGATCCCGGTCGCGACCCCTCCCCTGTCCGTCAGCGCGCTCACGCTCTCGTCGGTCGGCGGGACCACGCTGCTGGACGAGGATCCGGCCCAGCCGTGGCCACGCGGCGTCGTGCTCGCGCCGGGGAAGACGGTCCGTCTCGCAGTGCGTCCCGCCCGCTGCGATCCGCACGCAGTCGCCGAGGACAAGGTGGGCACCTTAGTTCCGCTCACCGTTGCGATGGGCGGCGCCTCCGGCGTCGTCAAGGTGGCGGCCCCGACGGCACTGCGCGCGGCGATCTACGCGTTCGTCGCCTCGGCGTGCGGCTGGTCTGCCGGCTGAGGCCCGACCGGTCAGACGGCGAGACCGGGAAAACCACGCAGACCGCGCGGGGCACCCTAGGCTTGGCCTATGAGTTCCGCATCCTCATCGTCCGTATCTGCGGCGGCACCCGCGAGCGACTGGTCTGCCGCGCGCATCGCCGAAGCCGCCGCCGAGATCGTTGCCGGGGAGCAGTTGCCCGCGATCGTCCAGGCCGGACACCCCGTCCTGCGGACCCGTGCCGTGGCGTTCGATGGCCAGCTCGACGCCGAACTGCTGGGTGCGCTCCTGACCATCATGCGCCGCACAATGCACGAGGCACCGGGCGTCGGCCTCGCAGCGCCCCAGATCGGCCTGCCGCTGCGGCTCGCGGTACTCGAGGACACGTGGGCCGCAGACGAGGAGATCGCGCACACGCGCAGCCGGGAGCCGCTGCCGTTCGTCGCGATGGTCAACCCGGCCTACATCCCGGTCGGAGACGGGCGAGCAGAGTTCTTCGAGGGCTGCCTCTCGGTGCGCGGCTACACCGCCGTGGTGCGCAGGCCCGACCGGGTGGAGGCACGCTGGACCGCCCCGGACGGAGAGGCCAGGGCCGCGGAGTTCCGCGGCTGGCAGGCCCGGATCGTCCAGCACGAGACCGACCACCTCGGCGGAACCCTGTACCTCGACAAGGCCGAGGCGCGCTCCCTGTGCGCGAACGAGGAGTACTCGGCGCGGTGGGCCCAGCCCACACCCGAACATGCCGCCCGCGCCCTGGGCTTCTGAGCCGAGGCGCCCTAGCGGAGGTACTGCCCGAACCACCGGAGGATGTGCTCGAAGCGTGCCTTGCGATGGTGCGGCGTGCCGGAGCGGGACATCTCATGGTTCTCGCCCGGGAAGACGAGCAGTTCGGCGTCGACGCCACCGAGTCTGAGAGCCGTGTAGTACCGCTGCGCCTGCTCGATCGGGCAGCGCCAGTCCTCCTCGGAGTGGACCACGAGCGTTGGCGTGCGCACGTCGTCGACGTGCGCCATGGGGCTCTGCCGCTCTATCGCCGCCGGGTCCCAGCCGGTGTACTCGCCGGGGAAGAACCACCCGATATCGCTCGAGCCCACGAAGCTGCGCGGATCCAGGAACCCGCGCTCGACAATCGCCGCCTTGAACCGGTGGTCGTGGGCGATCGTCCAGGCCGTGAGGTATCCGCCGTACGAGCCGCCGAGGATCCCGAGCCGGCTGGCATCGAGCAGCGGGAACGCGGCAAGTGCGGAGTCGAGGAAGCCGAGCACATCCTCGAGGTCCACGGTGCCCATGCGGCCCTTGATGGCACGGGCGTGGTCCTCGCCGTAGCCTGCTGCGCCGCGCGGGTTGCACATGAGAACGCCGTACCCGGCGCCCGCGTAGACCTGCGCCTCGTCGAACCACGCGCCCGTGTACTGGGCGAAGGGTCCGCCGTGGATCATGAGGAGCGCAGGATGCGGCCCCTCCCCTGCGGGCAGCACCACCCAGCCGTGCACGTCGCTGCCGTCGGCACTCGTGCCGGTGAACTCCCTGGGCGCGAGCGGGGCGGTGGCGCTGCGCAGCGGCGCGTTGAGATCGGTGATCTTCACGGGGCCTCGGCCTTCGGCGAGCCGATAGAGCTCGCCCGGCCCCGCGGCGTCGCCCGCTGAGAGCACGACGGCGCCCCCGGCCTCGCCGATGCCGGTCACCACGAGCGGGGCCCCAGTCAGTTCCTCGCGGCGTCCCTCGGCGTTGAAGGCCAGCAGCTGCACGGAACCGCGTGTGCGGCTCAGGACGAGCGCCCGGCCGTCGGACACGACGCGCAGGGCACCCGGGGCCTCGCCCAGGTCGTCGCCGTCGGGCGTGAGCCGCACCGTCGCGCCGTCGTGCGGGGTGTGCCAGAAGAGGTGCGAGGGCCGCCCGATGAAGTCGGTGCCCGAGTCCCCGAGGGAGGAGGCGACCACGAAGACGCCGGAGCCGTCGGCCGCCTCGGCGACCGACAGCACTGAGTCGGCCGCGGCGGATGGGAGATCCAGCGCCTCGCTCGGGCCTCCACCCACCGGGGTGCGGACGGCCCGCCGGACCAGGGTGTCGACGGCCGAGGGGTCGAAGCCCGAGACCGTGTAGATCCAGGCCCCGTCGGCGCTGAACCCCGGTTCCGCGTGGTCCACGGTGCCGTCCGTGAGCTCGCGCGACTCGGGCAGACCTGTCTCCGGCGCGGGACTTTCGGACTTCCCGGCGCCGGCGGTCTCGGCCGCGGCGGCCCGCCCTCGCGCGGCCACGAACGGCTCGGCGTCCAACCGCGGCACCTCGAGGACGAACAGCCGCGTGCGCTGGTCGCCCGTGTACCCGACTCCGTTCATCCGGTAGTTCAGGTCTCGGATGAGACGGGGGTCCTCGGCACCGGGACGGACGCCCTCGGTGGATCCGTACCGCCCGGGCTCGGGCACGCGCGCGGTGTAGGCGATCAGCGCGCCGTCGTGCGAGAAGGCGAACTGCGAGACGCCGAGCGGGGCGTCTGTGAGGAGGCGAGGCTCGCCCCCGCGGGCATCGACAATCGCGAGCTGCGCCCGGCCCTCCGGCTCGGCACGCAGGAACGCGAGGACACGGCCGTCGGGCGAGTACGCCGGAGCGGTGTCCCGGAATCCGCGCGTCAGCAGGCGGCCCTCGCCGCCGTCGAGCGGCACTTCCCAGACCTGGCCAACGGCACTGTCGGCTCGGAAGTCAGGGCGCGTCACGGCTACTGCGCAGCGGTCCGCGGCGGGATGCACGGCGGGGGTAGACAGGGAACGGATGAGGTCCACGTGTGCGGGAAGCATGAAAGGGATCCTATGCATTCGCACGCCGATACGATGGGAGCCGTGCTCACCGACGCCCTGGACCTCCTGATCTGCCCCCATTGCGGCACCGACTGGGACCCTGAGGCGAGCGGGCCGCGGACGCTCGTGTGTGCCGAGGGGCACCGGTACGACGCCGCGCGGCAGGGCTACGTCAGCTTCCTCACGGGCCGCGGGACCGGGTTTACCCCCGATACCGCCGAGATGGTCGCGGCGCGGGATCGGTTCCTCACGGCTGGCCACTACGCGCCCATCGCGGAGGCCCTCGCCGAGGCATGCGGTCCTCTCCGCGAGGACGCCGCCCTCCTCGACGCGGGCGCGGGAACGGGCTATTACCTGGCGGCCGTGCTGGGCCTACGGGGCACGGCGGCGGTCGGCACCGCGGCAGTCGGGGCCGCGGCAGTCGGCAGCGCGGACGCACGACGGCGCCGCGCCGTTGCGCTCGACCTCTCGCCACACGCGCTGCGCCGGGCCGCCAGGCTGCCGGGTGTCGCCGCCATCGTGTGGGATCTGTGGCGTCCCCTCCCGCTCGCGGCTGCAAGCGTGGACGGCGTTCTGGACGTCTTCTCTCCGCGGAACCTGCCTGAGTTCGCGCGGGTCACCAGACGCGGTGGGCTCCTGTGCGTGGTCACGCCGCTGCCCGGGCACCTCGCCGAGCTCCGAGAGAGGCTGCCTCTCCTCAGCGTCCCGGAGGGGAAGGCCGAGGCCCTCGAGCACGCGGCGTCGAACGACTACGAGCCGGTCTCCCGCGTGCCCCTTGAATTCCCCCTCGCCCTGTCCCCCGGCGCCGCGGCAGACCTCGTCCAGATGGGCCCGGCAGGCCACCACACGGACCGCGGGGAGCTCGAGCGGCTCGTCGGCGGCGAGACGCTCAATGCCACGGCCGCGGTCGAGCTCAGCGTTCTCCGACGACGCTGATCCCCGCCTGCTCGGAAACGCCCGCGGCAGGGCGGGACAGCGCCGGGGCTGGACGGGTGTCGACGGCGAGCTCGACGCACAGCACCCGCATGGCGACCTGGATGAGCGGGCCGATCCCGAACGCGAAGACGGCAGTGCCGATCCCCACCGTGCCGCCGAGCAGCCAGCCGACGAGCACCACCGTGAGCTCGATTGCCGATCGCACCACCCAGACGGGCTGGCCTGTGCGGGCGACGAGCCCCGTCATGAGCCCATCCCTCGGACCCGGGCCGAGTCCCGCCCCGATGTACAGGGCGGACGCCACCGCGAGGAGCGCGAGGCCGCCGCCTAGCGCGGTGGCCTGCCATGCAAGGTCATGGGCCGCGGGGGTCCAAACGAGCCCCAGATCCGCGAAGACGCCGATCAGCAGCGTGTTCGAGAGGGTGCCCCAACCGGGTCGCTGCCGGATCGGGATCCAGAAGAGGAGCACGACGACGCTGACCACCACCGTCGTGGTGCCGAAGCTCAGCCCGCTCACCCGGGCCACACCCTGGGAGAGCACATCCCAGGGGGACGCTCCGAGGCCCGAGCGCAGCAGCAGCGCGATCGCCAGGCCGTAGAGGAACAGGCCGGCGTAAAGACGGACGAGCCGGACGGATAGGCGGCGGCTGACGAGGAAGGACTTCATGCGGTCCATCCTGACGTCAATTGGCCTCGTTCAATAGAGCCAATTCGGATACGGTGGCCTCATGGCCAGCATCACATCCCAGCGCCTCGACGCAATCCTCGGCTCCTGGGCCGGACGGGGACCCGCCTACTCCGAACTGGCCGAACGGCTTCGGCTCCTCGCCCTCGATGGCCGCCTTCCCGACGGGACGCGCCTCCCCGCCGAACGCGATCTTGCCCGTACGCTCGGGCTGTCCCGAACCACAGTTGCGGCCGCCTATGCCCGCCTGCGCGAGCTCGGATGCCTCGACAGCGTGCGGGGATCCGGCAGTTACATCGCCCTCCCGGCTCCTCCGCCCGTCGCGGCCCCGGACGAGACAGGGATCCTCGACCTTACGAAGGCAGCCATGCCCGCGGCGAGCATCGTGGGTGAATGCATCGGCCGTGCGGTCGAGTCGCTGGGCCCCGAACTCGCGCGATCCGGCTACGAGATCCTCGGCCTTCCGCGCCTCCGGATCGCCGTCGCAGAGCACTTCACCCGCCGCGGCCTGCCCACCGAACCGGATCAGATCATGATCACGAACGGGGTCCAGCACGCGATCGCCCTCCTCGTGCGGGCGGTCGTGTCCCCGGGCGACCGGGCCGCCGTCGAACAACCCACGTATCCCCACGCCATGGATGCCCTGCTCGCGGCGAAGGCCCGGCTCGTCCCGCTCCCCGTGAGCCCCGAGGGCTGGGACCTCGACGCCGCCGCAGCTGCCTTCCGCGCGGCCTCGCCCGTCCTGGCCTACGTCATGCCGGACTTCCACAACCCCACCGGCGCGAGCCTCGACACGGCGGGGCGCGAGCGCCTTGCCCGGCTCGCCGCGCAGCACCGGATGCTCCTCGTCGCGGACGAGACCACGGCGCTACTGGACATCGCCAGAGGCCCGCGCCCGCCGCTCGCCGCCTTCGCAGGATCGGCCGTGACGCTGGGGGGCCTATCCAAGCTCGCGTGGGGCGGACTCCGGGTTGGCTGGATCCGGGCGCCCCGTACACTCGTGGGCAGGCTCGCACAGGCGCGCACCGGGCTCGATCTCGGCACACCCGTACTCGAGCAGCTCATCGGCGCCGAGCTGCTCGCACAGGAGGACCTCCTTGTCGCCGAGCGCCGGGCATGGCTGGGCGAAGGCCTCGCCGCGCTCGCCACCGCACTCTCCACGCACCTCCCGGAGTGGACGGTGCCGGTGCCCGACGGGGGCATGGCAGTCTGGGCGGACTGCTCGCCGCACTCGTCCTCACGCCTCGTCATGGCGTCGAGGGCCCACGGTGTCGCACTGACCGCGGGTCCGCGCTTCGGCGTCGACGGCGCCTTCGAGCACCGGCTGCGACTGCCGTTCACTGCCCGCCCCGACGAGCTTCGCGCCGCCGTCGAAGCGCTCGCCCAAGCAGCGGGCGATACCTCCACCGGGCCCGCGGCGGCACCCCTCGTGGCCGTCTGAGGTTTCGCCAGGAGGGGTGCCGCCACCGGCGTCATGGAGGGGTGCCCCCTCCCGCGGCAGCGGTTGCACAACCGCAACCGCCGTGACAGGTACGGGCGGCGTGAGCTGGGCTACTGTGGGAGCAGGAGTCCGCTGCGTCAGGAGGGACGGGATGGACTGGTTCGAACACAACGCCTGGATGGTATGGCTCGTGCTGGCACTCGTGCTGGGCGGGATCGAGATGCTCAGCCTCAGCCTCGTCTTCGTCATGCTCTCCGGCGGCGCGCTCGCGGCTCTCGTGACGGCGCTCCTCGGGGGACCTGCATGGCTCCAGGGGCTCGTCTTCGCCCTCGTATCGGTCGCGATGATCGCCTTCGTCCGTCCGGTCGCGGTCAAGCACATGCGCCCCGGCATCGAGGACGCCCGCACGAATGTCGACCGTCTTCTGGGTGCGTCGGCCACCGTCGTCGAACCCGTCGACGCTGGACGCGGCCTCGTCAAGATCGGCGGGGACGTGTGGACCGCGCGCGCCGAAAGCGGCGAGTTCCTTCCCGGCGACGTGGTGAAGGTCGTCGCGATCGACGGCGCAACCGCAGTCGTAGCCCCCAGCGGCACCATCTCGCCGTACAGAAGCTAGCCCACCTGCAGCAAGCACTCCACCCACAACAAGCACTAGGGGGAAGTCCATGGACGCCGGAAGCATCCTTCTGTTCGTCGTCGTCATCGTCATCGTCCTGTTCGTCGCCACCGTCCTCGTCCGCTCGGTGAGGATCATCCCGCAGGCGCGCGCCGGCGTCGTCGAACGGCTCGGCAAGTACCAGCGGACGCTCAACCCGGGCCTGACCATCCTCATCCCGTTCGTGGACCGGCTCCTGCCGCTCCTCGATCTCCGCGAGCAGGTCGTGTCCTTCCCGCCGCAGCCCGTCATCACCTCGGACAACCTCGTCGTCTCCATCGACACAGTCGTGTACTTCCAGGTCACGGACGCGCGCGCGGCCACGTATGAGATCGCCAACTACATCCAGGCGGTCGAGCAGCTCACCATCACGACGCTCCGCAACGTCGTCGGCGGCCTCAACCTCGAAGAGGCGCTGACCTCGCGCGACCAGATCAACGGCCAGCTCCGGGGCGTCCTCGACGAGGCAACCGGCCGCTGGGGACTGCGTGTCTCGCGCGTCGAGCTCAAGGCCATTGAGCCGCCTCACTCGATCCAGGACTCGATGGAGAAGCAGATGCGGGCTGAGCGTGACCGACGCGCCCTGATCCTGACCGCGGAGGGCACCAAGCAGTCGGCCATCCTCACCGCCGAGGGCGAGCGGCAGGCCCAGATCCTCAAGGCCGAGGGGCAGGCGAAGGCCGCCGTCCTGAGGGCTGATGGCGAGTCGCAGGCCATCCAGAAGGTCTTCGAGGCCATCCACCGAGGCGACCCGGACCCGAAGCTGCTCGCGTACCAGTACCTCCAGACGCTCCCCAAGATCGCCGAAGGCACCTCGAACAAGCTCTGGATCATCCCGAGCGAGGTGGGCGAGGCCCTCAAGGGCATCGGCGGCGTGATCGGCAACGTCGGGCAGGGCGGCGCGGGACAGGGCCAGACGGTCAGCGCTTCGGCAGAGCGCGCCGAGGCGGGCGCCACGGTCGCCCTCACCGGTTCTGAGCCCAACAGCCTCGAGGCAGACGCGCGCGCCTTCGAGGAGGAGGCGGCGCGCCGCTCGGAGCTCGACGCCGAGGCGGAACGCATCCTGCAGCACCATGCCGGGGTCACGAATCTGGGCGGAGCCGCCGACATCCCCGACGTCGACGTGCCGGATCTCGAGATCCCACCGCTGCAGGACCCCCCGAGGGACCAGGGTCCCGCCTGACGAGCGCGGCGCGGCCGGGGCCGCCTATAATGGAAGGTCGGTTGACCGGACATCCGTGACGCGGCCGCGGGAACACCGCGTCCGGGGCACGCGTTGGCATATGCGTCGGACTCGTGTCCGCGTCCGGCAGAACGTGAGGGAGTAAAGATGAGCGACCGCAGCCTGCGCGGCATGCGCCTTGGTGCACAGTCCATGGAGACGGAGGCGGGTGTCGAGCCTGCACCCCGCCAGCGCGTCGAGTACCGGACCGAGGACGGCGAGCAGGTGTTCGTAATGTTCTCCTCCGAGGCCGAGATCCCGCCGGTCTGGAGTTCGAAGACCGGCAAGGAGGCGTTCCTCGTCGACGGCGAGAAGCCCACGGACTCCAACGAGAAGGCCGTCCGCACCCACTGGGACATGCTCCTGGAGCGCCGCTCGATCCCCGAGCTCGAGCAGATCCTCGCCGACCGCCTCGAGGTCCTGCGCAGCAAGCGCGGCGAGCGCACCAGCTGAGACCAGCGCACTGACAGACGCGAAGGGCGGGAACCATTGAGGTTCCCGCCCTTCGCGTCTGTCGAGCGCGCTGTGCCTAGCGCTGTGTCTAGCGCTGTGCGCGGTGCGTCAGCTGGCGCCAGCGATCTTCGAGCCCCCACCTCGTCACGTTGACCATGGCCTCGACCACGATGTTGCCGCTCATCTTGGAGGTGCCGAGCTCACGCTCGACGAAGGTCACGGGCACCTCGACGACCTTGAGCCCCATCTTGGCCACGCGCCATGCCAGATCCACCTGGAAGCCGTAGCCCTTGGACTCGATCGAGTCGAAGTCGAGCTTCTCGAGCGTCGTGCGGCGGAACGCCCGGTAGCCTGCAGTGATGTCGCGCAGCTTCAGCCCCAGCATGAGCCGGGCGTAGGTGCTGCCCGTTCGGGAGATGAGCTGGCGGTAGAACGGCCAGTTGACCACCGAACCGCCCTTGACCCAGCGCGAGCCGATCACAAGGTCCGCACCGTCCTCGACGGCCGCGAGGAGGCCGGGGAGCTGCTCCGGACGGTGGGAGCCGTCGGCATCCATTTCAACGACCACGTCGTAGTCGCGCTCGAGGGCCCACCGGAAGCCCGCGATGTACGCGGCGCCGAGGCCTTCCTTGCCCTTGCGGTGCATCACGTGGACCTGGGGGTCCTCCGCAGCGATCCGGTCCGCGAGGGCGCCGGTCCCGTCGGGGCTGTTGTCATCCGCCACGAGCACGTCCGACGCCGGCACGGCAGACCGCAGGCGGCCGAGGGTCTTGGGCAGCGAATCGAGCTCGTTGTACGTCGGGATGATCGTGAGGATGCGCACGAAGGGCCTTTCGGGGCTTTGGTCAAAGCGCGCCTCAGAGGCGCGAATGCCCATTATAGCCAGCCAAGGAGTAGACCCGCCGCGCCGGGATATGAAGGCCGGCGGGCCCGTACGCCTTCGGGCCAGTCACGCGAGGCCGGCAGCTGGTCGGTCCCCCGGACTGTTTTCTACTGACGCACGGGCCTGCCCTGATGCCTTGATCCCCCAAGGTGCTGGGCGAACCGGGCTTCCCGCGGGCTCTCACAGCCCGATGTCCACGATCCTACGGCGTCAGACACAGGTGTCAACCACTCGTTCATCTGGGGTTTCTCCAGTCTGCCCAGATGGGAGCGCGAGCGGCGGGCGGCGACCAAAAAAACCCTATTCCACGGGGAATTGTTCGCTGCGGAAGAGCAAACGCCCCTCATGGACGGTCTCGAGGCACTCGGGAAGGCTCTCCGTGTCGAGGGCGGGCAGGAGGGGCGTCCGTGCCCGGGGATCGGTGCTCCAGGCCTGGACGCGCTCGTCGGCCACCTGCACCATGAGCTCGTCCGCGCGCCACACCGCGAAGCTGGCCGGCGCCCCGGGCACGAGCTGCCCCATGAGCGGGTTCGGATGCTTGACGGCCCTCCAGCCAGCCCGTGTGTGCCCGAGGAACGCCGCGCGGGCCGATATGCGCTGGGCGGGATCCGAATGCGTCAGGCACGCCCGCACGCTCGCCCACGGGGACTGCGCGCAGACGGGTGAGTCCGATCCGAAGGCGAGCGGCACTCCGGCCGAGGAGAAGCGGAGGAACGGGTTCATGCCGGCATGCCGCGCCCCGAGGCGCTTCTCGTACAGTCCTCCGGGTCCGCCCCACGTCGCGTCGAAGAGAGGCTGGGCGCTGACCGTCACCCCGTACTCTGCCAACGCAGCCGCGTCGGCATCGCTGGCCATCTCGACGTGCTCGAGTCGATGCCCCGCCGCACGCACGGCGGCCGTGCCGACCTGGTCGGCGGCCCGCCGGAGTCCTTCGAGCGCGAGCTGCAGGCCGGCGTCGCCAATCACGTGGAAGCCGCCCTGCACCCCGATCTCGGACACCGCCGCAAGGTGCGCGGCGATCTCGGACGCACCCAGGAACTCGCGGCCGCGACTTCCGGGAGCGTCCGCGTAGTCCTCGCTGAGCAGCGCCGTGCGGCTCCCGATCGAGCCGTCGATGTTGAGATCGCCTGCGAGGCCACGGACCGGAACGCCGAGGCCGTCGAGAACGGAGAGGGCTTCCTCGGCCGTCCCGACCGCCTGCCCCCAATATGCGAAGACCTCGGGGCCGTCCGCTGGGTCGCGTCCGAGAAGGAGCTGGAGGTCCCTCAGGCCCGCCAGCCGGGGGCTCGCCTGCTCAACGAGCGCCACGTACCCGCGCGACGCCGCGTGGGCCAGGGCCCGGGAGTGGGCGGCCACGATCTCGTCGTCGTCCACGGGCCGAGTTGCCTCCAGCGCCGCGTACAGCGCATCGCCCACCACCCGCGCACCGTCGGTGCCCGCGGCGGCGCCGATGCCGGCGGCCTCGAGGACGGCGGGCGAGACGAGGGCCGAGTGGGCGTCCACTCGCTCGAGGATCGCCCTACGACCGCCGGCCGCCCGGCCGACCTCCGCGGCGTCTGGGAGCGCAGGATCGTTCCACGTCGCCTCGTCCCACCCGAAGCCGCGGAGCACGGCATCGGGCGGAAGATCGCGTGACCCGCGCTTGACGCCGTCGAGCAGCTCCGCGGCCGATCGCACCCTAGTCAGGTCGACCGACGCGAGTGCCGTCCCCGTGTCCCCCACGTGCACGTGCGAGTCGACGAAGCCCGGGGCGACGAGGGCGCCGTCGAGGTCGACGATTGTCATCCGGTCGTCGGCAATCGATGTCGCGGCCTGCTCCGAGCCGATCCACGCGACGGTACCGCCGTCCACGAGCATCGCGGACGCGAAGGGATCGGCGGCGGAGTAGACCGAGCCGTTGCGGTAGAGGGTGAGCTTGCGCTCATCGGACATGGAGGTATCCCCGATCTTCTGGTCTTGGTTTCTAGTCCGACACGGCCGAGTACGCGACCACACCACGGCGGAGCAGGCCGATGGACTCGTGGCAGAGCCTCGACAGCCTCGGCTCGAGGCCGGGCACGTCGGCGAGCTGGTCGAGCAGGTCGATGACCTGGCGCACCCAGCGCACAAAGTCGCCGGCGGCGAGCTCGGTGCCCGACAGGACATTCTGCAGGTCACGGCCCCGGGCCCACTTGTAGATCGGCCAGACGAGGCCGAAGTCCGGCTCGGACGTGCGCGGGAGGCGGTGCTGCTCCTCGGCGTCCTCGAGCTGGGACCACTCGCGCAGCACGACGTCCACGGCGACGTCGAGCGAGATGCTCGGCATCTTGGGGGTGAGGCCTCTCTCCTCGCGCTTCGCGTGGTAGACGAGCGTGCTCACGAGGGCCGCGATCTCCGCGGCATCGACGTCGTCGAACGCGCCACCGCGCAGGGAGAGCGCCGTCAGCATGTCCTTGTCCCCGTAGATCCGACGCAGCTGCTGCCCCGCCGGCGTGACCGCGAGGCCGTCCGCGCCCCTTGCGAGACAGCCGTAGGACTCGAGGACCTCGCACACGCGGTCGAACGTCTTCGCGATGGTGTTGGTGCGGCCCTGGATCTGCTCGACGAGGCGGTCGGTCTCGCGCCGGAGCTTGATCCAGCGTTCTGCCCAGCGGGCGTGCTCCTCGCGGTCGGCGCACCCGTTGCACGGGTGAGCGCGCAGCTGGCGACGGAGGTCGGTGATGCGCTGCTCGGAATCCTGGTACCCGCCGGCGAAGGCGAAGTCGCGCCGTGAGCGCCGGGCGCGTGCACCCTGTTCCGGGCCCTCGAGCCGCACGCGTTCGACGGCGTGGTGCAGCGATGCGGCGAGGTCACGACGGTCCTTCGGGCGCTTCGCGTCGAAGTGCTTGGGAATCCGGATCCGTGTGAGCGGCTCAACCGGGCCCGCGACGTCGTGCAGGCCGATGCGCCTCAGATTCCTGTCGAACGTGAGCACCTGGGGGCGCGGTTCCCTCGCGTTGGTGTCCGCGTTGAGCACGACGGCGCTGCCAGCAAGCCGCCCCTCGCCGATCTCAACGACGTCCCCAGGGACGAGGCGTGAGAGCGAATCCACGGTCATGGCCCGCCGTGCCCGGCCGGCCTCGCGGGAGGCGGATTTCTCGGCGTCATTGAGCTCCTGCCGGATCCGGGAGTACTCGGTGAAGTCCCCGAGATGGCACGTCATCGCCTTCTCGTAGCCGGCGAGGGACTCCTCCCTGCTGCGGACCTGCCGCGCGAGGCCAACAACGGACCGGTCGGCCTGGAACTGCGCGAACGAGCTCTCGAGGATGTCGCGGGCCCGCTCGCGGCCGAACTGCGCCACGAGGTTGATGCTCATGTTGTAGGTGGGGCGGAAGCTCGAGTTCAGAGGATAGGTGCGGCGCGATGCGAGCCCCGCCAGGGCGGCTGGGTCGAGCCCGGGGCGCCACTGGACCACTGCATGGCCCTCGATGTCGATCCCGCGCCTCCCGGCCCGGCCCGTGAGCTGGGTGTACTCGCCCGCAGTGATGTCCACATGGGCCTCGCCGTTGAACTTCTCGAGCTTCTCGATCAGCACGCTCTTCGCCGGCATGTTGATGCCGAGAGCGAGCGTCTCAGTGGCGAAGACGACCTTGACGAGGCCCGCGGCGAAGAGCTTCTCGACCGTCTCCTTGAACGTGGGGAGCAGGCCCGCGTGGTGGGCGGCCAGTCCGCGCTGGAGACCGTCACGCCAGGCCCAGAAGCCCAGGATAGGCAGGTCTGCGGGGGGAATGTCCGCGGCCGCCGCCTCGACGGCGGCGCTGATCTCCGCCTTCTCTGCCGGCGTCGTGAGGTCGAGGCTCGCGTCGAGGCATTGCTGGACCGCGGCCTCGCAACCCGCGCGGGAGAAGATGAAGTCAATGGCTGGCAGGAGGCCGCGGCGCTCGAGTGCCTGCACCGTCTGCGGCCGGCTCGCGCGGGTGCCCGGGAGCGGTGGAGCATCACCGGGCCGGCCTGTCCGTGGCGACTGCTTCTCGCCGCGTTGGCGCTCCTCGCGCCGCCGGGAACGACCGCCATGGCCGAACCGGCCCCGGTACAGCTGCTGGGACTCGCGGCGCGCGAGCTCGGCGAGTTCGGGGTTGACGGCCGTGAGCTCGGAGACGGTCGCCTCGCTGCGGGGCGCCGGTGGCCTCGCCGCGGGCACGGACGACGCCGCAACGCCCCCTTCGCGGGGGGCGTCCCCGTCAGGCGAGCCGACCCCCCCGGGTGACACGCCGCCGTCGTGGTCGTGGACGTCGGCCAGATCCTCGAAGGACTGCCGGGTTGCGAAGAGGTCGACGAGCTGGCGTCCGACGAGCACGTGCTGCCACAGCGGAACGGGGCGGTGCTCGGAGACGATGATGGCGGTCTCGCCCCGGACCGTGTCGAGCCACGCGCCGAATTCCTCGGCGTTGGAGACCGTCGCGCTCAGGGAGACGACCCGGACCGCGCGCGGGAGGTGGATGATGACCTCCTCCCACACCGCGCCGCGGAAGCGGTCGGCGAGGTAGTGGACCTCGTCCATGACCACGTAGCCGAGATCAGTGAGCGTGTCGGAGTCTGCGTAGAGCATGTTCCGCAGGACCTCGGTGGTCATGACCACGACAGGGGCCTCGCCGTTGATACTCGTGTCCCCCGTGAGGAGCCCCACTCGGTCCACGCCGTGGACAGCGCACAGCTCGGAGTACTTCTGGTTCGAGAGCGCCTTGATGGGGGTCGTGTAGAACGCCTTGAGTCCCTGGCTCAGGGCCAGATGGACGGCGAACTCGCCGACGATGGTCTTGCCGGCCCCGGTGGGCGCAGCCACGAGCACGCCGCGCCCTGCCTCGAGTGCCTTGCAGGCCTCGACTTGGAAGTCGTCGAGCGCAAACTCAACCGTCGCGGCGAAGGCGCCCAGCTCGGTCTTGGCGAAGGCCCTCCGCCTGGCATCCGCCGCATAGCGTTCGGCGGGCGACATACTCTCGGCGGGGGTGGACATGCGACCAGCCTAGTCCCCTGCCCTGAGTCAGAGGTTCTCGAGGTCTGCCCGCGAGGTCGGGGTGTCGGCACTCGCTTCCGTCTCGGCCGTGACAGCGGCCAGACGGCGCGCCCGGCGCCGGTCATTGAGGAGACAGACACCGATGGCCGCGAAGAACAGCGCGAGGAGTGGCACCGCCAGCATGAACATCGAGATCGCGTCGGCGCCCGGCGCAGCGACAGCTGCGAGGACGAACACGAGGAAGACCGTGATGCGCCACGCCTTGAGGATCACCTTGCCGGGAAGCACACCTGCCATGTTCACGCCCACGAGGATGACCGGCACGAGGAACGCGAACCCGAGGAACAGGAGCATGTGCGTGACGAAGTCCACGTACTCCCGACCGTCGATGATGTTCGAGAACCCGGCTGGCGTGAACTGGGTCAGGGCACGGACCACCTGGGGTGTCACGAGCCACCCGACCCACACGCCCGCAAGGAACAGCGGCACGGCAGCGACCATATAGCCGAGCGTGTACCGCTTCTCCTTGAGGGTGAGGCCGGGCATGATGAAAGCCCACACCTGGTAGATCCACACGGGGCTCGAGATCACGAGCCCGATCTGGATGGCGAGCTGGAGTTTGAAGTCGAAAGGCGACGCGATCGTGGAGAAGTTGACCGCCGAGGTCCCACCCGTCAGGAGGGAGATGTTCTCGACCGGCCGCTGGAGTTCCCTGAGGATGGGGT
The DNA here is from genome assembly GCF_030908215.1 of Sinomonas sp. ASV486. Taxonomy (GTDB): domain Bacteria; phylum Actinomycetota; class Actinomycetes; order Actinomycetales; family Micrococcaceae; genus Sinomonas; species Sinomonas puerhi. The sequence goes on along the minus strand of NZ_JAVFJK010000010.1, from coordinate 21,353 downwards.
CATAGAGGAACCACCCTCCGATGGTCCCGACGGCCACCCCGATCGCCGACTTGATGAGCCGGTTCTTGAGCTCCCTCAGGTGCTCCATGAGGGGCATGCGCCCCTCGGGGTTGGCCTTCCTCCCCTTGATTGCGGCCACCTCAGGCGCGCGAGGAGGGACCAGCGTTGCCGTCGGCCGGGTTAGCGCCGCCCTTCGGCGGGATGACCTTGCCTTCGACGGGCTGCTCGGCGTCCGCGGCGGAAGGCTGCGAGGACGACGGCGTGTCCTTGCCGTCGCCCTTCATCTCCTTGACCTCCGACTTGAGGATGCGCATCGACTGGCCGAGGGCACGGGCCATGCCCGGGAGCTTGGGTGCGGCGAACAGGAGAAGCGCCACAATGATGATGATGACGATGGGCCACGGGCCATCGAAGAGTCGTCCCACGAAGAATCCTTTCGTTGCTACAAGTCTAGTTGAGGCCGAGGTCACTCAGGGACTGCATCTGGCCCCGTTCACGGCGGCGGGCCACGCGGCGGTCGCGTCGCGCCAACCGGCGCCGTTCGCGGCCTTCCTCGTACTCGCGGCGCATCTGCGCCGGATCCGCGAACACGGCGCTGCCCGGAGCCCAAGGGCCAGCCAGGGCGGGCGCGAGAGCGGCCAGCGCGGCGTCGTCCGCCGTTGCGGTACGGGCCGGACGCGCGGCCACCTGATCGAGCGCCTCACCCGCCCCGCGCATGACGGCGACGCCCTTGCGGAACAGGTAGATCCCCCCAAGCAGGAGGACAAGCAGGGTGCAGGCGCCCAGCGCCACCCAGATGAGGATCCACGACCACCACGGCACGGGTGCCAGCCTATCGGGTCTTGAGGCCTGCCACGTACGGGGTCAAGGCCCGCTCGATCCACGCACGGCTGGCCTCGACGGCCTCGGCGGGGCCCTCGAGCGCGATCGCACCGCCGAACTGGGCGAGGAACGAGGGCAGCCATGTGAGGTCGGAGACGCGCAGGCCCACCCGGCGGCTGCCGTCGGCGAGGTCTCGGCCGTCATGTGCGTCGAAGCTCGCCTCGGCCCAGAGCGCCTCGGGTGCAAGGCGCACGGTCACTTCCAGATCGCCCGCGGCGTGCATGAAGAGCGCGTCGTCGCCGGCGTCGAACCCGTCGGGCAACGGGTGGGGCTCCGCCGGCTCCGCCGAGACGATCCGGTCAATGCGGAAGACGCGTCGGCCGCCCGCCCGATGGCAGTAGCTGTTGACATACCACCGGTTCCCGTCCGCTGCTATCGAGATGGGATTGATGAGCCTCTCGGTGCGCTCGTCCTTGGTCGCGTTGAGGTAGGTGAGACGTACTGTTCTGCCTTCCCGGGCAGCGTCGGCGAGGGCGGGAATCAGCGCGGCATTCCGCAGGGGCTCGTTGAGCACGTCGATCTCCGGCAGTCCCCGCAGTCCCTCGATCGCGGCGGCGGCCACCTTGTCCGAGAGCCGGTCCAGGACGGGGCGCTGCGGTTCCGGCATGAGTGGGCCGAGCGCTTGGAGTCCGAGTTGGAGTGTGACTGCCTCGGCGGGGCTGAGGCGGCGCGGGCGCGACAGCTCGTCGGCGTTGGCGATCGAGACGATCCCGCGATCCTCGATGATCTCGATGTAGCTCTGGAAGCCCCCGGCGTCGATCGGTCCCGACTCCTGGAGGAGATCCAGCTCGCTGCGCACCTGCCGCACCGTGAGGCCGAAGCGGTCTGCGACCTCCTCTATCGGCAGGGGACCTGCCAAGAGGTAGGGCACGAGGTCCATGAGCCGACCGAGCCGCTCCTCGCCGGTCGTGATCCTCCGGCGGGGCTTCGCAGCGGGGGCCTCGGACGCGCCCTCAGTGCCGAGGACGCGCAAGGCTCCCTCGAACCGGGAGACGACGGCGGTGACGAGGTCTTCGGGCTCCTCCACCACGACCGCGTCGCCGAAGCCCACGATCCGCTCCGCGGCGACGGAGACGTCGCGGAACGGGAACGTTCCGAGGTCCCAGCCCTGCGGGCCCGGGCCCACGGGAGTCCATTCGCGGCGCAGGTCAAGGGCGCGGTCCTCCGCCACCCGGAGTCTGGCACTGCGTGTCGGCAGGTCCTCGAGGCCCGAGAGTGCCTTGCGCAGCGCACCGGGCTCGGGCGCAGGGAAGGCGTCAGGGCCGCCTGCAGTCACGGCGCCTCGGATGCGCGAGAGGCGGAAGACGCGCACGGCGTCGCGGTCAAGGTCGTGTCCCGCGACATACCACTGCCCGTATCGCTGGCCGAGCCCCCAGGGTTCAAGCCGACGGCGGCGCTGCTCGCCCGTGCTCGCGGCGAAGTAGTCGAATTCGACGGCGGATCCGCGGTGGGCGGCCTCCGTCAGGACGTCCCAGTGCGGCTCGTCGAGGCTCAGGCGCGGCTGGACCTGCGACGGCGGGGTCTCGGGCAGTGCGCCGGCCGCCTCGAGGCGTCGCAGGGCGCGCTGGGCCTCCGAGCCGGCCACGGCGCCGTCGCACACGAGCGCCGCGAGGGCGAGCCACGCTGATTCCTCTGCCGTGAAGGTCTGCGGCGGAAGGCGGAACCCCTTCTCGTCGATCCAATACAGCGACGTCGTGTCGTCGTCCGAGGCGCGTGCGTACCCCACCCGCTCTCGGATGTCCGCCCCCATCCCCCGCAGCGACGCCTTGTCCCGTTCGAACATCCTCAGGACAGGCTCACGGTCGGCGTCCTTCTGTGCCGTGCCGGGCCCGGCGGCGTGCTCGGTGTCGAAGCCGTAGATGTCCCGCAGGATCCGCTCCCTGGAGAGACCGCGCTCAGTGTGCAGGAGCGCGATGAGGAGGTTCAGCAGGCGGGAGGTGTTGGCTTCGGACACACTCAGCACAATAGCGAAACGGGGGGCCTGGCGCAGACCCAGCCACCCGCCCCGCGCACCAAGGCCCGGCCGTGGCCG
>NZ_JAVFJK010000010.1:0-18429 GCF_030908215.1 Sinomonas sp. ASV486 | reverse complement strand
AAAACACCCACAACATTCGCCACGGGGGCGCCTGGCCGGTCCCGCGCCCCCCCCCCCGTCGCACAAGGGCCGGTCAGTGGCGGCTCAGCGGACGCCGACGAGGTCCACGACGAAGATCAGCGCCTCGTTGGGCTTGATGGCGCCGCCCGCACCGCGCGAGCCGTAGGCAAGCTCGGAGGGGATCTCGAGGCGGCGACGGCCACCGACCTTCATGCCGAGCAGGCCCTGGTCCCAGCCCTGGATCACTTGGCCCACGCCGACGCGGAAGTCGAGCGGCGTGCCGCGGTTCCACGAGGAGTCGAACTCCTCGCCCGTGGACCAGGCCACGCCCACGTAGTGGGTCGACACGGTGTCGCCGGCCGCCGCCTCGCGGCCGTCACCCTTGACGAGGTCGACGATCTTGAGCTCGGTGGGAGCGTCTCCCTCGGGGAAGTCGATCTCGGGCTTCTCGCGGTCGTACTGGCGCTGTCCGAAGGACATGGTGCCTCCTAGTTGTTCCGTGTGCTGGTGGGGTGCTTACTTGACGCCGAGGATATCGACGACGAACACGAGGTCGCCCTTCGCCTGGCCCTGGCCCTGGTCTCCGTAGGCCTGGGCCGCGGGGATGACGAGGAGCACGCGCGAGCCGACGGTCTTGCCGGTCAGGCCCTTGGTCCAGCCCGGGATGACACCCTGGAGGCTGAACGTGGCCGGCTGGCCTCGGTCGAAGCTCGAGTCGAACTTGGTGCCGTCGGAGAGGTTGACGCCGACGTAGTTGGCGACGACCGAGTCGGTTGCCTTGACCGCGGCGCCGTGGCCCGTGATGAGGTCCTGCGCCACGACGTCCGTCGGCTTGGCAGCGCCCTTGACGTCGATCTGGGGGACGCCCTTGTCATCCACGGTGACCTTGGGCAGCCCCGCCGGCAGGTTCGTCACGGTGTCGCCCTCGGGCTTGCTGAGCGGCTGCGGGGTGTCCTTGACCGAGATGATCTTGATCACGAGGAGGGTCGACGCCGCGGCCTCGGGAGACGGGCTGGGCGACGCGCTTGCCGAGGCGGCGGGCGCCTGGGCGGGGGCCGCGTAGGCCAGGTAGGAGCCTACCTTGGCTCCCACGAAGCCGTTGTAGACCACGGAGCTTCCCTGCTTGAGCTGGTCGGAGAGCTCGACCTTCTCGGACGTGCCTTTGCTGAACGTGTCCTCGAGGACCGATCCGTCCGCGCCGTTGAGGGCCACGTAGCCGATCTCGACCGTCTGGCCGGCCTTCGCTGCGTCACCGGTGCCCGCCTGGAGCATCTTGATGGTCTCGGCCTTGACGGAGAGCGGCTTCGGGAAATCGACGGTGGGAGCCGCGTCGCCCGGGGTGACCTTGAGCTGATCGAAGGCAGCTACCTCGCCCGCGTTGGACGGTGTCGGATCGGACGAGGCGGGGGAACTCCCGCAGCCGGCCACGAATAGGGCGAGCGGCAGCAGCAGGGCGATGAGTCGACGCACTGGACATCTTCCTTGTGGGGAACTCCGCCACGGGTGCGTGGCGGCGGACGGGCCGCGGAGGCCTCGACTAGCCTACCGGTTCAGCCTGTGAAGGGTCTGAGGGTGTCCAAGAGCTCGTCCACCCGCGGGTCTTCGTTGGCGAACGGATCCTTGCAGAGGATGGTGTGGTGGGCGCGGTCGTTGAGCTTGAGGTGCACCCAGTCGACCGTGTAGTCGACGCCGGCGGCCTGGGCGGCCTTGACGAACCTTCCCCTCAGGCGCGCTCTCGTGCTCTGCGGCGGGTCAGCGACCGCGCGGGCGATGTCTGCCTCCTCCACCACGCGGGCGGCCGCGCCGCGGCGCTGGAGGAGGTAGAACAGGCCGCGGTCTGGGCTGATGTCGTGGTAGGTAAGGTCGAGCTGCGCGACTCGGGCCGAGTCGAGTTCTACCCCGTGGCCTTCGCAGTACCGGTCGATGAGCTTCTTCTTGATCGCCCAGTCCACCTCCGTGTCGATGGCGCGGGTGTCCTGAGTCTCGACCGCCTCGAGAGTACGCTCCCAGAGGTCGAGGATGCGCTCGATATGGCGTGTGTGGGCGCCGTTCGCCGCGACGAAATCCCTGGCCTTCTCGAGGTACATCTGCTGGAGGGCCAGCGCGCTGGACTGCTGGCCGTTCGCGAGGCGCACGGGCGCCTTGCCCGTGAGGTCGTGGGAGATCTCGCGGATGCTGCGGATCGGGTTCTCCATTCGGACGTCCCGCATGATGGTGCCGGCCTCGATCATGCGCAGCAGCAGGTCGACGGTGCCGAGCTTCATCATCGTCGTGGTCTCGGACATCGTCGAGTCGCCGACGATCACATGGAGGCGCCGGTAGTGCTCGGCGTCGGCGTGCGGCTCGTCGCGGGTGTTGATGATCGGACGGGACCGCGTTGTCGCGGAGGAGAGGCCCTCCCATATGTGGTCTGCGCGCTGCGAGAACGCATAGACCGGCCCCTGCGCCGTCCGCAGGACCTTGCCGGCGCCGCACAGGAGCTGGCGCGTCACGAGGAACGGGATGAGCACCTCGGCCAGTCGCGAGAACTCGGTCCGCCGCGGGATGAGGTAGTTCTCGTGGCTGCCATAGGAGTTGCCGGCCGTGTCGGTGTTGTTCTTGAAGAGGTATACATGCCCGTCGAACCCCTCTTCGGCGAGTCGCCGCTCCGCCTCGGCGATCAGCTCAACGAGGATCCGCTCCCCCGCCCTGTCGTGCGCGATGAGCTGGGCGACGTCGTCGCACTCCGCGGTCGCGTACTCGGGATGGGAGCCCACGTCGAGGTAGAGCCGCGAACCGTTCGCGAGGAAGACGTTGGACGAACGCCCCCAGCTGACCACTTTGCGGAAGAGGTACCTCGCGACCTCCTCGGGCGCGAGCGGACGCCCCTGCGGGCTCGAGTAGGCAATCCCGAACTCCGTCTCGACTCCGTAGATCCGGCGGTCCACGGCTCAGCCTGCCTGTCTGGCCGTGCCGTCGACGAGGGCTGCGAGTTCGTCCGGCCCGATCCGGCGGAAGGCGCGCCGCGATCCGCGCGCGGTCTCCGAGTCCCGGTCCAGAACCGCGACCTCTAGGGTCACCGGCTCCGCGCGTTCCTCCTGCAGCGCGCCAGCGGCCAGCCGGATGGCCTCCTCGAAGGAAGCCACCGACGTCCAGCCATTGACCACGGTCTCAGCGACGCGCTCGGCATTCCCACCCATGACCACGAACCGCCGTTCATCGGCGATCGAGCCGTCGAAGGTGAGCCGGAAGAGGTGGTCGGACTCGACGTCGTGCCCCACCTCCGCCACGGTGAGCTCGACCTCGAACGGCTTCTGCTCCGCGGTGAAGACGGCACCGAGGCTCTGCGCGTACACGCTCGCGAGTCCTCGGCCTGTGACGTCCTCGCGGTCGTAGGAGTAGCCTCGCACGTCGGCGTAGCGCACACCCGCCTGTCGCAGGCTCTCGAACTCGTTGTACTTGCCGACGGCGGCGAAGGCGATCTTGTCGTAGATCTCGCCGATCTTATGGAGCGACGCCGAGGGGTTCTCGGCCACGAGTGCGATGCCGTCACGGCAGCTGACGACCACGACTGTCCGCCCACGCGCGATGCCCTTGCGCGCAAAATCAGCCCGGTCCTTCATGAGCTGTTCGGGCGAGACGTAGAACTGCTGGGTCACCTCAGGCCTCCCGTCGGGCGATGCTGCGCTCGGCGATGATGTCGCCTGCTATGGTCGCGAGCTCACGGTCGGCCACCCTCCGGCCGCCGAGACGGGTCACGGTGTAGACGACCGGCCAGAGTTGGCGGACCGGGTCGGGGCCGCCGGTCGCTGAGTCATCGTCGGCAGCGTCGTACAGCGCCTCGACCGCCACGCGGACGGCATCATCCTCGGCGAGGCCCGCGCGCCACAGCTTCTTGAGCGCACCCCGGGCGAACACCGAACCCGAGCCGACCGAGTGGTGCTCAAGCTCCTCATAGCGGCCGCCCGTGACGTCGTACGAGAAGAGCCGCCCGACGCCGGTCTCGATGTCGAACCCCGCGAACAGCGGGATGGCGGCGAGGCCCTGGAGCGCCATCGGAAGGTTCCCGCGCACCATCGCGCCGAGGCGCGTCGCCTTGCCCTCGAGGCTCAGGAGCGTGCCCTCGATCTTCTCGTAGTGCTCGAGCTCGACCTGGAACAGGCGCGCGATGTCGATCGCGATGCCCGCTGTCCCGGCGATGCCGAGCACCGAGAACCGGTCTGCAGGGAAGACCTTCTCGATGTGCCGGCTGGCGATCACGTTCCCCATCGTCGCGCGACGGTCACCTGCCATGAGCACTCCGCCCGGGAAGGTCATCGCCACAATGGTGGTCCCATGGGGCGCTGCAGGCGGGGCCACCGCCGAGACGCCGGCCAGCGGCAGGTTCCGGTTGATGGGCAGGAGGTCCGGCCGCGTTGCCGCCAAGTGCTCGGTGAAGGACGACGTGGCGGCGGAGACGACGCGCTCGACGAGGAAGTCATTCATGGGCGCCCTACTGTCCGCCCTTCTGGACGAAGCCGCGCACGAATTCCTCGGCGTTGGTCTCGAGGACATTGTCGATCTCGTCGAGGAGATCGTCGACGCCGTGGGTGCTTTCGGTGTCCTGGGCTCCGGCCGGTGCGGCTGCCGGCGTGGGGACATCGACCTCGGCCGCCTCCTCCTCGCCGCGAGGCTGTGTGCTCTTCTGCTCCTGACCGGCCATGGCCGCCTCCTTGCGCCGGGCGCCTCTCGTGGCGCCGATTCTGCTAGGTCTACTGATTCCTAATACTGTCACTTTTCGCCCCCGTGTCACCCGGACGCGCGGACGCCCCTCTGGCCTCTCTCCCGGCTAGGTCCGCCGTTCGCCGAGCAGCGCCGTGAGGAAGTCCTCGATCTTCGCGTGCTCATCGAACAGGCCCTGCGTCAGGGCCTTGGTGCCGCGCAGCGGCTCCCTGGTCGGGACTCGCTGGAGGCGGTAGCTTCCGGGTGGGGCGAACACCACCGAGTCCCAGCTCGCGCTCGCCACACTGCCGGGGAACCGCTTGATACTCGTGCCGCGGAACCAGGCACGAGTGTCCGCCGGCGGTTCCGAGACGGCAGCGGCGACCGACGCGGCGTCGGCCATCGTCTCGAGCGAGCCCCGCGCGGCGAGCCGGAGCGCGATCCCGCGCTCGGGGCGCACGTCGGACCACTGGATGTCGACGAGCCCAAGCCGTGCGTCTCCCCATGACAGCCCGTCCCGGCTGCGGTACCCGTCGAGGACCCGCAGCTTGGCGAGCCATTCGATGTAGCCGGCGGCGGCATCGCGGTCGCCGGCGAGGTCATTGAGCGACTGCTCCCACCGGGCCAGCACGTGTGCTGTGTGGCCGTCCCCGCCATCCGCTGAGGCCACTCCCGTGTCCGCCGCGAGCTTGGCGGCGGCCTCGAAGTAGATCCATTGGAGCTCGAGCCCCGTCACGTAGCGACCGTCGAGGAGCCGGACCTTCTCGACGAGGTCAGTGTCGTGGCTGAGCCGGTGCATGGCCTCGACGGGTTCATGGACTTCGATCTGGGGCGCCCGGCCGGCTTCGACGAGGCTCAGGACGAGCGCGGCCGTGCCGAATTTGAGGTAGTTGGCCACGTGGCTCACGTTGGCATCGCCCACGATCACGTGCAGGCGGCGGTACTTGTCGGCCACCGCGTGCGGTTCATCGCGGGTGTTGATGATGGGCCGCCGCATGGTCGTCTCGAGGCCCACCTCCGCCTCGAAGTAGTCCGCTCGCTGGCTGATCTGGTAGCCCGGCCCCGAGCCGTCCTGGCCGAGGCCCACCCGGCCGGAGCCGCAGATCAGCTGCCTCGAGATGAAGAACGGCGTGAGCCCGCTGACGAGATCGGAGAACGGAACCGCGCGGGGCACGAGGTAGTTCTCATGGGTGCCGTAGGAGGCGCCCTTCCCGTCGGTGTTGTTCTTGTAGAGGTTGATCGGGCCCCGCCCCGCATCGTCGGCGAGGGCCCGCACCGCAGCCAACGCCACGGCGTCGCCCGCGAGGTCCCAGATGACCGCGTCGCGCGGGTTCGTGACCTCGGGGCTCGAATACTCGGGGTGGGCGTGGTCCACGTAGAGCCGCGCGCCGTTGCCGAGCACGAGGTTCATCAGCGCGGGCTCCTGGTCGCCGTCGAGCTCGATCTCGGCTGGTCCGTGCGCGAGCGCCACGGCCTCCGCCGTCAGGATGGGCTCGACGTCGGTCAGCTGGTCCTCGTGGGCCCGGCCACGCGGCACGGCCCATCCGCGCGCATCTCGGAGTGGGGTCTCGTCGGTGTAGTCCCAGCTCGTGCCTGGATCGGCGGGCCTCGCCCGGCTCAGCCGTGCGTACGCGGCGATGACCTGGGAGGACAGGTACGTCGCGTTGGCGCCGGGCGAGTTCGGCGCATGGATGCCGAACTCCGTCTCGGCGCCCATGACGCGCTGGGCCCCCCCGACCGCGAGGCCGGGGCTTGTATCGCTGGCCATCGCTCCCCCTACAGGTACTGTCCGGTGCTCGGCGTCGTCTCGATCGTCCGCCCCGGCTCGGCTCCGCCCTTGCCCTGCACGATCGTGCGGATGTACGTGATCCGCTCGCCCTTCTTGCCCGAGATGCGGGCCCAGTCGTCCGGGTTGGTCGTGTTCGGCATGTCCTCGTGCTCCCGGAACTCATCGGCCACAGCGCGCAGGAGGTGGTCCATGCGCAGGCCCTTGGCGCCGGTCATGAGCAGCTCCTTGATCGCCGCCTTCTTGGCACGGTCCACGACGTTCTGGATGACCGCGCCGGAGTTGAAGTCCTTGAAGTACAGGATCTCGGTGTCGCCGTTGGCATACGTGACCTCGAGGTACTCGGTGGACCTCTCCGTCGCGTACATCGCCTCCACCGTGCGCTGGATCATCGCCGCGACCGTGGCCTGGACGTCGCCGTTGTGCTCGGCGAGGTCGGCAGCGTGGATCGGGAGGTCGGTGGTGAGGTACTTCGAGAAGATGTCGGCGGCGGCCTCAGCGTCCGGGCGCTGGATCTTGATCTTCACGTCCAGACGACCCGGCCGCAGGATGGCGGGATCGATCATGTCCTCGCGGTTGGACGCGCCGATGACGATCACGTTGTCGAGCCGCTCGACGCCGTCGATCTCGCTCAGGAGCTGAGGGACGATCGTGGTCTCCACATCAGAGGACACACCCGTGCCGCGAGTCCGGAAGAGTGAGTCCATCTCGTCGAAGAACACGACGACGGGGCTGCCGTCCGAGGCCTTCTCACGCGCGCGGGAGAAGATCAGACGGATGTGCCGCTCGGTCTCGCCCACGTACTTGTCGAGGAGCTCCGGACCCTTGATGTTCAGGAAGTAGCTCTTGATGTCCGTCCCGCCAGCGCGCTCCATGGCCCGGCTCGCGAGCGAGTTCGCCACCGCCTTGGCGATGAGCGTCTTGCCGCATCCGGGCGGCCCGTAGAGCAGGATGCCCTTGGGGGCCTTGAGCCCGTGCTCGCGGTAGAGGTCGGGGTGGAGGAACGGAAGCTCGACGGCGTCCCGGATCTGCTCGATCTGCGAGGCGAGCCCGCCGATGTCCGCGTAGCTGATGTCCGGGACTTCCTCGAGGACGAGGTTCTCGACCTCGGAGCGCGGGACCTTCTCGAGCGCGTAGCCGGTGCGGTTGTCCACCGAGACGGCGTCGCCCACGCGGATCCGTTCGAGCTGCAGTGGGCCGGAGAGCCGCAGGACGCGCTCCTCGTCGCCACGGCCGATCACGAGGATCCGGTCGTAGCCCAGGAGCTCCTTCACGGTCACGAGCTCGCCCGAGCGCTCGTACCCGAGGCCGGCAACGATCTCGAAGGCCTCGTTCAGGAGCACTTCCTGGCCGACGCTCAGTTCGGCGACGCTCACGAGCGGGCTCAGGCCGACCCGCATCTTCCGGCCGCTCGTCACGACGTCGGCGCTCTCGTCAGTCACGGCCGCGGACGCACCCCCGGCCGGCTTCCGACGGTTGAGCTGCACGATGCTGCCGAAGGAGTACGGTGGCTGGCCCTCGTGCTCGAGGGCCGCCTTGAGACGGACGATCTCCGCCTTCGCCGTCTTGAGCATCTCGGTCATACGGGAGTTGTTCCCCGTGGCGGCGGCAAGCTGCCGATCCACCGCGCGAAGTTTGTCCCGGAGCACATTGATCTGCCGTTCGGCGATGCTCAGCTGTTCGGCGTGGGCTGCCGGGGGCATCGGCTCGGGGCCGGTTCCTGACTGTCCGTTCTCCACCATCGCAACCACGTCCTCTTCGTTCCATGCCGCCCTTCCGGGCCGCCGGAGCCTCCGACGCGTACGCCGAATGCTCCCCATGAAACGACACTAGCGCGGCTGGGTCCCGAGGTACCCCACCGACAACGCTTGGAAACCGAAGAGTTACACGAGGGTTTCCACATGGTGGACTGCGAGGATCAGGCCTCGCCGATCCCGGCCCTCGCGTCGCGTGCGACACGCCGGAGACGGCGGTCCGAGACCGTGCGCTCGCCGACGGATTCCGGCGTCCAGGCGTTGAGGTCCTCCTCGCTGAACTCCGCCTTGTTCCGCTTCTTGCGGACGAGCGGCTCAACGCCCTCGGCGAGCCTGCGTGCCACGAGCAGGAACCCCGTGTGACCCACCATCCGGTGCTCGGGCCGCACCGCGAGGCCTTCGAGGTGCCAGCCGCGGACCATCGACTCCCACGCGTCGGGCTCGGTGAAGCGCCCGTCGGCGCGGATCGCCTCGGCAGTGCGCGAGAGCTGGGTGGCGGTGGCGACGTAGTTGATCCAGACGCCGCCGGGCGCCAGCACTGTCGCAACGGCGTCAAGGCACTCCCAGGGGGCGAGCATGTCAAGGACCACGCGGTCCACGCTGCCGGGCTCCTCGGCCTTGAGCACCTCGTCCTGGAAGTCGCCGATCGAGATGTGCCACGCGGGGTGGGGCCCGCCGAAGATCGTCTCGACGTTGCCCTGCGCGATGTCTGCGAACTCCTGGCGACGCTCGAACGAGTGGAGGTACCCGCCGTCGCCCACGGCGCGCAGGAGGGAGATCGACAGCGCACCGGAACCCACGCCGGCCTCGACCACGCGCGCGCCGGGGAAGATGTCCGCCATCGTGATGATCTGGCCGGCGTCCTTGGGGTAGACCACCGCTGCGCCGCGGGGCATCGAGAGGACGAAGTCCGCCAGGAGCGGACGCAACGTCTGGTATTGGTGCCCCGCCGTGTTCGTCACGACTGAACCGTCCGGCTTTCCGATGATCTCGGAGTGGTTGAGGAAGCCCTTGTGGGTGTGGAACGCGCCGCCCTCGGCGAGGGTGATGGTGTTCATGCGGCCGCGCTCGTCGGTCAGCTGCACGCGCTCGCCGACCCGGAACGGCCCGCGGCGGAACTCTGCCCCAGTGGGTCCTTCCGGCGTGGTGGGCTGGGGACTCGAACTCATGGTGTCCTCTCTGGACCCCGCGTTCCGCGGGGCGGGCAGTGAATCGGAAGGCTAGCGTGCGGGGCGGACGGGTCGGCCGGAGATGACGGCCACGACGTCTCGCTGGTTCAGCAGCCCCACAACCCGGCCCGCGCCGTCCACGACGGCGTACTCGGTGCCGGCGAGCTGCGCGAGGTACTGGATGAGTTCCTGGCCGGCGGCCGTGTCCGGCACGTAGGCGCCCGGAGCCAGGGCGTAGCCCACCGCGGTGACCGGCGTCGTGCCCCGAGCAGGCTCCGGCACTCGCCCGATCGCAGAGGGGTCTACGACACCCTGGGGCTTGCCGTCCGGAGAGCAGAGCACGACGGCGACTCCGGACTGCGCACCGGCGCGCACCGCTTCGGCGACGGTCGCATAGTTGGGCACGCCGATGGCCGGATGAGCGAGGCGCCCGGCTACCACCTCGGGCAGCCTGGACCGGAAGCCCGCATTGCGGATCGACGCCGTGGCGCCCTGCCACAGGAAGACCGCCACGAGGAGCGTGATCATCGTGAACGGCAGGTCGGGCTGGTCGCCCTGGGCCAGGGGCAGCCCCACCGCGAAGACGACGATGCCGATCACGATCACGCGGCCCGTCCAGCCGGCAGCGATGGTGCCCTTCTCCTGCGATCCGGTGGTCTTCCACACGGCACTTTCGACGATGCGACCGCCGTCGAGCGGGAGCCCGGGCAGGACGTTGAAGACGGCGATGAGGAAGTTGGCCCACATGAAGATGTTGACGAGGATGTCCGCTGCGCCGGTCAGGTGCACCCCCGTGACGACGAGCCAGGCGCCACCCGCGAGCACGAAGTTGGCGGCGGGCCCGGCAAGGGCCACCACGACGGAACGGCCAGGCGAGACCGTGAACGCCTCGAACTGGGTGTGTCCGCCCCACAGGTTGAGCACGATCTTCTGGCTCGGCCACCCGAACGCGCGGGCAGAGAGGGCATGGGCGAGCTCGTGCACGAGAACGGAGATGAGGAGGAGTACCGAGTAGGCGAAGGCGATCAAGTAGGCGGCCGCCCCCAGCTGCGGCTGGCGGGTTGCGAGCGTCGGCCCGTACACGAAGACCGTGAACGCGGCGATGACGAACCAGGAATATGCGAGAACGATGGGGACGCCGGCAATGCGTCCGAGGGGAATGCCCTCACGCCGCGGGTTCTCGGCCTCGTGGCCCCCGCTCATGCGCGGCCTCCGGCCAGCACCGAGTCGCGCGACGTGCGCAGGGCGGAGGCGAGATCGAGGGGGGTGCGCCCTGCGAGCGTCTCCCAGTGCTCGATGCCGAGGTGGACGGGCACCGCGAGTGCGTTGGGCACGACGACGGTCGCGAGGCCGGCGGCGTTGGCCGACGTCGCGCCCGGGGTCGAGTCCTCGACGGCAAGGCATTCCGAGGGTTCGAGCCCCTCGAGGATGCCGGCGAGCAGCTCTATGCCGCGGAGGTACGGCTCGGGGTCGGGCTTGCCCTTGGCCACGGTGTCTCCCGTGACGACGGCGGAGAAGGTCCCCTCCGGGAGGTGGTCCACAATCCGGTGCGCCATGGGCGCCTCGGACATGGTCACGAGCGCGCAGCTCACGCCGGCCTCTGCGAGGGCGGCGAGCATCTCGCGTGCACCGGGCCGCCACGGGACGGACGCGCCGAGCTGCTCGACGACGCGGCCGGTGAGGGTGTCGATGATCTCCCGGATCTCCATCTGCACGCCACCCTCCTGGAGGAAGCGGGCGGAGGTCGGGAGCGCCTGGCCTACGAGGCGCATGGCCTGCTCGTGCGTCCACTCTCCGCCGAAGCGCTCGACCAGCTCGCGCTCGGCCGTGATCCAGTAGGGCTCGGTGTCCACGAGGGTGCCATCCATGTCCCACAGGACGGCGCGCAGTGGCGCGGGGCTGTCCGCGGATTGGTCCGTGGAGGAGCCCGCGGCGGGATCAGTGGGGGTGAGACGCATATACATCAGTCTACGGGCGCAGCCGGGGCGTCTCGGGCGCGCGCGTTAGGCTGGACCGATGAACGAGTTCGACGCCGACGCCCCGGCACCGCATCCCGGTCTGTTCCCCACGCCCGGGCCGGGTGAACGGGTCACCGTCATGCTTGCGGCGTTCGAGGGCTGGAACGATGCCGGTGAGGCCGCGACCGATGCGCTGCGTTTCCTGCGCCGGGCGTTCGCCGCCCAGCGCGTCGGCTCGATCGACGCGGATGACTTCTATGACTTCCAGTTCACGCGTCCCACGGTGCGGCAGACCGGCTCGGGCCGGCGCCGGATCAAGTGGCCCACCACGAAGGTCTCGACGGCGCGCGTGGAGGGTCAGCCGGTTGACCTCGTGTTCGTTCAGGGCACCGAGCCGTCCTACCGGTGGCGGGCATTCACGGACGAGCTCATCGAGTATGTCGACGATCTCGACATCGACTACCTGATTGTTGTCGGGGCCCTGCTCGCGGACGTGCCGCACTCGCGCCCGATCCCCGTGACGGCCACGAGCGAGGACGACGGCCTGCGCGAGCGGCTCAACCTCGAGGCCTCGCAGTACGAGGGCCCCACCGGGATCGTCGGGGTGTTCGCGGATGCCGCCGACCACCACGGCACGCCGACCCTCTCGCTCTGGGCCGCCGTTCCGCACTACGTTGCGCAGTCACCCTCGCCCAAGGCGCAGCTCGCGATCCTGCACCGCATCGAGGAGCTGCTGCAGATTCCGCTCGACACGAACGAGCTCGCCGAGGATGCCGAGGCTTGGGAGCGGGGCGTCAACGAGCTCGCCACAGAGGATCCCGAGGTCGCTGCGTACATCCACCAGCTCGAGGAGGCCAAGGACACGGCCGATCTTCCCGAGGCCAGCGGCGAGTCGATCGCCCGCGAGTTCGAGCGCTACCTCAAGCGCAGGGGCAAGGAGAATCCCGGCCGCGACAACCCCGCTGGTTGAGCGCAGCCGAAACCCCGCTCAGACCAGCCGCACGCCCAGCAGGGCGTCGACCGCGGAGGTGACCAGCGCGCCGTCGTGCGCGTTCGCCTCGGTGCCGGCAAGCGAGTCCTCGGCCCACTTGTCCACGGCGGCAAGGGCCCGGGGCGCGTCGAGATCGTCGGTGAGGGCACCGCGGATCTCTGCAAGGAGCGCTTCAGCTGAACCGGGCAGCGCACGCACGACGGCGCCACGCCAGGTCTCGAGTCGGCTCACCGACGCGTCGAGCAGCTCTTGGGTCCACTCCCAGTCGGAGCGGTAGTGGTGGGCGAGGACGGTGAGGCGGATCGCGGCCGGCTCGACGCCGGCGGCGCGCAGCTTCGAGACGAGCACGAGGTTGCCGCGTGACTTGCTCATCTTCGTCCCGTCCAGGCCCACCATGCCGGTGTGGGCGAAGTGCTTGGCGAGGGGCACGTGGTGCAGGCTCCACGCGTGCCCCGCTCCCATCTCGTGGTGTGGGAAGGCGAGGTCCGAGCCGCCGCCCTGGACCGTGAAGGGCGACGGGAGGAACTTCTGCGCGATGACGGTGCACTCGATGTGCCACCCGGGGCGCCCGGGGCCGAGCGTGCCACCGTCCCAGTGCGGCTCGCCGAGGCGGGCCTCGCGCCACAGGATCGGGTCGAGGGGGCTGTGCTTGCCGGGCCGCTCGGGGTCGCCGCCGCGCTCGCCGAAGACCTCGATCATCTCGGCAACCGTGAGGTGGGAGACGGTCCCGAGTCGCCAGGCCTCCGCCGAGTCCGCGCGGCGGGTCGCCTCGGTCACGTCGTAGTAGACATCGCCGTCGGGCTCGCCTTCGGCGCCCGCGAGCTGGTAGGCGACGCCGTCGGCGAGGAGCCGCTCGACTTCGGGGACGATCCACGGGATCGACTCCACGGCGCCCACGTAGTGGTCGGGGGCGAGGACTCGAAGGGCCTCCATGTCCGACTGGAACAGGTCGATCTGCTGGTGGGCGAGGGTCCGCCAGTCGACTCCTGTCGCATCGGCGCGCTCGAGGAGCGGGTCGTCGACGTCGGTCGTGTTCTGGACGTAGCTGACCGTGCTGCCTGCGTCGCGCCAGATGCGGTTGAGGAGGTCGAACGCGAGGTAGGTGGAGGCATGGCCGAGGTGCGTCGCGTCATAGGGCGTGATGCCGCAGACGTACAGGGACTGCTCGGGCGCCGAGGGAATCTCGACGGTGTCACGCAGCTGGGTGTCGTAGAGCCGGACCGCTCCGGCGCTACCCGGCAGCTGAGGGACGGGGGTCTGCCTCCAGGTTTTCACCTGACCACTCTAGTGCCCGGCGGAGATGACCCCGAATCCGAGCCGGACATACAGGAGGGCCGGTTCTAGAAATCCCGGCCGGCCAGCGCTTCCTCGCCGTCGTCGGCGCCGTTGCCGTCTCGGCTGTCGGCGGTGTCGTCGTCTTCGTCGTCCGACTCATCGTCGTCGTCTTCGTCGTCGTCATCATCCGAGTCGAGAAGGTCGATGGGCAGGTCCTCCCCGTAGGCGTCGTAGAGCGCGTTCGCGTAGGTCTCGAAGGCATCCGCGACGGAGAAGAACGCCGCCTCGACGGACGGATCATCATCCCCACGCCGCGAGGCGGCCGCGACGAGGTGTTCCTCCAATGCAGCCGTCAGCGAACCAAGGGCGACACGCGGATCTATGCTCATGGGAGCCACGGTAGTCTGAAATCACTGGGTGTGCCTAGCGAACGTCATCGGCTCTGGGCACACACTTCGCAGCACGAGGAATCGAGGGCCATGAACGAGCGGATCCTCTCCGGCGCGCAGTCGCTCGCGGCCGGGTCGCGGCTGGCCGGGCCAGGCCGGCAGTACGAGTACCTGGTCCTTTCGGTGAGTCCCGGAGATTCGGTTGCCGATGCGCGCCAGCGTGTGCGCGAGCATTCCGAGTATGGCAAATGGGAGCTCGAGCGCAGCCGCCTCTACATGGGCGGCGGCCGTCAGTACTGGCTGCGGCGCAAGGTCATGCTGGTCGAGCGGACCGTCTAGACCTCCTCGATCGGGCCGAGGAGGTTCGTCGCCACGGTTGCGTGCGCCGACTCCGGGTCCGAGGGGTGGTACAGGCCGGCCAGGACGTCGCGGTAGAGCCGTTCGAGCTCGCTGCCCCGGAAATATCCGCTGCCGCCACCCACGCGCATCGCGCCGTCGACCACGCTCTTCGCCGTCTCGGTGGCCCGGTGCTTGAGTCCGCTCAACGCGCGGAACCACGCGGCACCGCGGTCCACGAGCCCGTCGATGTCCGCGGCCACCGACTCGAGCTGCGGGATCATCCCGTCTACGGCGAGGCCGAGCTCGGCGATCTGCCACCTGATGTCCGGATCCTGCGAGTAGGAGCGGCCGGTGCGGTGCGAACGGCGGCGGTGTGCGGCGTCGACCGCGAGAGTCAGCCCACGCTCGGCGACGCCCGTATAGACGGCGGCCAAGAGCGTCTCGAAGACCGAGAAGATGCCGAAGACCAGCAGGTCGGGATTCGGGCCGACGGGGAGCTTGCGCACGATCCTGTCAGCCGGCGCCGTGGCACCCTCGAGGACCGTGGTGCGGGACTGGCTCGCCCGCATGCCGAGCGTGTTCCAGTCGTCGAGGTGGCGCCAGCCCGGCTCGTCGCGGCGGATGAATCCCCACACGAGCTGGGGTTCCTCGCCCGTGGTGTCCTTGCCGAACGTGCCCATGCGCGTCCACGCGGGGGCGAGGCTCGTGAAGACCTTGGTGCCGGTGAAGGCGTAGCCGCCGTCGGGCCGCGGGACGGCCTCGGTGACGGAGTCGAACAGGACTGAGTCGTTTCCGGCCTCGGAGACTCCGAACGCGAAGACCTCGCCGGCGGCGGCCTCTTCGAGCACGAAGGCCAGCGACGAGTCGCCGCGGTCCGCAAGGACCTTGGCGACGCCCGTCCACACGAGGTGCATGTTGACTGCAAGGGCCGTGGCCGGTGCCGCCTGGGCAAGCCTGCGCTGGAGGCGCACGACGTCGGCCAGTCCGGCTCCCAGCCCGCCGTCGCCTTCCGGGACGAACGCCTTGAGGTAGCCGGCGGCCACGAGCGCGTCGAAGTCCTCCTGGAAGAACTCGTTGCGCTCGTCGTAGCCGGGCGCCCGGGATCGGATCTCCTCGATGAGCGCGTCCGGAAGGACCACTGCGGGGTCAAGTGCCACTGCTCCCCCTCCTCTCCCCCGTTGTGGGGTCTCTGGCGGACCGTTGCGGGGTCCCTGGCCGGTCAGTACGTGGTCAGCAGCCGACGTAGCACGCGGGCACCGAACTTGAGCGACTCCGCGGGGACGCGCTCGTCGACGCCGTGGAACATCGCGGGGAAGTCAAGATCGCCCGGGAGCTGAAGCGGAGCAAAGCCGTAACCGGTGATGCCGAGCCGGCTCAGCGACTTGTTGTCGGTGCCGCCCGAGAGCGTGTACGGGAGCACAGCCGCGCCCGGGTCCTCGGCGTGGAGGGCGCCGACCATCGCATCAACGAGCGGACCCTCGAAGGCGGTCTCGAGCGAGACATCCTGATGGACGTAGCTGAAGTCGATACCGTCGCCCGCGAGCTCCTTGAGCTTGGCCAGCACCAACTCGTCCTGGCCGGGCAGCGTGCGTGTGTCGATCCGTGCCTCGGCCGACCCCGGGACGACGTTGTCCTTGTACCCGGCCTTGAGGACCGTGGGGTTGGAGGTGTTCTGCAGCGTCGCGCCGACGAACCGCGCCACGGTGCCGAGCTCCTTGAACAGCACATCGGGGTTCTCCGGGTCGAACTCGATGCCGGTGATCTCAGTGACGCCGTCGAGGAACCTCCGGGTCGTATCCGTGAGCTCGATGGGCCACCGGTAGTCGCCGATCCGGGCCACAGCACGCGCAAGGCGAGTGACGGCGTTGTCGTCGTTGACCTGCGATCCGTGTCCAGCGCGGCCACTCGCCGTCATGCGCAGCCACCCCAGCCCCTTCTCGGCCGTCTGCAGCATGTAGGTGCGCTTGCCGCCGATCTGCGCCGAGAACCCGCCGACTTCGCTGATCGCCTCGGCAGCGCCCTCGAACAGTTCGGGGCGATTGTCCACGGCCCAACGGGCACCGTAGGCGCCCCCGGCCTCCTCGTCGGCGAAGAGCGCGATGACGAGGTCCCGCTTGGGCCTCGTGCCGGTGCGCTGCATCTCGCGGGTAACGGACAGGATCATGGCGTCCATGTCCTTCATGTCTACCGCGCCGCGGCCCCAGACAAGCCCGTCCTTGAGTTCCGCAGAGAACGGGTCGACGCTCCAGTCCTCCTTCTGGGCCGGAACGACGTCGAGGTGCCCGTGCACCACGAGAGCTCGTGCGCTCGGATCCGTGCCCTCGACGCGCACGACGACGCTCGCCCGCCCGGGTGCCGATTCGAAGATCTCAGGCTCCAATCCAACCTCGGCGAGCAGTCCGGCGGCGTACTCGGCGGCGGCCCGCTCTCCTGGGCCCTCGTTGGTGCCGTAATTCGAGGTGTCGAACCGGATGAGGTCCTGACAAATGCCCACCACCTCGTCCTCGGCGGCGACGTGGGTCTCGGCGGGGCGGTCAGTCATGGGTCCTCCTGAAGCATCTGGCGGTGGCTCTAGCCTAGTCCCGCCCCCACCGGCCCCCGATTTCAGGTTCCGGGCAGGCATCGTGTAGTGTCTTTCTCGCTGCCCGGAAGGGAAACGACACATTGGATCGCTTCTGGGGTGCTGCCTGCGCGGGTGGCGGAATGGCAGACGCGCTAGCTTGAGGTGCTAGTGCCCTTATTGGGCGTGGGGGTTCAAGTCCCCCTCCGCGCACCACGTGTGATGTAGCGGGACATCCTTTACGGATGTGGCGGGACATCGTTGACACCCCCGGTCTTCGGACCGGGGGTGTTCTGTTTTTTGGGCTGGTAGCCGCGGGTGGGATTGATGGTGAATTCGGCGAGGATCTCGCCGGTGCCGTGCTCGATGGCGGTGGCCTCGGCGTCGTGGACGAGCAGGATGATGCGTTTGTGCCTGTGGGCGCGGCCGATGCCGAGGTGACGGAGGCGTCCCGCGTGGCGGAGGGTGACCTTGCCGTCGGCGTCGACGCGGTCGGTCCGGACGCGGAAGTGTGCCCCCTGGGCGGCGGCTGCGGGGCCGGCCTTGGGGGTCTGGGCGTAGGCCTCGGCGGGTGTGTGCCTGCCGAGCGCGCGGTGGGGGCGTTCGTGGTTGTAGACGTGGCGGAATCTGGTGAGCTGGTCGTTCAGGTCCTCGATGGTCTGGGCCGGAGGCTGGCTGTGGAGCCATTTCTTCAGGGTCTGGTGGAAGCGCTCGATCTTGCCCTGGGTCTGGGGGTGGCCGGGGGATCCGTTCTTCTGGACGATCCCGAGCCCTGCGATGAGGCTCTCGAAGGCGTTGCGGCCTCCTTTCCCGCCGGCCAGGCGGGTGGTGTAGACCATGCCGTTGTCGGTCAGGGTGCTGGCGGGCAGGCCGTGTTCCTGTGCGGTGTCCAGGAAGGCGTCCACGACGATGGCGCCGGTCGTCCTGGGGTGGGCGGTGAGGTGGAGCAGGCAGCGGGAGTGGTCGTCGAGGAAGTCGATGATCTCGGTGTCGGTGCCGTCGGCCAGGTGCCAGTGGGTGAAGTCGGACTGCCAGGTCTCGTTGGGCTGGGCCGCGGCGAAGCGTCGCAGGGAGGACTTGGGACGCTTGTGGGGTTCGGGGGCGACCGCGCCGGCGGCCCGGAGGATGCGGTGGATGGTGGTGCTCGCGGGCACCGGGAGGCCCTCGCGTCCGAGATGGGCAGCGATGGTCTCGGCCCCGGAGTCCAGGCCCTTGGCCTGCAGGTCGGCGCGTAGGACCAGGATCCTCTCCTGAACGTTGGCCGGCGTCTGCTGCGGGCTGGTGCGGGGCCGCCGGGAGCGGGCCTCGAGGCCGGCCTCTCCTTCGGCTGCGTGGCGGGCGATGAGTTGGTGGACCCATTGGCGGCTGATGCCGTACCGGCGGGCTGCTTCGGCCTTGGACATCCCACCCTCAAGGACTGCGACGACGATGACCTTGTTCTTCGACATGGCAGAAGCCCAATGGGCGAGGTGTCAACGATGTCCCGCGACATGCCGGAAGGCGTCAACGATGTCCCGCCACAGCAGTC
>NZ_JAVFJK010000001.1 GCF_030908215.1 Sinomonas sp. ASV486 | reverse complement strand
CGGGTGTGGTGGGTGTGGCGGGGGTGGTGGGGGTCGTGTTGGTGGTCATGGGTGCCTCTACTTGATCTGGAAGCCCTCGGCGAGCTGGCCGCCGACGATGTGCTTGTGCGCGGCCAGGAGCAGCGCGACGGAGGGGATGGCGAGCAGGATCGAGAAGACCGCCGCGACCTGGGTGGGGTAGTTGAGCACGAGGGTGTACATCTGGGTCGGCATGGTGAAGTAGTCCGGGGCGCCGACGAGGTACGTGCCCTGGGCCTCGTCGAAGGAGGCGAGGAAGCTCATGATCGCCGCGACGAGGATGCCCGGCAGCGCCATGGGCAGGGTGACGCTGGAGAATACCCGCAGCCTCGACGCGCCGGCGTCCCGCGCGGCCTCCTCCAGGCTGCGCGGGACTGCTGCGAACGCCGCCGAGGGGATCCATGTCATGAACACGACGGTGCCCAGGAGGTGCACGATGAGGATGCCCAGGATCGAGTTCATGAGGTTCAGGGTGTAGAACAGCGCGGCGAGGGAGACGAACAGGCCCATCTTGGGGAACGCGTTGGCCGCGAAGAGCCCGATGAGGAAGAACCGCCGGCCGGGGAACTCGAAGCGCGCGAAGGCGTATGCGGCCGGGAGGCAGATGAGCGCTGAGGCCAGGACGGTGATCGGGGCGAAGAAGAGGGAGTTCTGCACCGCGACCCCGAGGGCGTTGTCGCTGAAGACGAGTTCCCACCACTTGAACGTCCACCCGTCCGGGGCCAGGTTGGGGTATGTCCAGTTCGTGGCGAAGGCCCGCACGGCCAGCCACAGGAGCGGGCCGATGATGAACACGGCCATGGCAGCGGCGAACAGGACTACGAGCGTGCCCGTCAGGGCACGGCGCGGGGAGGAGTTCTGCATCAGAGGGCACCGCTTTCCCTGGCCGAACGGAAATTGGCCCACACATAGACTGCGGCGATGCCCGAGGCGATCGCGAACACGACGAACGCCATGACGACGGCCTGCTGTGGCTGGTTGAAGGCCGAGAAGTAGTTGGACATGTCCACCCCGAGCATGTTCGGCGAGTTCGGGCCCGTGAAGTACGGGACGGTGAAGGATCCCAGGATCCCGATGGCTGTGAACGTGGTGGCGATGATGATCGGCACCCCGGCCATCGGCACCACAACGCTGATGACCACGCGCCAGAAGGAGGCGCCGGCGTCGCGAGCTGAGTCGATCATGGCCTGCGGGACCGCCTGGAGCCCGGACGTGATGAGGAGGGTCGCGAAGGGCAGCGACGTCCACACCGAGCCGATGACCACCGTGACCATCGTGAACGACCACACCGGGAAGTCCACCCCGAGCTGGGCGGCGACGCTGCGCAGGAACCCGTCCGCCGAGTAGAACCCGAGGATGGCCCAGGACGCGATGACCACGGGGATGAACAGCGGGATGACTGCCAGGGCCGAGAGGATCTTCCCGATGACGCCGCCCTTGAACTTGAGGTACAGGCCGATGCCGGCAGCCAGGAGGATCACGACGGCGGTGCTGACCGCGGTGACGATGACCGTGACCGCGAGGTCCCCGAGGAACCTGGGATTGGTGAACATCTCGCCGTAGGCGCCGAACGTGGGGCCGCCCTGGGCTTCGTGGACGTTCTGGCCGATGAGGGCGATCGTCCGGTTCAGTCCGCCCGTGAAGCCGAGGCTGAAGGCGAAGGCGAGCACGATCGGGAAGCCGATGAACAGGGTGATGAGGAGGATCGGCGGCAGCGCCATGACGAAGCCGGCGGCGCGCCCCGCCCCCGCGCGCTGGGCCGAGGCCGAGCGCGCGGGGGGAGACGGGGCGGGACGGTCCGGCTGCCGGACCGCGGTGGACTGTGAGGTCACTGGCCGGGGACCTTCTGGTCCCAGAGGTTGTTCATGTCCTTCGAGATCTGGTCGAAGTACCCCTTGCGGAGATTGTTCGTGTCCGCATTGGCGAACCTGTCCCTGATGTCCGCCGGGAGCCTGCCGATGGAGATGGCCGGGTAGCCGGAGATCTCCTTGACGATCTCCGCCTGCTGCTCGGGCTGCAGGACGAAGTTCGCGAGCCTGAGCGCAGCATCCTTGTTCGGCGCGTTGACCGGGACACCGAGGTACGCGGCGCCGCCGGTGAACGACGGGCCGGTGATCTGCGCGGCCTTCACGCTCGCCGGGATCGTGCCGTTGGCCGAGCCCGTGAGGAACTGGTCGGACCAGACCGGGGCCATGGAGATCTGGCCGCTGGCCAGCAGCTCGAGGGTCTGCTTGTTGCCGTTCGGGTAGACGCCCTTCTGGTACACGTACGGGTTCAGGCCCCGCAGCGTCTCGAAGCCCTGATCCCAGGTCGACTCGAGGTCCTTCTCGTAGCCCACGGTCATCTTCTGTCGCGCATCCGCCGGGACGTACTTGTCGAGCACGGTCGCAGCGAACGCCGCGCCCGACCCGCCCGACTTCGGGGAGTTGTAGGTGAACTTGCCCGGGTTCGCCTTGATCCACGCGAGGAGGTCGTCGAGGGTCTTCGGAGGGGTTGCCACGGTCTTCGTGTCATACGCGAGCAGGACCGAGGACCCGCGGTACGGGATACCGCCGGTGCCGCCGGCCTTGACCACGTCCGCCGGGACATCGGCCAGGGCCTTGACCGAGGAGGTGTCCACCTTCTCCAGGAGGTTCGCCCCCGAAGCCTTCGCGACGAATCCGCCGTCCACCAGGTCGAAGTCCGCGTCCTTCTTCTGCTCCACCGAACTCGTGAGCTTGGCCAGCGTCTGGGCGTCATGCTCGCCGTGCAGGTCGATCTGCACCTGGACCCTGTACCCCGGATTCGCCTTCTCGAACGCCGGGGCAAGGTCCTTCTCCCACAGGCTCTGGATATTCGTGTCACCGCTGATGAACACCTTGACGGTCTTAGCGCCGGCATCCGCCGCGCCGTTGTTCTTGGCGGCGGTGGTGCTCTGGGCGCAGCCCGTGAGGGCGAATCCGAGGGCCGCGGTGTACGCGGCGGCACGGAGAACGGTTGAGAACTGCATGAAGATGTCTCCTGTAGGCGCGAGGGCAGGATTCTGCCCAGGAAATCTCGGTGGGTGCCAGATGGTCGGTCACTCCCCGCCCGAGCAACACGCATGAATACTTCATCGAGTCCGGATTGCACCTAGGAGACAGCAAGATGACATGAGAGTTAACTACCAACAAAAGTTAGGGTTACCTAAATATGAATGATTTGTTGAACAAAACTCCTCACAAGCCCGTGCTGGCCATCACGACAGCGGCGCCCCGCACCCTGGCGAACTGTCTCGCCGGGGCGCGGGGCGCCGCTGTCACTTGCGGGCTGCGATCACGCGGCCAAAGCGGCCCAACGGTCCGTGCGGCGCCCGAAGATCAGACCGTCCACAGAGGCGCGGCCGGGGCCGACGAGAGCGACGGCCGCAGCGCCGGCAGCAAGGAGGAGCACGAGCTCCATGCCGCCCTTCTCGACAAACATCCCGGCAGAGACGTGCACGAGGAAGAGGGCCGAGAGCATCTCGACGGCCAGCAGGGCGCCAGCCACGCGGGTCAGGAGACCAACAATCAGAAGCGCACCCCCGGCAAGTTCGAGGCCAGCCGCCATCGGCGCGGCGAACTGGGCGCCAGGGACACCCATCTGGGCGAAGGCGCCCTGTGCGCCCGGAATCGTGAATTCGAAGAACTTCTGCCAGCCGTGGGCGAAGAACACTGCGCCGAGCGCAACCCGGAGGATCGTGCGCGCGGCGTCGGCGAGGGCGGGGCGGTGGATCGTGGCCATGGAGGCCCCTTTCTATTGGTGGTCGTCGGCTCGCTGACCGCTAGGCTTGCGAACACATACTCCAATATTCAATTGAAGTTTCAAGCATGATCTTGTCGTGAAGGCCTGCCTTGTGTCAAAGAGGCGTCGCGCAACCCTTCGTGCCGTCTAACGCACGACGGCGCCCCGCGCCGTGACGAATGATCTCGCCAGGGCGCGGGGCGCCGTCGTTAGCCGCAGGCAGCGGCCGTGCGCTACTTGCGCAGGCCGTCGACCACAGCGTTGAGTGTTGCGGAGGGGCGCATGACCGCGGTGGCCTTCGCCTCGTCCGGGCGGTAGTAGCCGCCCAGGTCCACGGGCGAGCCCTGGGCCGCGAGGAGCTCGGAGACGATCGTTTCCTCCTGCGAGGTCAGCGCCTCGGCGACGGGCGCGAACGCGGCGGCCAGCGCGGCGTCGTCCGTCTGCTGCGCGAGCTCCTGCGCCCAGTACTGGGCAAGGTAGAAGTGCGAGCCGCGGTTGTCGAGCGTGCCGAGCTTGCGGCCCGGAGACCGGTTCTCCTCGAGGAAGGTCCCTGTCGCGCGGTCCAACGTGTCCGCGAGGACCTTCGCCGCAGGCACGCCGGCCTGCTCGGCGTAGAGCTCGAACGAGGGCACGAGCGCGAAGAACTCGCCGAGGCTGTCCCAGCGCAGGTAGTTCTCCTTGACGAGCTGCTGCACGTGCTTCGGCGCGGAGCCGCCCGCGCCCGTCTCGAAGAGGCCGCCCCCGGCGATGAGCGGAACGATCGAGAGCATCTTGGCGCTCGTGCCCAGCTCGAGGATCGGGAAGAGGTCCGTGAGGTAATCGCGGAGCACATTGCCCGTGACGGAGATGGTGTCCTCGCCCTTGCGGAGGCGCTCGAGCGTGTAGGCGGTGGCCTCGGCCGGGTCGAGGACCTTGATCGTGAGGCCCTCAGTGTCGTGCTCGGCGAGGTACTGGTTGACCTTGGAGATCAGGTTGCGATCGTGCGCGCGGCTGTCGTCGAGCCAGAACACCGCAGGGGAGCCGGTTGCCCGCGCACGGTTCACGGCGAGCTTGACCCAGTCACGGATCGGCAGGTCCTTGGTCTGGCACGCACGCCAGATGTCGCCGGCCTCGACGTCGTGCTCGATCAGCACATCGCCTGCCTCATTGACGAGCTGTACCTTGCCTGCGGTCTGGATCTCGAACGTCTTGTCATGGCTGCCGTACTCCTCGGCCGCCTGGGCCATGAGGCCGACGTTCGGGACGGTGCCCATGGTCGTCGGGTCCAACGCGCCGTGCTCACGGCAGTCGTCGATGACCGTCTGATAGACCGCCGCGTAGGAGGAGTCGGGCAGGACGGCGAGCGTGTCATGCTCCTGGCCGTCGGCGCCCCACATGTGGCCGCCGATGCGGATCATAGCCGGCATCGAGGCATCAACGATGACGTCGGAGGGGACGTGCAGGTTCGTGATGCCCTTGTCCGAATCGACCATCGCAAGCGCCGGACCGTCGGCGAGGCCCTTCTGGATGAGTGACTTGACGCCGTCGCGGACCTCCTCGGGGAGCGCGTCGAGCCCGCCGAGGATCGAGGCGAGGCCGTTGTTCGGGCTCAGCCCCGCAGCGGCGAGCTGCTTGCCGTAGGTGTCGAACAGCTCGGAGAAGTACGCCGTGACCACGTGGCCGAAGATGATCGGATCGGAAACCTTCATCATCGTGGCCTTGAGGTGCGCCGAGAAGAGGACGCCCTCCTCCTTGGCCCGCTCCACTTGGGCCGCGAGGAACCCGTCGAGCGCGGAGGCGCGCATCACGGTGCCGTCGACAACCTCGCCCTGGAGGAACTTGAGGCCCTTCTTGAGTTCCTTGACCGCTCCGTCGGCGAGCACGAGCTGGATGGTGAGCGAGTCGTCGGCCGGCAGGACCACGGACTTCTCGTTCGCGCGGAAGTCGCCTTCGGCCATCGTCGCGACGTTGGTCTTCGACTCGGCGCTCCAGACACCCATCGAATGCGGGTTCTTGCGCGCGTAGTTCTTGACGGACAGGGGGGCGCGGCGGTCCGAGTTTCCCTCACGAAGCACGGGGTTGACCGCGGAGCCCTTGATCTTGTCGTAGCGCGAGCGGATGTCCGTCTCTTCATCGGAAGAGGGGTTGTCCGGGTAGTCCGGGAGGGCGTAGCCGTGGGCCTGGAGCTCCGCGATGGCGGCTTTGAGCTGCGGAATCGAGGCAGAGATGTTGGGCAGCTTGACGATGTTGGCCTCTGGCGTCTTCGCGAGGGCACCAAGCTCCGCGAGCGCGTCAGACTCCTGCTGGTCCGGCGTGAGGTAGTCGCCGAATGTGGCGACGATGCGCCCTGCCAGGGAGATGTCACGGGTCTCGATCCGGACGCCGGCCGCCGAGGAGTACGCCTGGACGATCGGGAGGAAGGAGTGGGTCGCCAGCATCGGCGCCTCGTCCGTGTGCGTGTAGATAATGGTGGCCATGGGTGGGCGCCTCCTGCGGAGCTGATGCAGACCGCGGCGCCGATGTACGCGTGAGCAATCGCCGCAGTATGCGTGGGTGCTGCTATGTCAACGTCCCTAATCTACCGGAGCATGGGCCATGGCCTGTTTCGTGACGGTTCTACACGCCGGGCACGCCAACGCAACTCGCGTCACGTTCACGCCTAGACTCCCTCTCAGGGGACAGGAAAGTTCGGGGCGTCAAGCCCTCACCACGCGAAAGGCACCCAGAGGGACATGGCACAGCATTCCGCGGACGTCAACCGTGGCGATCCCCCCGAGGCCGAGCTCTTGGAATTCGGCACCCTGGTACTGCGGGTATGGCGCGAGCCCGACGCTGCACAGGGCCTCAGGGTGCGCATTCTCACCTCCCATGGGCGCCAGGAGCCCACATCG
Source organism: Sinomonas sp. ASV486 (assembly GCF_030908215.1). Taxonomy (GTDB): domain Bacteria; phylum Actinomycetota; class Actinomycetes; order Actinomycetales; family Micrococcaceae; genus Sinomonas; species Sinomonas puerhi. The sequence continues at coordinate 589,977 of NZ_JAVFJK010000001.1, read as the reverse complement.
ACGGCCCTTGCCACGGACGTTGAGGCCACGCTTGCGGCAGTCAGGGCATGGCTCGAGGGACAACTCGAGGGCGACGTGCCGTCCTGACAGGATCTCGCCTAGGAGCGACAGTGCGCTGCTGATTGCATGACAGTTCTGAAAACTGCAATAAATCCATTGACTGGACTATATCCCCCTCGTCATGCTGGTTTCGTTCATCAGGAACGCCTCCACTCCCCTCAACCGATTCGGAGCGGCCGCATTCCGGGAACCTAAGTTTCATGGGGGCGGGTCGCATGTCGTGGGAACTTCATCTTCTGGGCTGCTGGCAGCTCGACAGGCGTGGCACGCCTCAGACCGTCGGCGCCCGACAGCAGCGTCTCATCGCATCCCTAGCCCTCTTGGGCGCACGCACCCGCCGCTACCTCGCTGGCCTCCTGTGGCCCGAGAGCACTGAGGAGCAGGCCGCAAGCAGTCTCCGCGTCACGGTCTTCAAGATCCGCCACCAGCTTCCGGGCCTGCTCGCAGACGGCGCAGAGCCGCTCCGCTTGTCCGACGATGTCCATGTTGACGTCGATCGGCTCCGCGACGGCGCCGACTCCGCCCTTGCCGGCACCGAGCCTGCCGCCGGCCTGACGGACCTCTTGTACGCCGCCGAGCTCCTCCCCGGGTGGTACGACGACTGGCTCCTGTTCGAGCAGGAACGCCTCCGGCAGACGCGCATCGCCGCACTGGAGGCCCTCGCTCGCCGCCATCTCGGCGAGGGCCGTCCCGAGGCCGCAGTCGCCGCCGCGATGCGAGCCGCGGCCATTGAGCCATTGCGCGAGTCCGCGCACGCCCTGGTGATCCGTGGTCAGGTGAGAGCAGGTAATGCGGCGGGAGCGCGCCGCACCTACGAGGACTTCCGGCGACGCCTCGCCGAGGAGATGGGCCTCGAGCCCTCCACGCGACTCGCGCAGCTCGTCAGCGCCGAGCCGCTCGAGAATGCAGGAGCCCGGCCCGTGACACACGCGGCAGGGAGGCATCGCCAACCCCCGAAGGAGCTCTAGTGACACATCGTGCCGACACCTCACACCCCCGCCCAACCAGCGTTTCCCTGCTCAGAGCGTCCGCCGTGGGCCTCCTCGCCGTAGGCCTGATGATGGCCCCGATGCTGCCAGCGTCGGCTGCTCCTGGGACGGGTCAGGGAGTCGCATGGGGGCACTATATGCACGTCGCCTCCCGAGCAATCCCCAGCCCTCACCGCCCGAATGCCGTTGACTCTGCCGTCGTTGTGGGTCCGCTGCGCCCCAACGGCGGCCCGGCCTCCGCCTCCGCCACCGTGGAGAACTCATGCGCAGGCTGCTCAGGCACCGCCGTGACGCTCCAGGTCCTCACCTCGCCCGGCGTCTCGACCCTGCTCGCCAACAATCTGGCGACGGCCTACACGACAGGCGACTGGGCGTCATCGTCCGCCGTATCCGTCCAGATCATCGCAACGGCCGACGCGCGCTCCATCATCGCCAACAACGCCTCGATCGCCGTCAACGAGGGCTGCACGGGGTGCAGCACCCAGACCGTGGCCATCCAGTACATCCTCGTCGGCGGGCAGCAGCGCGACCTCTCGCCAACCGCCCGGAGCATCGTGCTCGGGATCGAGCAGGCCCTCGGGGTCAACCTGAACGCGTTCAGATCGGCCCCCGCCGGCGAACGCTCGGCCCGCGCACATTCAGCAACGAACGACGCCGTCGAGCGGGCTCGCGCTGTCATCGCCGCCGACACGGGCGCCGCCGTGCGGGCGAACGTGGACGTCGACAGCGGGGAGTAGCGCCCCCAGTCTGCTCACTCCCAGACGCCATCCTGGCCCCGCTGCAGCGCCGCTGCGGCGGGGTCTTCTGCATGCCCGGCCGGGCATCGCCCCACGTCAGCGCGATAACGGGCTGATAACGCGAAGGTAACACTCCACCGAATGTACTTACCCCAGCGATTGATCCCCAGTCGCCAATCAACAAGGAGATGAGTCACATGACCAAGATCACCGCCGCTGAACTCGCTGCTGAGGCCGTCGAACTGCTTCCCTCTCGCGACACGCTGTTCCTGGACGCCAACTGGGCCGGCATCGTTGCCACCAACACGTCTCTCGCCGTCAACGCCGCCACGTGGGGCTCCGTCGCCCAGAGCGCGGCCTGGCAGAGCATCTCGGTCAACCAGCACTGAGCCCTCCCCCACACGCACTCGGGGGCGGTCGGCTCCCCCATCCCGACCGCCCCCGGGGTGCCCCTTCCCTTCCGAAGCCCAGCGCAGGAGACCCGAATGTTGCAGGACCTCGCTCCCACCGCCGATGCCTGGCAGCAGGCGGAGGGCATCGAACTCCTCGGCCCAGTCAAGGGCTCCGGGCTCAACCACAGCACGTACCTCGTGCGCCGGTCCGACGGCCAGGTGGTGCAGATCAGCGAGTTGCTCCAGCTCATCGTGGCCAAGGCAAAGCGACCGCTGGACTCGGTCGAGCTGGCCAAACGCGTGAGTGAAGCCTTCGGCCGCGAGCTCGACGCCGACGGACTTCGGCTCCTCGCAGAGGGCAAGCTCGAACCGCTCGGCCTGCTCATGCGCCCCGGGAAAGAGACCACCGCGGTGCCCGCGCCCAAGGCGGTGCCGCTCCTCGCCCTCAGGGCCAAAGCAACCATCCTCCCGAGGCGCGCCGTGGAGCGTCTCTCTTGGGTCCTCAGCCCGCTCTATTCACCAGCTGTGGTCACTATGGCAATCGCCTCATTGATCGCCTTGGACGTCTGGCTGTTCATGGTCGCGGACGCCGTTACAGCCCTCAACGACGTCCTCATGACGCCGGGCATGCTCGTGGCGCTCTTCGCGCTCATGACAGTGGGAGCGTTGGTCCACGAGATGGGCCACGCGACCGCGTGCCGCTACGGCGGAGCGACGCCGGGAGTGATCGGATTCGGCCTCTACGTCGTGTTCCCCGCCTTCTACACGGACGTGACGGACGCGTACCGGCTGGGCCGCGCCGGACGGATTCGGACGGATCTCGGCGGCCTCTATTTCCACCTGCTGTGGGTTATCGGCGCCGGCGTGGGATTCCTCTTCACAGGCAGCCCGCTCCTGCTCCTGCTCGTGATCATGACCCAGCTTCAGATGGCCCAACAGCTGCCCCCTACGATCCGCCTCGACGGCTACTTCGTTCTCGCTGACCTCGCTGGAGTGCCAGATCTCTTCGCCAGAGTCGGGCCCGTGATCCGCAGCCTCATCCCGGGACGTCCCGCGGATCCTCGAGTCCTCGAACTCCGCCCGGTGACCCGCTGGATTGTCACGTCCTGGGTGCTCATCGTCGTGCCGTTCCTGGGCGGGGTGCTCATTTGGCTGGTCTTCAGCCTGCCCTTCATCCTCCAACAGGCGTATGCGGCCGGGTCGATGCACGCGCACAACCTGGTCGCCTCCGCCCAAAGCGGGCATCCGTTGGAAGCCATACTGTCCGGAATCGCCCTCGTAATGCTCACCCTGCCGGCGCTGGGATCAGTGCTGATCCTGGCCCGGGCAGCCCAATCCCTTGCGGTGGCCCTTGCGCGACGGCTCGTGCCTCGCCTCCCGCGCCCCCTGCCCCGTCATGCGGCCCCGGCCCCCGCCCACCTACACCGGTTCGGCCATCACAGCTGATCCCCGCGGACGTCGAAAGAACACCAGCGATCCATGAAAGGAGGTGAACACTATGCAGAAGCTCACCACGGCCGATCTGGCTGCCGAGTCGGTTGAGATGCTCCCCTCACGCGAGACGCTCTTCCTCGACTGGAACGCGGCCCTCATCTCCGCCTCGAACACCTCGGTTGCGCTCAACGCTGACACCTGGTTCTCGCGCGCGAGCAGCGCCGCACTTCAGATGATCAGCGTGAACCAGCACTAGCCCCCGAGATCGGTGCGGGTCGCCCCTCCCCCAGCCGGCGACCCGCACCCCCACCCACCACCAGGAGGACACCATGACGGCACTCACCCCTGCCGACATCGTCGATCAGCACGCCGAACTGCTCCCGCAGCGCGACACGATGCTCTTCGACATCAACGTGGCCCCCGTCGTGGCGGTCAACCTCGCGATCGCGGTCAACGCCGCGACGTGGGGCTCGACAGCCAACGCGGCTGCGGTCCAGATCATCGGCGTGCTCCAGCACTGAGCACCCTGATCCCGGCCGGGGCCCGGCACTTCGCGGAGATCGCCTCCCGCCCTGTGCTCGGACCGGCCAACAACCCGGGGGGCCGGGCGCGCCCGGCCCCCCACCACCTCGAATAACCAGGAGTTGAATTCCATGACCAAGCTGACCCTCACCGAACTCGCCGCCGAGTCCGTCGAGCTTCTCCCCTCCCGCGACACCCTCCTGTGGGACGGCAACCTGACCGCGATTCTGGCCAGCAACCTGTCGCTCGCCGCGAACGTCGGCACCGTCGGCTCGTCGGCCAGCAGCCTGGCCGTCCAGTGGATCTCGGTCAACCAGCACTGACCCGTGCACTGACCGCACCCGAACACCTGACGTAATCGGAGAAGGAGGTGAACATCATGCAGAAGCTCACTGTTGCCGAATTGGCCGCCGAGACCGTCGAGCTGCTCCCTGGACGCGAGACGCTCGTCGGAGACCTCAACCTCGTGGGAATCGTGGCGACGAACACGTCCATGGCCGCGAACGTCCTCGCCATCTGCTCGAGCGCGAGCAGCGTCGCAGCCCAGGGTATCTTTGTGAACCAGTACTGATACCAATGCAGAGAGGGAGACCGGGGATTCCGGCCTCCCTCTCAGCATGTCTGGACCTGGAAGGCGAGGGTCGCCCTGGACTCAGTGGAAGAAGTGGCGCGCGCCCGTGAAGTACATCGTGACGCCCGCGGCCTTCGCGGCCTCGATGACCTCCGCGTCGCGGACGGAGCCGCCGGGCTGCACCACGGCGCGCACGCCGGCGTCGATGAGGATCTGGAGTCCGTCGGCGAACGGGAAGAACGCGTCCGACGCCGCGACGGCGCCTCGCGTTCGAAGGGGTGCGGCAGCACCGGCGTCGCCCGTGCCGACGTTCGCGGCACCACCGGCAGCGTCAACCCCCGAGGCAACCTCGACGCCAAGCGTGTTCGCGCGCTCGACCGCGAGACGGCACGAGTCGACGCGGTTGACCTGACCCATGCCGATGCCCACCGAGGCGCCGTTGTGCGCCAGGAGGATCGCGTTGGACTTCGCGGCGCGGGAGGCCCTCCACGCAAACACGAGGTCCGCGAGGGTGGCGTCGTCGGCGGCCTCACCCGCGGCGAGGGTCCAGTTCGCCGGGTCGTCGCCCTCGGCATCGAGCGTGTCGGAGACCTGGACGAGCACGCCGCCCGAGATCTGCTTGATCTCGGTCGGGTAGCGCCCGTAGCCGTCCGGGAGGGCGAGGAGTCGGATGTTCTTCTTCTTCGAGAGGATCTCGACGGCCTCCGGCTCGAAGTCTGGGGCGATCACGACCTCGGTGAAGATCCCCGCTACCGTCTCGGCCATGCCCTTCGTCACGGTTCGGTTGGCGGCGATGACGCCGCCGAACGCCGAGACCGGGTCACACGCGTGGGCCTTGAGGTGGGCGTCCGCGATCGGATCGGCCGCCCCGGGGGTTGCGACCGCGATGCCGCACGGGTTGGCGTGCTTGACGACAGCGACGGCGGGCTCGTCGAAGTCGAAGGCGGCGCGGAGGGCGGCGTCGGCGTCGACGTAGTTGTTGTAGCTCATGGCCTTGCCATGGAGCTGGTCTGCCTGGGCAATACCTGCCGGAGCGGCCTTGTCGACGTACAAGGCTGCCTGCTGGTGCGGATTCTCGCCGTAGCGCAGCACCTCGGAGCGCTCGAGCGCGAGGCCGGCGTAGGCGGGCCACGCGACCTTGTCTCCGGCTACGCCGGCGCCGTCCTCGTCCAGGAACTGGCTCGCCGTCCACGTCGCAACCGCCGTGTCGTAGGCCGCGGTATGGGCGAACGCCTTGGCCGCGAGGCGCTGGCGGGTCGTGAGGCTGAACCCTCCCGACTTCGCGGCGGCAATGACGTCGCCGTAGGCGCCCGGGTCCACGACGATCGCGACGGCGGCGTGGTTCTTCGCTGCCGAGCGCACCATGGCGGGGCCGCCGATGTCGATCTGCTCGACGACGTCGTCCATCGCCGCGCCGGACTTCACCGTCTCGACGAACGGGTACAGGTTGACGACGACGAGGTCGAACGGCTCGATCTGCAGGTCCTTGAGCGTCTGCACATGGGCCGGGACGCGGCGGTCCGCGAGGATGCCTCCGTGTACCCGCGGGTGGAGCGTCTTGACGCGGCCGTCGAGCATCTCGGGCGAGCCCGTGACCTCCTCGACCTCCTGCACCGGAACGCCTGCCGCGGAGATCCGCTTGGCCGTCGATCCGGTCGAGACGATGCGGACGCCCGCCTCGCTCAGACCGCGGGCGAGCTCCTCGAGACCTGTCTTGTCGTAGACCGAGATGAGGGCCCGGCGGATCGGGACGAGGTCCAGCTCGATGGTGCGGGCAGAGGTCTCAGGGCTCACAGACAACACTCCGGGTCTTCGGGGAGGGTGGGTTTGGTGCCAGTCTATCGCCTAGGCTGATCCCGGAACGGAACCCGAGGGCCGGACCGCCGGCCAAGGAGAGAAGCCATGGGATTCAAGCTCAGCCACGCCGTCCTCCGCCTTGTCACTGGCGCTTACATGGTCAATGCGGGAGTGGGCAAGCTCTCTCTCGACGAAGAGGGCGCAGGCAACCTCCAGGGTATGGCAGCCAATGCCCTCCCCCAGATCCGGCAGATCCCCCCGGCAACCTTCGGCAAGGTGCTCGCAGGGGCCGAAATCGGCCTCGGGGCAGCGCTGCTCGCCCCGTTCGTCCCGACCAAGCTTGCCGCGCTGGCCCTCACGGCCTTCTCGGGCGGCCTCCTCGCGACCTACCTCAAGACCCCGGGCCTCACCCAGCCGGACGGCATCCGCCCGACTGCCGCGGGCGTGCCCATGGCGAAGGACTCCTGGCTCGTCGCGATCGGCATTGCCCTGCTCGTGGACCGGAAGCACCGCAAGCCGGCCAAGGAGTCCAAGCATAAGGTCGTCGCGGCACAGCCCGGCCGGTAGCCTTCAGGGACGCGCCCACCCGCACTCCGCGAGGCCGTGCCAGGGTGTGTTTACCGCGGCGCAGCTTTGGGTACCACGGTGGGGTCGGTCGAAAAAGAGGCCGCAGGCAGGGGCGATGTCCTCGAGGGGCGTTGCCCGCCACTGCCGTCGAACAAGCGCCAACCGTAAGGAGCAACGCATGTCCACCGTGCAGGAATCCATCGACGTCGCAGTCCCCGTAGCTGCCGCGTACAACCAGTGGACCCAGTTCGAGAGTTTCCCCGAGTTCATGGGCGGGGTGGAGTCTGTTGTCCAGCAGGACGACACCCATCTCCATTGGACGGCGAAGGTCGCCGGACAGACCCGCGAGTTCAATACCGTGATCACAGAGCAGACGCCGGATGAGCGCATCGCGTGGAAGAGCATCGACGGGGTGGGGCACGCCGGAGTCGTGACCTTCCACCGGCTCAACAATGCCGAATCACGCGTCTCGGCCCAGTTTGAGTGGATCCCGGACTCAACAACGGAGAAGATCGGGGCCTTCTTCGGCGCCGACAGCGCCCAGGTCAAGAAGGACCTGAAGAAGTTCAAGGACTTCGTCGAGGCCCAGGGCCCCACCGGGGCTTGGCGGGGCGACATCGACTCGCCCCCGCAGACCGGCGGCGTCTTCTGACCCGTCTCTGACGCGCGACGGCGCGTGCCCACCTGAGTGGGCACGCGCCGTCGTGCGTCCGGGGGGCTGGGTCGCGCATCGGCAGGGCTGTCCGCTGCAGGATGCCTCAGCCGGCGCGCGCCTCGAGTTCGCCGTCCGCGAGGCTGCGCAGGACGTCGATCAGGAGGCGCCGTTCAACGACCTTGATGCGTTCGTGGAGGGATTCCTCGTCGTCGCTGTCCGCGATCGCCACGGCCTCCTGGGCGATGATCGGACCGGTGTCCACGCCGGCGTCTGCCCAGTGGACGGTGCAGCCGGTGACCTTGACGCCGTACTCGAGCGCGTCGCGGACGCCGTGCGCGCCTGGGAAAGCAGGCAAAAGTGCGGGGTGCGTGTTGAGGTAGCGGCCGCCGAAGCGGGCGATGAACTCGGGGCTCACGATCCGCATGAAGCCCGAGGACACGACAACGTCCGGCTCGTATGACGCAACCTTCGCGGCGATCGCGGCGTCCCACTCCTCGCGGGTCTCGAAGGAGTTGAAATTGACGACGAAGGTCTCAATGCCGGCCTCGTCGGAGCGCTCGATCCCGTAGGTCCCCTCGCGGTCGGCGCCCACTGCCGCGATCTCGACGTTGAGCGCCCCGGCCTTCACGGCGTCGATGACGGCCTGCAGGTTGGAACCGGTGCCGGAGACGAGGACCACGATGCGCATGGCGTCCACCTTACCGGCGGGGAATGCTCCGGGTGCCGACGGGCGGCGACGGCTCGCTGTGTCGTGCGGCGTCAGACTGCGGCCCGCCCGGCCTCCTCAGCGCGGGCGTGCTCTAGCCACGGCCCGAGGGCGTAGCCGAGGCATGCGCCGATCGCGGTCTCGGCGCCGACCCAGACAAGCATCCACAGGGGGCTCACTCCGAGTTCGGTGAACCGTCCGATCCCGACTGATCCGCTCGTGAGCCACGCGAGCCCGGCCGCGAGGGCACCCGCGGCGGCGCCGACCAGCACACCGACGACGAGCGCGGAGACCGGTGCGGAGAACCACCGGGCGTGGATCTTGATAGAGAGCCACTCGTCGAAGTGGTCCTCGCCCTCGCGGACAAACCACCAGCCGCCCATGATCCCGGCGAGCACCGGAATGACGAGCGCCGCGGGCCCGAACGGCAAGGGGCCCGCGGGGATCGCCGCGAGGACGGGGATCGGCGGAAGGGGCGCGACGGCGGTCGCGAGCGCGCCCGCCGTGGATCCCGATCCGAGGGCCACTCCCGCGCCGGAGGCCCATCCGAGCGTCCACACCACGAGATGCGGGAGGTAGCCCGCCTGGCCGAGTGCCATGGCTGCGCCGCCCACCGCGTCGGCCCCCACGCCCTCGTAGACCGTGACGGCCTCGGCCCAATGGCCGAACAGGTCCACGGCGAGGACAGCCGCCGAGAGCGCGAGAGCGGCCATGAGTGCGACGAACCCGGCACGGAGCACAGACCACACGTAGCTCCCGGCCCAGCGCGAGTACTGCCCGGTGCGGGCGATCCAGTCGACGGCGTCGACGCCGATGAGCCGCGCCCACGAGCCTGCCTCGCGCCGTGCCCCGACCACGAGGCCGAGGCCCACAGGGGCGAGTGGGATGAACGTCGCGGCCACCATGCCGACGTTGACCTGCGGGGTGCGGCACACGAACGCGGTGGCGAACGCGAAGGCCGCATAGGCCGCACCCGCACCGGCGAGCCCCTGCCACAGCGTGTCCGCGTAGGACGCTCGCGCCAGCCTCCGCCCGCTGCGCCAGGTCAGGAGCACTGGGATGACCGTGAGCCCGAGGGGGATCAGGGAGAGCGTCCCCACGACGGGTGCGGCCGACTCCCCCGTGCTCGGCGTGATGGCCAGCTGCAGAGGGACCCCGTGGGCCAGAAGCCAGAGCTGGCCCGCCAGACGCGCAACGCCCTCGGGCTGCCACGAGCCGAGCCCGCCAGTCATCCACACACCGAAGACCGGGACGAGGGCGAGGATGGCAGAGATCAGGATGGCCTGGACTGCCTCCGCGACGCCCTGGAGCCACAGCGGCATGGGCAGGCCCCGGAGCCCGGACTGGTCGGCACGCAGTTTCATCGCCCTCCACTGTGCCACGGCCGCGGCCCCGGGCAGTTCAGGCGCACCGGAGCCCGGGCGAACGCCGGTGGTGGGCGCCAGCCCCCGGCCCGGTGGCGGTCAGGACAAGTGCAGGCGGTCCTCGGCGCTGAACGCACGGATCTCCTCGGTCCGGCCCTCGCGGACCTTCGCGACCCACGCCGGGTCGGAGAGGAGCACGCGGCCCACGGCGACGAGATCGAACTCGCCGCGGCCGAACTGCGCCAGCAGCTCGCCCAGCCCGCGGACGCCGGAACGCCCGCCCTCCTGCCAGGTGACCTCGAACTCGTTGTCGAGGCCCACGGACCCGACTGTGATCACGGGGAGTCCCGAGAGCTTCTTGGTCCAGCCGGCCAGCCCGAGGCGGGCGTCCTCGCCGCCGGCCGCATCTGCAGGTTCCGGGAATGCCGGCTCCCAATGGCGCCGGGTCGAAGGGTGGAACGCCGAGACGCCAGCGTCCGCGAGCGTCCGCAGGACAGTGCCGAGCTCTTCGGGCGTCTCGGCGATGCGCGCGCCGTAGTCTCCGGACTTCCACTGCGAGAAGCGGAAGACCACCGGGAAGTCGGGGCCGACGGCCGCGCGGACCGCCGCGACCACCTCGGCCGGGAAGCGCAGCCGCGCCTCGAGGGATCCGCCGTACTGGTCCTCGCGCCGGTTGGTGCCGGCCCAGAGGAACTGGTCCAGGAGGTAGCCGTGCGCCCCGTGCAGCTCGACGCCGTCGAATCCCGCCTCCTTGGCGGCCACAGCTGCGCGGGCGAAGTCATCGCGGATGCGGGCGAGTTCCTCGAGGGTCGCGCCGCGCCCGCGCTCCGCGCCGTTGGGCGCGATGCCCGATGGGCTCAGGGACGGCAGGTCCGGGTTGAAGTCTGCGTGGTCGCCGCGTGCCGCGCCGAGGTGCCACAGCTGGGGCACAATCCGGCCGCCGGCCGCATGGACCTCGGCCACCAGTGCACGCCACGCGGCGAGCTGGGCCTCGCCGAACAGGCGCGGCACGCGGGTGCTCGGACCCGAGTCCTCGGAAACGTACACACCCTCCGTGATAATGAGCCCGACGCCGGCCGCGGCCCGCCGCGCGTAGTAGCCCGCGACGTCGGCCGTCACCGTGCCGTCCGGCGAGAACTCACGCGTCATGGGGGCCATGACGAAGCGGTTCGGCACGGTGAGGGTGCCGAGGCTGAAGGGCGTGAAGAGTTCCCCGATTCCGGGCTGCGCGGACGAGTCGATGGTCGCGGTGTGCTCAAGAGTCATGCTGGACCCAACCCGTCGTGCTCCCGGTGCATTCCGATGCAGCGTCGGGACCCCCTGTGACCTTCAACACATCATCTGCTCTGAGAAGCGCAGATCCGTGCCCGGCACCGGGCGGGCATAGACTCGGCGCCGTGAACCGACCAGCCACCCCGCCCGGGCCGCTCAGCGGACCCCCCGCGAGCGCCGTCCTGCCCCTCTATGCGGCCGGCTTCACCACCGCGTTCGGCGCCCACAGCATCGCCGCCGGCCTCGGGGCCGAGAGCGGCCAGATCGGTCTGGACCTGCTCACGCTGGGCGTCCTGCTTGCGCTCTATGATCTGGCCGAGGTGTTCCTCAAGCCCGTGTTCGGCTCGCTGTCGGACCGGATCGGGTCCAAGCCCGTCGTGGTGGGCGGCCTCGCGGCGTTCGCGCTGGCCTCGCTCGTGGGCATTGTGGTGCAGGGCCCGTGGGCCCTCGCAGTCGTGCGCCTCGGGCAGGGCGCGGCAGCGTCGGCATTCTCACCGGCCACTTCGGCAAGTGTGGCGCGCCTCGCAGGGCCGCTCACGGGGAAGTACTTCGGCAGGTATGGCTCGTGGAAGGGGCTCGGCTACGCGATCGGCCCGCTGCTCGGTGCCGCAGCCCTCTTCCTGGGGGGCTTTCCCGTCCTGTTCGGGGTCCTCGCGGTCCTCGGCGCGGCCGTGGCCGTCTGGGTGGCCGTCGCGATGCCACGGCTCGAGCCGCTCCCCCGCCCCCGGTACACGGTCGCGGACCTCGCCCGCCAGCTCGGCGAGCGCTCGTTCCTTGGCCCCACGATCGTGCTCGCGGCCTCGACCGGGTCGCTCGGCGCGGCCGTCGGCTTCCTCCCCGCCCTCGCGGCCCACACAGGCCTTTCGACGGCCGCGGCAGTGGCCGCAGTGACGGTGCTCGCGGTCGCGTCCTCCCTCATCCAGCCACGGATCGGTCGGCTCCGCGATGAGGGCAGGGTCGCGGACAGGACCGGCATCATGGCGGGACTCGGGACGATCGTGCTCGGGGCAGCGGCCGCCGCGCTCGTCCCGCTCGCGCCCGGGGTCTTAGGCGCCGTCGGGGTATACGCTGCAGCGCTGCTCGTCGGCGCGGGGATCGGCATCGCGACGCCCCTCGCGTTCGCGCACCTCGCCGATGCGACACCCGCGGAGCGGATGGGCAGGACGATGGGGTCCGCAGAGCTCGGCCGCGAGGCGGGCGACGCCGGCGGGCCGCTTCTCGTCGGGGCCGTCGCCGCGAGCGCGGGTCTGGGCTGGGGGCTCGCGTCCCTCGCCGCTGCCGTAGCCCTCGCCGGATTCGCCGTACCGCGGGACCCCGCACACCGCTCCGACACCGCGCCCGGGTAGCCCACGGCCGATCCGCCCGAGGCGGGCTGGACAGCCGGGGCCGCCCGGGCGCCGTCATACGCCGGACCCAGCCACGCGTCCCGCGGAATCCCGGGGAACGCCACCCGCCCGTTCATCTAGCCTTCTCCGACACGTCACGCGTGCTCTGCCGCCCGGTCAAATGGTCACAGGATGGTGGAGGCGTGAGGATCGCGATTGTTGCCGAGTCGTTCCTGCCGCAGATGAACGGAGTGACGCACTCCATCCTGCGGATCCTCGACCATCTCCAGGAGCGTGGCGACGACGTCCTCGTGATCGCCCCCTCCGGAGAGGGTGCGAGCGGAGTCTTCCCGGTGACGGAGACCGTGAACAGCGCCCGTGTGGTGCGCATGCCGGCCTTCCCGATGGCCGGCTACCCGCACGTCCGGGTCGCGTTCGGGGCAGTCCCCAAGGTCCGGCGGATCCTCAGGGACTTCAAGCCCGACGTGGTCCATCTCGCCTCCCCCTTCGAGCTCGGCTGGCGGGGCGTGCGGGCCGCCAAGCAACTGCACGTCCCCACCGTCGCCGTGTACCAGACCGAGGTTCCAGGCTACGCAGCAAGATACGGCGTGCCGTTCCTCGAGTCCTGGGCGTGGCAGCGGGTCGAGAACATCCACCGGCTCGCGGACCGGACCCTCGCGCCGTCGACCTTCGCCGTGGAACAGCTGCGGAAGCACGGGATCCCGCGGATCGAGATGTGGCGCCGCGGCGTGGACACCGCACGCTTCAACCCGGGCAGGCGCGACGACGCGTGGCGGGAGAGCGTGGCAGGGACCAACGCCGACGGAAGCCCGGTCAAGGTCATCGGCTACGTCGGCCGGCTCGCCGCCGAGAAGCAGGTCGAGGACCTGCGAGTCCTCATGGACCTGCCCGGCACGCGGCTCGTGATCGTGGGCGACGGGCCGATGCGCGCCCAGCTCGAGGCCCAGCTTCCCAGGGCGCACTTTGCCGGCTTCCAGGGAGGCGACGACCTGCCCCGGCTCCTCGCGAGCTTCGACCTGTTTGTCCATCCGGGCGAGTTCGAGACGTTCTGCCAGACCATCCAGGAGGCCATGGCCTGTGGCGTCCCGGTGGTTGCCACCGGCCGCGGCGGCCCGCTCGACCTCGTCGAGAACGGCAAGACCGGTTGGCTCTACACGCCCGGCGATCTGGACCAGATGCGCGAGTACGTGCAGGGCCTGCTCGACGACGACGCGATGCGAGCAGCCTTTGCCGGCGCCGCCTGGCAGAGCGTCCAGGGCCGCTCCTGGAAGGCGATCTGCGACCAGCTCATCAACCACTACGAAGACGTCATCTCGCTGCGTGCCAAGAGCATCGCAGGGTGAGAGGAAGGAACACCATGAAGATCTCGGTCATTGGCTGCGGTTATCTGGGCGCGGTGCACGCCGCAACGCTCGCCTCGATGGGCCACACGGTGGTGGGCATCGACACGGATGCCGACAAGGTGGGCCACCTCGCGCGCGGCTTTGCCCCGTTCTTCGAGCCCGGACTCGAAGACCTCCTTGCCGACGGGCGCGACACGGGCCGGCTGGCCTTCTCGACGGACATGGACCTCGTTGCAGACTGCGACATGCACTTCCTGTGCGTAGGGACGCCGCAGTCCAAGACGAGCGATGTCGCGGACCTCACCTACCTCGAGGCTGCCAGCCGCTCCGTGGCCGCGCGCGCCAAGGCGGGTGCCGCCGTCGTGGGCAAGTCCACGGTGCCGGTCGGGACCGTCCGGCGGGTGCGCGAATGGCTGGGCCGGGACGACCTCGAGCTCGCATGGAACCCCGAGTTCCTGCGGCAGGGCACGGCCGTGAAGGACTCGCTCGTGCCGGACCGCCTCGTCTACGGGGTGGATGACGCGGACGACGACGCCGGCGTCGGCGTGGGTCACAGGGCCGTGCGGATCCTCGACGAGGTCTACGCTCCCCTCCTGCACGCCGGTGTGCCCCGAATCGTGTGCAACGCCGCGACGGCGGAGCTCATCAAGTCCGCGGCCAACGCGTACCTGGCCACGAAGCTCTCCTACATCAACGCCATGGCCGAGCTGTGCGACGCGGCCGGCGCGGACGTCACCCAGCTCTCCGCCGCGATGGGCCTCGACCCGCGCATCGGCCAGCGGTACCTCGCGGCGGGCCTCGGGTTCGGCGGCGGCTGCCTGCCCAAGGACATCCGTTCGTTCCGAGCGCAGGCACGCGATCTCGCCGTCGACTCGGTGGACGCCTGGATGGGGCTCGTGGACTCGATCAACGTGGGCCAGCGCGGGCGGGTCGCTGCGCTCGCGGCGGACCTGTGCGGCGGATCCGTGGCAGGGCGCCGCATCGCGGTCCTCGGCGCGGCGTTCAAGCCGGACACCGACGACATCCGCGACTCCCCCGCCCTCGACGTCGCCGTGCGGCTCGCGGGTGCCGGTGCGCACGTGGTGGTGACCGACCCCAAAGCGATCAACAACGCGTGGATGCGGTACCCCCAGCTGCAGTTCGAATCCTCCGCCCCCGCGGCGCTCGAGGGCGCGGAGATCGTGCTGCTGCTGACCGAATGGCCCGAGTTCCGTGCCCTCGACCCGTTCGAGACGGCGTCGCGAGTACGCCGGCAGGTCATCATCGATGCGCGCAATGTGCTCGACGGCGACGCCTGGCGCGCGGCCGGCTGGGACCTCTACGGGATGGGGACCGGCGACGCCGGGCTCCTCAGCTCTGTCGAGACGCACGCCGGCTGACCCGGCTGGCCTGTCTGGCCGACGACCTGTGGATAACGCGAAACAGGGATAGTCACGAACTTGTAGACTGCCGAAGACACGTCGCCTGCGCCCGGCGACGCACACACACCAACGACGTCGGGGGATGTCAATGGCGATTCGCCGCACACTTCGCTCTGCCCTGTCCATCTTCGCCCTGACGGCCGCGCTCGGCCTGACAGCCTGCGGTGGAAACGCCGACGCCGGCGCCTCGCCCAGCGCGTCCGGCGCCGCGGGGACTTCGTCTGGTACGCCGACACCGGCCGTCGACACACGCCCGACTCCTGCCAGCTCCACTGGCCCCGCACGAAACCTGCCCAAGCCGGAGATGCCTGCCGCGGCGAGGGAGAACACCAAGGCCGGCTTCGAGGCGTTCACCCAGTACTGGTTCGACACCGTCACATACGCCTTGGAGACCGGAGATGCGGAGCCACTGAGGGCAATTTCCAAGCCGGACTGCAAGATTTGCAACGGATATCTCGTCCGAGCCACAAACGTCTCGACTGGTGATGGCTGGGAATCCGCTCCGCGATGGGCAGTACGGGACTTCACGTCCACCTTGAAGCTCGATCCGCTCGGCCAGGCGGTTGGATACTTCATTATGGATGAATCGGCTTCGACGCGATTCGGGAAGACCGGCGAGGTACTAAAGACCTACGAACAGACGTCGGGTAACGAACCCCGGGCCATCTATGCCATCCACGACGGAATCGGCTGGAAGACGGCGCAGGCGGGCAACGCGTGATGCTAACGGCCGCAAAAGCATTCGGCATCGCCGTGACGGTGGCAATCGGGCCAACGACACCACCCCCGAGCAGCGCCTTCATTGACGATGCGATCGTGACCAACGGGACCAGATCGGGAACCGCCGTAGTGGAGTTCCCCAAGGTTGAGGGCGTCGCCGAAGTCTTCGTCTACTCTTATGCCCCCGCGTGTGCGACTGACGTGGACACCATCGACGCGGCCGCCTGCGCCGCACTGAATTCCCGCTGTACTTCAGAACCCGGCGGGATCATGGTCGTCTGGGAACGAAGGGACACCCGTAATCCGGACGCGCCGTGGCAGCGGCTCGAGCAGGCCTGCCTGTATCCGGGCAAACCCCCCGAGCGACCGGGCGACGTCGTCATTGCAGTGACCGAGAAGCAGCTCCGCGAGCTCCCGATCAAGGCACCCGAACTGGGCAGCCAGCCCGGACGTCACACGCTCAAGGGTGCGGAAACCAATATCTACGCCGATCCGGCAGACCAGACGTTCAGCATCGACATCCTGGGGAAGCGGGTCGACATCAAGGTCAAGCCAGTGGAGTACCGCTGGACCTACGGCGACGGCTCCACTCTCGTCACCGGGGTCCCCGGCGGCCCGATCCCCGAGGCCCGCTGGGGCGAGAAGACCGTCACGAGCCACATCTTCACCCAGACCGCCGACGTCAGCATCGGCCTCACCACCGTCTTCACCGGTACCTTCTCCGTAGACGGCGGCCCCTACCAGCCCATCGCCGGCACGGCCCAAGTACCCAGCGCGCCGAAAGCCCTCAGCATCTGGCGCTCCGAGGTCAAGCTCTACGCGGACAACTGCATCACCAACCCCACGGGCCCCGGCTGCTCCTAGCGGCTCGGGGCCATGGGGTCCGTGTGGTGAAGGCTGTCGGAGAGGCGTGGGACGATGAATCCGTGGCCTCCTTCCCTTTCCCCGAGCCGGGCGAAGGCTCTGCCCTGCCCCTCGTGGAGATGGCGGGGATGGTCAACCGGGTGGGGCCGGCGGCCATGGCACGGGCGCACACCTACGCCCGGGAGGGGCGCGTCGAGCATCTCGCATGGCACCCGGAGATCGCCGAGCTCACGGCGCAGGTCTTCGGCAGCGACGACGAGCCCTACGAGGTCGGCGTGTACCTCGAGAAGCATCAGGGGTCGTACCGGTACGCCGGCGGCTGGTGCACGTGCCCTGTCACTACGGACTGCAAGCACCTGGCCGCGGTCGTGCTCACGGCCAACACCACCCGGCTCCGCGCAGAGGCCGCAGAGCTGACTGCTGCGAGACGATCGGAGCCTGTGTGGAAGCAGGACCTGCGGCGCATCATCAGCCCACCGGGCGACCGTAGGCGCTTCACGGAACCCAAGTCGCTCGGCCTCCAGTTCGAGCTCCGCGATATGACTGCCATGCTGGGCGCGCGATACTCGCGGTCGCTGCCCAGCAGGGTTCGGTCGGGCCACAAGCTCGGCGTGCGCCCCGTAGCGCTCAACCCCGCCACCGGCAGATGGCTTCGCGGCGATATGGTCTGGAGCAGGTTCGGACGGCAGGACGCCATGGGCGAATTCGTGCCGGCCCACTTCGACCTCTTCCGCGAGATCCAGGCCTTGAGGCTCGGCACGGAGTCGGGCTACTGGAACGGCAGCGACCCGTGGATCTACCTCGACGAGTTCGCCAGCCCCCTCCTGTGGACCCTGCTCGACGCTGCGGCAGAGCTCGGTATCGAGCTCATGGGCTCGGCCCGGGGAAGCCACGTCGTCGTGTCCGACGACATCGCGGCCATCCGGCTCGATGTCCTCCCCTCAGCGGACGAGGGCGCGCTCCGGCTCGTCCCGTCCCTGTCGGTCGGCGACGTCGCCCTGCCGACCGACAGGGCCGGAACGATCGGAGACCACGGCGCGTACACCGTCGTGCGCACCGGCGAGCGCGAGGACATGATCGTCCTGGCTCGTGCCGCATCCCGCCTGGGAGAGCGAGAGCGCGCTCTGCTTGCGGCCCAGGACGGCGTAATCATCCCGGCCTCGGATCGCGAGGCCTTCCTCGCCGAGTTCTACCCCGATCTGGCCCGGTCGGTCACGCTGGCGGTCGACGCCGCGCTCGACCTCCCGCCGATCGAGCCGCCCCTGCTGGTGCTCACCGCGATGTTCGAACCCCAGGACGTGCTGCGGCTCGCGTGGCACTGGGAGTACCGGACGGGCGACGGCGTGCGCCAGCACCCACTCGTGCCGTCGCCGGACGAGGCGGTGCGGCGGGACGATGCAGCCGAGGAGGAGACGCTCGCGCGAGTGGCGGCAATCCTCGCAGACAGCCCGTTGCGAGGCCACCCCGTAGGGCCTGCCCGGCTGGAAGACCTCGAGACGGCCGAGTTCACCGAACGGATCCTGCCGGCCCTCGATGGGCTCGGCGGCGTCACCGTCAGGGTCGAGGGGACGAAGCCGGACTACCGGCGCCTCGAAGGGACGCCGAGGCTCGTGCTCAGCGCCGTCGAATCCGACAAGAACGACTGGTTCGATCTGGGCCTCATGGTCACGATCGCCGGCCGGAACATCCCCTTCCAGGACATCTTCACTGCCCTGGCCCGCGGCCGCACCAAGGTGCTCATGCCGGACAAGAGCTGGTTCCGGATCGATACCCCAGAAATCGAGCGGCTCAAGCGGATCATCGACGAGTCCCACGAGCTGCGCGAGTGGCGCGTCGAGGGTCCGTCATCCAAGAAGCCCCCGCGTCTGAGCGTCTACCAGGCGGGCCTGTGGGACGAGCTCGCCGAAATCGCCGGCGAGACCGTCGAGCCGCCGCGCTGGAAGCAGACCGTCGCGGGGCTGCTGGACCCGACTGCACTGGACAGGGTTCCCGTGCCCAGCGGGCTCAACGCGGAGCTCCGTCCCTACCAGGACGAGGGGTTCCAGTGGCTCGCCTTCCTGCACCGGCGCGGGCTCGGCGGCATCCTCGCCGATGACATGGGCCTCGGCAAGACCCTCCAGACGCTTGCCCTCATCCTGCACACGCGGGGTCTCGACACGGGTCAACCACCCGTGGTTGAGCAGAGCGCAGCGGAGTCGAAGCCCCCGTTCCTCGTCGTCGCCCCGACCTCCGTCGTCTCGAACTGGGAGGCCGAGGCCGCCAGATTCGCCCCGGGGCTGCGCACCGTGGCCCTCACGGACACCGAGGGCAAGTCGCGCACCCCGATCTCGGAATCGGCGCAGGCCGCGGACATCGTCGTGACGAGCTATGCCCTGTTCCGCCTGGACTACGAGGCCTACGCTGCCCTCCCCTGGGCGGGCCTCATCATGGACGAGGCCCAATTCCTCAAGAACCGTGCCACCAAGGCCCACCAGTTCGCGAGGGACCTCGAGACCCCGTTCAAACTCGCCCTGACCGGAACGCCCCTCGAGAACAATCTCATGGAGCTCTGGTCTCTCTTTGCGATCGTCGCCCCGGGCATGTTCCCGGCCGCGAATCACTTCGGGCAGGACTTCGCGAAGCCAATCGAGAAGAACGGCGACTCCGAGCGTCTGGCGAGGCTGCGCCGTCGTGCGCGGCCGCTCATGCTGCGCCGCACCAAGGAGGCGGTCGCCACTGAGCTGCCGGAGAAGCTCGAGCAGCGCCTCGACGTCGAGCTCGACCCGAGGCACCGCAAGCTCTACGAGCAGTACCTCCAGCGCGAGCGAGAGAAGGTCCTCGGCCTCGTCGAGGACCTTGACCGGAACCGGTTCATCGTGTTCCGCTCCCTCACGCTGCTGCGGCTCATGGCGCTGGACCCGTCGCTCGTCGACGAGGCGCACAGCGGCGTGTCCCCGGCCAAGCTGGACACCCTCCTCGAGCAGCTCGACGACGTGGTGGCGGAGGGCCACCGCGCGCTCGTGTTCAGCCAGTTCACGTCCTTCCTGAAGAAGGCCGCCGCGCGACTGGATGCGGCGGGGGTTCCGTACGAGTACCTGGACGGGTCCACGAAGCGCCGCGGCGAGGTCGTTGGCAGGTTCAAGCAGGGCGAGGCTCCGGTCTTCCTCATCTCTCTCAAGGCAGGCGGGTTCGGGCTGAACCTGACGGAGGCGGACTACTGCTTCCTGCTCGACCCCTGGTGGAACCCTGCGGCCGAGGCCCAGGCGGTGGACCGCGCCCACCGGATTGGACAGACCCGGCGTGTGATGACGTATCGTCTGGTGGCCAAGGGCACCATCGAGGACAAGGTCATTGCCCTCAAGGAGAAGAAGGCAGCCCTGTTCTCCTCGGTCATGGATGACGACGCGATGTTCTCCTCGACGCTGACTGCAGACGACGTCCGGGGACTCCTCGAGTAGGCCTCCGGAGGTTACGCGGACGACGCGCGGAATTGGTCACAATTTGGCAACGACGGATTAGTACCCTACGGTAGGTGTCAGTTCGATAACGGACCTACCGCCCGCCATCCCCCAGCGAGGCGCCAACAAAGCCTGTGGCCCACGGCCGCTGGCCACATATGCCGGGTGCTGCCGTCCACCGTTCGCCGCCGTCTGCGCAGCCACCATGACCTGACCTCTCAACGTCAGGGGCCGGCGGCGCATGCTGAGTTCCGGGGACGGAGCGAGTGCCGGTGGAGCCCCGTGCATCATGAGACTCCCTATGAAGAAGATCACTCTTTCAGCTGCCCGCCGTTCACTCGCCGTCGTCGCCGCTTCCGGTGCGGCCCTCAGCGCTGCCGCCCTCGGGGCACCCGCCGCCAACGCCGCCGACGGCGCCACTTGGGACGCGCTCGCCCAGTGCGAGTCCAGCGGCAACTGGTCCATCAACACCGGCAACGGCTTCTACGGCGGCCTGCAGTTCACCCAGAGCACCTGGGCCGCCTTCGGCGGAACCGGCGCCCCGCAGAACGCCTCGCGCGCGCAGCAGATCGCCGTCGCCGAGCGCGTGCTCGCAGGCCAGGGCTGGGGCGCATGGCCAGCGTGCTCCGCCAAGCTGGGCCTGTACGGCAAGTCGGGCGCAAACCCGACTCCGGTCCAGGTGCAGTCGGCTCCCGTCCAGCAGGCCCCCGCCAAGCAGGCGGCCCCGGCCCAGCAGGCTCCGGTCCAGCAGGCCCCGGCCCAGCAGGCCCCGGCCCGCCACGCCGCCGCGGCCGCGGTCAGCGGCAACACCTACACGGTGGCTGCCGGCGACACCCTGAGCCAGATTGCCCAGAACCTCGGCGTGACCGGCGGCTGGCAGGCCCTTGCCGACGTGAACGCCAAGATCATCTCCAACCCGAACCTGATCTTCCCGGGCCAGGTGCTCCAGCTCCCGGCCTGATAGCCGAGCCTCCGGCACCACGCCGGAATCCAGGGCAGGATCTGGGCCTTCCCCCCTGAGGCCCAGCCCCGGCCCTCCCCGACGCCGCGTCGGGACACGCACGGTTCCACGGAATCACGGCGTGCCCCGCCGCGGCGTCCTTTTTCGACTCCTCAAACCCATTGCCATTTGGGATACCAGCGAGCTAACTTTGGAATACCAAAGCGAGACGCGGGTCACACCTCCCCGAGACTTGCACCACATGCGGCCCCTCGGACCGCACTGCTGAGCCTCAGAAGATCCCAGAGGCCAGTGCATCACCAAGTTGCGCGCCGTCCTTGTCCCGATCCCAGAGAGTTCAATCATGAACAGCACACAGGACACCGCCGTCCAGACGCTGGACACTGAAGACGTGGCCCACACGGAGGCCAGGCACGCAGCATCCGCGGTGCCGACCGGCCTCAGCCCCCGCCTCTACAACAGGGACCTCGCGCCGACCCGGCGCGAGGGCCGCAGCTGGACCGCCTACAGCATCTTCACGCTGTGGGCCAACGACGTGCACAGCCTCGGCAACTACGCCTTCGCCATCGGGCTCTTCGCCCTCGGCCTGGGCGGATGGCAGGTCCTCGCGGCCCTCGGAGTCGGCGCGGCACTGCTCTTCGCCCTCCTGACCCTCTCCGGCTTCATGGGCCAGAAGACGGGTGTTCCCTTCCCCGTCATGAGCCGGATCGCGTTCGGCATCCACGGCGCCCAGATCGCGGCGCTGATCCGTGGCGGCGTGGCCGTCGCCTGGTTCGGCATCCAGACCTACCTCGCGTCCGTAGTGCTGCGGGTCCTCTTGATCGCTGTCTTCCCGGACCTCAAGCCGTTCGACGAGGGTTCGATCCTGGGACTCTCCGCGCTCGGCTGGATGGCGTTCGTCGCCCTCTGGATCGTCCAGGTCGTCATCGTCTCCTACGGCATGGAGATGATCCGCAAGTACGAGGCCTTCGCCGGCCCCGTCATCCTCGCCACGATGGCGGCTCTCGCGATCTGGATGTTCTCGCAGGCCGGATTCTCGATCGCGTGGAACACGGGCCACGAGCTCAGCGGCGGCGACATGTGGCTCAAGGTCCTCGGCGGCGGCGCCCTGTGGGTCTCGATCTACGGCACGTTCGTCCTGAACTTCTGCGACTTCACGCGCTCGGCGCGGTCCAAGAAGTCGATCGTCAAGGGCAACTTCTGGGGCATCCCGATCAATATGCTCCTCTTCGGCACCATCACTGTGGTCCTCGTCGGTGCCCAGTTCAAGATCAACGGCCACATCATCGGGAGCCCCTCGGACATCGTTGCCTCGATCCCCAACACGTTCCTGCTCTCAGCAGCATCCACCGCGCTCCTGGTCCTGACCGTCGCCGTGAACCTCATGGCCAACTTCGTCGCACCGACGTACGCCCTGACCAACCTGTTCCCGCGCAGGCTCAACTTCCGCCGCGCAGCGCTCGTCTCGGCCGTGATCGGACTCGTGATCTTGCCCTGGAACCTGTACAACAACCCCGCGGTGATCGAGTACTTCCTCGGCGGCCTCGGTGCCCTCCTCGGCCCGCTCTTCGGCGTGATCATGGCCGACTACTGGCTCGTCCGCCGCGGCAGGGTCAACGTCCCGGCCCTCTACTCCGAGGCCCGCGACGGCACGTACCACTACGCGAGGGGCATCAACCCGAAGGCCATCGCGGCGCTCATCCCCGCGGCGGCCGTGGCGCTGGTCATCGGGTTTGTCCCAGTCCTCGCGCCGCTGAGCTCGTTCACGTGGTTCTTCGGTGCCGGCATCGCGGCGGTCAACTTCTACTTCCTGGCCGACCGCAAGTGCACGTTCGAGGACGTCGAAGGCGAGGCCATCGCCGTCCCGAGCGTCCACTAAGCGCGTGGCTGGTGGGGCAAAAGGTCGGAACCGCCCCGCCCACACCGCCACAACGCACGACGTCGGCTGGCCGGCCCCCGCACCCGGCCCGCCGGCGTCGTGCTTACCCCTTTATGCCAACGCATTTATGCCAACGCACCAACGGAAGGAAGCCGCCATGCGCATCCTCGTCGCCAACGTCAACACCACCCAGTCCATGACGGACTCGATCGCCGAGGCCGCGCGGGCCGCGGCGTCGGAAGGCACCGAGATCGTGGGCATCACGCCGCGGTTCGGCGCGGCCTCCTGTGAGGGCAACTTCGAGTCCTACCTCGCGGCGGTCGCCGTCATGGACGCCGTCACGCGCTACGAGGGCGATTTCGACGCCGTCATCCAGGCCGGCTACGGCGAACACGGCCGCGAGGGCCTCCAGGAGCTGCTGGACGTCCCGGTCGTGGACATCACCGAGGCCGCGGCGTCGACCGCGATGTTCCTGGGGCACAAGTACTCCGTGGTCACAACCCTCGACCGCACCGTCCCGCTCATCGAGGACCGACTCAAGCTCGCCGGGCTCGATGCCCGCTGCGCCTCGGTGCGCGCGTCCGGGCTCGGCGTCCTCGAACTCGAGGCCGATCCGGAGCGGGCCGTGAAGGAGATCGTCGCCCAGGCGGAGAGGGCCGTCGGGGACGACAGGGCCGAGGTGATCGTGCTCGGCTGCGGCGGCATGAGTGGTCTCGACGCCCAGATCCGCGAACGCTGCGGTGTCCCGGTGGTCGACGGCGTGGCCGCCGCCGTCGCGGTGGCCGAGGGGCTCGTCCGGCTGGGGCTGAGCACGTCCAAGGTCCGCACGTATGCGGCGCCGCGGCCCAAGAAGGTGATCGGCTGGCCCCTCGCGTCCTAAGCCGGATCAGGCCTCCGGGCCTTGACCCCTGCCCCCGGCCGTGCCTACGGTCGGAAAACCGCCACTCAACGACGCTGGCGGCATCGCGAGCGGTCCCCCAAAGGCCGCAGCCGGCGTCATGGACGGTCCGCTGAATCAGCACCGCGGGGGCTGGGGCCCCTGCTTCACTGAGCAGAGAGGTACCAGAACTATGGCAGGCAACAATGCAGTCGCGTACAAGAGCCCGGGCAAGGTCGAGGTTATCGACATCGACTACCCGACGTTCGAGCTCAAGGACGGGCCCGGCGTCAATCCGGCCAACGTTGGGCGGAAGGTCCCGCACGGCGTCATCCTCAAGACCGTCGCGACCAATATCTGCGGCTCCGACCAGCACATGGTCCGCGGGCGCACCACGGCTCCCCCGGACCTCGTGCTCGGGCACGAGATCACCGGCGAGGTGGTCGAGACGGGGCCGGACGTAGAGTTCCTCCAGGTCGGAGACCTCGTCTCCGTCCCGTTCAACATCGCCTGCGGGCGCTGCCGGAACTGCAAGGAGCGCAAGACGGGGATCTGCCTCAACGTCAACCCCGACCGGCCTGGCTCGGCCTACGGGTACGTGGACATGGGCGGGTGGGTCGGCGGCCAGGCCAACTACGTGCTCGTGCCGTACGCGGACTTCAACTGCCTCAAGTTCCCGGACAAGGACCAGGCGCTCGAGAAGATCATGGACCTCACCATGCTCTCGGACATCTTCCCGACTGGCTTCCACGGTGCCGTCACGGCGGGCGTTGGCGTGGGTTCGACCGTCTACGTCGCGGGAGCCGGACCGGTGGGCCTCGCGGCGGCGACGGGCGCGCTCCTGCTGGGGGCCGCCGTCGTGATCGTCGGTGACATGAACGCGGACCGGCTCAAGCAGGCCGCGAGCTTCGGCTGCGAGACGGTAGACCTCACCCAGGGCGGCCCGGCGGAGCAGATCGAGCAGATACTCGGCGAGCCCCTCGTGGACTGCGGCGTGGACGCGGTCGGGTTCGAGGCGAAGGGCCACGGCGCGGGCGCGAGCGAAGCTCCGGCCACAGTGCTCAACTCGCTCATGGACATCACGGCGGCCGGCGGGGCCCTAGGCATCCCCGGCCTCTACGTGACCGGCGATCCCGGCGGCGTCGACGAAGCCGCGAAGAAGGGCTCCCTCTCGCTGAGCCTGGGAACCGGCTGGGCCAAGTCGCTGTCCTTCACCACGGGCCAGTGCCCGGTCATGAAGTACAACCGCCAGCTCATGATGGCGATCCTCCACGATCGGGTGTCGATCGCGAAGAACGTCAACGCGAAGGCCATCAGTCTCGAAGACGCTCCTCGCGGCTACGCCGAGTTCGATTCCGGCGCGGCCAGCAAGTATGTCCTCAACCCGAACGGGTACATCAAGAACTAGCCCGCGCGGACGCCTCAGGCCACCGACGTCACGGCGCCGGGTGCGGCGACGAGTATGGACGCTCTCGTCGCCGCTTCGGCGTCCCACCCCCGGAGGGAAGCCTCCGCCGCGTAGGCTGGAGCCATGGCTGCACCGGAGCGGACACGCGTGGCGGTGGTCGGCGGCGGGCCCGCCGGGATGTTCCTGGGACTCCTGCTCGCGCGCGGCGGGATCGACACCGTGGTGCTCGAGAAGCACCCCAACTTCCTGCGCGACTTCCGCGGCGACACCGTGCACGCCTCGACGCTGGGGCTCCTCGATGAGCTGGGCCTCGGCTCCGCGTTCGCCGCGCTCCCCCAACGCCGCGTGGACTCGGTCGAGATCCAGCTCGACGCGGGGACCGTCCGGCTCGCCGACTTCGGCCGCACGCTCCCCGGACTCCATCCGTACGTCGCCTTCGTCCCGCAGTGGGACTTCCTCGAGATGCTCGCTGACGCCGCCGAGCACGAGCCGCATTTCACCCTCGTCCGCTCGGCGGAGGCGGTGGGCCTGACGGATGACGGCGGGCGCGTCGCCGGGGTGCGGTGGCGGGACTATGCGGTGGTCGAGCCTGCGGCTGCTGAGCCTGCCGTGGCTGAGCTTGCCGGGGTTAAGCGCAGCGCAGCGGAGTCGGAACCCGCTGAGCACGTCCTCGCCGCCGACCTCGTCGTGGCGTGCGACGGGCGCTGGTCGACCGTCCGAGAGGCGGCCGCCCTGGTCCCGCGCGAGTTCGGCTCGCCCGTGGACATCTGGTGGTTCCGCCTCCCGCGCCATGAGGGCGATCCCGACGGCGGGGTCGGGCGCCTTTCGGGCCACGAGTTCATGATCATGATCGACCGCGGCGACACATGGCAATGCGGCTACCTCCTGGCCAAGGGGGCCGACGCAGCCTTGCGTGGCGAGGGGCTCGACGCGTTCAGGGCGAAGCTCGCTCGCCTCCAGCCGTGGCTCGCGGACCGGTTGGACACCTGGCCCAAGACCCTCGACGACGTGAAGCTCCTGGACATCAGGGTCGAGCGGCTCGAGGAGTGGCACCGCGAGGGGCTGCTCCTGATCGGCGACGCGGCCCACCCGATGTCCCCCGTGGGCGGCGTCGGCATCAACCTCGCGATCCAGGACGCCGTCGCGGCGGCCCAGCTCGTGGGTCAGTGGATGCGGCACCATCCCGGCCCGGTGCCTGCGGACGTCCTGTCCGGCGTGCGGCGGCGCAGGCTCCGGCCCACCGCGCTCGTGCAGGCGTTCCAGCGTGCGGCCGCGCGTGGCGTCGTGAGCAGAGCCCTCAAGGGCCAGGTCGCGACGTCCCGGACCGCCGTTCCTCTGCCCCTGCGGGTGCTCACGCGGTTCCCCATCCTGCAGTCAATCCCGGCGCGGTTCATCGCGATCGGCCCGCGGCCCGAGCACACGCCGAGCTGGGCGCGCCGGCTGGAGCGGATGGCCCCGCGCTGACGCGCCAGCGCGGCCGGCGGCTACCAGTCCGCGATGAGGTCGCGCCGCGCGGCGAGGTAGGCCACGGTCGGCAGGTAGTTGCCGTGGGTCGCGACCTGTGCCATGTACGAGTCGGGCTCCATCTCGAGGGTGAGGCGATCAAGCACGTTGGCCTCCTGGGAGTAGGAGTAGCCCGGGAACCCGAGGAAGTCCGTGCGCCGCCACAGGTTGATCCACACCGGCTGCGGAGCCGGAGCAGTTCCCAGCAGCGTGGTGAGGGGCCCCGCAGCGGGCGAGCGGACGCCGTCGTGCCCTTCCAGTTCGGGATCCGCGAGGATGCGCGCCCGCTCGAGGACCCGGGCACGGCTGCGCGGAGGCGTGCCGACAACCGGCAGGTCCTTGCCCTTCCATGGGTCTGCGGTCCAGAACGACGGCGCGCCGACCCCGGGGGTTCCGAGCACATCGGGGCCGAACAGCTCGGGGAAGAACCGCCCGAAGTACGGGCGCAGCTGCATACCGAAGCTCAGGAACCGCACGCGCGGGATGAGGTCGGCGCGGCCGATCGCGGTCAGGTGGAAGAGAGCCGCGACGCCTAGGACGGTCCCGAGGCTGTGGGTCGAGAGGAGCACGCGGCGGCGCGGGTCCGGCTCGAGCCAGCGGATCATCCGGTCGGCGAGCTCGGGCACGGCGCGCTCGCTGTAGCACGCGGGCCCGAACGGGTGCGCGGCGCGCGGGAGCCACGCCATGAGGTCCCACAGGAGCCCGAGCGGCCGAGCGGCGTCCGGCGAGGCGGCCTTGGTCACGGCCATCCCGAGGACGGCGGTGCCGCCGAGCACCACGGCCGTGAGGACCACGAGCTGGCCGCCCTGCCACATCGCGGTCACGGAATCCCCGCCGAAGGCGCCCGTGAGCACGCCCCGCACCCACGCCCAGCGTCCGCTGTGTTCCCTGTTCTCCCAGAGGATGGCGAGCGCCATCGACGCTGCCACGGCGATGCCCACAGTCCACGCGAGGAAGTGCAGGAGCGGCTCGGCCCGCTGAAGGAACGCGCTTGCGCGGCGCTGCTTCACGATCTCGAGACGGTAGACCTCCTCGGACTGGTCGATGGCGGGCGTGTCGATCGTCGAGCGGCCCAGCTTGAGGAGCCCGACCACAATGAGCACGAGCATGACGATGGCGGCCATGAGCCCGAGGACCCCGCCGAAGGCCCAGAAGGCGATCGGGACAGTGATGTCGTGGGCGCCCGCGGGCAGCGAAACGTCGCGGAAGAGCGGGTCCCCCGGCACGCCGCGGGTCTGGAACCGGCCCGAGCGCAGGTAGGAACCGGCGCCAAGCGCGAGGGCGCTCGCGAGGAACGCTCCGAGGAGGAGCCCGAGCATCATGAACACACCCGGGCCGGCGCCGTGCCAGGCCTCCTCGCGAACCCTCGCATTCCGTCGCCGCATCGTCAGGTACGGGACCACGACCAGCCCGCCGCTGAGGACGACGACGGCGAGCGCCGCCGCGTTGGCACCCCACCCGAAGGAGTCGAGCCATCCGGCCAGGACCGCCCAGAGCGCGGCGGTGCCGGCGGTCAGGACGGCGGCGGCGATCCACTCGTTGTAGCCCGCGCGGACCACGCAGCCGGCCGTGGCGAGGACCGTGAGGGCCACGAGGATCAGGGTCGGGGTGATCTGGCCGCCGCCGAACGGACCGGGCACGTTGGTGCCCGAGCCCCAGATCTCCAGGCCGACGCACGCGAGGTAGACCGCGACGGCGATGCCGAGGAGGATGCTGGCTTGCGCATCCCTGCTGTCGCGGATCCGTTGGGTCAGCCCCTCGCTGCCGAGGACCGGATGTGGCGCGCGCACGGACCTGGCCCAGAACGCGATCACGGCCGCCGATGCGGCGAGGTGCGCGAGGGCGAGGCCGAACAGGGTCGGTGCGGCGGCGCCGTCGTGCGGGACGGCGTCCCACGCGAGGGTCGCCACGACGAGGTCCACGCTCGCGGCGAGGTGCAGGAGGCCAGTGGGCGAATTGACCCGCCGGCGCATCCACATCTCGGGCACCGCGAGCGGGAGCGCATCCGGCGCGGCCTGCGCCTCGCGGACCCGCGCGGCGTCGTGGATCCTGGTGCGGAAGCGGACGTCGCTGATGAGGCCCAGGACGGCCATGACCACGACGGCGGCGATCGGCGCGAGCGAGAACAGCGCCAAGCGCTGGCCGCGCGTCCATTGGCCGAGCCCGTCGAGCTGGCTGGGCAGGACGCTGCACACTCGCCACGCGCCGGTCTGGTCGACGGGCAGGAAGCACTGGACCGCGACGAGGTCGAACACAACCGTCGAGACGGCGGCCGTGAGCAGCAGCGTCAGGGCGAGGGCGAACAGCCGCGTGATCCCGCCGCCGCTGCCCGTACGCAGGCCGCCCTCGCGGCGCGGGTCGGTCTCGAACGCTCGCGCCCAGTAGCCGGCGTTGGCGAAGCCGAAGGGCGCGACGAGGAACCACAGGACGTTGTAGACCGTGCGCCACACGCCGGTGAGGAAGCTGCGGCCCTTCGCGAAGCGGTCGAGGTTGCCCCAGCTGTACGCCTCGAGGCGCGTGCGGGCGTCCGGGTCGCGGTCCCTCGTGGTGTAGAAGCCGGCGAGCTTGTCACCCAGAGGAATCGGTCCATCGTGTACGAGCGCGATCCGGTCCACACTGGTGCCGAGCATCTCCTGCGGCGGGGTGTTGCGGACACCATGCACGCGCAGCTCGAGGATGTGGGGCTCGGGGTCCGCCGCCGCCGGGTCAGTCACCGCAACGGCGGGATCGCGCTCGTCCGGCATGGCCTCAGGCCAGCGTCCGGATGGTCCAGAAGTCGCTCGAGAGGCCCGAGGAGAGGAGGTACTGGTACGGGAGGGTGAAGTATCCGCCCTGGCCCCAGCCGGATCCCCACGAGTTGCGGACGCGGAACGTCTGGGCCGCGTTGTCGTAGCCGACCGCAAGGACGGCGTGGCCGCCGAGCACCTGTTCTGACGGCCCGGGCATCGGCACCACGCCGGTCTGGGCCACCGCCGGGCTCTCGAACGACTCGTACACCGTGATGCCCAGCACGAACGGGTAGCCGGCGGCGAGGCAGCCCTGCATCTGGGTCAGGATCCGGGCCACGCGCTGGTAGGCGATCGCACGGTGCAGCTTCGCGTCGATGTAGCACTGGGCCGGCGGCTGGGCCGCGAACTCGCCGATGACATACGGCCACTCCGTCTCGGCGCATGCGCCCTGCGTGCCGACGGACTTCACACCGTCGCGGATCTGCGCCCCGGAATCGCTCGCCACGGTGTGCTCCATGGTGCGCTCGTTGTAGTAGATGAAGAGCCTCGAGGGCGTCGTGTAGCCGGCGATGCCCTGCTTGCCTGCATCGAACTCGAGGGCCCCGCCGATCGCGTTGGCCGTGCAGGAGCCGAGCTGGCCCTGATCGTAGACCGGCGGACACTCCGCGGTGAGGTCCACGGAGGGTGGGAGCGAGGCGAGCACCGTATGCGGGGCGGCGTAGAGGAAATCGCGCTGGTCGGGGACGTCCGGTACCCAGCCGTAGGCGTGGGCTGCGCGGGAATCTGCTTGAGTGGTCATGTCCGAGGACTTCCAGGAAGTGGCGTGGCCGCCGGGGGAATGGAACCCCAGCTGTCGTGGGCATGGCCTCGGGCTCTGGCGCTGGAGCGTTCCGGCGCGAGCGGGTTCTGGCGCGGACGACGGCGCCGGGTCGGCGGGGTGCCCCGCCCGCCGGGTGGCGGACGGGGCGCCCTGCTGACGGGCGTCGGCCCGAGTGCTGGGGATCTCGGACCGACCGGATTAATTTGTAACTCGATTTTATTAACTAGGATGGCCGCACGTCAAGACCTTTGTGGGCATGACTTCGTGTTCCCGGGCCGCGCCGCGAGCCGGCCAGTGGCGCGATACGCGAGCCAGTGGCGCCCTTCGCGAGCGCACGGCGACTGCCCCAGCAAGCGGCGGCCGTGCGCCGTCCTACGCCCCGAGCTCCGCGGCCGATGACCAGGCGCCGTCCTCGGCGAGGGCGTCGACGAGCGCCAGTCCCCTCTGAGCCCAGGCGATCTCGCCCTGCGCGCGTTCCACGAGGCCCTCGTACGTGAACCGCTTGAAGGCGATCGTGCGCTCGCGGTCCTCGGGCGGCGTGACCGCGAGCCGCAGGGCGAGCATCGGGTTGGAGACGGCGGCGATCCGCGCG
Source organism: Sinomonas sp. ASV486 (assembly GCF_030908215.1). Classification (GTDB taxonomy): domain Bacteria; phylum Actinomycetota; class Actinomycetes; order Actinomycetales; family Micrococcaceae; genus Sinomonas; species Sinomonas puerhi. Next base: position 559,011 of record NZ_JAVFJK010000001.1, on the reverse strand, counting down.
AGCTCCCCCTCCCACTGGGCGAGTTCTCCCTCCCACTCGGAGATGTGGGCCCGGAAGAACTCGCGTGCTGCCGCGGGCGTCGTGGCCTCGAGATAGGCTGCGCGAAGGTGCGCGGGGTCGCGGACGCGCGCGTACTCGAGCGGGGTGCGCATCCAGTCGAGGAAGGCTCGCTCGCCGGCATCGGTCACGTGGTACACCTTGCGGGTGCCACGCTCGCCCCGGGGCCGTTCCTCGCCCTCGATGAGGCCCTCGGCCTCCATCTTGCGCAGCTCGGGATAGATCTGTGAGTCGGGCGCGTGCCACACGTGCCCGACGGACACCGCGAACTGCTTCTGCAGGTCGTACCCCGAGAGCGGACCGACCCTCAGCAGGGCGAGCAGCGCGAATCTCAGGCTCACAGGGCCACCTCCATGGACGTATCGGACCGGCGCGGGCGGCCTCACGGTCTCCCACGCCGGCCGGACGGGCTAGGCGGACTGGTAGTTGGTCCGCCACCCGCCGTGGTACTCGGAGCGGGCCACAGCAGAGTACGGTACGGGGCTGACGACGGCGCGCACCTCGAGCTGTTCGTGGGGCTCGACGGCGGCCTTCGAGGTGCCGCCGTTCGGCTCGCCCCACACGACCGTGACTTCGGCGCCGTCGGGCACGTTCGGATCGACGGTCGCGAGGGAGAGCGCCGTGCGCTCGTTCGCGCTGTAGCCGGTGAACATCGAGAAGCCGACGGCGCTCCCGTCCGCGTCCACGACCGAGTCGTAGTTGGCGGAGCCGTAGTTCGCCAGGGGAAGGTCGAAGAACTTGTACTGCGGGCCGGTCGTGTCGAAGAGCGAGGAGAACAGCTTCGTCATGTCCTCGGCGTTCCAGGCCAGCGTGACCTTGCGGCGCTGCTGCGCGGGGTCAGCCTTCTGCAGTGCGTCCCGGCCGATGAAGTCGTGGTCGAACTTGACGAAGGAGCCGTAGCCGAGCTCCCACGGGGTCAGGTAGTAGTCCTCGATGCTGTCGGAGACGAACGAGCCCGCAAGCGTGCCGGTGGCCTCGTAGCCGTCCGCGGGGAGCCACTCGCGGTAGGCCCGCTCGGCCTCGCCCGTGTAGATCGCGGGCAGGGGCGACGGGATCCAGCCGGACTCGAGGGTGTTCGACGGGTAGGCGCGGGAGCCCACGGGCACGAGTCCGAACTCGGCGCCGGCCTCGACGATCGCGTCGCGGATGCGGTCATGGTCCGCGTACGGGCCCCAGACCTCGAGGCCGGGCGCGCCGGCCATGCCGTGGCGGAGCGTGCGCACTGTGGTGCCGTCGATCGACATGGTGGACATGTTGAAGAACTTGAGCTGCTCGACCGGGCCGCCGTTGAGCTTCTCGATGACCTGCCAGGCGCTGGGGCCCTGGATCTGGAAGCGGTAGTACTGCCGGGAGACGCCGTGCCCGTAGGGCCGGGACGGGGAGCGCCGGTCAACCGTGATGTCGAGGTTGCCGTAGCCGCCGGCCTGCCCGTGGTAGAGCAGCCAGTTCGCCGCCGGTGCCCGGCCCACATACACGTACTCGTCGTGGGCCTCGCGGAACAGGATGCCGTCCCCGATGACGTGGCCCGACTCTGTGGTCGGCACGTACTGCTTGGCCCTGTTCACGGGGAAGACCTCGGTCGAGTTGATCGCCGTCGCCCGGATGAGGTTGATCGCGTCGGAACCCTTGAGGAACAGGTTGTCCATGTGGTGCGACTGGTCGTAGAGCACCGCCGTGTCCCGCCAGGCCCTCTGCTCCTTGATCCAGTTCTGGAAGTCGGCGGGGACCACCGGGTAGATGTACGAGCCGATCTGCGAGTTGCGCAGGAGGTCGACCGGTCCCTGGGACGCGTCGAGGACTTCCTGCAGATTCTTGGGTGCCACGGTGAACCTCTCGTTCTGGTGTGAGTTCGGTCTGGTCGTTGCTAGAAGACGATGGTCTGGTTGCCGTGCCTGATGACCCTGTCCTCGGCGTGCCACTGGACGGCGCGCGAGAGCACGGCGCGCTCCACGTAGGCGCCGCGGGCCGCCAGGTCGGCGGCGGTGTGGGCGTGGCTCGCGCGGGCCACGTCCTGCTCGATGATGGGGCCCTCGTCGAGGTCCTTGGTCACGTAGTGGGCGGTGGCCCCGATGAGCTTCACGCCCCGCTCCTTGGCCTTGCGGTAGGGCGCGGCGCCGATGAATGCCGGCAGGAAGGAGTGGTGGATGTTGATGAGCGGGACGCCCACGCGGTCGAGGAACGCGCCCGAGATGATCTGCATGTAGCGGGCCAGCACCACGAAGTCGACGTTCCCGGCCAGCAGCTTGAGGATCTCCTCCTCGGCCGCGGACTTGTCACTGCCGGACGAGGGCACATGGAAGAACGGCACCCCGAAGGAGCGCACGTCCTCGGCCGTGTTGGTGTGGTTCGAGATGACCATGGGGATGCTCACGGGCAGCTCGCCCCGGCGGTGCCTCCACAGCAGTTCGAGCAGGCAGTGATCCGAGGTTGAGACCATGATGGCCATACGCTTGCGCACGGACCGGTCGGTGAGGGACCACTGCATGCCCAGCGGTCCGAGCGTCTCGGCGAGGTCCGCCTCGAGGTCCGGAATGGCCGCCGCGAGGTCGGACCGCATGAACTCGACCCGCTGGAAGAAGTCCCCTCCCGTGGGGTCGCTCGAGTACTGGTCGAGCGCCACTATGTTCCCCTTGTTGCGGGTCACGAGGGCGGCGACGGCGGCGACGATCCCGGGCCTGTCCGGGCCGTGGACGATCAGGCAGGCCTGATCCCTGTGGGACTCGCTGTGCACCGCCATGACCGCAGCTCAGCTCCTCTCGGCGATGAACTTGTTCGCCCAGTCTGCGGTCGCCTTCAGTCCCCCGAACGTGTAGAAGTGCAGCCCCACCCGTCCCGGGATGCCGGGGCCAGGCCATGTGTCTGTCAGTGCCCCGGCGAGATCGTCGACGAAGTGCTCGGGGCCCGCCTCGCCGATCAGGTTGGTGAGGGAGAACCCGTACTTCTTGACGATCATCGCATTCGCGCCCACGCCGAAGCGCCGCGCGAAGCCGAGAAGGCGCCTGATGCCCGCTGGCCCTGGCACGCCGACCCGGACCGCTGCTTCGATGCCACTGGACCGCACCCCCGCGATCCACGCCGCGACAGGCTCGGTGTCGAAGGCGAACTGGGTGAGGATCACGGCTCCCAGCCCTTGCTCCTTGAGCGCCGCGACCTTCTCATCGAGAGCGCGCGAGAGAACGTCCGTGCCGATGTCCGGATGGCCCTCGGGGTATCCCCCGACGCCGACCTCGCGGACGCCGTACTTCTGCAGGAGGCCGCTGCTGATGACGGCCAGGGAGTCTTCGTAGGGACCCTCTGGATCGGCGGGATCGCCGCCCACGGTGAAGACGTGCTCTGTGGCGCCGACCTCCTGCAGCCGGCCGAGGAATTCCTCGAGGTGCGCCGTCGACTTGAGCCTGCGCGCCGAGATGTGCGGGACGGGGATGAAGCCGTGGTCGCGGACAGCCTTCGCGGCCGCGACCCGCATCTCGAGGTCCTCGTTGCCGAGGAACGTGACGTTGATCCTGGTCCCGGACGGGATGTGGTCCTTCGCCTCGACGAGGCCGGGGATGTCCTTGCCGGTCATCTCCAGGGAGAAGTCGTCGATGAGTTCGAGCGATGCCCGGCGGTTCTGCACGGTTGCGGTTCTGGCCACGGTCCGTCACTCCTGTTCTCGGGCGCCACGGTGCGTCCTTCTCCGAATGTAACTATGTAGATAGGGAATGTCTATAGGTATTTTGCCCCAACGGCTCTCCGGGCATCGAGGCCTCTCCAGGCACCGATGCTGAACCCCGCCCCGAACGCCTGAGAGTCAGCTCCTGAGAGTCACGTCTAGTGACTTCCAAGGAGCTGACTCTCAGATGATGACCTTCAGGAGATGACACTCAGAAGGTGACGTCAGATGGACGCGCCGTGGGGAGGCTACCCGGGGGATCAGCCGGCCGCGAGGGCGTCCGGATCGAGGTGGGCGATCGACCGCGTGTCCTGAAAGGCCCTGACACCCTCGATGCCCTGTTCGCGGCCGAAGCCGGACTGCTTCATGCCGCCGAACGGGGCCCGCAGGTCGAGCCGGGTGGCGCCGTGGTCGTTGACCCAGACGTACCCGCACTCGAGCTGGCCGCCGACCCTGTTGGCGTGCTCGGGATCGGACGACCAGACCGAGCCGCACAGGCCCGCCCACGTGTCGTTCGCAGCCGCCACGGCGTCCTCCTCGGTGTCGAACGGGATCACCGGGATGACGGGTCCGAACTGCTCGTGCGTCACGACGCGCAGCGACGGGTCGGGGTCGATCACGATCGCGGGGCGCAGGAAGTTGCCGCCCTGCAGTTCCGGGCTGGCCGGCAGAGTGCCGAACTCGCGGACCTCGGCCCCGGAGGCCTTGGCCTCCTCGATGAGCTCCGCGACGAATGCCTTCTGCACGGGCGAGTGCAGGGGCCCCATCGTGGTGCCCTCGTCCAGCCCGTACCCGATGACCGCCCTGTCGAGCCGCGCCGAGAGCCCCGCGACAACGTCGTCCAGACGCGAGCGGTGCACGTAGATCCGCTTGGCGTTCATGCAGATCTGGCCGGTCGTGTCGAAGACCGCCGCGTAGAGGCGGTCGAGCTCAACGTCGTCGAGCGTCGCGTCCTCGAGGATGACGGCGGGATCGTTGCCGCCGAGCTCGAGGGTGACGCGCGTGAGCGAGGAGGAGGCCATCTGCATGATGCGCTTCCCGCCCGCGACGCTGCCCGTGAAGCAGACCTTCGCGATGTCCGGGCTCGTGATGAGCGCGGCCATGTCCGCGTCCTTGCCCGTGACCACGTTCAGGACGCCCGGCGGAAGCTTCTCCGCGATGCGCTGGACCACGCGGGTCGTGGCGAGCGGCGTGGTGGGCGGCGGCTTCACGATCGCGGTGTTGCCCGCGAGGAGCGCGTGCGGGAGGGAAGCGCCGAGGATCGCGATCGGCCAGTTGAACGGCACGATCACGGTCACGACCCCGAGGGGCTGGTAGGCCACCGTCGTCGTGACCGGGATGCCGGGCGCCGGTCCGAGGACCTTGGCGGCATCGACTTCGTCGGCGAGCGCGAGGGCGAGGTTCCAACGGATCTCGAAGACGAGGGAGTCGACCCAGGCCTCGATGCGGATCTTGCCGTTCTCCTGCGAGAGGATCGCGGCGTCCTCGTCGCGCGCCTCGGCGATCCCCGCGAGTGCGGCCTGCATCTGCTCGGCACGCTCCCGCGGGCTCAGGGCGCTCCACGCGGGGTAGGCGGCCTTGGCGGCCGCAATCGCGTCGTCGACGTCACCGGCGCTGGCCGCGGCGGCGTGTCCGACGACGACGCCCGGCTTGCCCGGATCGAGGACCTCGAGGGTCTCGGCGGCCCGCCGCTCGGCTCCCCCGATGTACAGCCCGGTGGTCACCGGCGCGGACGTGTTGAGCGTCTCGGTCATGGCTCCTGCTCTCCTTTCCGTTGCAGATCACGTCAGTTGCAGATCACGTCAGTTGCAGATCACGTCAGTTGCAGATCACGTCAGTTGCAGATCAGGTCTGGTGCAGATCAGGTCAGGAGTCCGCGCGGTACACGGTGCGGGCGAACTCGTGGTACGGCGCGGGGGCCACGGTCGCGCGGATGCGCACCTGGCGGTGGTCGGTGTCGACCGAGGCCTTGCGGGACACCGGGTCCTCACCCCAGACCACCTCTACTTCGGTGCCGTCGGGCACGTCTGTATCGAGGGTCGCCAGGGACATGTAGAGCTGGTCGAAGGCGACGTAGCCGGCGTCGGTCGAGATGCCCACGCGGGCGCTGTCGCGGAGGACCTCGTCCATCTGGAAGAGCCCGTAGCGGGCCTTCGGGAAGTCGAGGTACTTGGCCGGCGTTCCGGGCTCCATCTGCGAGCGCACCACGGCCGCGACGTCGTCCGCATGCCAGATGAGCGTGGCCTTGCGGCGGTTCTGGTTCTCCGCGTGCTTCTCGAGGGCCGCACGCCCGTGGAAGTCGTGGTCGAACCGGACCGACCTGCCCAGGCCGATGTCGTAGGGGGTCATGTAGTAGTCATGGACGTCGGTCGAGTAGAGCGATCCGCCGATCGAGCCGGCCCGGGCCGCGGGCAGCCACTGCCGGTACTCGGCGAAGTCCTCGTCGAAGATCGCCGGGAACGGCGTGGGCACCCAGCCCGATTCGAGCGGCGAGGCCGAGTAGGCCTTCGCCCCGACGCGGCGGATGTCGAACTCCGCGCCGGCCTCCATGAGCGCGTCGAGCACGGTCTCGTGGTCCTCCCACGGCCCGTAGAACTCGAATCCGGGCTGCCCGGCCATGCCGTGGCGGAGGGCCTTGACGGGACGGCCCGCGATCTCGACGTCGCCGATGTGAAAGAACTTGATCTCCGGGATCGGACCTGCGAAGACCTTCTCCATGACCTCGTTGGCCCGCGGGCCCTGGAGCTCGTAGCGGTAGAACGTGGGCGGCCCCTGCCGCATGTGGGAGTTCGCCTCGAGGCGCTGGTGGACGTCCCGGCCTGCTGCGGCAGACTTCTCGACGTTGAAGCGGACCCAGTCGATGAGCAGGTGATGGCCGATCAGCACGAGCCCCTCGGGGTCGCCGTCGATGTCGGAGTTGTAGAACAGGATGCCGTCCCCGATGAGGTAGCCGTCCTGGTTGACGGCGATGAGCTGCTTCGCGACGCCGGCGCGGAAGGCTGCGAACGTGTTCGGCGAGATGGACGCGAGCAGCGGCAGGAGGTCGGCGCCCCCGAGGAAGAGCTGGGTCATGTGGTGCGACTGGTCCATGAGCGCCACCGTGGTGTTCCACGCGCGTTGCTCGTCGCGCCAGTTGGTGAACTCCGGGGCAACCGGGAACGTGAAGGCCGGCCAGTCCTGGTTCCGCAGGAGCTCGACGGGGCCTCCGGCCCGCTCGATCGCGTCCGCGAGCGATTCGGATGCTGCGGGAGATTCTGGGGTCATCGTTGACCCCTCCTTTCGGCCGAGGTTCGAAACGGCTCGCGGCGGGTCAGGCCACGCTGTGGGGTCTCTGCCAGACAACCACGCCCCTAGCCCTCGGTCAAGACATCTAATACATTATCGTCACCAATCCCGTCGTGAGAGTTGTCGTGAAGGAGCGCCCCGTGGCCCCCAAGAACCTCCAGGATGTGCTGGATGCTGCCGGAAACACCGTCGAACTGCTGCGGAACTCCCAGCTGGGCACCTACATCTACCCCGTGGTTCCCGCGGAGTTCAGCAACTGGCGGCGCGAGCAGAAGGCCTGGCGTGACGCCGCCGTGCTCTACGACCAGACGCACCACATGGTCAACTTCTTCGTCAAGGGCCCGGACGCACTCAGGCTCCTGTCCGAGACGGGCATCAACAGCTTTGCGAACTTCCCCGTCGACACCGCCAAGCAGTTCGTCCCCGTCGCCTCCAACGGCGGAGTGATCGGTGACGGCATCCTGTTCCACGAGGCCCAGGACGACTACGTGTTCGTGGGCCGCAACCCGGTGGCCAACTGGCTCCAGTTCCAGGCGGAGACTGGCGGCTACAACGTCGAGTACACGTACGACGACCGCTCGCCGTCGCGCCCCTACGGCCAGGCCGTCACCCGGGAGTACTACCGGTTCCAGATCCAGGGTCCGAACGCGTGGCAGATCATCGAGAAGCTCGCCGGCGGCACGGTCGAGAAGGTCAAGTTCTTCCACATGGGACACATGGCTATCGCGGGAGCGCAGGTCCGCACGCTGCGCCACGGCATGGCCGGCGCCCCCGGCCTCGAGATCTGGGGCCCCTACGAGCAGCACGGCGCGGTGCGGGACGCCGTCCTCGCAGCCGGAGCCGAGTTCGGGATCGAGCCCTGCGGCTCCCGCGCATACTCGTCCAACACCCTCGAATCGGGGTGGATCCCCTCGCCCCTCCCCGCGATCTACACGGGAGCGGCCGAGCGGGCGTACCGCGAGTGGCTCCCCGCGACGGGCTATGAGGCGATCAATGCCCTCGCCGGCTCGTTCGTCTCGTCCGCCATCGAGGACTACTACCTCAACCCGTGGGAGCTCGGCTACGGGTCATTCGTCAAGTTCGACCACGACTTCATCGGCCGCGACGCCCTCGAGAAGATCGACCCCGCCGCGCAGCGGAAGAAGGTCACGCTCGCGTGGAACGACGAGGACCTCGCCTCCATCTGGGCGTCCTTCCTGGACCGCGACCGGCCGGGCTTCCAGTTCTTCGACCTGCCCAACGCCAACTACGGCTCCTCGAACTACGACTCGGTGGTCGACGCCGACGGCACGGTCGTGGGGCTCTCGCTGTTCACCGGGGTCTCGGCGAACGAGCGGCGCGGGCTCTCGCTCGCGACCGTGGATCCGAACGTCGAGATCGGCACCGAGGTGCGAGTCGTGTGGGGCGAGCCCGACGGCGGGTCGCGCAAGACGACGGTCGAGCCGCACGAACAGGTGAGCGTGCGCGCCGTCGTGAGCCCGACGCCGTACTCGACGGTAGCCCGCACCGAGTATCACGGGGGCTGGCGGACGGCGGCGGTCTGACCCGCACCCACTGCCGGGCTCAGACCGCGAGCTCGCGCAGGGCCCCGATGACGTTGAGCAGGTGGCTCCGCACCGCCCGCTCGGCGTCCTCGGGGTCGCGGGTCAGGATCGCGTCGATGATGGCGGCGTGCTCGAGCACGGACACCTTGGCGCGCGAGGGGCGGGAGGAGAGCTTGAACTGGTGGCGGACGCTCTGGGCGTGCAGGCGGGCCAAGATATCCGCGGCCGTGGCGTGCCGGCTGAGCTCGCGGACGCGGACGTCCAGCAGGCGGTTGAGGCGCGAGTACTCGACGAGGTCGCCCTCCGCGACGGATGCGACCATGTCCGCCCGCAGCCGCTCGAATCCCGCCGCCTCCTCGTCGGTGAGGTGCTCGGCGACCTTCGCGGCGCACAGGCCCTCCACGCCGATGCGGACCTCCAGGATCTCGATGGCCTCATCGAGGGAGATCGCCCGCACGCGGGATCCCTTGTTGGGGAGCCGCTCCACTAGCCCCTCGCCCGCCAGTTCGAGGAGGGCGGTGCGTACCGTGGCCCGGCTCGCCGAGAACGCCGCGCTCAGGTCCGCCTCGATGAGCCGCTGGTTGGGCGCATACTCGCCGGCGACGATCGCACTGCGGATCAGGTCCGTCACGCGCGACTCGGAAGCCGAGTCGTTCACCGCCGGTTCCGACATGGGGGTCTCACTTCCGGATTCCATGGCACGGACCCGAGACCGGGCCCAATTTTGTCCACAATCTTAGAACCAATCCACGGGAGAACCGCATGCGCATCGCTGTACTGGGCCTCGGCGAGGCCGGAAGCATCTACGCCGCGGACCTCGCAGGGCGGGGAGCAGCCGTCACGGCGACCGACCCGCGGGCGGAGTCCGCGCCGTCGGGCGTCCGCCTCGCACCCAGCGTGGGAGAGGCGGTGGACGGCGCAGAGCTCATCCTGAGCCTCGTGACCGGCCACGCCGCCCAGGAGGCCCTCGCCGCGGCCCTGCCCGCGATGGACGGCACGGGGATCTTCGCGGACATGAACACCGCCAGCCCCGAGGAGAAGCGCCGGCTCTCACTGCGGGCCACGGCCTCGGGCATCCCCTTCGGCGACGTCGCGATCCTCGCCCCGGTCCCCCGGGCCCGCCTCAACACCCCGCTCATCGTGAGCGGGGCCGCCGAGGCGGCAATCACGGACCGTCTCTCGGCACTGGGGATCCCCACGACGGGCGTGGGCCCCGAGGCGGGCGTCGCGGCGGGGCTCAAGCTCCTGCGCAGCGTGTTCATGAAGGGACTCGCCGCCACGGTCCTCGAGGCCGCCACTGCCGCCGAGGCGATCGGTGCGCGGGAATGGGTCCTCGGGCAGATCGCCTCCGAGCTCGGGCCCTCCGGCGAGGCGCTCGTGGAACACCTGCTCGAGAGCACCCAGCGGCATGCCGTGCGGCGTGCGGCCGAGATGCGCGCCACCCGCTCCTTCCTCGACTCTCTCGGGGCATCCTGCCCCATGACAGACGGCACGATCGAGTGGCTCGAAAGGCTCTCTGACAAGGGCCTTCAGACCCCATCCAATATCGTTGACAATCTCGTCTCCGATCCGTAGGTTCAACCCAGATGGGTGATCCACCACACATCCCGCGGGCAACGGCGCAACAGGAGGTACAGCATGGCCGCTCGCCTGAGCCTGAACGACGTCAACCTCCACTTCGGCGGCGTCAAGGTGCTCCAGGAGGTGGGGTTCGAGGTCGAGCCCGGGTCCATCCTCGGGCTCGTGGGGCCCAACGGCGCGGGCAAGACCTCCCTGTTCAACTGCATCAGCGGCCACTATCAGCCGAGCTCGGGGTCCATCACGATCGACGGCACCGAGGCGATCCGCCGCTCCCCCGCGCACCTGGCCCGCCTCGGCCTCTCCCGCACGTTCCAGCACCCGGCCCTGCAGCTGCGCGCCACGGTGCTCGAGAACGTGCTGCTCGGCGGCCACCTCCGCCTCCCCGGCGGCCCGCTCGAGTGGGCGCTCGGGCTTCCGCGCACCGCGCGCGCCGAGCGGGAGATCCGCGCCGAGGCCCTCGCGATGCTCGACGGCGCCGGGCTGGGCTGGGCGGCGGGCCTCCCCGCGGACGAACTCTCCCACGGCCTCCACAAGGGCATCGAGCTCTGGCGGGCCCTGCTCTCGAGGCCCTCCCTCCTGCTCCTTGACGAGCCGGCGGCCGGACTCTCGCACGGCGAGGTCGAGCAGCTCATCACCACCGTCAAGCAGGTCCGCGACGAACGGGACATCACGATCATCGTCGTCGAGCACCACATGGGGCTCATCTCGGCGCTCACCGACCGCGTGGTGGTCCTCGACCACGGGCGCAAGCTCATGGAGGGAACCGCGGCCGAGGCGCAGTCGGACCCCCGGGTCATCGAGGCCTACATCGGGAAGGACGCCGCGGATGACGCTGCTTGAGCTCGACGAGGTGAGGGCCTCGTACGGGCCAGTCCAGGTGCTCGACGGCGTCTCGCTCACCGTGCCGGAGGGCGGCGCCGTCGGCGTCCTCGGGGCGAACGGGGCCGGGAAGACGACGACGCTGCGCGCCATCAGCGGGACCGTCCGGACCGCTGGCCGGATCCGGTTCGCAGGGAAGGACATCCGGGGCCTGCGTCCCGACCAGGTCGCCGCGCTCGGCATCGCCCACGTGCCGGAGGGCCGCGGGACGCTCGCACAGCTGACCGTGCGGGAGAACCTCTCCGTGGGCTCCTACCTGCGCAAGGACCGCAAGAACATCTCTGGGGACATCGACTACTGCCTCGACCTGTTCCCGCAGCTCAGGAACCGCATCGGCTCGCGGGCCGCCGCGCTCTCGGGCGGCGAGCAGCAGATGCTCGCGGTCGGGCGGGCGTTCATGGCCAAGCCGAAACTGCTCCTCCTCGACGAGGCGTCCCTCGGTCTGGCCCCGAGCACCGCGAAGACCGTCTACGAGGCGATCCGCAGGCTACGGGTCGAGTCCGGCATCGCGATGCTCGTCGTCGAACAGAATGCCAACCTCGCGTTCTCCCTCGTCGACACCGCGACGGTGCTCGAGACGGGACGCAACGTGCTGACCGGGACCTCGGCCGAGCTCAAGGGCATGGACGAGATCCGCCGCGCCTATCTGGGGGGCTGAACCCGATGGAGACCCTCATCCAGCTCGTGATCGACGGACTCTCGACCGGATCGATCTACGGCGCCCTCGCCCTCGCCATCGTGCTCGTGAACCAGGCGACGGGCCTCATCAACTTCGCCCAGGGCGGCCTCGCCGTGCTGAGCGCCTACATCGCGTACGCCCTCCAGCAGACGGGGATGCCGCTCCTCCTCGCGGTGCTGCTCGCGATCGCGGGCTCGTTCATCCTCGGCGCCCTCGTCGAGCGGGTCCTCATGCGCCGGTTCGAGCGCGGGGACCCGGACACCGCCGTCGTCGTCACGATCGGCCTCCTCACGCTCGTCACGGGCATCGCCGCCGTGCTCTGGGGGTACAACAACCTCCAGTTCCCCTCGCTGTTCCCCCTCACTGGCGTCAATATCCTCGGGGCGGTGGTGAGCGTGAGGTCCCTCGCGACCACCATCACGATCGTGGCGATCATGGCCCTGCTCCAGCTGCTCTTCATGCGCACCAAGCTGGGCCTTGCGCTGCGCGCCGTCGCGGACAATCCAGACTCCGCCGCGCTGTCCGGGCTCCCGGTGGGGCGGATGCTCATGGTCGGCTGGGGGCTCGCGGCGGCACTCGGAGCGATCGCGGGGGCCCTCGTCGGCCCACAGCTGACCCTCACCCCTGGCATGCTCGACGGCGCCCTCGTCTACGCGCTCGCCGCCGTCATCCTGGGCGGCCTCGACAGCCCGATCGGCGCGGTCGCCGCCGCCTGGGCGATCGGCGTCCTCGAGAACCTTGTCTCGGTGTACGTGCCGGCCGTCGGGCACGACCTCAAGATCGCGGTGCCCTTCGTCCTGATCTTCGTCATCCTGATCGTCCGTCCGCAAGGCCTGTTCGGGCGGAAAGTCGTGGTTCGCGTCTGATGAGCACAGCATCCTCCTCCCGGCGCGCGCCGTCCCCCGGGCGCACGCGGTCCGTCCTCTCATCGCGGTGGGTGCGCGTCGGCGTCGTCGTGCTCGTGGCCGTCGTCCTGCTCGCGGCGCCGTTCATCCTGCCGCAGATCGCCAACCAGACCCTCATCCGGATCGGCGTCTACGCCGTGGCCGTCCTCGGGCTGAACATCGTGATGGGCTACACCGGGCAGGTCAACCTCGGGCAGATCTTCTTCGTGGGCCTCGGCGCCTACGTCACGGCGTACGGGGTGACGCAGGGGTGGAACATCGTGCTCGTGTTCATCTCGGCCTGCTTGATCGCGGGGATCGTGGGGCTCGTCGTTGCCCTCGCCGCTGCCCGCCTGGGTGGCCTCGCGATCGCGATGGTCACGATCGCGCTGCCGATCGTGGGCGTGCCACTCGCCAAGCGCTTCTCGGACATCACGGGCGGCTCCCAGGGCATCTCCGCCATCTTCTCCAACGCGCCGGACTGGTCTGGGCTGTTCAACGACCAGTGGCAGTACTACATCGTCCTGGTCGTGACCGCGGGAGGCTTCCTGCTCGCACGGAAGCTCGTGCGCGGGAAGTACGGGCGGGCGTTCGCCGTCGTGAAGGGCAACGAGGCGGTCGCGGCCTCGATGGGGATCTCGCCGTACTGGACCAAGGTCCTCGCGTTCACCATCGCCTCGGTCTTCGGCGGGGCGAGCGGCTTCCTCTACCTCGCGGTGGTGCAGTACACCTCGCCCGAGACCCTCAGCTTCGGACACTCCATCAGCCTCCTCGCCGCGATGGTGATTGGCGGGGCCGGCAGCATCGTCGGCTCGCTCATCGGCGGCGCGTACTACATCCTCGTCCCGCAGTGGACGAACCAGATCGACCCGAACTACACGACGATCAGCCAGGGCGTCATCCTGCTCGCCGTCCTTTTCCTCCTGCCTGACGGGCTCGTCAGCCTTCCCCGGATGATCCGACGTCTCGCACGCCGGGGCTCTCCCCAACCGACCGCGGGGCACTCCCCGCACCCAGCTCCCGCGCAGGATCCGACGGCGGTTCCAGCCGCAGGCACCGCGCCGGAGGCACCCGAAAGTACAGAGAGGCAGAAGCGATCATGAACGTTCGGAATGGGACGCGGGGGCTCCTCGGCGCTGTCGCGGTGGCGTCAGTCCTGGCGCTCTCGCTGACGGGCTGCCGCGGCACCGCCCAGAGTCCGTCAGGCACCGCGGCGGCCTCGCCGGGGATCACCGACACGAGCATCACCCTCGGCATCACGACGCCGCTCAGCGGTGCCACCGCCGGCCCGGGCACGTGCACCGTTGCCGGCGCCAAGGCCTACTTCGGTGCGAAGAACGCCGCGGGCGGCATCAAGTTCGGAGACGGCAAGACCCGCAAGGTTGAGATCAAGACGTACGACGACGCGTACGATCCGCAGAAGTCGCTCTCCAACTTCCAGCAGATGGTCTCGGACGGTGTGTTCGCCGAAGGCATCGGCCTCGGCACTCCGACCAACCGAGCCTTCCGCCAGTCGGCCATCAGCCAGAAGGTCCCCCAGGTGCTCGTCATGACGGGCGATCCGCTCTTCAGCGACCAGAAGCAGAGCCCGTGGCAGCTGGGCCTCGTGCCGGCCTACCAGAACGAGGGCGAGGCGTTCGGCAAGCTCGTTGCCTCCTCTGGCACCGCGCACAAGGTGGCGCTCCTGTCCCAGAACGACGACTACGGCAAGGGGTACGTCGCCGGGTTCAAGGACGCCATCAAGGGCGCCTCGAACATCACCGTGGTCGGCGAGCAGACCTATGAGGCAACCGACACCTCGGTGGATGCGCAGATCACGCAGCTGGCCGCGAGCGGCGCGGACGTGTTCTTCAACGCGATGTCGGTGACCCCGCTCGTGATCGCGTCGCTGCAGAAGGCGCAGCAGATCGGCTGGAAGCCCAGCTGGTTCCTGCCGTCCAATACGTCGAGCCCCACGGCGATCCTCGCGCCGGGAGGCGCGGGCGCGTACCCGGGCATCTACTCGGTGTCCTTCTCCAAGGCGCCGCAGAGCCCCGAGTTCGCCAAGGACACCGACGTGGTGCAGTTCCTCTCGGACCTCAAGCAGTACGGCAACTACCCGGACATGCCGGCGTTCCCGCACTGCATGTGGAGCTACATTGCCGGTGCCACGCTGGACCAGGCGTTCCAGCACATGACCGAGCCGACCCGCGACTCGTTCATGACGGCCCTGCGCGGCATCAAGTCGTACGCCGCGCCGCTCATGCTCCAGGGCACCTCGGTCGACACGACCGTGGACGGCCAGCCTGCCATCTCAAAGGTCCTCGTCCAGAAGTACAACGGCAAGGGCTACGCCACGGCCACGAACTTCGGCTGAGGCACTCCCGGCACCGCTCTTGCCGCTCGTCTGGGGGTCACCACCTGGGAGTCACATCGCGCGACCCAAGGGTGGTGACCCTCAGAAGGTGCACCTCCGGTGGTGACCCTCAGAGGGCCATCGGTTCTAGGTTCAACCAGTCGATGGACATATAATGTGGGCAGTCCTTCGTGGGGTGCTCCATGTGCGATCTGCCGAAGCGGCGCCTGCTCAACGGTATCAGGCCGTGGCGGGCCGTCGTCGCCGTCGTGGGCCTCGCGGCCATTGCCGCAGGCTGGGTGGTCCCCGGCCTCCTCTCGGCTGTGCCGATCGGTGCCGGCTCCCTCGTGCTCCTGGCCGCAGTGCTCCCCGCCCTCCGCGACATCGAGCTCGGCCTGCCGGGGGACATCAAGTTCTCCGCCGCCCTCTCGGGGCGTGAGCAGGGCATCACCGACGTGTTCGAGCAGCAGCGCGGCGACCTCCAGCTGTGCGCGCAGCTGCTGTGCGGCGATCCCGAGCAGGCCAAGACCCTGCTCGAGGCCGCGTGGGCCCGCACCGCCGAGGTCTGGCGCGGTCCCGTGACTCCGCAGCTTCGGCTCTACACGCTGTGCGTCCTCGTCCACCTCCTCGAGACCAGCGAGCGCTGGACGCCGGCCAAGAAGCCGAAGCACCCGAGCCGCCTGGCCGCGCTCCCCGCGGGCGAGCGGGTCGCCGTCGTACTCCACGACTTCGCCTCGCTCACCGTCGCTGAGATCGCGGGGCTGACCGAGAGCACGACGGCGGCCGTCACCGACCGCCTGCGCGCCGCCAACGAGAAGGCGCAGCTCGCGCTGGGAAGCGGGCCGTCGTGAACAGCGAACTCCGCCAGCGGCTCTACGCCGAGGCGGCCGCACTCGCTGCACGGCATCCGGCGGACATCGACAGCGCTGTTGCGCGCGGCCGTTCGCGCCTGCGCGCACGGCTCATGGCATTGAGCATCATCGCCGTCGTCGCCGTGCTCGCCGCCGCGGCCGCCCTCATCGCCGTGCGGCTGGTCGGCCCCGCCGGCGGCCAGGCCAGCGTCATCGGCGTCGCCGTCAGCGCCCCGAACTCGTCAGTCGCGATCGGCGACGCCGTCCAGACCACGGCGACCGCCGCCCTGAGCGACGGCGGGACCCGCCAGCTGACCGACGGCGTCACCTGGTCGAGCTCGGACCCGGCCGCCCTGACGGTCGACGACAACGGGCTCGTCAGGGCCCACCATGCGGGCAGCGCACGCATCAGCGCCACGTTCGGCAGCTTCAGCGGCTCACTGGTGCTGACCGGGACGCAAGGCCCGGCGAGCGCCCCACCGACCGTAGACAAGCTGCAGGTCGACCCGTCCACCCTGACTGTCAAGGCTGGCACGAAGGGCACGCTCTCATCGCACTTCGTCCTGAGCGACGGTTCCACCGCGTCGCCTCCCCGCGTGGAATGGGCTTCGTCCGACCCCACCGTCGGGACGGTCCAGGCCCAGCCGGACGGTCAGGCCGTCGGCACCGCCCTCAAGGCGGGGACGGTCACCGTCACGGCCACCGCACAGGACGCCAGCGGGAAGGCCTTCACTGCGACGGCGACCATTTCCGTCCTTCCGCCCGACGTGCTGCGCGTCGAGGTGAGCCCGGCCCAGCCGCCGCAGATGACCGTGGGCGGCCCGCCGACCAAGTTCACCGCGACCGTGACCTACAGCGACGGGACGAAGGCCCCGAGCGACCTCGTCGCCTGGTCCGTCAACGACACGAACATCGTGCGCATGGACAGCAAGGGCCAGGCGTTCCCCGTCGGGGCCGGCACCACGTGGATCACGGCCGAGATCGGCGGCACCACGAGCCAGCACGTGACGATCACCGTCAAAGGCATCGGCTGACGCCCGCGCGCGCGGTACCCTTCGGGCATGACACAGGAGAGGTGGCGTCAGCTGACCGAGTGGCCCACGCTCGCGGCCGCACTCGTGTTCCTCACGGCCTATTCCATCCAGGTCATCGCCAACCTTCCCCCCGACCGAGACTGGGCAGAGGTTCTCGTCTGGACTTCGTGGTTGGTCTTCCTCATCGACTACGCGGGGCAGCTGTGGCTCGCACCGCACCGCTGGCGCTGGTTCGCGCGGAACCTGCACGAGCTCGCGATCCTCGCACTGCCCGCCCTGCGGCCGCTGCGGCTCGTGACGTTCCTGCGGGTCGTGCACAACAAGGCCGGGGCCGCCCTGAGCGGTCGGCTGCTCATCTACGTCGTCGCCGCGGCGGTGACCCTCGTCTACTGCGGCGCGCTCACGGTCGAGGACGTCGAGCAGAACATGCCCGGGGCGAACATCCGCAGCTTCGGCGACGCGATCTGGTGGGCGCTCGAGACGATCACGACCGTCGGCTACGGCGACCACTACCCCGTGACCGTCATCGGGCGTCTCGTCGCGGCTGCCCTCATGATCTCGGGGATCGCGGTGCTCGGTGTCGTGACCGCGTCCATCGCGGCGTGGCTCGTGGAGAGCGTCTCCGCTCAGACGTCCGCCAAGCTCGAGGCCGAACTGGAGGCCGAGGTCGACGAGGTCGAGGCCGAGGTCGAGGCCTTCGACGAGTCGCTCGAGGCGAAGGTCCAGACCCTCACGGACCAGGTCGCGCGTCTGGCCGCCGCCCTCGAGGCGCGCGAGGCGGCGGATGCGGACAGCCTCCCCGCCCGGCGGCCCGAACGCGCCTAACCCGAGGTCAACCTGCGCGGCCCGACGTCAGCCTGCCCGGACCGCGGAAGGCGACCCCGCGGCGTCGTGCGTCGAGGCCAGCCCGGTGCGGATCTCGCGCTTGAGGATCTTCCCCGTCGGCCCCTTGGGGAGCTGCTGGACGATGTGGACCTCGCGGGGGTACTTGTACGCGGCGAGCTGGGACTTCACGAAGTCGCGGAGCTCCTCGGGCGTGGCCGCGCCGGGGCTGGTGAGGGCCACGACGGCGGCAACCTCCTCCCCCAGCTCGGCGTGGGGCACGCCGATTACCGCGGCCTCGGCGACCGCGGGATGTTCGTAGAGCACTTCCTCGACTTCGCGGGGGTAGATGTTGAAGCCGCCGCGGATGATGAGGTCCTTCTTGCGGTCCACGATCGAGTAGCACCCGTCGGCGTCGATCTTCCCCATGTCCCCGGTAAGGAACCAGCCGTCGCGGATCGCCTCCGCCGTGGCGTCGGGCCGCTTCCAATACCCCTTCATGATGTTGTGCCCCTGGACGGCGATCTCGCCCACCTCGCCGCAGGGGACGTCCTCGCCGTCGAGGCCGACGACGCGCAGCCGAACCCCCTCCACGGCCGTGCCGATCGAGCCGGGCTTGCGGAGCCGGTCCGGGTGGTTGAACGCGGCGACGGGGGACGTCTCGGACAGGCCGTAGCCCTCGAGGATGATGCACGAGAACTCGTCCTCGAAGCGGTGGAGGACCTCGACCGGGAGCGCCGCACCGCCGGAGATGCACACGCGCAGCGAGGACGTGTCGTAGCGGCGGTGGTCGGGGACGGCGAGGAGCGCGCTGTACATCGTGGGGACCCCGGCGAACACCGTGACGCGCTGCGACGCGATCACCTCGAGCGCCCCCTGGGCGGTGAACCGCGGCAGGAGCGCGATCGTGGCCCCGGCCATGATGGTGGTGTTCAGCGCGCACGTCTGCCCGAACGTGTGGAACAGGGGAAGTCCGCCGAACACAACGTCGTCCGAGGTCAGGTTCAAAAGCGTGCGGACTGTCAGGTCCGCGTTGAGGATCAGGTTGTCATGGGTCAGCTCCGCGCCCTTGGGCCGGCCGGTGGTCCCGGAGGTGTAGAGGATCACGGCGGTGTCCTCGCCGGCCCGCTCCACGACCTGTGCAAGCGGCTCCTCGTCCCCGAGGCTTATGGCGAACGAGCCCGGCTCGACGACGATGACCCTGGCGCCGCTCGCGGCCGCCCCGGCGATGGCCTCGTCTCCCACGGTCGATGCCGCGAAGAGCACCTCGGCCCCCGAGTCCCCGAGGTAGTAGGCGATCTCGCGCTCCTTGAGCAGCGGGTTCATGGGCACCACGACGGCGCCCGCCCGCAGCGCCCCGTAGTACACGGCCGCGAACTCGGGCACGTTGGGGAGCATGACCGCCACGCGCCCGCCCGGCACGACTCCTCCCCGGGTGAGCATCCCCGCGACGCGGGCGCTGGCCGCATCGAGCGCGGCGTAGGTCCAGGTCTCCTCGCCGCACACGATCGCGGTGCGCTCGCCGCGACGGGCGGCGCTCAGGGCGAGATGGTCGGCAAGGTTCACGGGATCTCCTGACGGAAGTTACTGTGGCGTAGGCCACACCCAGTGAAGCGTGAAACTGAGTCTCAGGTCAAGTGGGATCTAGTACCACGTGTCTCGTTCACGGAATGAGCTTGGCCGCCCGGATCATCGCCGCGAGCTCCGCCGTGGCTCCGGGGAGGGGCCTGCGGCCCCACAATCCGAGGTAGATCTCGGCCGCCGGGCCCGTCACCGTGCCCAGCGGCGTCTCGGCCTCCGGGCTGTCCGGCTCCGCCGCCGGTGAGACGAGCACCGTGGCCGACCCGCCGCCGTCGTGCGTCACCTCGAAGCGCACGACGCCGGGCAGTCCCCTCGTGCGCCCGAGCCGCACCTGGCGGGGGTAGAAGCCGAACAGGACCTCATGGATGCCGTCGAGGGCAACGTCTCCTTCGAGGTCCCAGTCGTCGGCGAGCTTGAGGGAGCTGAGGAGATCGAATGTGTGGATCGCCGTCTCGTGGACCTGGCGGCGCACCCAGAAGGCCGCGACGCGGTCACCCCACAGGGTCCACGCGGGGGCGCCGGGACCGGCAGCCCGGAGTGCCTCGACGAGGTGCTCGGCGCTCGTGCGGTACCAGCGCACGAGGTCCGCGTCCGGTGGGCGCGGTGTCTCGGCCGGCGCGTGCTCGGCGCCGAGCGACGCGGCGGCCCATCGGTGGATCCCGGCGAGGTGGTCGATGAGGTCGCCAAGCCTCCACCCCGGGCAGGTGGGGACGGGCTTGCCGAGCATGGCCTCATCGACCGCCTGGTCGATCTCCTCCGCGAAGGTGCGCGTGAGGGATTCTAGGCGGTCGACGGCTTCGGCGAAAGCTTCGGGCGAGGTCGGGTTCTGGTTCTCCGGCACAGGGTCGAGGGTACCGCGCTGAGGGTGCGCCGCAGAGTCTACGTCCCGAGGAACCCGCGCACCGCCTCGGCGAACACCACCGCGTCGACGTTGTGCATCTGGCCCTCGAGGACACCCGTCGCCGCGTCCGGAATCGCCGCCGCGGCCGCCTGCGCGGCTGCGGGCAGGAAGGCGGGGCTCGCTCCGCCCGCCAGGACGAGGGTCGGGGCGGTGATCCTGCCGAAGACGTCCACGGGCACGCCGCCGTCGTGGCCCATGGCCGCGTTGTCGTACGCGAGGGTCGGGGCCACGCGAACGCCCTCCGCCCAGAAGGGCGACTGCCGCGTGCCGTCGATGGCCTCGTCCGGCAGGCCCACGTAGCGGAGGAACGTTGTCAGGGCGCCGTCGAAGTCCTCCGCTGCGAGCGCGGCGTCGAGCGTCTCGGTGTACTGCTTCGCCCGGGCCAGGCCTGCGTCGTCGGTCATGAAGGGCGGTTCCCACATGACGAGCGCGCGCACGGGCAGCACGGCCGCGGCGCGGCCGGCGAGCGCGGCGCCCGAGGAGAAGCCGACGAGGGCCGCGTCCGCGCCGTCGTGCGCTTGTGCGCTACGCGCGATGTCAAGGAGCGCGCCGATGTCCTCGATCTCGCGGTCGACGGCGAACGGCTGGGTGTCGGTGCTTTCGCCGCGGCCGCGGCGGTCGTAGTTGTAGACCGTGAAGGTCTCGGCGAGGGCCTCTGCGAGCTGGGCGTCCGCCCGGCGGTCCGCGGTCGCGCCCGAGACGAGGATGAGAGGGGCCCCGGAGCCGAGGCGGTCGTAGGCGATGGAGGTTCCGTCAGCTGAAGTGAGGCGTTCCATGGGTCCACGCTACCCTGCGGTCACTGCTCCGTGAGGCATTCCAGCTCGCCGCTGGCGATGCATTCGATGGTTCGCCCGCGTCATGGCTGCACGCGTCCGGACGGCGGATCATGTGGATCCCGGATCTGTACGACGTCGAGCTACTACCCGTGCTCGAGAAGCTGGACAGGGCTAAGAAGAGGCACGACCATGGTCGCCGCAGCGCGTGAGGCGCCTGATCTGGCGGGCTCTCCTAGCATTGAGGGCCAAGGGACGCTGCAGGAGGGGACGTCCATGGACCTCTCTGTGGTACTGAAGCGGTACTATGGGATATGGCCATCAACGTCCGCATTCCAGAGGAACTCGACCGCCAGCTCGAAGCCGTGGCAGCGGCCGAGCACGTTTCGAAGAACGCCCTCCTGCTGCGCGGGGCGCAGCTTGTCGTCGAACGCCACGAGCGGCGGAAACAGCTCGAAGAAGGCCTGAATTTCGTTCTGACACACGACAAGGAGTTCCTCGACCGTCTTGCTGACGCATGACTGCCTTCCTTGATCTCGAGGATGCCCTGTTCGTGGTCGAACGCATGGGAATCCATGTGAAGGACGCTGGCCTCCTCGCCTCTGCACTCGCACGGCCGGCTACTGCTGTGGGCGGTCACGATGTGTATCAATCGCTGCCCGAGAAGGCGGCGGCGTTGTTGGAGTCCGTAACGCGAAACCAAGCCCTCATTGACGGAAATAGGCGCACTGCCTGGACTCTCACGGTACTTTTCCTGTGGATCAACGGGTTCGGCCACACCTTCAGCACCGACGAGGCGTTCGACCTCATGGTGGGCGTTGCGGCCAGACGCCGCACGCTCGACGAGTCGGCTCGCGTCATCGCAGCTCGCATCGCGCGCCGGGACTGATCTGGGGGCCCGCTGCGGGCATCACGGATCTGGCATGGTGTGGACGGTGGCGTCGCGCTCACGCACGGTCTCGTTTGTCGGAGGGGTTGGCTAGTGTGAGGGGCATGCTGGCGATCGGGCGGCCGGCGTGCAGAGCAGGGGGATGACGATGATCGTCGAATTCGGGTGGTTCCTGGACCGCGCTCCGTGGGCGTACGCGAGCCCGGGGCTGAACCGCGTGCGCGTGGGGCGGAAGAACCTCATCGGGCTCCTCCAGACGCGTCTCGGCCTGACGCGGGCGGAGACCCCCAGCGCCGAGCGCGTGAGCCAGTATCTGGCCACGCTCGAGCACCTCGACTCGCCGGATGCCTGGTTCCACGACTCCCTCCACGCCGACGCCTGGTCCACCGCCTACGACCTCCTTGCGGCGCGCGACGACGCCGTCGCGAACGGCTGGCGCGGCGACCTCCCCGACGAGTCGGCGCGTGAGGACACGCACGCGCGCGCCAGCACGGAGAGGGGCCCGGCGCACGACGGCGGGCCGTCGCCGCTGCTGCGCACGCTCGCCGCCGCCGAGCGCGCCGGGAGGGGGCCGGAACGCTCGGGAGGCACGGGAGGCGGGCTCGCGCCGTCGCTCGCGGACGACGTCGTCGAGCTCCTCGACGAGCTCGAGTCCTCTCCCCTGCCGTTGGGCATCGACGAGCTGGTCCTCCAACATCCCGAGGAGACGTTCCCGGCCGTGTGGCGGCGGATCATCGGCGCGCTGCGGGACCGAGGCGTCCGGGTGAGCGAGGCGCCGCAGCCGACGGGCGAGCCCGAGCTCACGGTCCTCTCCGCCGAGACGGAGTGGGAGGCCGCCGAGCACGCCGCCCGCTGGCTCGCCGCGGGCGGGGACGGTGGTGGGGATTCGGGCGCGAACGCGAGCACCGCTGTCGTGTGCTCGGACCCGACGCCCGTCCTGGACCAGTACCTCACGATGCACGGGCTGCCGCGCCTCGGCGTGGGCGAGCGGTCGGTGTGGCGCGCGCAGGACGCCCTCATCCCGCTGTTCTTCGAGCTCGTGTGGGAGCCGGCCAACGTCCACCTGCTTGCGGAGTTCCTCACACTCCCGGACTCGCCGGTGAGGCGCCGCGCCGCCCGGCACCTCCTGCGCGCGCTCACTCGCGAGCCCGGGACCCGCGGGCCCGAATGGGAGCGGGCCATCGCGGACATCGGCGCCGACGAGTCCCTCGGGCCCGACCTCGCGGCGCAGCTGGACCGGACGTTCAGCACGCACCTGCTGCTCGACGTCGAGCACCGCAGGCCCACCGGCGGCCAGCTCGTCGAGGCCGCGTCGTGGTTCGCGGCGGCGCTCAACGCGCGGGCCGCCGTAGTGCCCCGGCTGCAGACGACCTCCGCTCAGCTCAAGCGCATCCTCGCCCTCGTCGCGCCGCTACGACACGTCTCGCGGAAGGACTTGCGGCGGATCGTGGCGTCGGTCGTGACGGCGGACGCCGAGCCGATCCTGCCCGCCGAGGCCGCCCTCTGGCTGCGCCTCAACCACCTCGTGGAGCTCGGCGAGGACGTGGAGGACGCGCTGTGGTGGGGGTTCCAGTCCGCGTCGACCCCGCGCGTGCGCCGCTGGGACGCGCACGACGCCGCGACACTCGCCCGCGTGGGCGTCGAGCTCCCGAGCCCACAGGACCTGACCGCCCTCGCCGTCCGCGAGACGCTCGCGGCCGCGGGGCGGTGCAAGCGGCTCGTGATCGTGCAGATCGCCCAGCGCAACGGCGAGCGTGTCGACTCGAACCCGCTGCTCGAGGCGCTCGTTGAGAGGTATGGACGCGCCCCTGCCGTCGGCGACGGGAGCCCCAGCGTCGGCGGCGGGAGCTCCAGCGTCGCAGAGCGTATCGCCAAGGCGACGCGCGGGCCGTCGGACCTCACCGACGCCGACGGCGTGTGGCGCCTTGCCGGCCGGACTGCCCAGCTTCGTCGCGCCGATGCGGCGCGGCCGTCGGCTCCCGATCCTGTCCAAGAGGTCGGCGCGAACACGGCCCTCGCGCCCGAGACTCTCTCCTACTCGCAGCTCGACGTGCTGCTCGGCTGCTCGATGCGGTGGGCGCTCGAGCGCAAGGGCGGCCTGCGGGTCCCCGACGCGGCGGACATCCCCGAGGGCAGCCGCATGATCGGCTCGTTCGCGCATCGGGTCATCGAGGAGCTCCACGCCATGCTCCGGCCGCAGCACCGCGCGGTCCCCACGGACACCGAGATCCGTGCCGTAATCGACACCCTCGTGCCGCAGCTCGCGTCCGAGCTCCTCCTGCCCGGCCAGAAGGCACGCCGGCTCACGGTCGAGGCCGCGGTCAGGCAGGCGGCGTCGACCTTCTTCGGGATGCTCGAGCAGGGCGGAATCGTGCTGCAGGAGGTCGAGCAGGAGTTCTCGAAGGACCTCCCACTCGTCACGAGCGACGGCGTCGTGGCCGTCCCCGTGCGCGGCGCGGCGGACGCCGTCGGGATCGACTCCGACGGGCGCACCGTGGTGATCGACCTCAAGTGGTACAACTCGGCCAAGTACCTCCGCGAGAAGGTCCGCAAGGGCACCGCGCTGCAACTCGCCCTGTACCAGTGGGCGCTGCACGAGGGCGACGCCCCGCCGGACGACCCCACCGCGTACTACCTGCTCAAGCAGCACGCCTTCGCGTCGGCGCACGGGCATTTCGGGCCGGCGATCCCCCGCGAGGAGACCCCGGCGCAGCTGTGGGGCCGGGCGGTGCGCTCGGCCGAGTTCACGATCGAGCAGGTCCTCGGCGGGCGCGTCACGGCCACGAAGCCTGTCGAGGACGCGTTCGCCGAGCAGGCCAAGGCGTCGACCGCTCCAGGCGAGCAGCCCAAGACCATCGAGGACGTCGAGACCGCGGTGGGCCGCCTGTACGTCCAGCCGGGGTGCCGGTTCTGCCATTTCGGGGCCCTGTGCGGGCTGAAGGGAGACTACTCATGAGCGGCATCCTCGGCGGTGGCATCCTCGACAACGTCACGATGGTCTCGGCGAGCGCCGGGACGGGCAAGACCTACACGCTCACCGAGAAGATCGTCGCGCGCATCGCCGCCGGGACGCCGGCCGAGAAGACCATGGCCACGACCTTCACCAAGAAGGCCGCTGGCGAGCTGCGCGAGCGCATCGCCGCGCGGCTCCTGGATGCAGGCCAGCTCACCCGGACCGGCGGGCACGACGGCGGGCGGCCGGGCGAGCGCGAGGGCGTGCCGTCGTCGTCGGGCGGCTCACGCGCATCCGACCTCAGGCTGGCGTCCCAGCAGCTCGGGGCAAGCCTCATCGGCACGGTCAACAGCGTGTGCGGACAGCTGCTCGCCGAGTACGCGATCGATGCGGGCCTCTCCCCCGCGCTCGAGGTGATCGGCGAGGACCAGCTGGATGCGATGTTCAAGCTCGCCACCGACGAGGTCCGGGCGGACCATGCCGAGACGCTCGCGCCGATCGCGCGCCGCATGGGCACGCACCCGGACCAGTCCGGCGAATACCAGGTGGAGTCGTGGGAGGACACGGTCCAGCGGGTCGTGAACCTGGCCCGGACCAACCTGCTGTCTCCGAACGAGGTGCGCAGGTGTACGGACGCCTCGTGGGCCGGGTTCCGGGCCCTGCTCGACGACCCGGCCGAGGACAGCCGGGCCGAGTGGTTCCGGGAGCTGCACGCGCTGCGAGCCGTGGCAGAACGCGTGGCCGGCACTGGGGAAGGCGTCGACGGCAAGGCCGTGGACACCGCTGCCAAAGGCTTTGCCGAGAACTACCCCAAGATCCTGGACAAGATCGCCAAGGCGCAGGACGTCGAGACGACGCCGTGGGAGGTGTGGCGCGGCTTCCTCGGATCGGGCGCGCCGAAGGCACTCAAGAGCATCTTCGGAGACCTCAAGAAGCGAATCCACGAGGAGCTGCCGTCCAACCGGGCGTTCCACGCGGACCTCGAGGGGTACATCCGCGGCGTCTTCGCGTGCGCGGCGGACTGCCTAGACGCCTACGAGGAGTTCAAGCGCGGGAACGCGCTCATGGACTTCGTGGACCAGGAGGCCAAGGTCCTCGAGCTCGCACGGCACAACGAGGCGTTCCGCGAGTCGTTCCGCGGGCGGATCGAGTTCCTCGTGGTGGACGAGTTCCAGGACACGAGCCCGCTCCAGCTGGCCCTGTTCCTCGAGCTGAGCGCGCTCGTGGAGCAGGCCGTGTGGGTGGGCGATCCGAAGCAGGCCATCTACGAGTTTCGCGGCACCGACCCGGAACTCATGGAGGCCGTCATGACGCGGGTATCGGCCGAGCGGCGGGAACAGCTCTCGCACACGTGGCGGTCGAGGCAGGCCGTCGTGGACCTCTCCAATGCGGTGTTCGAGCGGGTTTTCACCGGTGACGCCGGCAACGGTGGCCACGGGATGACCGAGGCGTCGGTGCACCTCGAGCTGCCCGCTGCGAAGGTCGCCCAGTACGCCGGGGACGCGGGGAGCGTCGAGGCGTGGACGCGCGCCCAGTCGAACGCGCCGGAGCGGCTCCGCGCCACGGCCGCGGGCGTGCGGGAGCTCCTCGGGCGCGGACTCACCGTGGATGGGCAGCCCCTGCGGGCCTCGGACGTGGCCGTCCTGACGCGGACCAACGCCGAGGTCGCGGCCCTCGCCAAGGCGCTCGACGAGCTGGGCGTCCGCTCGAGCCTCGACCCCAGATCCCTCGGAACGGCCCGCGAGGTCCAGCTCACGCGCGCCGGCATGGCCTACGTCGCGGACCGGTATGACACCGTTGCGCTGGCGGAGCTCGTGGCCCTGCACCCCGACCACCCGTCGCACTCCATGTGGCAGCAGGAGCTGCTCGGCGCCGTCGTGCCTAGGGAACAGGTGCGGAATAAGGAAGGCGAGGTGGTTGCGGGGCCGCGGCTCCTGCACGACGCGTGGCGGGCCGCGCCCGTCGTCACGGCGCTGGACGCGCTGCGCGAGCAGGCCGTTGCGGCGACGCCGACCGAGGTCCTCGAGGCCGTGACCGGGGCACTGGGGCTGCCGCGGCTCATCGCGGGCTGGTCCGCGCCGGAGCGGAGGCTGCGGAACCTCGACGCGTTCCGGGGGGCGGTGGAGCTGTACTACGAGCGCTGCCGGGCGCTGCGGGAGCCGGCGACGCTGCGCGGGTTCCTCGACTTCTTCGCCTCGGACGAGCACGACTCGGCGGAGAACGCCGGGCCGGATGTGGTGAATGTGCTCACGTACCACAAGGCGAAAGGCCTCGAGTGGCCCGTGGTGGTCATGGAGAGCCTCGACAAGGAGACGAAGGCCCGGCCCTTCGGCGCCGGAGTCGAGGCCACGCGGGCCCTGGACCTGGCCGACCCGCTCGCGGGCCGGTGGATCCGGCTGTGGCCGAGCCCGTTCCCGTACGGCGGGTCGCCGCTGGACGCCCGGGCGCAGGCGAGCGAGGCCGCCGCTCGGTTCCTCGCGCGCGAGCAGCGCAACCAGGCGCGGCTCATGTACGTGGGCATGACCCGCGCCGCCCACACCACCGTGCTGACCGCGAAGAACGGCACGCCGAGCATGCTCAACGACCTCGGCATCGAGGGACTCGTGGGGTGGAAGGCCGGCGGCGAGGAGGCGGTGGTCGTGGGACGGGAGACGAAGGTCCCCGCGCGGGTGGCCGCCCTCGAGCCTGCTGAGGCCGTGGCGCCCGACGGCGAATGGTCGCCACGGTTCGTCGACGCGCCCGCAGCGGGCCCCGCCGTCGTGCGCCTCCCGGCAAGGCTCAAGGCGAGCGAGGCCCTGTCACCGATGGTTGAGCGCAGCGAAGCGGAGTCGAGATCCCCTGCCGCCATCCGCGAAGTCGCCCACCTCGGCACTCCCCTCGCGACCCACGGCTCCGAGGACTGGGGCGCCGTGGGCAGCGCGGTCCACGCGTACCTCGGCACGCAGTTCCGAGCGCTCGACGAATCGGATCGCACCCGCCTGGCGGAGCGACTCGTGGACCGCTGGGGCGTCTCCCGCACCGTGGGCGCGCAGCTCCTCACGACGGCCGGCGCGCGCTTCGAGGCGTGGCTCGACGCCGAGTTCCCCGGCTGGACCCGCCACCGAGAGGCGGCGATCGGCTGGCGCCCGAACGGCCAGACCATGGAGGGCTGGATCGACCTGCTCCTCGAGGGGCCGGAAGGGTTCGTGCTCGTTGACCACAAGACGTACCCCGGCAACGACCCCGAGGGACACATCCGAGCCCACTACCTGGGCCAGATGGATGCCTACCAGCGGGCCGTCGAGGCCGCGACCGACAGGCCGGTCCTGAGGATCCTCATGCACCTGCCGGCGCTCGGCAAGGTGTTCGAGGTCAGCGGCTCACTGGACCAGACCCACCCTGTCGAGAAGTAACGCCATGACGCTCACCATGGCGTTACTTGGCGGAACCGCCCCCACGACCCGCCCACCGCGCAGGCAGCCCACATCAAGCCCAGGCGATGACGGCGTCGTCGAGCACCAGCAACGTCGCCCGATCCCGAGCGGTCACGCACAGGCACGCCTGCCCTGAAGGGGAGGACTTCAGCTCCAGAAGGCGTCGATCTCCGCTGCGACGCGGCGGCCTTGGTCTCGGCCGGCTCGAGCTGCGGGAATACGCGACTCGGGATCCAGCGGATTGACACCCATTGCCTCCTGCGACACGGCATCCGCATTGATCATGAGGACACGGGCAGGATCCAGAGCACGCAACTGTTCGTCTGGGACGGCGACGCCCAAGGGGGTTTCCGCAGGCGATGGAACGAGGATCAGGACTTGCTCTGCGCCTGCCGCAAGGTCCGCGTTGGCCAATGACCTCGCGCCGCCGTCCATGTAGAGGCGTCCCTCGATTTCGACCGGCGGCCAAACCCCGGGGACAGCGCAGCTCGCCGCCACGACATCCACCAGATTCGTTCCAGACGTTCTGTCGAACACCCGGAGCTCGCCTGTGCTCGTGTCGACCGCGGAGATGAGCAGCGGCCAGCCCGACCACTCGTGCGTCGTCAAACGCGCCTCGATGACGGCGCGGCGCATGGCCGCGGGTGGGGTGTCCGCCTTGAGGGCGAGCGTGCCCAACCGTTGCCGCACCTGCACAGCCGAGGCCGCGTCGTTCGTTGCGTCCGCGATCATGCCGCCCAACTGCGCGAGGTCGATCGTGGCGCTGAGCTCCGTCGTCGTCGCCGCGATCTGCCGGTCGAAAAGTCCTTGGAGGCTCTCTCCGGAGGAGATCTGGGCGGCGACCGTCGACCCCGCAGAGGTCCCGACCAAAGTCGTCGAGTGCGTCAGGAGACGCTGGACCAGGGCGGGTGCCTCGTCCTGGAGCCCGAGGAGAAAACCCGTCTCCCAGGCGATTCCCGCCACACCGCCGCCGGCTAGTACCAGGGCTCTCTTCGTTGAAATCATGCATTCTCCTCAGTAGGGCTCGCGCGCTTGCAGGATGACGAAGCCAAGCGGCGGGATCGCCCGGCCTGGGTTGAGGATGCCGTGCGGGTCCAGCGCGTTCTTCACGGCGTGGTGCAGAGCCAGGCTGACGGGCGAGAGCTCCTTGCGCAGCCCGTCGAGCTTGAGGGTCCCGACGCCGTGCTCGCCGCTCACCGTCCCGCCGGCAGCGAGAGCGGCGTCGATGATCTCGGTGAAGGCCTCATGCGCCCGGGCTTTGGCCGCGTCGTCGCCGGGCGTCGTGATGATGAGCGGGTGGAGGTTGCCGTCCCCGGCGTGGGCGATGTTGGCGATGAGCACGCTGTGGGCAGCGGCGATCTCCTCGATTCGGGCGAGGACCTCGGGGACCTTGGCCTTGGGAACGCAGACGTCCTCGGTGAGGACTGGGCCGAGCCGCTCGAGGGCCGGGTAGGCGAGTCGGCGGGCGGCGTACAGCGCATCGGATTCCTGCTCGTCGGCGGAGACGGCGGCGACGCTCGCCCCGGCCTCCTCGAAGCAGCGCGCCAGCTCGGCAGCCTCGAACGCGCCCTGCTCGCCGGGGGCATCGGTGCGGCCGATGAGCACGGCGTTCGCGTCAGTGGAGAGGCCCATGTGCTTCCAGTCGTCCACGGCCTTAAGGCAGTGGCGGTCCACGAGCTCGAGCACGGACGGGCTGATGCCGGATTCTGCGACGAGCGCGACGGCCCGCCCCGCGTCCACGAGCGAGTCGAACATCCCCGCCACCGTGATGGGCGCCGGCGGCAGGGGCCGCAGCCGCACCACGATCTCGGTCACGACGGCGAGCGTCCCCTCCGAGCCCACGATCAGACCCGCGAGGTCGTACCCGGCAACGCCCTTGGCTGTCCGATGGCCGAGCCTGGTGATCTCCCCCGTGCCGGTCACGACCTCGAGCTCCAGGACGTAGTCGCGGGTCACACCGTACTTGACGCAGCACATCCCGCCCGCGTTAGTCGCGACGTTGCCGCCGATCGTGGACCACGGCGACGAGGCCGGGTCCGGCGGGTACCAGAGGCCGTGCCGCGCGACGTGGGCGCGCAGGTCGTCGTTGACCACGCCCGGCTGGACGCGTGCCCAGCGCTCGGCCTCGTTGACCTCGAGGACCGCGTTCATCCGCTCGAACGAGACGATGACGCAGCCCTCGATCGCGTTGGCCCCACCTGAGAGTCCGGTCCCCGCGCCGCGCGGCACGAGTGGCGTGCCCGTCTCCACGCACCAGCGCACCACCGCGGCCACCTCCTCGGCCGACTCGGGCCGAACGACGGCGAGTGGTGTCCCGAAGACGGCCCACTCCCCCTCGTCGTGGAGGTACCCGCCGAACGAGGCCTCCGCCGTCAGGACGCGGCCCTCGGGGAGGGCCGCCATGAGGTCCGCTGTGGTGGAGTGCATGCCAGAACGATATCGAAGCCGCGCCGGCCACCCACGACGGGCCGCGAAGCCACAAGGGCAGGAAGGGCGGGAAGGGCATCCCCGTGTGGGTCTACCAGTCCTTCAGCAGAGCGGAGCGCGCCTTGCTGTACGCGGCAGTTGGCAGGTAATTGCCATGGGTCGCGACCTCAGCCATGTATGAGTCCGGCTCGAGCTCCGACACGCGGCAGTCCAACACGTTGGGAAGGGCCGTGTAGGAGAACACGGGGAATCCGAGGTAGTCCGTGCGGCGCCAGAGGTTGATCCAAACGGGCCTCGCGGGCCGCGCGTGCGCCTGCTGGCCGGACGGGTCGACGTCCTGGGCTCCCGCCGCTTCCTCCTGAGCTCCGACGAGCGTGCGGAGTGGAACGGCCTGTTGCTCGGGCGGTGTCCCCACGGGACCGGTTCCGAGGAGATACTTGCCGTCGGTGTCCAGGTCTTTGCCCGCCCAGGGGTCCACCTGCCAGAAAGACGGAGCAGCGACGCCTGGGGTCCCCAACACCTTAGGCCCGAAGAACTCGGGGAAGAACCTGCCGAAGTACGGGCGGAGCTGGACTCCGAACGTGATCATCTTGACGTTCTTGAGAAGCTCCTGATGGCCAAGGGCGGCCACGTGGAACAGGGCGGCGACGCCGAGGACGGCCCCGAGGCTGTGCATGGAGAGGAGGAGCCGGCGGTTGGGGTCCGGATCGCACCCATGCTCGGGCGCGTGGCCGTCGTCGTCCTCGCACTCTTCGCACCAATCCTCAGCGGCCTCCGCAGTGTGAACATCAGGCTTCGACGTGGCGGCAGGTTCCGCGTCCGCTCGTTCGAGCCAGCCGATGATGCGGTTCGCGAGCTCGGGGACGGCCCGCTCCGAATAGCAGGCCGGCCCGAACGGGTGGGCGGCGCGCGGGAGCCAGGCCATGACATCCCACAGGAGGCCAAGGGGCCGGCGACCCCCCACGGCGGCATTGGCAACCGCCGCGGATACGAGCCCCAGCGCTCCCAGGACCACGGTGGTCAGCACCACCCACTGGAATGAGATCGAGAGCGTCGTCACGAACGTGTCCCCGAGAAGCGTCCTGAGCGCCGCGAGCAGGTCATTCCACCGAGTGCCCACGTGCAGGTCCCTCGCCTCGCGCATCACTGTCACGGAGAGGGAGAGGGCCACTCCGATGCCGATGACCCACGCGAGGGCGTTGATGAGCGGCTCCGCCCGCTGCATGAAGGCGTTCCTGCGGCGCACCGTGTTGATCTCCTTCGCGTACATTCGGTCGGAGCTGAGGATGCGCGGGGTATCGATGGTCGTCCGTCGCAGCCGGAACATCGCGAAGATGGTCAGGAGGATGGCCACGGCGATGAACATGATCGTGAGGAGGCCGCCGAAGGCCCAGTACACGGTGGGGACCTTGATATCGGTCGGCGGGAAGGTGTTCGGACCATCGTCTGCAACCCTGGTGAGGGTGCGGAAGAGCGGGTCCGAGTCTGCCCGACCCGTCGCGATGCGGCCGCCTCGCAGCCATTCCCCGACGCCGAGGGGCACCGCGCTCGTCAGGAAGGCCATGACCAGAAGGCCGAGGAGCATGAAGACCCCGGGTGCCGCGCCGTGCCACGCCTGCTGGCGCCGCGTCTCGTCGCGGTGGATCTTCACGGCGTAGCTGATCACCACGAAGAGGCCAGCAGCCACCGTCACGGCCACCATGACGATGTTCCAGAGGCCGAGCGCGGAGCCGTCGAAGAGGCCGGCGAGGAACGCGACAAGCGTCGCGACGCCGACAGTCAGGACGATCGTGGCCAGCCACTCGTTGCACCCCGCACGGACCACGCAGCCCGCCGCGGCCAGAACTGCGAGCGCGACGAGGATGGCAGTCGGCGCGAGCTGGGCAGCCACGAACGGTTCGGGCTTGGTCTCATCAACGTTCGAGGACGCCACGACCACGAGAGACCAGACGTAGACCGCCAAGCTCGCGAGGAGCAGAATCGTCGCCCACACTGGCCGGCTCGAGGCGGCGAGCATATCCGTGGGCGGCCGGATCGAACGGGACCAGCCAATCACGACCCCGGCGACCACCACGAACAGCGCGGCGTCGACGAAGAACACCGCGATCGAGCCGCCGTCGGCGCCGTGAGACCAGAGGTCGCCCATGAGCAGGAGGACCACGAGGCCAACACTCGCCGCGATGTGCAGGAGGCCGGTGGGCGAGTTGATGGTGCGCCGCACCCAGATCGCAGGGACGCCGAGGGCGAACGTCTCCGCGTCGCGCTTCCTCCGGATGGCCGGAAGGGCCCGCGCGGCGTCTTCGGGCCGGGTGCGGAACCGAACCCCATTGACCACGCCGAGGGCGGCGACGAGGACGACGACGACGATCGGCGCCGCGGAGACGGCCGCCAGCCGCTGGCCCCGGGTCAGGTCGCGGAGGCCGTCGAACCACGTCGGCAGGGCATTGCACACCTGCCACTTGTTATGGGGCGTGATGGTCTGGAAGCACTGCACGGCGATGAGGTCGAACGCCACGGCCGCGACCGCGGCGGCGAGGAACAACGTCATGAGCAGGCTGAACAGCCGGACCAGCCCGCCGCCGTCGCCCGTCCGCAGGCCGCCCTCGCGGCTCGGGTCCGGGCGGAAGGACCGAGCCCAGTACGCGGCGTTCGCGAAGCCGAACGGCGCCACGAGGAACCACGCGATGTTGTAGAACGCCCGGCCCACCTTGCCGAGGAACGTCGCACCCCGCTCGAAGCGGTCGAGGTTGCCCCAGCTGTACGCCTCGAGCCGCGTCCCCGCTTCCAGATCCTGCCCCGGGGTGTCGTTGACCGGATCCTTGAGTGCGTAGAAGCCCGCGAGCCGGTCCCCGAGCTTGATGTGCCCGTGTTCGGCCAGCGCGATCAGGCCGACGTCGACTCCCAGCATCACCTGGGGCGGCGTGTTCAGCACTCCGTGGATACGGAGCTCGAGGATCTCGGGGCGCTTGGGCCCAGCGGGGCCGGCCGCTTCGCTAGCCGCAACGGGTGGAGGGGGAGCAGGGGCCTGCTCGGCAGGCGAAGGGACGCACCCCTGGGACCGCTGGCCTCGGCTTCGTGATCGGCCCAACCAGCCGGGAGGGCGTCGCCCGCGCTGCCTGGCGCTGGCGGGAGGAGCGGCGGGGCCAGTTCGACGAGCTGCGCCGACGGACGGGTCGGCGCCGAGAGCTTTGGATCCCGGCTGATCGCACGGATCGATCGCGGATGCGTCGGTCCACTCGGCCGCCTCGGGCGCTTCGGGTGAATTAGGCGCTGTAGACATAGGTCATCTCCCTAGTCCCCAGCACGTGACACAGATATTACGGCAGCGGTTATGACCGTGTCCATGGGCGTCGCACCCGTCGACTGGACGCAGCGCATCGCCGGATGGGTTTCCCGGACATGTCGGTGACTCAGCCGAACCCCGCGCCGCCCATTCTCGTCACACCGGTCGTGGGGATACGCTCCCGACATGGCTGCTCCAGACATCACGGAAACGTTCATCCTGGTGCACGGCGCGTGGCATGGAGGCTGGGGGTGGCGGCCCGTCGCGGCGAGGCTCGAGGCTGCGGGGCACGCCGTGCACGCGCCGACCTCGCCGGGCCTCGCCCCCGGCGACGACCCGACCGGCGTCGGCCTCGAAGACGCCGCCGACGCGCTCGTCGCGTACGTCGAGCGGCACGACCTCCGGAACCTGGCCCTCGTCGGGCACAGCTGGGGAGGCTTCCTCCTCTCGGCCGCCGCACCGCGCCTGGCACGCAGGGTAGCGCGGCTCGTCTACATCAACGCGTTCGTGCCCTTGGCCGGCGAGTCTATGGTCTCGCTCATCCCCGAGCGCGCGGCCGCCATGTACGCGCAGCGCGCCGCCGCCTCGGTGGACAACACGACGACGGTGCCGCTCGAGCTTTGGAAGGCCGTGTTCATGCAGGACGCCGGGGCCGAAGCCCAGGAGCTCGTCCACAGCCTCCTGACCCCGCACCCGTTCTCGACGCTCACGGACCCGGCGGCCGACGTCGACTACGCGGCGCTCGGCGTACCGCTCGCCTACGTCGGCTCGCGGGAGGACCTGGCGATGGTCGCGCCCGACGCACCCTGGCCTCCGCCCTTCGCCGAGCGCCTGCCCGGGCGCACGTTCGCCGAGATCGGCGGGAGCCACGCGTCGATCCTCACCCGGCCGGCCGAGGTCGCCGACGCGCTGCTCGCCCTCATGGACGAACCGTGACGTTCCCCGCCGAAGCCCGTGGCACTGGTGTTGTGTCGGGCAGACTGATGGGGTGAGCGGAATCCCGTGGGTGCTGCACGTAGACCTCGACCAGTTCATCGCGGCGGTCGAGGTGCTCCGGCGGCCTGAGCTTGTGGGCAAGCCGATCATTGTCGGCGGCCGGGGCGATCCCACAGAACGGGCGGTGGTGTCAACCGCGTCCTACGAGGCTAGGGCCTTCGGCGTGGGCTCCGGGATGCCCTTGCGTGTCGCGGCCCGGAAGGTGCCAGACGCCGTGATCCTGCCCGTCGATCAGGAGGCCTACCTCGCCGCGTCCGAGGAGGTGATGGCCGCCCTGCGCGCACAGCCCGGCGCCGTCGTGCAGGTGCTTGGCTGGGATGAGGCGTTCGTGGGCATTGAGACAGAGGATCCGAAGGCCTACGCCCGGCAGATCCAGGCCGCCGTCCTCGAGCGGACGCGGCTGCAATGCAGCGTGGGCATCGGCGACACGCTGGTCCGAGCCAAGGTCGCCACGGGCTTCGGCAAGCCGGCCGGCGTCTTCCGCCTCACGGCCGGGAACTGGCTCGACGTCATGGGCAGTCGGCCCACCAAGGACCTGTGGGGCGTCGGCGCCAAGGTCTCGGGCCGGCTCGCGAAGCTCGGCATCCACACCGTCGCCGAGCTCGCCGCGTCCGACCCCCAGGACCTCGTCCCGGAGTTCGGCCCGAGGATGGGCCCGTGGTATGCGCAGCTCGGACGCGGGGACGGCACCAGCGTCGTCGACGACACCCCGTGGGTTGCCCACGGGCACAGCCGCGAGACCACGTTCCAGCGCGATCTCACCGAACCTGACCAGGTGCACGAGGCCCTGAGGGAGCTGGCGGCACGCGTCCTCGAGGATGTCGCGGCCGAGGGACGACCCGTGGTCGGGCTGACCCTCAAGGTCCGGTACGCCCCGTTCGTCACCAAGACCCACGGGAGGAAGATGCCCGAGACCTCCGACCGGGACGACGTCCTCGCGCGGGTCCTGGCCCTCGCGGCCGAGATCGAACCCGGCCGCCCGATCCGGCTCCTGGGCCTGCGGGCCGACATGGCCATGCCCGACGACGCCCGACAGGGGCACACGCCAACACGCGGCGGCTGGTGACGGCGCCTACGCGCTCAGCAGGATGTCCAGGCCATCTGGGTCGGTGAGGCGCGCGCCGTCGGGCGTGCGTTCGACGGCGACTCCGCGGCTCTCGAGGGTCGCTGCGGCTTGGTCGATGCTCGCGACCCGCAGCGCGAGGTGCGGGAACCGCGGGCCGGAAGGGGCCGGCGTCGTGAGCTCGATGGCGTCGGCGCCGAATCGGAAGCGTGACTCCCCAACCGGCTCCATCCCGAGGACGCCGGCGAAGAGGCGCGCGGCGTCGTCTGTGCTGGCGGCGGCATAGGCGAAGTGGTCGAGGAAGAGGGCGAGGGCGTCGTCGGGCTCGGGGATGCGCAGGTCGAGGTCGCGCTGGAGGAGCTCGAGGCGCGCGCCGTCGGGTGTGAGGACGAAGCCAAGGCGGCCGATGCCGGTCCCGGCGGGCTTGGGCGGGGTCGCGTCGAGGCAGCCGGCGTCCAGGAGACGGCCGTAGTCTGCGTCGAGGTCGTCGCTGAGGAACGCGAGGTGGTCGGCGCCGTACGGGAGCGGCGTGAGCGACTCGGGGTCGTAGATGAACTCGACGAGGCCGCCCGCGAGCTGCATGTAGGCGATCTGGACCGGCGTGCCCACGATCGTCTCGTGGAACACGACCCGCGCATCGAGGCGGCCGTAGAAGTCGAGCGAGGCCTCGATATCCCGCACCAGGATCCCCAGATGGTTGAGCTCGTAGATCACGCTGGTGCGCCTTCCTCGTCGGTGGTGGGCCCATCCTTTCATGGCAGGCAAACATGGTCGGCCCTCACCGTGCCCCTCTAGACACACAGGGGAGGTCGACCGGTTATCGCTGGCTCCCCCCTTTCAACGAGTGCCGTCCCCGTCGTCAGGTCCGATAACGAACTCCTTATGAAGCCGTTCCATGAGGGCGGGGATGAGCTTCGCTCCGACGCTCGCCTCCAGCTCCGCCTTGTAATGCTCAACCCAAACCTCAACGATCGCCTTCAGATTTGGAGCCAGAGAGTCGAATGCAGGGGCTCGCTCAGCAGCCACTCGGTCGCGGGGAGTCCGAACCCCATCAGCCGCCAGCTCGCCGCGCTCGATCCGCATGACCTTGGGGAGCGAGCCAACCGCTAAAGCCGGGCCTGAAGCTTCCGGGCCATCCCACTCAATGAGCGCGGCTGGGGTGGCGTCTGGCGCGGCGGACGCAGCCGTAACCTCTGCCGGGATCAGTCCCTCGAATACCAGTGGAATCCGATCGAATGGCATGACGAGATCGAGCATCGTGGTCGTCCGGGTCAAGGCGATATACAGCAACCGGAGGCCATGAGGCATGTCAACGATGCGTTGTGGGTCGACGATGATGACCGCATCAAATTCTAGGCCCTTTGCGTCTTCGGGTGTGACCAGATTGATCGCCCCCGAGAGTTCGCCAGACGTTGATTCTGCCCATTTGAGCCCGTGACGCTTGAACGACTCGCGGAGTTCACCCCACAGGTCAGGGTGGGCGACGACGCCCACGAAGTATCCTTTGCTGCGGTCGATCACGGCTCGCGCCACCGCCGTGCCAAGCTCGCTTCCTGGCACGACGTTCCATACGGGATCATGGTCAACATCTCGCAGGACGATGGGCGCCTCCACATCAGGGGCAGCCGCAGCAAGAACAGGCAGGGCAAGGTCGAAGGCCTGGCGAGGAACGCGATACCCATGCTCGAGCCGTGCATTTCGCGACGGAAGTCCCAGCGCAAGCGCATCCTCCACCGAATCCCATGAGTCACGTGCGTGAGGGCCGGTTGACTGTGCGATGTCGCCAACCACTGTCATCGACCCGTTACGCGATCGACCACGGAGCGCGACAAGCTCCATGTGCGAAAGATCCTGCGCCTCGTCAGCGACGATGTGCTCGTACTTCTGCGGCAGTCCACGCATCAGAGCTTGGGCGAGATCCACCACGGCCAAGTCTGCCTTAGTCCACGGCTCGTCGACCACTCGGGATGCCATTGGACGATAGAGGAGTTCCACCTCTTCCTCATCAAACTCCTTGTTCGCCTTGGCCAGCCGATCACGCGATCCGTAGAGCTCACGCACAAGCTGCGCGGGGGTCAGCTGAGGCCACATGCGTTCCACAGCCCCCTCAATTGAGGAAGCTTCCAACATGCTTTCGGGGTCTATGCCACGCGTATTGCCGATCCGGTCCGCGCACGCGTCAACGAGACGCTTCCTCAGATTGGCGCGCCCATCAACATAGGGGATTGGCTTAATCCCGTCGAAAAGCTGCCTCACCTCGTCGGACGTAAATCTCAGGACGGCTGCCGAGTTGCGACGGCGCACGATAACGTCATCCTTCGGGACCCGCGGGCGGAGCTTGATTGCTCTGGTTAGAAACTCCTCCATGCGAACGGACCCCTTGAGGGACGCCGCCTGTTCAGTTTCCTGACCACGTACTCGGATTTCGCCACGCAGGACGGCCTCCAAGGATTGCTGCACCACATCCTCGTCGCCGAGACCGGGGAGCACCTTGCGGATGTAGCGGGCGAACATTGCGTTGGGACCCACAACCAAAATGTCCTTGGGCTTCAGGGAGTCCTGGTAGGTGAACAAGAGCCAAGAAACTCGGTGAAGTGCAACCGCTGTCTTACCCGTCCCTGGACCGCCTTGAACGATCAGGAGTTGGTCCTTGTCCTGCCTGATCACCCTGTCCTGTGCAGCCTGGATGGTCGTGACGATGTCTTCCATCTCTCCGGAGCGTTTCCGGCGGAGCACGTCCTGCAGGAGATCGTCGGCGCCGTAGCTGAAGGTCTCCAACGCCTCGAGCTGCGCGGCAAGTTCTTGAAAGACGAGGTCATCGAAGTCGCTGATCTCGTTGTACGGCGCATTGAACGTGCGTTTCCAAGCAAGCCCGTGAGGATCCGACGGCGAAGCCTGATTGAATGCCGCAGCAACCGGCGCCTGCCAGTTGATGACGAGCAAGTTCTTCTCGCTGTCGAAGATCGGGACCTTACCGACGTAGTAGGAGTCTCCCTCGGACGTCACCATCCGCCCGAACGCCACGGGCTCATCAGGTGCGACCATCGGGCGCTTCTCAGCGGCCGCCTT
Organism: Sinomonas sp. ASV486; assembly: GCF_030908215.1. Lineage (GTDB taxonomy): Bacteria > Actinomycetota > Actinomycetes > Actinomycetales > Micrococcaceae > Sinomonas > Sinomonas puerhi. Next base: position 520,060 of record NZ_JAVFJK010000001.1, on the reverse strand, counting down.
GAACGCGCGACGCTCAACGGCAGTCCCCCCGGACGAACCGTTCTTGAGCCAGTCTGCAGCCTGAGATCGGAAATCACATGCTACGTCAAAGTACTTCTGTTCCTCGCGGATGACCTCGGTCTTCCGCTCTTGCACCAGGGATGATTCTCCGCCCACGCTTCCCCCAAATACGTCAAGCTCAATATTGATCGAATGCTACTCGCCCGGGCCGACATAACTGACGGACGATCAGGAAGCGGTCCATCGCATCGAGTCGCCGGCTAGCCGAGATAAGAGGGCGCCGAGCAATCGCCTCAGGCAGCTCGGCGCATACCCCTGATTAGACGAGAGCCAGATCCTCAGCTCCGGGTTCTCCCTCCACTGCCTCGTCGCCGGCTGCTTCGGCGGCCTCGGACCGGACGTCTGCAAGGCTGACATCGGGGCTCTGCGACACGAGCCAGAAGTCCCACCCTGCCTCGCTCTGTGAACCCGTCACCGCTTTCGCTGCAGCGGAGGGGGTTTCATATCGAGAGCCGCTGACGAAGAAAGCACCGTCAGCTCCGAGTGTCGCGATCACATGCCGATGCAGGGAATGCTTGGCGTACAGAGTTTGCGCGACTTCCAAAGCGCCGTCTCGCAGCAGGTCCGCAACCGTAATACTGAAGGCCAAGCTGGGCTGTTCGGCGTTCTTCAGCCCAATCACCGACGCAGGCACCCGCCAGACCTCCAGAATCGCGTCGATCATCCGCTGAGTACGGGCGTCGATCGCCGCCTCATTCCAGTCTCCGTCCGCGCCTGAAAGAACGTCACGAGTCATCAGCGTCGTTGCGTGCTTCTCCAGTGACTCGCGCTTCATCTGCCAAGCACCGTTGGAGACCTTGCTGTTGAGCGCCTGCACCAGGAGCGTAAGGTTCCCCAGCGTATGCACGCGGGCGTCACGTTCGTCCTCAGGAATGCCAGATTCCGAAAGACGCCAATGGACCCTCCACTCTTGAGGCATCACATGCTCAATAGTCGCGTTGTAGCGTCGAATCGGCTGCTCACTGAGGGGCCTGCCGGAGGTGAATCCACGGAGATGGTCCTCGATCGCTTCGAGAATCATCCTTAGTCGGGCTCGGGTCATTCTGCGATACACCGGCATGCCCGTCAGCTGCTCCCGCACGTCGGAGTCAGTTGGCCAGTAATCGCTTTCGGCAGTACGGCGAGCGAAGTAGTCCTCGAGGACAACTCCTACCTGGGCGCGGTCGGCACGATTCAGCATCGCTAGAACGTCGACGACGAGCCGGTTGTAGCCCTTCGTTGTAGCCCGCACGCATGCCCGGCGGACAAGCCAGCTCTCGATGACCTCCAGAGCCTTCGCAAACTGCGCTTCCGGGACTGGGCTGAGCCGGTCGTCAAGCAGCCAAATCAGGACAGGTTTGAAGACCTCAGAGTCGAGACTCGACGTCCGGTACACGAATCGGGCAAGCGGTCCCTGAACCCCAGAATCCTGCCACGACTCCTCAGTGAACCGTCGGTACGACTCTGCCGTCCGCCTCAGGTGGGGCAGGAGCTCCTGGACAGGCTCCGTCGATTCTGACACGTAGCGCTTGAAGTATCCGAAGACCTCCTTTGCAGGGATGTCCGCCTGAGTTGAAGCGACCAACCACTGATTCAGGAAGAGTGAGCTCCGGCTATACGTGAGGCGGCCCGCGGCCACTTCTTTCTCCCAGAAAGGTGTTTCAAAGTGCTGCCATTCCGCCTTGTAGACTTCCTCAGCGGCGTTCCCGGGCAGGTCCATTCGCTGGAACACAAAGTTCTTGATCAGATCCGCAGCTGTCAGAGGTGTGCCGCGAGCATTCAGGGTCTCGAAGATCTCCTGCGCGTCCTCGTGGGGCTTCAGCTCGATCACGACAAGCTGCAGCAAATTGGACAATGCCTCGACCAGAGCGTCGCCTGCCTGCAGCGTCTCCTTCCCGTCGAGCCAGGCAGCAATCGATGCACGGAAGAACGCATGCGCCTGCTCGATACGTGCACTCCGTCCGCTGAGCGCGTCTCCGGCCTCCTGACGCATTGCCGTCTGAAACGCCGGGCGGTCCCGGTTGGTCGGGACGAGCTTGAGCTGATGCTCGGGGTCCCTCGCGAAATGCAGAGGGTTCTTCACGAGATCCAGCGCCATTTGCGCCGAAGCCGGATTGCCGGATGCACTGACCTCGACATACGCCGCGTGAAGCAGCAGCTGCAGGGTGGTCAGCCGCTGCTGGCCATCGATCACGGAGCGTCCTTGCACATGGCCCGCTTCCTGCAGAACGTGCTGAAGGACCACTGCCCCGAGGAAGTGAGGAGCGGCATTGCCGCCTGCCAGAAGTCGGTCCGCAAGACGCTGAACGTCGTCCCACAATGGCTGCCACTGGCCGTCCTGGGACCACACGTAGGGCCGCTGGAACAGAGGGACCATAAGTTGCTGCGGCTGGAAGAACACCTCAAGTGGCGTTTTGACGGACGTTTCCATAGTTCCTTCTGTGGTCATTCAGCGCTGAAGCGGTATCTCCCGATACGCTAACGCAGGATGCCGACAATCTTGGACCCGGGGGAACCTCTGCCATGGCACGCTCGATACCAGAAGAGCCGGCCTTCGGCCCGGGTCACGCGTGCCGTCTGGAGGCTCTTGGTTGAGGCCCTGCCGGACAACGCCGTGGTCTGCCACTCCGTCCAAGTACGCCATGGCACAGCCGAGCACGAGATCGACCTCCTTGTCCTCTGGCCCAGCATCGGGGTCGCCTGCATCGAGGTCAAGGGCGGCCAGATCAGCATCGATCAGGCCCAGTGGTACCAGTCGGACCGCAACGGGAAGCACCGGATCAAGAGCCCGGTGGCGCAGTCTCAGTCGTCGATGCACGCGTTCATCGACATGGCCGGCGACCACCTCGGCACGCCACTGACCAGCAGGACCATCTACCTCGTGGCACTCCCCTACACTCGCGTGCCCCGTGACTGGGAGATGGCGGGGGTGCCGCGGTCGCTCGTCCTGGACATAGACGACTTGGCGAATCCGCTCGTCCTCGCCAAGCGCGTCGGCGAGGCCGTTCGCGCGGAGGGCCGCGGCGTGAGCGCGCTGACACGCGAGTACTCGGACCGGCTCGAGCGGCTCGCCTCGGGCACGCTGGTGACGCACGACGGCGGTTCGCTCGCCTCGGCGGGAGACGAGGACGTTCAGGACGCCCTCACCGAACGCCAGCAGGTGCTGCTAGGTGCCACCCGATCGATCCGGCACGTGCGCTTCATCGGCGGCGCTGGGAGCGGGAAGACCTGGCTCGCCGTCGAGAAGGCCAAGCGGCTGGCCAGGGAGGGCAAGCGGGTCGGGCTCTTCTGCTACAACAAGGGCCTGGGAATGCACCTGCGGAAGCGGACCACAGCGCGAAGGCACAACAGGCCGGTGTTCGCTGGCGAGTTCCACGAGTACGTCATCTCGCTCGGCGTCCCCGAGGGCGTGGGGCAGGCCTACTTCGACGAGGAGATGCCGCGGCGGCTCATCGAGGTGGGCAGCGCGCTCCCCGACGCTCAGAAACTCGACGCGATCGTGGTTGACGAGGCCCAGGACTTCGCACCCCTGTGGTGGGACGGGCTGCTCTCCTGCGTCAAGGACCCTCGGGAGGCGAGTGTCTACGCGTTCCTGGATGCCCGTCAGGATGTATACCGGCGGTGGGACGGGCGCGGAACGGTGGGTCAGGAGGGGAGGGACATCAGCTTCGTCCCCATCCATGTGGACGACAACCTGCGGAACTCTCGGCGCATCGCGGAGACGTTCAAGTGTTTCGCGGGCGACAACTTCACGCCGAGGACGGGGACCGGTCTGCCGGTGCGGTTCGTGGAGTGCGCCACCGAGCATGCCCTCAACGTTGCCTCCGACTGCGTGGATGCCCTCATCGACGAGGGGTGGGCCAACAATCAGATCGCCCTCCTGACCACCAAGACGCGGCACCCCATCCATCAGGAGGCCTTTGACTCGGGCCCCGAGGCGGTGGCGGAGTACTGGCGGGAGTTCTACGCAGATTCAGCCGAGTTCTACGGGCATGTCTTGGGTTTCAAGGGCTTGGAGCGATCTGTGGTTGTTCTCTGCGTCAATGGGTTCAAGGACATGAGCCGCGCGGCGGAACAGCTCTACGTGGGACTGTCTCGTGCCCGCAGCCTTCTCGTCGTCGTGGGCGATCGCGAGCTGATCGCAGCGGGCGGTGGCGGGGATCTGGCTCAGGCGCTGTCCGCAGCCGAGGCCTGGACCGAATCATAACCGCGACAGCGTGAAAGCGGGGACGGGACCCGCCCCGTCCCCGGTCGGCACGCTGCTAGTTGTTGCCACAGCGTTGGAGGCACGCCTATGGGCGGAGGAAGGTACAGCTCACTCGCCCACGCTCTTGCCAAACCCGCTCAGGATCATAAAACGTGGTATGGATGTTCTCGAACCAACTAATCATCTTGAGGAGATGCTGTTGACCTATAATCCAAAGCTTTCCGTCTCGGAGGGGCTCGACCATCTCGCGCAACGCCTCGAACCGATCATATCGGCGAAGTTCGAGGACGACCTCGCAGGCCACCCGTGGACGGTAATCCTGAGCCATCTTGATCAGGTCGCCGGCAAACCGCCGAAGACCTACAGCACCTCCGACCTGCAGACTCAACTAAAAATGTTGACGCGACGGCTTGGCAATTTCGGTTTTCCCTTTGACGACAACCGACAGACGGTAAGTACTCTTGGCCGCGAACTGACTATCGTGCGCAACGCGCGTGCGCACGGCGACCCATTCTCCCATCTAGACGCATGGCGAGCCCACGACTACTGCGTAAGGTTGCTCGAGCAATTCGGTGATGCGGCTGGCCTGGTCAAAGCCAATGAGCTTCGTCAAGAGGCACTACTGGTCTACGTGAACGAGCAAGGGATCGCGCCGTTGCCTGCCGCCGCCGGGCCTGAACCTGAACCCCCAGGCACTGAAGCAGACCTGGAAACCGCACCACCTGAGACCGAGGCCGAACTCGTGGCTCCGGACGCCGAGGTGTTCGCTCGAGAACCGTCCGAAGAGACGATGGTGGTGGGCAACAGCCGCCTTCCTTTTGAACCATGGGCGCCAGTTCCCGTCGGGGATGTCTCGGTACTCGATGCTCTACCTAAAGCGGCAGCGAAGCAGAAGGTCCGCGCCGTAGCAACAGAGATCGTCGAAGCGGAGGGCCCGATCCATCTTGAGCGCTTGGCCCAGCTGACGGCGGCCTCATTCGGTGTCCAACGGCTTCGGAACCAGAGGGCGAAGAAGATCATCTATCAAGTGAAGGCCGCAGGCCTGAATGTGGATTCTGATAAGTTCGTATGGCCGGACGGTATCGACCCAAAGACTTGGGCGGAATTTCGACCAAACAGCAGCCTGGTTTCACGCAATTTCCTGCACATTAGCCCCGTCGAGATCGCAAATGCTATGCGTTTTTTGAAAGAGCGCCACCCCTCCTCTGCAGAATACGAAATCGACGCCTCAACGCTTCGGACCTTCGGGCGGAAGCGCCGCATGAAGCAAGTCGTTGCTCATCTCGGAAAGGCGAGAGCATTGGTGTAGCTGGCGAGAGTTCTGGGAGGTGTAACGAGCGGGAGACCACGCAGTCCACGGTCAGCAGGTGCCGAACAAGCAGAAGCGATGACACTGACGCTTCGGAACGAAGCGATAGCCGTTTCTGCCCTCGAGGCCCGGGCTGACTTTGCCAGCGTCATTGCTTTTGTGCTGGCCCCTCGACAGAGTCAGCCGCCCTCCTCTGGCGACCGGCTATACCACCGCTACGGCTCAGAGCACTGACGGCTCTGGCGCCGAGCGTCCGGATCAACGCGATAAATCGAATAGAGTTCTACCGGCAGGTCGTGATCGAAGGGGGACGCCGCGTGGCGACATCAGAGCAGTTCATCGTCGACAACACTGCCGAGGACTGGAAGGCGCTTCAGTACCTCCGAGAGTGGTGTGACATCAGCTCGGCGATGGACATTGCGACAGGGCATTTCGAAATCGGAGCCCTCCTCTCGCTCGATCGCGCCTGGCAGAAGGTCGACAAGATCCGCCTGCTCATAGGAGGCGAGACGAGTCGCACGACTGCAGATGCCATCGCCGCGGCCCTTGACACTTCCATCGACGTCGAGCGACAGACAGGCGACACCTTCCTCACTGGAATCGAAGCAGTAGTGGATGGCATCCGCAGCGGCAAGATCGAGATCCGCGTCTACAAATCGAAGAAGTTCCATGCCAAGGCCTACATCACCCACAGCAAACTGAAGGTCGTTGGTTCGGCCGCCTTGGTCGGCTCCTCCAACTTCACCCGTCCCGGTTTGACCCAGAACGTCGAACTCAACGTCAAGTTCCAAGGACCCGAGGTCGCCGACCTGCAAGCCTGGTATGAGCAACACTGGGCCGAAGCCACGTCGGTGAGCGAAGAGCTGCTCTCCGTCTTGGAGCACAACGCGCGTGAGTTCACACCATTCGAGGTATACGCCAAGGCTCTTCACGCCCTAACCGCCGATGTCGATCCAACCGACAAGAGTTGGGAAGAATCCGAATCGGTCATCTACCAGCTCCTTGCGCCTTATCAGCAGGAGGCATTCCACGCCCTCATCGAGATGTCGCGGCGCTGGAACGGAGGGTTCCTCACGGACGGAGTCGGACTGGGCAAGACGTTTGTCGGTCTCATGCTCACCGAGTATTACGCGGTGCGACATCGCAAGAACGTCCTGATCATGGCGACAAAGACAGGCCAGGACGCGGTCTGGAACCCCGAGCTGAAAGAGAAGCTGCCGGAGCTGTTCGGCCAGTTCTCAAACGTCCTCGTGCGCGCGCACACCGACCTCACGACCAAGCAGGGTGTTGAGGAGATCGAGCACCTAGCCAAGCGGGCCGACGTCATCATCATCGACGAGGCCCACAACTTCCGGAATCACGGCAAGAAGGCGACTGAGGATAACCCCTGGGGCTCTCGCTGGTGGCGCATGCAGGAGATCTGCAAAAGCAAGATCGTCTACCTGTTGACCGCCACTCCGATCAACAACACGTTCTTCGACCTGGTCCACCAAGCCGAGCTCTTCACCGGAGTCGACGCCGATGATTACTTCGCAAGCATCGGCATCAACAGTTTGCGCAAGTACACAGTCGAATTGGAAAAGCCCTTCAAGAGCGCCGTGCCTGACAATGCCGCCATCGCCGCGATCATGTCGAAGGACAAGTTGTTCCAGTCGATCATTCACCAGAACAGCCGCAAATACGCCTTGGAGAGCTCGAAGGTCGCGGGCGGCTCCGAGGTCGTCTTCCCCGACACGCAGATCCCAAAGGTGGTGAAGTACGACTTCGGCCCTCTCTATTCCCCCCTCTTCACGGAGCTGCAGAACGCGTTCAACCGCACCACCCCGCTATTCGTGCTGCCCATGTACTACCCGCTGGCCTTCTCGACCAGTACGGACATCGACACCAAGGCCGAGAACCGGCAGAAGCAGGTCGTGGCGCTGATTCGAACGATTTTCCTCAAGCGATTTGAGTCGAGCCTTGCCGCGTTCGCCGGGTCTTGTCTCGACCTATCTGCCAAGGTGCTCCGCTGGCTCGACGTCAACACAATGATCGAACCCGAGCAAGAAACTCGCCTCGCTCACTGGCGCGCAGCCAACGAACCCACACTCAAGGAGATACACGACCGCTACCGTGGCATGACGGAGGAGGTCTGGCACGAGGAGGACCTCACCGAAGAGGAGCTCGATGAGCTTGAATACAACCTCGTCGGCGGCGGCTACAGGCTTCAGGAGATGATCGATGCTGCCTTCGAGGACCTCGATCAGCTTACGCGGTTCATGCACTTGATCCTCGCTGGTGCCGGGGTCGACGACAAGTACCTCCACCTTCGCGACCTCCTGCTGGGACCGTCGAAAGAGCGGAAGAAAGCCCTAGGAAAGGACGTCTTCACCCCGGAGTTCCGCACCCAGCAAGTCATCGTCTTCACCGAGTTCGCCGATACTGCCCGCTACCTGGAAGAGCGGTTGAGAAGGGACGGCGTCACCGACGTCGACCGCATTGACGGCACGCGGAGCAACGACCGCTACGGGATGATCAAGCGGTTCGCCCCCTTCTACAACAAGGTCTCCCTCGAAGACCGAAAGAAGCTCGTGCCGCTGCGCGTCCTGATCTCGACCGACGTACTCAGCGAGGGCGTCAACCTGCAGGACGGCACCCTACTCGTCAACTACGACATCCACTGGAACCCCGTCCGTCTCATGCAGCGCATCGGCCGCGTCGACCGCCGCATGAACCCTGTGATCGAAGCCGAACTCGTGAAGGAGAAGCCGGCTGCGAAGAAGGCGCGTGGGCACATCCAGATTCGCAACTTCCTGCCCCCCGCCGACATCGAAACGCTCCTCACCCTCTACAACCGCGTGCAGAACAAGACCCTCATGATCTCCACCACGCTCGGTATCCCCGGCGGCAAACTCTTCGACGAGTCCGACATCTTCGACGACGTCAAGGTCTTCCAGGCTTTCAAGGACGAATACACGGGCGACATCGCTCCCATCGAAGAGTTGCGGCTGAGGTGGCTCCAGCTCGTGAAGGACGATCCCGGTCTGGAGGAACTTGTAGCGCGACTCCCCGACGGGATCTCGACCGCCAAGAACGGTGAACCAGGCGGCGTCTTCCTGTGCCGACGGATTCCAGTACTCACCAAAGCCCACGAAGACGACGTCGATGCCGAGTGGACCATGGAGCCAGGCGAAATCGAGTGGGCCCTTCGGACGCCCGACGGCATCGAACGGGCGCTCGCCACGATCGACACGGCGATCGCTGCTGAACCGACCACCCCTCGTGGAGACTTCAGCGAACGGTCGAAACTGCAGTCGACCCTGCGCGAGTTGGAGCGTTTCGAGACGAAGCGACTCCGCAAAGAGACGCAGCTACCACTCGACGCCCCAGCCCCGAAGACGATCTGTTGGATGGAGGTCCAATGAGCACTAACGAAGACCGTGTCCGCAGACTGCTGCAGGCGGCGCCGAAGTCGGCAGACCACCTTCTCGATCTTCTGCTAGACGGGCTTGACTGGCCGATCCCAGAAGGCTTGACTTGGGGCGACATCCAGCTGGAGTGGGAACCCGAGGAGCTGCATCTCGACCCAGAGAAGGTCGCCAGGCTGAAGCAGATCTCCCAAATCCCCCCTCTTACGAAGGCGCAGATGTTCGGCGTCTTCGTCCTCGATTTCGAGGGCGGTCGTCTGCCGGTCGGGGCGATACGGCGCCTAGTCCAACGGCTCGTGAAGAACGAACGTGCTCGCAATGGCAGCGGAGCCCACGCCCAGTGGTCCCTCAACGACCTCCTGTTCTTCTGCCTCTCGGATGGCCATGAGAGGCTTCTCCACGTCGTCAACTTCCGTGAGAAAGACGGCAAACGTGTTCTGCGCGTCCTTTCATGGAGCGACCACCTCACGAAAGCGCGCCTTGACTTGCTGATGCGCCGAGGCGTCGCGGACCTGGCATGGTCGCCTGCCGACGGCCCCAAGATTGTCCTTGGACCAGACTTCGGCAAAGGGTTCCACGGCTATCGCGAAGGGCTAAGGTCCGCCGCCGCCCTCTCGGGTCGAATGGCCGAAGTTGCCCAAGATGTTCGCGACGAGGTGCGTGCACTCTACGAAGTCGAGATTGAAGGCGGGCCTATCCGTGCTCTCTTCAACGATGTTCGCGACCAGCTCCTCGGAGATCTCACCCCCGCGCGATTCGCGGACGTATATGCCCAGACGATGGTCTATGGGCTCCTCACCGCCCGAATCGCGCACCCCGAGGAGTTCAAGGTCGAGCAATCAGTGTCGGCATTGAAGTTCGACAATGAGTTCCTCGACGCCATCTACTCCCGTTTCCGTGATGACTCCGACCGCGTCATCGACGTTGACGAGCTCGGTCTCAACGAGCTGGCGGAAGAGCTTGCCGCTACCGATGTGGATGAACTGCTCGCAGACTTCGGTGCCGACAACCAGCGCGACGACCCGGTCGTCTACTTCTATGAGGAGTTCCTGACGCGCTACGATCCGGAACAGCGCCGCAACCTTGGTGCCTTCTACACGCCCCTCCCGGTGGTGCGCTACATCGTCAAGACCGTCGATGACGCCCTCAAGTCTTTTGGCCTTCCGCTCGGCGCCGCTGACCCCACCACGTGGGCGGAATACCTGGAGAGGCACCCCGAGATCGAGCTCCCGAAACTATCCAAGCCCGACCAGCCCGTCGTCTCGATGTTCGACCCCGCGAACGGCACTGGGACATTCCTTGTTGAATGGATCCGGCAGGCACGACGCAACGCAGGCGATGAGGGTGAGGCCGCGGCGCTCGAGCACGCGTCGGCCTGCGAGATCTCCTTGGCGTCATACGCTGTCAGCCATCTGAAGGTGTCCCTCGACATCTCAGAGAAGCTCCGCGAGAGAGTGCGCTTGCCCATCTACCTCGCCGACACCCTTGGGCAGAAGCAGCCCCAAGTCGTCGAGGAACTCGCAGACCCGATCAGCACCGAGGGCGCTCATGCCGACGAGGTCAAGTTCAACTGGAACCACAACGTCCTCATCGGAAATCCGCCATATGATCGCGTGGAGAGCACCGGCACCGGCGGATTTGTGACCGCCCTAGGGGAAGGATCGCCGCGGTCTCTCTTCGACGACGTCTTCGACGACGCGAAGAAGCACGTCATCTTCAGCGCCCACGCAAGCCTCTATAACCTCTACGTCTACTTCTGGCGCTGGGCCATTTGGAAGGTGTTCGAGGAGAATAGCGGCCCGGCTGTGGTCTCCATGATCACCGCATCCTCGTGGCTCGACGGGCCAGGATTTCTCGGCCTGCGCCGGCTCGCCCGCGAAGTAGCCGACGAGATCACGGTGGTCGACCTTCACGGAAACAACAAGGGCACACGAAAGGACGAGAACGTCTTCGACATCGAATCTCCGGTCGCCGTCGTGACTCTAGTCCGCCGCGGTGCGGGTGATCGGACAACACCTGCGCTCGTTCGCTATGCGAGCTACAGGGGATCTCGGTCTGAGAAGCTCGCCGCACTCACAGCTCTGACTGCTGATGGCGCCGTCCTCGACGTGGCCGAAGCCAGCGCCGATTGGCACGCCCCGTTCATCCCTGCCACCGGTGGAGCGGATTGGGCGTCATACCCCAAGCTCGTGGACCTATTTCCGCTACAGCAACCCGGGATGATGGTCAACCGGACATGGCCGATGGCCCCGGACCGAGCTGTGCTGGAGCAGCGCTGGAGTGAATTCGTGGGCACCAGCTCTTGCACTGAACGAGCTCGCTACTACGTCACTCCGAGCACTGGTCGACGCATTACAACGAGGGTTCCCGGCTTGCTTCCTCTCGTCAAGCTCACCGCAGGTGATCCGCACGAGCCGATTGTCAGGCTGGGAATGCGGTCGTTCGATCGTCAGTGGATCTTCAAGGATCCTCGGGTTATCGCACTTGAGCGACCCGCGCTCTGGGCCTCCCTGAGTGAGAAGCAGATCTTCCTGACAACGATGACCAACACGAGCCTCGGAGGTGGTCCCGCTGCAACCTTGACGACTGCCGTACCTGACAAGCATCACTTCCGCGGGTCCTACGGCGGGAAAGACGTCATCCCGCTCTACCGGGACGCCAAGGGCACACCCAACGTCAATCCCAGCCTCCTCGCCTTCCTAACGCGCGTGCACGAGGATGCGGCAGCGGACGCTGGAAGCGTCACCATCGACCGCCTGTTTGCCTACACGTTCGGAGTCCTCGCGGGTACGGACTACACAGCTCGCTTTCACGAAGCCTTAGAGACCCCTGGCCCTCGTGTCCCGCTAACGGCTGACCCGGAGTTGTTCGCTCAAATGGAGTCACATGGCAAGAGGCTGATCTGGTTACAGACCTTTGGAGAACGCTTCGGTCACGCGAAGCTTCCGTTAAACGGCATCGAATGGAAGACCACGCCTACCCGACTTCCCGTAGCGAAGTCCGAAATCAGCTTCGACCGGCTGACGGAGACGCTCCGTATCGCCGACGGGGTGCTGACCGGGGTCCCAGAGGAGGTCTGGAAGTTCGCGGTCAGCGGGATGGCCGTCCTTCCGAAATGGATCGGCTACCGTATGGCCAAGCCAACTGGACGAGCTGCCTCCAGCGGCTCTCCGCTCGACGAGATCAGGCCGACCGCTTGGTGCTCAGAGTGGAGTGAGGAACTTGTCGAAATTGTCGCCGCGGTCAAGGAGACGCTGACCATGCTACCCGCCGGAGTGGCGCTCCTCGAGCAGATCCTCGCCGGTCCGCTCATCCGCGCCGATGAACTGCCGCCCGTCCCCGATTCACTTCGGCAGCCACCGAAGGCAGGTGCGAGCGCCGGCGATGAAGCGTTGCTCTTCGACGACGGCATGCTTCCCGGAACCCAAGGTGACGTCATCTTCTAAGTACCTTCAAGGTCCAGCTTCTCCTTCAACCATCACCCGGCCCCAGCAGACTAGATCTTGTCAGTCTGCGCCTTGTACGTCCCGAATTCTTGCTCTAGGGGTTCAGGAGTAGTCCCTTTGGGTGCTCTTTGAGCTGTGAGGGCTTTGACCCATGGGTCTGCGCCATAAGCGGCTCGGGCGACCACGCGTCCCGTCGGTCATCTCACCGGTCCCTTTGAGCCGCGGTTCCATGTACCGGCGGAACGTGTCCCGCATCAGATCCTCGTCAAGAACCTGGGTGTGAAGCGTTCGCAGCTGCGCGAGAGTGAACGGCTCGTCCAAGAGCGCGCATGGGTCGGGCTCCGCTCTGTATTCCCTGCGGACTGACTCGACAGCGGCCGCTACGATCTCTTCCTGCTCATAGGGCAGCCCCCCGAGAACTGAAGCATCACCCACCGGAGCCAGGCGTACGCCGTCGTGCATTAAGGCCTCCGTCAGCGTGCCGATCGACACCACGTCCACGTGCGCCACCGAGAGCACCCAGCCGCGCGGGTCGCGCGCGGGCCTGTCGAAGACCCGCAGCTGCCGAGGCGACCGGCCGCTTACGCCCGCCTTGTCCCGCAGCGACCTGAGCACGGCGTCGGCCAGGGTCTCCCCCGGGTGGATGAAGGTCCCCGGAAGCGCACCGCCGGCCAGCAGCACCGTCAGGCGCCCGCCGTCGACCGTCAAGACTGCCGTGTCCACGGCAACGCTCGGCCGCGGGTAGTCCTCGAGTCGCTTGCCGTGCTCATCGCGCCACACCATGGCAACCAGAATATTCGCACTCTTGCGCTAAAGCCAGTCGGTGCCCTACAGTCTGATTTAGCGCAGACCAGCGCAAAGTGCTTCGGCCCCTGAGGAGGCGCCATGCAGTTCCCCCAGCTCCACGTCGGCATCGGCCGGCCGCTCGGCCCGTTCACGATCTTCCCGGTCTGGCCCGAGACCCCGGGCAGCCTCGGCCTCAGCACCGGCGCCCACGCCAAGCTTCAGGTCACCGAGCTCGCGGGCGGCCCCCAGGTCAACCGCCTCGCCGTCCGCAACGCCGGGCCGAAGGCGGCCCTCCTGGTCGAGGGCGAGCTCCTCGAGGGCGGCCACCAGCACCGCGTCGCCGCAGAGAGCCTCGTGCTCGCGCCCGGCGAGCAGGCCGATGTGCCCGCGTTCTGCGTCGAGCAGGGACGGTGGGGCGGCCCCAGCACACAGCACGGACGGCGGGCCCGCCGCGCGCCCCTGCACGTCCGCGCCGAGCTCGCCGGCCTCAGCGGCCTCGCCGAATCGACCGGCGACGGGCTCCGCCCCCTCCGCCCGGCCGACCAGGGCCGGGTCTGGCAGCGCGTCGACCGGTTCTCCGGCGGCGTGAGCGCGACCGGATCGCTCGTCGAGGCGTTCGATGGTTTCGACTCCGCTTCGCCCCGCTCAACCACCGAGGGGCCGGCGCCGCTCGAGGGGCAGCGCGGCGTCGTCGTCGGAGTCGCGGGCCGCGCCCTCACGCTCGAGCTGTTCGGCACCTCCGCCCTGTTCGCCCGGCACTGGGAGCAGTTCGCCGACTCGCTCCGGTTCGAGGCGCGGCACCTCCCCTCCCACATCGGCCGGCCCACCACCGGCCAGACGGCCCGCGACTTCGCCGCATCCGTCGCCACCGACCCGCGCCAGCTCGCCGCCACGGGGACGTCGCGAGCACCCCGGTGCGTGCCGCCGTCGGCCGCTACGCCTACAGCGGCCTCGCCGTGCAGCGCCCCGGCAGCGAGCCGCAGTTCGCGCAACTGAGCGTCTGGGACGCCGCGCACCCGCTCGCCGCCGCCTGACTCCGCTCCGCCCACATCCGTCCGCCACCACCCAAGGAGTCCCCATGAAGCTTTCAACCCTCCAGAACGACCGCGCCGCCGGCACCCTCGTCGCCATGGCCGCCGGCGACGCCCTCGGCGCCGGCTACGAGTTCGGCGCACCCTGCCCGACCGCACGCCCGTCGCCATGATCGGCGGCGGCCCCTTCGGCTTCGCCCCTGCCGAATGGACCGACGACACCTCCATGGCCATCCCCCTCGCCGAATGCCTCCTCGGCCAGGCCGACGCCGTCGCCGCCGGCGAGCCCGTCGACTGGACCCCCGCCGTCCGCGGCTGGGCCTGCTGGGCCCGGGACGCGAAGGACGCCGGCTCCCAGACCCGCGCCGTCATCTCCGCCGCCCGCCGCCTCGCCAGCGGGACGGTCGACGGCGAGCCCTCCGCCGCCGACTTCCTCGCCGCCTCCGCGGCCCACCTCGAGCGGACCGGCCGGGGCGGTGGCAACGGCTCGCTCATGCGAACCGCACCCGTCGCCCTGGCGTTCCTCGCCCGGCCCGAGGCCGAGCTCGCCAGAGCCGCCGCGGAGGCCTCTGCGCTGACCCACACCGATCCCGACGTCGTCGACGCCTGCGTCCTGTGGTGCCTCGCGATCCGGCACGCCGTCCTGACCGGAGAGCTGGGCGTCCGGGTGGGCCTCCCGTTCGTCGACGCCGACCGCGTGGGGCTCTGGGAGGAGCGGATCGCCGCGGCGGAGACGTCGCGGCCCGCGGACTTCTCGAACAACGGCTGGGTCGTGGAGGCGTTCCAGGGAGCGTGGAGCGCCATTACATCCACGGCGGCAGCGAACGAGGGCCCGGCGCACCTGCGCGCGGCGCTCGAGGACGCCGTGCGCGGCGGCCGTGACACCGACACCGTCGCGGCGATCGCGGGCGGGCTGCTCGGGGCCGCGTACGGGCTCTCCTCGGTCCCGTTCGAGTGGCGCCGGCGCCTGCACGGTTGGCCCGGGCTGCGGGCGCTGGACCTGCAGCGGATCGGGATGGAACTCGGCCGCGGCGAGGGTCCGCGCCTGGGCGAGTGGCCCGCCGTCAAGCGCTACGACTACTCGGACTGGGTGTCTGCGTCCGCGACCGACGTGGTGGTCCACCCTGCCGACCCGGGAGTGCTCCTCGGCGCCGCAGCGGCGCTGCAGGGGGACGGCTACGACGCCGTCGTCAGCCTGTGCCGGGTGGGCACCGCCGACGTGAAGGTCGCGCCCGAGGACCACGCCCGGTTCTGGCTCATCGACTCGGCCCTGGCTGACAGCAATGCGCACGTCGAGTTCGTGCTGCGGGACGCGGCCGACGCCGTGGCCACGTTCCGCGCCGAGGGCAAGCGGGTGCTGCTGCACTGCGTGCGGATGGAGTCCCGCACCCCTACCGTCGCGGCACTGTACGGGGCGAAGGTGCGCGGTGTTTCCGCGGTGGAGGCGCTCGAGGAGGTCCGGTCGGTGCTTCCTGCGGCGTCGCCGAACCGGGCGTTCATGGAGGTGCTGCGCCATGTGTGAAACGGGTACGGATCAGACCCGGCCCAGAAATGTCGGACCCATCATGTAGACAAAAGAGTGGCGGGCTCAGGTGTGCATCGCACAGCGAGCGGGTTCCCACGAACCTAGGCTGCCGATCGGATTGGCGCACAGAAATTGGATGGGGGGGAAATGACGATAGTCGACCTGAGCGTCCTGCTCAGTGACCTTGAGGACAATGTGAAGACGGAGCTGGAGTCCGGACCGGAGGTCGTTGACAAGGGCGACAACCTCGACGTGGACGGCCTGCCAGTCGCAGTACGCCGTTGGCACAAGCTCAACGATGCAGTTGCAGTCGTGGCTGATCTTAAGAACTCGACCAAGCTCGGGACTGGCAAGAGGGCATCTTCCACTGCCAGCATCTACGAGGCCAGCACCGGCGGCGTGGTGAAGGTCTTCGATAAGTTCGAGGCTGATTTCGTAGCGATCCAAGGTGATGGCGCTTTTGCGCTCTTCTGGGGCGAGGCGCGATACGAGCGCGGTGTCTGCGCAGGGATCACGGTTAAGACCTTCAGCGGGGACATGGTCGAACGTCTCGAGAAAAAGTGGGATAACCTCCCGGAGACCGGTTTCAAGGTCGGGATCGCGAGCAGCCGTCTCCTCGCCAAACGAGTGGGCACTCCCAGGAATCCGGCCCAACAGGAGCCAGTATGGGCCGGAAAGGCGGTCAACTATGCTGCGAAGGCCGCGCAGGGAGCTAACCGCGGAGAGCTCGTTGTTACCGGAAGCGTTTGGGATGTCATTGAAAGGAACGACTTCTTGTCAATCAGCTGCCCATGTGGCGACGGCCCAGGCCCTAGCATCTGGGCCGACACTGAGATCGGCCGGCTCCCTGATGGTGACCCAGAAGCCCAAGGCCGAGTACTAAGTGCCTGTTGGTGTACGGTACACGGCGCAGATTACTGTGCCGCAGTCTTAGAGGGCCGGACGAAGCGAGATGACGCCCAGTCGGTCCGGGCAACCGTCCAGAAGAGCCAGATGCTTGAGGCCGTTCGCGCCAAAGCCCGCATCCAACGAGAGTCAGTGGCGGCTCGTCGACGCGGGCTTGCATCATGAGACTCCGGAGACCGGCCTCTGGGCCCTCGGCGTCCACTGTTCCCGACCATGCCTGGAAGACGCTCTCACTGGTCAACGATTGGCTTCGCCACGCTGAGTCTAAGCTTGCTGCGAGCCTCACCATCGCTGGCGTCAGCGGAGGCGTGCTGTTCAATCTAGTCAGGAACCAAGCGAACGTGAGTATCGCCTTCGAAGTCGCCGCTGTGGCCTGCGCGACTGCCATATTTCTCGCTGGCGTCTGCGCCATGATCGGTCTCTATCCAATTGTCAGCCTGAGCCGGCCGCCGGATTTTCCTGAGGCGACAACAAACCCTCTGTTCTTTCACGATGTGGCCCGACAGGAGCAAGAAATCTACTGGCCAACGCTGCAGGCCTTGACAGCCGACCCAGACGGCCTAGTGCGGCACATCGGACAGCAGATTCATGCCAACTCCAGCGTGGCCCTACGAAAGTACCGGTGGGCCGACAGGAGTATCCGCGCATTGCTCGTGGACCTTCTTGCGCTTGCGTCGGTGGCCACGATCGCTGCATTCGGGTGGTAGTGACCGTCGACCGCCGGGTGGTGCTGTTGACGCGGGGTGTAATGAGAGGGAACGAAGGTCGGCCTCCAGCAGCTGGGCCCTGCGAGGGGCATCCACGCCCACGAACGATCACCCTGTTCACCCGTCCATGGGTGCTTCGTCGGCGTGATCGGACCCGTGCGTAGCACATCAGCGAATACGAGAGAATCAACAGGAGCACGACGCAAACACGTCTGTGAAGGATTGGTGGTGGCATGAACTTCAAGAACGAAGAAGAAATCAAGCAAAAGATGGGGATTGAGAGCTGGAGGAACCTCTCGAGAGAAAAGTTCCTCACCTTTGTCTCTGAACTTCCCAACATGAGCAAGGAAGTCGCGATCAAAGTAGTCGAGCAGTTTCCCGACTTCAAGTCCCTCGTGCTGGACTCACTTGATCATGTGCACGAGCAGGCAACCGGTGCTGTCGCCATCAACTGGAAGAGCCAGAAGAAGGTACATAAGGCCTTTGCGGAGTATCGAGGGATACTTGGGCGCGAACTCGACCGAGATGGGCTGACCTCGGAAGACCGGTTCAGAATTCTCGGGATGCTCAGGGAAGCCATCGAGAAGGAGGCGCTGAAGGACTCTGAGCACAAGGCCTTCGTCTACAAGGTGGTCACCACAGTCGCAGGATTCGCATTGGCCGGCGCCGCCGCAGCTGCCACAATCCTCGGCGGCAACGTGAGGATGGGCGGCGGGGATCCAAAGGACACCTGAAGGCGGACAATGAAGTAGGACCACGTCGCACTCAATCCGGAATGGACCCGAGCACGGACGGTGCGTTCCGGCTGCGGGAGTTGGGCCGTTGGACGTGCTGGCACGGGCGACGCCCATGCCGTGGCCGGCGGCCAACTGCGCCAAGGTGCACGGATGGGCACGGGCTTCCGGCCGCTTCAGCCGCGCTTGGCCACCCAAACCAGCCACCCGCCGTCATACGCGTCCAAAACTGGGTCTTCCATTTTGAACATGGCGGCGGTGTTCAGCATGCTGTCTGGGCTGCCGTGTACAAGAGTAGCCCGAGGCGGTAGTTGTCGTGGTTGCGGTAGCCACGGCCCACGCGTTCAAAGTGGAAGACCCCCAGAACTTCAGTGCCGCCTGCTAACGTGCGAGCGGAGCCGCGGATGGGCGCGCTCCGCCGAGGATCCTGCGCGCAGGGCCCCGGCCCACCACACATGAAGGAGTCGCAGCAATGGTGGCCGCCCAGGAGACCACTCTCCAGAAGATCCTCGAAGGCACCGCGCAGTACGTGGTGCCGCTCTATCAGCGGCCGTACCAGTGGGGAATGGACAACTTCAAGGAGTTGTGGCGGGACGTCGCGGCCCTCGCTGAAGACATAGAGGACGAGCCAGAGGCAACCCACTTCCTCGGCTCCGTGGTCCTCGCTCCCCTTCCCGGAACGGTGGCCGGCGGAGTGGCGCGCTACCTCGTGGTGGATGGGCAGCAGCGGCTCACCACGCTCACCCTGCTGCTCGCTGCCCTGCGCGACCACCTTCGAGATGCCGATCCGCGTTCCCGCGAGGCGGACCGCCTCCACAACCAGCTCCTGACCAACCAGTACGCGGACGATCCCTTCTACGTCAAGCTCCTGCCCACCCAGGCAGACCGCAAGTCCTACGCCGAGGTGATCGAGGGGTCGGTCGCCGCCGGCGGCGATGACAAGATCGGGGACGCGTACCGCTTCTTCCGCGCCAACCTCGCCGATACATCGGAGGACGGCGCGGGGCTGGCTGCCGCTCAGATCGCACGGGCGGTGACTTCCGGGCTCTCGGTGGTGTCCATCTCCACCCACCCAGGTGACAACGTGCACCGCATCTTCCAGTCGCTCAATAACACTGGGCTCAAGCTCACGCAGGGTGACCTGTTGCGGAACTACATCTTTATGCGGCTGCCCAAGCGCGGCGACGAGGTATACAAGCGCTACTGGCTGCCGTTGCAGGAGCGGCTCGGGGACAACGCCCGGATCGAGACGCTGTTCTGGCTCGACCTCCTGCAGACCAAGCCGACCGCCAAGCAGACGCAGACGTTCGTGGGTCAACAGGCGCGGCTCGAGAAGCTCGAAACCGAGGATGAGATGGCCGCGGAGGTGGAGCGTCTAGCGCGGCTCGGCGAGCTCTACCACCTGATCCTCCACCCGGAGGCGGAGCAGGATCCCGCCGTTCGGCTCCGCCTGCAGCGCCTGGCGGAGTGGGACTCGACCACTTCGGCCCCGCTCATGCTGCATCTTCTGCAGCTGCGCGCCGAGGGTCGGGCGACGTCGGAGCATGTGGCACGGGCACTGCTCTACATTGAGTCTCTGTTCGTCCGACGTTTCCTCGTGGGCCGCGCGACGCAGGGCCTCAACCGCGTCTTCCCACAGGCGGTGCAGGATCTGGACCATGGCAAACCGGTGGACGTGGCGCTGCACGAGTACCTTTCCGAGGGCCGCAAGCACTACGCGACCGACGAGGCCCTTACGCGGGCGATCCTCACGAACCCGCTGTACAACACGGGCAGGGCCGCGCAGAGGAAGACCGTGCTCACCTGGATTGAGCTCCTCATGAATCCCAAGGAACGCGTGGACCCTTCCACCCTCACGATCGAGCACGTCATGCCCCAGACGCTCTCCCCCGCGTGGCGAGAAGAGCTCGGCCACAGGTACGGGGCGGGTGTGGTCGACGAGCGGCACGACGAGCTGGTGCACACACTCGGCAACCTGACACTCACCGGGCTGAACGAGAGTCTCAGCAACGGCACCTTCGACAAGAAGCGACCGAAGCTGGGCGCGAGCAGCATCGTGATGAACCAGCAGATCGCAGCGCATGAGAGCTGGGGGCCCGACGAGATCCAAGCGCGCGGGCAGGCTCTTGCCGCGCAGATTACCGCGCGCTGGCCCGCACCGCTGGCCAAGGGCAAAGATGTCGAGGAGAACCCGCTGTGGGAACTCCTCCGACGGATCCTCATCCTGCTGCCGGCCGGTCACTGGACCACGTACGGCGACCTCGCGAAGGTCCTCGGAACAGCCGCACAGCATGTTGGCCAGAAAATGACTTCCATGCGGTCGGCTCCGAGCGCGCACCGTGTTCTCAACTCGGTTGGAGATGCGGCGTCCTACATCGAATCGAATCATTCGGGTGTTGAGCTGCGCGTCCTGCTAGAAAAGGAAGGCGTGATCTTCAGCGAGCAGGACCGCGCCCTCCCGGAATTCCGACTCTCCTACAAGCGCCTCGAGGAACTGCGATGCACGGCGGAGATGGACGAGAGCGACTAATCGAGGCCGCTGAAGGGAGCTCCTGGCGCAGGCTGGGAACTCGCCTCATCCCTCAACGAGTCCTGCGATGCAGATGGCGGTCCCAGTGGACGGCGAGCATCCGGGCATGTTCAGCACTGAGCTCGTTGCCGCTTGCCTGCCGCTTGGTCACGTACGTGTATAGCTCCGGGTCTTCGTCCGGAATCGGCATTGCCTTGTCTTGGTCCACGATGTGGTCCCAGTCAACGTCGACCTCATTTGGGTAGGGCTTTTGGGGATCCTGGTAGATCCGGCTAGAGGCTGTGCCCGAGGCAATGACCGACCAGGGCTGCAGGCCCGTTCGGATTAGGTATATACGATCACCCGGCTCGATGTCATGCTTCCGGCCACCGCTTGACCATGAATGGGCCACGCGCCCGGCGTCGCGGATCTCCGCTTGTAGCTGTGGAATCTCCTCGGCGAATTGAGGCCATGTGCTCGGCTTCCACAGCATGAGGAAGGTCTTCATTGCCATGCGGCGATGGTACGACGCAGAGCCTGGCGATGGCACGGGCTGGATCAGGCTTGGTCAGCACTGGGCTTAGGCGATCAGTGGATAGAGCTCGCGTGTTACCGAAGGCTGGAACCGGTCGAGGTTCTGCTTCCCCACCCTCGAAGGTGCAGGAGTGGCTCGCGTCCGTACAGCGAGATCGCAGCGCGCGCCAAGGCTGTGTGGAGCGACGACGCAACGGAGCTCCCTGACCAGCTTCGCGTTGGACTCCGCGCCGAGGTGTCGGAGCGCGTTGCTCTTGGCCACGAGCTTGCGGCGGCCCGCACCGCGGCCCACCTCACGCAGCCCGAGCTGGCGAGCAGGGCGGGCGTTCAGCAAGCGGACATCAGCCGCATCGAACGCGGTCTCGGAAATCCCACGCGGGACACGCTTCTGAAGATTGCCGACGCTCTCGACGTCCGTATTGCTGTAGTACCGAAGCACAGCTGATCGTGCCGACGGCGGGCGACTTCCCGCCGTCGTGCGTGATTTCGACTTTCGCTCAACCACCGACAGACCGAAGCAGTCCGCTGAACCGCCGCGCCCCGCCCGCGAGCATCGTCAGGTCCGACCCGGCTACGATGTAGCGGTAGCCACGCGCCACGGCGTCGGCCGCGGCCTCCGCCGAGCCTGCAAAGATCCCCATCGGCACCCCGCGCGCGGCAGCGGCCGCCTCGATGGCGGCAACGGCGGCCCGCATGGGCTCCGAGTCCTGCTCCCCCGGCGTGCCCAGGTCCACCGAGAGATCCACGGGCCCGATGAACGCCACGTCCAGGGCTGCCATCGCGGCGTCGATCCCGTCGGCGTAGTCGGCGGTCTCGAACTGCCCCACCGCGAGCACGGTCGAGTTGGACCGCTCGAAGTGCTCTGCCAGGGAGACGCCCATCCCGTAGTCCGCCGCCGGCTGCGCGAGCGAGACGGACCGGGTCCCGAGCGGCGGGTACGAGACCAGCTTCCGCAGGGAGCCCGCCTCGGCCCCCGAGCCGCGCGCGAGCTGGATCCCCGCCGCCCCGGCCTCGAGCAGCCGGTTGACGTCGCCCCGGTCGAGAGCGGGGACCCGCACCAGGACCGGCAGGCCGCGCGCCCGGCCGGCCCGCACGACGTCGCACGCCTCCGCCACCGACATCTGGGAGTGCTCGTAGTCGCACACCACGAAGTCGAAGCCGGAGAGGGCCAGGATGTCCACGATCTCGAATCGCGGGATCTTCAGGAAGGTGCCGAGGACGGGTCGCTCGGCCATGAGCTCGCGCAGGGAGGTAGGCAGGGCCATCAGATCCCCAGCAGGTCGGCGGGGTTGTCCGCGATGAGCCGGCGGACGTCCTCCTTGGACACCCCGGCGTCCAGCAGGCCGCGGACCATGCGCGCGTAGGCGTCCACCGGCAGCGGGTTGTTCGCCTGGCCCAGGTCCGAGCCGAGCAGCGTGTTCTCCACGCCGGCGGCCTTGACGAACCCGAGCAGCGTATCCAGGCCCCACTGGTAGAACGACGTGCGGTCGTCGTACTGGCAGATCGAGTGCTCGATCCGCGCCCCGAGGCCCACCCAGCGGCGCACGCGGTCCGGCTCGGCGCCGATCACGAAGTTCGGGTGGTTCACGAGGATCCGCTTGATGCCCATCGATGAGGCCTGCTCGATGAGCCGCTCCGTCTGGTCGGCGTCGAGGTGCCCGCAGGACATGATGGCGTCGTGGGTCTTGATGACCTCGAGGATGTCGAGGACCTCGGGCTTGATCGCGCCCTCGGCGTCGAGGATGCCGATCTCCGTGGTGTGGCGGAGGCCGAGGTTGTTGGTCGGGAAGCGCATGTTCTGGCCCTCGGCCTCGTGCACGCAGATGTGGGCGTGCGAGGAGATCGTCGGGAACCAGACCATCTTGCCGCCCTGGGCGAGGGCCAGTTCGGCGGCGTAGGGGTTGAGCCCGCCCACGTAGTTGTTGAGGGCCACGCCGGAGACCACCGGGATCGGCAGGCCGCCGAGCGCCTCGGACGCCGCGCGGATGTCCGTGACCATGGAGTGATGGTGGCTCTTGACCAGGATGGCCCGGAACCCCGCCTCGTGCGCCTGCCACGCGGCCTCGGCGATGGAGAGGCGGCGCGGGAATGGCGAGGGGCTCGGGTGGACGTGGAGGTCGACGGCGCCATCCAGGATGGCGGCGACCTCCGGGTCCTCGATCGTGACGGGCTCATGGCCTTCGGGCTTCAGCATCGTTGCTGTCCTTTCCGTGGATTCCGCGCCCTCAAGGGGCATTGACAGTGACCGTGGTCACGATGCTACGCTCGTTCCACATTGCGCACAAGCCGTTCCGAATTTCGGAACAAGAGGTCAAAGGAGATCGCGGTGTCCTTCAACGAATCGCTCTACTCGGAGGTCGTCAGCTTCGACGACGTCCCGCTCGAAGTCGCCCGGCCGGGCATCACCCGCAAGGCCTATGCCACAGACGAGGTCATGATCGTGTGGAACACGGTGGAGAAGGGCCTCGAGCTGCGCCCGCACTCGCACGAGGACTTCGACCAGCTCGTGTTCATCCTCGAGGGCGAGGCCGACTACTACGTCGACGGCGTGGCGCACCGCATGGGCCCGCGCGACCTGATGCTTGTAGAGCGCGGCAAGGAGCACTACATCGACGTCATCTCCGGCCCGTGCGTCAACATCGACATCTTCGTCCCGCCGCGCGCCGACTACGCCCACCTCACCGCGTGGGTAGCCAACCTGGGCGCCAAGGAGCCCCTCACCCTGGGCGGGCGAGCATGACCGCGCCGGCCCTGAACAGCCACACTGGGGCTGTGGGCACGACGGCGGGCGGCCACGAGCGCCGCGCGGTGGTCGGCGCGAGCGCCGGCTTCTTTATCGACATGTTCGACATCTACCTGCCCGTGATCGCGCTCGCCCCCGCCATGGCCTACTTCACCCCGGGCTCGATCGACGCGGCCACGACCGCGATCCTCGGCGGCCTCGTCTTCGCCTCCACCCTTGTGGGCCGCCCGCTCGGATCGGTGATCTTCGGCTGGCTGGGGGACAAGGTGGGGCGCAAGAAGGCGACCGTTGTCGCCGTCGCCGGGGCCGGCGTGGCGACCGGGCTCATCGCCGCGCTGCCCGGATACCAGACGGTCGGAATCGGCGGCGTCGTCGCGCTGATCGTGCTGCGGTTCGTCGGCGGGGTGTTCCTCGGCGGCGAGTACACCGGCGCGGTCCCGCTCGCCATGGAGCACTCGGACAAGCGCAACCGCGGCCGCAACGCCGGCCTGATCGCGCTTGGCTTCCCGTCCTCCTACGTGGCCATCTCGGCCCTGACGCTGCTGGTCCTCACGTTCGCGCCGGCCGGCAGCCCGGCGTCGGCCTACTCCCAGTGGGGCTGGCGCATCGCGTTCATCGTCGGCGCAGTCATCTCCATCGGCTTCGCGATCGCCTACGCCCGCGGCGTCGAGGAGAGCCCGGCCTGGGAGAACACTTCGGCCAAGCGGGTCAACCCGTTCAAGGAGCTCCTCGCCGGCTCCAACCGCAAGCCACTCGCCCAGGCGTTCCTGCTCATGACAGGCGTGTGGTTCTCCTCGAACGCCTCGATCGTCATCCTGCCGCCCACCATCGCCTCGACCACCGGGCTCAGCGCAGTGCAGACCTCGACGCTGATGATCGTCGCGTTCGCCATGGTCTCCGTGGCGTACCCGCTGTTCGGGATGCTCTCGCAGCGGATCGGCCGCCGGGCGTTCTTCGTCCTGTGCGGCGTGGGCTCCCTGCTGGCGATCCCGCTGTTCGTTCTCTTCGCCTCCGGCGCGGTCAAAGGCTTCTGGGCCGCCACCGTGGCGGTCACGGCGATCGCGCTCCTCGGCATCCCGGCCTTCGGAGCCATCGGGGCGTACATGTCCGAGCGGTTCCCAGTCGAGATCCGGGCGACCGGCTACGGGGTCGGCTACTCCCTGGCGCTCATCATCCCCTCGTTCTACGCCTTCTACATGGCAGCGCTCGCCGGGATCATGCCGCTCAAGCTCACCCCGGTGGTGCTGCTCGCCGTCGGTGGGATCTGCCTCATCGCCGGTGCCCTGTGGGGCCCCGAGACCAAGGACAGGAACCTCGCCGAGCACACGCTCGCCGTCGAGCAGCAGCCGTGACCGCCGCGGCCGTGCGGGGCGGGGCAACGGCTAGAGTGTGGGCTATGCCAACGGAGAGGGACGACGCCGCGCCGTCGGGCGGCCTGCAGGTGGTGAGCCGCAGCGCCCAGATCCTGCGGATGTTCAGCTCGGACCGCACCGAGGTGCGTATCAACGACGTCGCCGAGGAGCTGCGGATCGGGCGGACCTCCGCCCACCGCTACCTCCAGTCCCTGGCCTCCGAGGGGTTCCTGCAGCGGGTCAACGACAACGACTACCGGCCCGGGCCGCTCATCATGGGCATCGCCGCCTCGATGCTCACCGGGCCCAAGATCACCGACGTCGCCGAGCCGCTCCTGGCGTCCCTCGCCGAGCACACCGGCCAGACCGCCGTCCTCGGGCTCTGGACCGGCTCCAGCGCCGTTGCGGTGGCGTCCAAGGAGCCGGCCGGGAAGTCCGTGAACATGACGGTACGGATCGGGGCCCCGCTCGGCCCGCAGTCCGCGCAAGGGCTCGCGTTCCTCGCGTGGGGCTCGCCCGCCGTGCGCGAGCGGGCCCTCGCGAAGCTAGGCGCCGCGCGCGGCGAGGTCGAGCGGGAGCTCGGCGAGGCGCTCGCCTCGGGGTTCACCGTGAGCGAGGCCGTGATCGACGGCGTCGCCGCGGTCGCCGCACCGGTGTTCGACGCCGGCGGGACCATCATCGCCACGTTCGCCCTCGTCGCCCCGGTCGGAGTCCTGGACACCGCGGCCGACGGCCGCCACATCACCGACCTCAAAGCCTCCGCGGCCGCGCTGTCCGGGCTGCTTGGGGCGTCGACGGCGGCGTAGATTCGCGGCTTCACGCACGACGCCGGTGACTCGCCCACGCGGGGCGGGTCACCGGTGTCGCGCTGTCCCTGTTGGGGGCGGCTGGGTCTACTGTCGCCAGCGGTACCGAGTGCCTCCAGCGTCCTTGGTGCAGAAGACCGTCAATCCGGTTGACGTGTGCCCAACGGCTCCCGCCTCGGACGACCTGCAGAACGCACCGGCAGTCACGGAGCCAGCCAAACTCTGCTGTTGAGATTGCTGCTGCGCCTGTTGTGCAGCCTGTTCCTGCGCTTGTTGGGCCGCTTGCTGCTGCGCCTGTTGTGCAGCCTGCTGCTGTGCCGCTTCCGCATCAGCCGCGGCCTTTGCTTCGGCCGCGGCTCTCGCGTCGGCAGCAACCTTCTCTGCGGCAAGATCGGAGGCGAGCTTGTCGGTCTCTGCCTTGGTCATCCAGACCGCGACCCCGGCGCGGTTCTTCGTGCACGACAGATCCGGCCCGGCCAAGGTGTAGCGCTCCCCCTCGTTCACACACGCATCTCCATCGACATAGAGCGCTGCCAGGACGGTGACGGTAGGAGTCGGGCAGCCTATCGTAATCGTCGCCGAGGGCGTCGCCGAAGCCGAAGGCGAAGGAGACGGCGAAGGCGAAGGAGACGGCGCAGAACTTGAGCCGGTCGGAGCCGGCGAGGCCTTGACCGTCACCGTCGTGGTCGGCGCCGGAGATGGACATGCGGGCGTCGCAGTCGCGCTCGACGTCGCGGATGTCGCGTTCCCGACCTGAGCCGTGGGGCTCGCCGAGCATCCCGCCAGGGCGATGGCGCTCAGTGCGACCGCAACCAACATCTTCTTCATTCTGATCCCCCAATGAAAAGGCTTCGCGCACCACGGTCAAACGGTGTCCTGGACACGCGCGGATGCGTCTTTGCAAAGAAGATCACAACCCCTTTGAACTTGCAAAATCACCGTGGCGGAGCCGATGCCCTTCAATAGCAGCAATTGGCCTTTCGCCCTCTGGATCAAGTGGTTCTTCCTATTACGCGGTGGAAGACCGAGAACACCATCTACGCGGTATGAACACATTCTGAACGCGAGCGGACGACGGCGGGCGCCCACCCGCCGTCGTCCGCTCACTCGCCTCCGCCAGTGACTAAGCATCGAAACCGTCGGCAGCAAGGGCAAGGAGCCCGACTGCAGCGGGCCGCAGATCCATTCTTCGCACGTATCAATCCGCCGAAAACGGATATTTCCCCGCGCCCTCGGCCCCCGCATAGCCTCGCACAGCAGGCCAAACCCGGGGGACGGCGTCGTCCTCCGCGCACCCCGCTGTGAGGAGTCAACGATGACAAAACAGACCTTGAGCGTCCAGGACGCTATGGACCATTCGCGCATGGGGCCGTGGCGATGGGCCGCCGTAGCCCTGTGCTTCGTGGTTGCGCTGCTCGACGGGTTCGACACGCAGTCGATCGCATTCATCGGCACCGCCATCGCTGGGGAGTTCAAGCTCAGCGCCACGGACATGACGTGGGTCATCACCGCAAGCACCGTCGGCATGGCCGTGGGTGCCATGACGCTCGGCACCTTCGGGGACCGGATCGGCCGCAAGCGCACGATCCTCGTGGCCCTCGCCCTCTTCGGCGCGTTCTCGCTCGCAGGGGCATTCGCCAGCAGCGCGTGGCAGGTGGTAGCGCTGCGCTTCCTCATCGGCCTTGGCATGGGCGGCGCCACTCCGGCGCTGCTCGCCCTCACGGCCGAGTTCAGCCCCCGCAGGCGCCGCGGCTTCCTCATGACGCTTGTGCTCCTCGGCCTCCCCGGAGGGGCGATGATCGGCGGCCTCGTCGCCGCGGCCTGGTTGCCGAGCGTCGGCTGGCGCGGCATCTTCCTCATCGGCGGAGCACTCCCCGTGGTGCTCCTGGCCGCGGCAGTCGCGCTCCTGCCCGAGTCGCCCGCCTTCCTCGTCGCCAGAGGAACGCCCGAGGCCGACCGGCGCGCCCGCACCCTCATCACCCGCGCCACCGGCCAGACCATCGCTGACGGCACGGTCCTCACCGTCGAGGACTCCGGCGAGAGGCGCGGCTCCGTCGCGGCCCTCCTCTCCCCCGTCTACCGGACCGTCACCGTCGCAGTGTGGGCCACATACCTATTCAACTGGATCGCATGGTTCCTGCTCCTGCTGTGGATGCCGACCGCGCTCAAGACCCTCGGCCTCGACGCCGGCACGGCCGCCCTCGGCACCGTCACCGTCAACGCCGCGTTCATCGTCTTCGCGATCCCGCTGTCCGCAGTGCTCCCCCGCGTCAACCCGCGCACGCTCCTGCTCGGCATGTTCGCCGCGGGCGTCCTCACCGCCCTCGGGCTCGCCGCCGCAGGCACGTCGTGGGGCCTCGTCTTCACGCTCATTGGCCTCGCGGGCTTCGGCATCGGCGGCCAGCAGCTCGCCCTCAACTACCTCATCGCCAACGCCTACCCCACCCAGCTGCGCGCGACCGCGACCGGCTGGGGCATCGGCGTCGGCCGCCTCGGGTCGATCGTCGGCTCCGCCCTCGGCGGCGTGCTCCTCACGGGGCTCGGTCCGTCCGGCTACTTCGCCGCCCTCGCGGTCCCGCTCGTGGTCGCGGGCACCGCGACGCTTCTCGTGAAGGCCGCCCGCACGGACACCTCCGAGGGCGAGCTCGAGGCGGTCGCCGCCGGCCATTGACTCCCCGCCGAGGGTAAGCGGACGACGGCGGGTGCGCACCCGTCGTCGTCCGCAGAGGCCGTGGATCTGCAGGGCCTCCCGTCGTCGCCCATCAGGCCCGCCAAATCTGGTCGGACGCGTGTACCGCCTCTACCGCGGCCGCGGGGAGTGCAACTGCGGGGCATAGACCAGCTGCTCGGTGCGCCCGTCGAGGGTCCGCGTCTCCAGCAGGTCGAGATCGAAGTCGGCGGCACCCCCGAATACCGGCGCCCGGCCGGTGATCCCCGTGATGACAGGGAAGATGGTCACCTGAACGCGGTCCACCAGACCGGCGGCCATGAGCGCGTGGTTCATCCTCAGGCTGCCGTGGGATCGGAGCGGGACGTCGGATTCCTCCTTGAGCCGTGCGACGACCTCGACCGCGTCACCGCGCATGAGCGTGGTATGCGGCCAGGGGAGGGGTTCCTCCGGGGTCATCGACCGCGAGACGACCACCTTGCGCATGGCGCTCATCCGCGTGGTCCAGACGTCGCCGAATTCCTCACCAGAGAGGAAGAAGCCGGAGAACATGCGGTAGGTGTCCGGGCCGAACACCATGAGCTGGTCCTCGCCGAAGAGGTCGGCACGGTGCTCGAGGAGTTCGGGGCCCTGCTTGCCCCAGTACCCCGTCCACTCGTCCGTCGCGGAGCCGAACCCGTCGAGTGAGCTGAAGACATCGAAGGTGTAGGTCGCCATGCGTCCGACCGTACGCGCCCCATGACCGGGTCGACAGCCCCCGCGCCAAGAAGCTGGACACGCCACACGATCCCCGGAACCGCGCTGCGCAGCGCCCTACCGACCGGCCCGGGGCCCGGTTCTCATCGACAGCAGAACGAAGGTGGCGACGAGCACTGGAAGCGCGATGAGGTGGTAGGCGACGTCGCCCGGTTCGCCCCCGAGGAGGGTGAACGTCAGCCCGACGATGAAGCCGCCGACGGCGAAGCCGGTGGCGATCTGATCGTCAGATAACAGTTACCCGCCGACCGACCCCCGTGGGCTGCGCACCCGCCGTCGTCCGCTCTGCGGCGAGAAATGTCATTCCGTACCCGCACACTGCGACGGTGTCGATTCCTGTCTCCCGTGCCCGCCCTGCAGCCGCTGTCCCGCCCGGCCGCATTTCCTATGACCTCACCGCGCCCGTGATCCTGCTGCACACCATGCAGTCCGGTGAGGCGTTCCGCCAGCTCGAGGCCACGGGTCGGCTCGCTGCCGACCCGGCCCGAGCTCACTACGCCGAGCCGTACGCCTGGATGTACGAGCAGATGAATCGTCGCCTCCCGACCAAGGGGCAGGGAGCACTCTGGCTCTGGGCGAAGATCCGTCGGGAGGATCTCATCCAGAACGTGCGCGACTCGTTCGGACAGGTGCTCCTGACGTGCCGGATCCCCCGCGAACGTGTCCTCGTGTCGCAGTTCGACGACTGGCATCAGGTGCTCGACGGCTTGCCCAATGTCGTTCCGCTGGCCGGTGAGAGCGACGACGACTACGGCGACCGGCGTGACCGCATCCTCGACGACCTGTACGGGCGCGCGGAGGCGGCAGGCGCCGCGAACCGGCTCGTCTGGGACTGGCCCGACGCGCTCCGGTCCGAGGTCATGGACTCGTGGGAGACCATCTTCGACCCTGCCAACTATCCGCGGACGCACTACTGGCAGGCCACCGTCCACGAGCTCAGCGCTGACGACGTCATCGAGGCCGTGTGGATCGAACGCTAGGCTCGGACGTGGTCGACTTCGCCCCGAACTACCTCGCCGCGCTGACCCTTCGCTTCGCAAAGGGGGTGGCCAACAGCTCGCCCTGAAGCGCCGTCGTCCGGCACCGCGGCAGCCATCGAAGGCGAGAGCGAAGCGGCGGTCGTCGGGTACTGAACAAATGGGCGCGTCACCAGCGAAGACGGGCCTCCCCCTGAATGCCGCGGCCTGTGCGGCCACTGACGGACAGCGCCGGTGACTCGCCTCGCGGAGGCGAGTCACCCGCCCCCGGCGACCGCCGCCGCCCGCGGGGGGGGGTGGGGGTGGAGGGGGTGGGGGGGGGGGGGCGCGCCCCCCCCCCCCCCCCCCCCCCACGCCTCGGTGGCCGGAAGGGGCGTCTCGAGCGTCAGCTCGAAGCGCCGCAGCCGCGGTGCCATCGGGTTCCCGTGGCTACTCGGTGTCGGCCTGCCACAGGTCCGGGCCGAAGACCTCGTACTGGATCTTCCGGGCCGGAACGCCGAGGCCGAGGAGACGCTCGCGTACCGCCTGCATGAAGGGCAGGGGTCCGCACAGGTAGTAGGTCGCATCAGCGGGGAGCTCCACGGCGCTCACGTCCATGAAGCCCTCGTGCTCGTTGGCACCGAGCTCGCCCGGCTGCTCGTACCACGCGTGCAGGCTCGCGTTCGGCAGGGACTCGAGGTCCTTCGTGATCTGTTCGCGGAGCACGAAGCTCTCGTGGGAGGTGCCGGCGTGGAGGAACAGGACCTCGCGCTGGGAGCCCTGCGCGGCAAGGTGGTTGACCATGCCCGCGTACGGCGTCACGCCGATTCCGGCGCTTGCGAACACGAGCGGCCCGTCGCCGGGCTCGAGGACCACGTCGCCGAACGGGGCGGACAGGGTGATCTCGTCGCCGACCTGGAGCGAGTCGTGGACGAGGGTCGAGACCTCTCCGTCGGGACGCCCGGCGTCGTGCACGCGCTTGACGGCGAACGTGCGGTGGTGGCCGTCGTCGGCGCGCGTGAGGCTGTACTGGCGCGGCTGCCGCAGGCCGTCGGCGGTCGGCATCTGCAGGGTCACGTACTGGCCCGGCTGGGAGGGGTACACGTCCCGCTCATCGGTCCGCTCGACGACGAGCGAGACGACGTCGTCCGTCTCGGACCGCTTCTCCACGACGCGCCACGTGCGCCAGACGTTCGCCGGCTCGCCTCCGAAGTCGGCGTACAGGCCGCGCTCGAGGTTGATGAGGGTGTTGGCCATGAGCCAGTAGACCTCGTCCCACGCGGCGGCCACCTCGGGGGTGACGGCCTCGCCCAGCACGTCGACGATGGCCCAGAACAGGTGCTCGTGGACCACGTCGTACTGCGCGGGGGTCACGGCGAGCGCAGCGTGCTTGTGGCTGATGCGGGACAGGAGGTGCTCGGGCGCCTTGTCGGGGTGCTCGAGGAGCATCGTGGCGTACGCCGCGATGGAGCCCGCGAGCGCCTGCTGCTGGTGGCCGTCGGCCTGGTTCCCGCGGTTGAAGACCCCGTCGAAGAGCTCCGGGTGGACCTCGAAGAGGTGATCGTAGAAGCGCTGGGCGATGGTCTTGATGTGCTCGCCGACGACGGGGAGCGTCGCCTCGATCACCGGGGCAGAGCTTGACGAGAGCATGGGGTCTCCTTGGGGACTGACGACGGCGGTGGGTTGGCTGGACCTACTTGCTGGACTTGGGGACGTCCCCGAGCTTGTTGACCTGCTCGGCGAGGGCGTCGATGACGGCGCGCAGCTGGACCTGTGCAACCTTCGTGTAGGTGCGGACGTATTCGATCTCGTCGATCGGCGTCGTGTACTCCGGCCCGGTGCTGTTGGCCGCGACGACCTGGCTGCCGGTGCGGCTGCCTCCGGACTCCTCGGCGCGGCGCAGGATCTCGCTGTACTGGGTCCTCGCGCTCGCGACGAGGTCCTTGGAGTACTGCTCGGCCTCGGCGACGAACTTCTCGGCGAGGACCTGCGCCTGGCTGATGATCTTGACCATCTCGTCCTGGGCGTTGGCCCCGCGCGCCTCGATCTGGACGCGGTCGGCCTCCATCTGGTCGGCGACGGAACTCAGGAAGTAGTGGACGGCTCCCGTATCGTAGCCCTGGCCGACTTGCTCGAACGTGGCGTGGCGGACTTCGGAGGGGCTGATCCGGCCGCCGTGGGGGGAAGTGCTCATCGTGTCCCTTCTAGCTGGTCTTCCCCGGTGGGGGAAGAGTTGTCCTCGACTCCGGTGTAGTCCTCGTAGCGAATGTCGCTGCGGGGAACCCCGACAGCGGCGAGTTCGCTGACGGTGTGGCGCACCATCGGCGTTGAACCGCACACGAGGACCAGTCGCCCCAACGACGAGCTGTGCGCGGCTGCGGCAGAGCCCACATATCCCGTGAGTCCCGGGAAGGTGGGGTCATCGGAGACCACAGGGTGGAACGAGAACCAGTGCTCGCGTGCCGCGAGGTCAGTGAGCCGCGGGTGGTCATAGAGGTTCCACGGCACGCGGGCGCCATGGAAGAGGTCCACGCGGGGGCCCCATCCGGTCTCGCGCCATTGGGCCGCGACCTTGTCCAGCACGGCGGACAGCGGTGCGAGGCCGGTCCCGCCGCCGATCAGGAGCAGGTCGCGCTGGCCGTCGACGGCGAGCTGGTCGCCGATCGGGGCGCCCACCCTGATGGTGTCCCCCGCGTTGGTCCTGCGCACGGCAGCCGTGCTGAAGAGGCCTCCCGGGATGAGCTGGACGTGGAACTGCACGATGCCGTCCGGGCGGGGCGCGTTCGCGGGGCTCAGGTACCGCCACGTGCGGGGGAGCGCGGGCACTTCAACCGCGACGGCCTGGCCCGGCTCATACGTGAAATCGTGCGGCATGCGGACCTCGAGCACGGCCACGTCGAGGCTGCGGCGGTCAACGGAGAGGACCTCGCCGTCCCACCACGCGGGGGAGTCGTCCGCGGCGTCCTCCGCGGCGACCACCATGACCTTCGCGATGAGGCCGTACGCCTCGGACCAGCTGCGCGCGACCTCATCCGTCCACTCGGAACCGAGATAGCGCTGGAGGGTCGCCAGGAACGAGGCGCCCACCATCGAGTAGTGCGCTGGCACCACCGAGAAGCGCCGGTGGTCGCGTCCGAGCTGGCCGATGAAGCCGCCCACCGTGTCGATCTGGTCGGCGTGGCTGATGATGTGGCCGAGCGCGGAGAACAGCTTGTCGCGCTGCGCGCCCATGGCCACAGGGAACATGTCGCGTACTTCTGGATGGGTCGCGAAGAGGTGCGAGTAGAAGTACAGGGGCACCTCGTCACCGAGGGCTGCCGCCATTGCCCACGTCCGCTTCAGTGCGTTGGAGTCCACGCAGCCGTCCCTCCTGCGCATTCTGCGCATGTGTGCCGTTCGTCGGGCAAAGGATGTTGGCGTCGTCGACCGCCCCCAACGGCAGCACGCCTGCTCGCAGCAACCTACACGGTTCTCACGGGCCGATCCAGCCGAGTGATGACGGGCGTTTTGTCAACCCCCTTGGGAGGCATTGACGGGCAGCGCGAGGTCACCGCAGCGCCTTCTCGAGGTCGCCGATGAGGTCGCCGATGTCCTCGAGGCCCACGGACAGGCGCAGGACGCCGTCGCCGAGGCCAATCGCGGCACGGCCCTCGGGCCCCATGGCACGGTGCGTCGTGGTGGCGGGATGCGTGATGAGGGACTTCGCGTCGCCGAGGTTGTTCGAGATGTCGATGATCTTCAGGCCGTTGAGGAGCCGGAACGCGGCCTCCTTGCCCTGACCGTCCGGTGCGGCGAGCTCGAACGTGAGGACCGTCCCGCCAGCGCTCATCTGCTTGCGGGCCAGCTCGTACTGCGGGTGGGAGGTCAGGTGCGGGTACTTGACCCAGCTGACCTCGGGCTGCGCCTCGAGCCACTCGGCGATTGCGAGTGCGTTCACGGACGAGTGCCGCACGCGCAGCCCCATCGTCTCGAGGCCCTTCGTGAGGACCCAGGCGTTGAAGGCGGACAGTGCGGGGCCAGTGTGGCGCATGAGGTTCTTGACGGGCCCGTCGATGAACTCCTTGGTGCCCAGCACGGCCCCGCCGAGCACGCGTCCCTGGCCGTCGATGTGCTTGGTCCCGGAATACACGACGACGTCCGCCCCGAAGTCGAGGCAGCGCTGGAGGAGCGGGGTCGCGAAGACGTTGTCGACGACGACCTGCGCGCCGGCCGCATGGGCGAGGTCGGCCACGGCGGCGATGTCCACGAGCTCCTGCATCGGGTTCGAGGGCGATTCGAAGAACACGGCAGTGGTGGGCACGGAGAGCGCCTCGCGCCACTGGTCCAGGTCCGGGCCATCCACGAAGACCGTCTCGACGCCCCAGCGGGGGAGGATCTCGTTGAGGATCACGAAGCACGAGCCGAACAGGCTCCGGGCCGCGACGACCCGGTCCTCGGCGGCGAGGAGCGCCGCGAGGGCGGTGAACACGGCGGACATGCCGGACGCCGTCGCGAAGCACGCCTCCGTGCCCTCGAGCAGCCGGAGCCGCTCCTGGAACATGGCCACGGACGGGTTGCCGTAGCGCGAGTACACGAAGCGCTCGTCCTCGCCGGTGAAGGCCCGCTCTGCCGCCTCGGCGGATTCGTAGACGAAGCCCGAGGTGAGGAACAGCGCCTCTGAGGTTTCCTGGAATTCGGTTCGCAGGAGTCCGCCGCGCACGGCTTGGGTGTCCTGGCTCCAGTCGCCTGATATTCCGTTGTTGATGTCAAAGCTCACGAAAGTTACTTAGTCCTGTCCCAGATTGGTCGGCAGCCCGCGGTTCTTCCAGCCGTTGACGGTCCTCTGGCCGTCCGGGCCGGGCACTCCCTCGAAGCCCTCGAGCACGTTGTATGCGGTGAAGCCGAGGTTCGCGGCCACCGAGGCGGCTGCCGCAGAGCGGGCTCCCGAGCGGCAGAGGAAGAGCAGCTCGGTGGCCTTGTCGTCCGGCCCCTGGAGCTCGAGCTCCATCACGAAATCGGGGTTCGGGATCCCGCCCTCGAAGGACCACGGGATGAACAGCGGATCATTGTCGGTGCCCTTGGTGTCGGGGATGCCGATGTGCGCCCACTCCTCCTCGGTGCGCACGTCCACGAGCACGGCGTCGCCGCCCTCGAGCTTCGCCCACGCCTCGTGGGGCGTGAGGTCTCCCGCGTAGCTCATGCGTGCCCCTCGCCCTCGTACTCGAGCGAATCGACGGCGGAGGCGACGGCGGCGTCGGCCCTTGCCACGGCGTGGGGGAGAATTATCGCCTGGGCGACGATCACGTCGATGCCGTTGAATGTCGCGGCAGGGCTCCCGTGCAGCACGTAGCCGTCGGCGAGGGCCTGGGAGATGCGGGCACAGAATTCGCGGGTGTCGGGGCCGGTCAGGAGCCGGTAGGCCAGCTTCTCCTCGGCGGGATCGCCTGGGGCCGCCGGATCGTTGAGCGGCGTCGTCGCGGCGGCCGGCTCAGAATGCTCAGTCGCGGTGTCGGACATGGCAGGGCTCCTTCGTAGCTTGCGTATCGAGAAACGAATGCCGAGTACTCACCTGAGGCACCCCGCCACATGGAGGGTTGCCGGCCAGCAAGTCAGGGCTTGGCGCTGGCGCTCGTTACTCTTCGATTGAACGTAGCACGCGGCGCTGGGGCGGACCACGGATCGGCGGTAACTATTGGCAACACACGGATTCGTGCTCCGCTCGCTTCCGGAGGTTCCCACGCGGTCCGCGAGTGGGTAGTGTGCGGCAGGTGGACGAGAACTACGAAGTCATCGTGGTCGGCGGAGGGTTTGCCGGGGTCGCAGCAGCCCGCACTCTCGGGCGAAAGGGCGTGCGGGTCCTCCTGATCGACAAGAACCCCTACCATCAGTTCCAGCCGCTCCTCTACCAGGTCGCGACCGTGCAGCTGGGTGTTTCCGAGGTGGCCCGCTCGCTGCGGGACATCTTCCGCGGGCAGCCCAACGTCCGCGTGGTCGTCGCGGAGGTGACCGGTGTCGACGTCGAGGCGAAGCGCGTCACGACGTCCGACGGGAAGTCGTACGAGGGCCGGTTCCTCATCCTCGCCTCGGGTGCGGAGGCCAACTTCTTCAACACCCCCGGCGCGGAGGTCACCTACCCGCTCTACTCGGTCGACGACGCCGTGAGCCTGGGTGGGACCCTCTCCAACGTCCTCGAGACGGCCGACCGGGCCGACGACGGCACGGAGATCCACTTCGTGGTGATCGGCGCCGGGCCGACCGGCGTCGAGACGGCCGGCGCCCTCGCCGAGACCGTCAAGTACGTGCTGAGCGACTACTTCTCACCGCGGCTTGCCAGCCGCTGCCACGTGCACCTCGTGGACATGGTGCCCAACGTGCTCAACGTCTTCTCGGACAAGTCCAAGGAATACGCAGGACGGCGGTTGGCCGCGATGGGCGTCCAGCTCCACCTCGGGACCCCGGTCGCGGAGATCGCCCGGGACAAGGTCCTGCTCAAGGACGGGACCGAGATCCCGGCCAGCCTCGTGGTGTGGGCCGGCGGGCTCAAGGCGGGGCCGGTGGTGGCCGGTTCCGGCCTGCCCCAGGGCCGCGGCGGCCGCATCGACGTCAACCCGGACCTCACGGCTCCGGGGGTCGAGGGGGTCTACGTGCTCGGAGACGCAGCCAACATGACCGACGCGAAGGGCAACCAGCTGCCCCAGCTCGGCTCGTGCGCCCTGCAGGCGGGGACGTGGGCGGCGAAGAACATCCTCGCCGACAGGGACGGCGGCCACCGGGCCCCGTTCGCATACGTGGACAAGGGCTACATGGCCATGGTGGGCCGCGGCTCCGCGGTCGCCGAGGTCGGTCCGGGCCCGAAGCGCGTGCTGCTCAACGGCCCGCTCGCGTTCCTCGCGTGGCTCGGGGTCCACGTTGTGCTGCTCTCCGGGACCCTGCAGAAGATCCGCGCCGTCGCGACCTGGCCGAGCGACTACATCACGCACCGGCGCTCCTTCGTGGTGCTGAGCCGCCCGGACTCGTCCCACACCCCGTAGGAACCGCGTAGACGGACGGATCCCGCGGTGTGCCTACGCGGCCAACGCGGCCAGAAGCGCGTCGATCTGGCCGGACGCCTCCTTCATGCCCTCCTCCATGCCCATGCCGAGCATGCGTTCGAGCTGGTCGGCGCTGCGGAATCTGGACACCGTCGTCATGCGTGTGCCGGTCGGCGTGTCCTCGAGCGTCATGACCATGGTGGTCGTGTCGAGAGGGTCCACGGGGGAGCCGTCTTCGTTGGCGAATCCGTCTTCGATCTGAAGGCGATGCGGAGCGTCCACAGCAGTGATCTCCCACCATCCGTGCGCCTCGGTGCCGTCCGGGCCGGTCATGAAGTAGTGGCACCGGCCGCCGGGGGCGAAGTTGTGGGTGGCGAACGTGGCCGGCCAGGTGGGCGGACCCCACCAGCGCTCGAGCTGGCGCGGGTCCTCCCACACCTGCCACACGCGCTCGCGGTCCGCGGTGAACTCGGTGACCAGTGTCATGGTGAGGTTCTCGGTGTCCTTGGTGCTGCTGACGAAGGTCATGGTGCGATGTCCTTGTCTTTTCTCGGTTGGTGCTGCTGTTTCTGTGGGGGTGGGGTGGCCTCGGACAGGATGTCCCCGATCCGGGCGATGCGGGCGCGCCACAGCTCCTCGTAGGCGTCGAGGAGACGCGCCGCTCTGCGGATCGCCGCGGGGTTCGAGTGCACGATCTGCTCCCTCCCGCGGCGCTCCTTCGTGACGAGCAGAGCCCGTTCGAGCACCGCGACGTGCTTCTGCACCGCCGCGAAGCTCATGGTGTAGCTCCTGGCGAGCCCCGAGACCGACTGCTCACCGAGCATCGACTGCCGCAGGATGTCCCTGCGGGTCGCGTCCGCGAGGGCGCCGAAGATGCGGTCGATCTCCTCGTCGGTGAATTCTCGGGGCTTCTGATCTACAACCATTTGGTTGTACGTTAGCTCCCTAAGCCACCGGCGCGCAAGACCCCGACTTGACTCGTCCAGGGTCAGCGCGGCGGGCTCTGCGAACGCTCGGCCGTTGCGGACAGGTACGCGAAGAAGACGATTTCGCCGTAGACCGTAGCGCGCTCGCCCAGCCCGGCTCCCAAGGGCCAGAGGGCGAATGACCCGATCAACGCCACTGCCCAGCTGATGCGTGCTCCCGGCGGAAGCCAGCCCGCGGAGGCTGCAGCGATGGGCCCGGCCAAGAACGCCGCGAGGGCCGCGACGTTGTGCTGGGCCGAGCTCGGCGCCGTCAGGCCCGCGACGGCCGTGGCTGCCGCAAAGAGGAGCAGTACCGCCGAGGTCAGCTGACGTCCTCGGCGCCAGTACTCCTGGCCCAGCAATGCCGACCCCGCCGCCAAGGCGAGGAAGGCAGCGACAGCGGCTGCGGACCCTTCGCCCACCAACAGATCGCTGATCTGGTCTCGCCTCAGGGACAGGTCTGGGCGGGTCAGCGGCAGCGCCATCGTGGCAAACACGAAGACGCCGAAGCAGCAGAGGCTGAAGACGCGTCGAGACCGCAAATGCCCTGCTTTCCGGATCTTCATCATGGGCTTCCCCGTGGGGCCGCCTGCAGGAAGATCTCTCTCCCCCGCCTCTGTGTCAATGGCCCGACT
Source organism: Sinomonas sp. ASV486 (assembly GCF_030908215.1). Lineage (GTDB taxonomy): Bacteria > Actinomycetota > Actinomycetes > Actinomycetales > Micrococcaceae > Sinomonas > Sinomonas puerhi. Next base: position 481,029 of record NZ_JAVFJK010000001.1, on the reverse strand, counting down.
TGGCTCGTCTAAGGTGCTCGCGCACCACTTTCGCGAGCATCTTGACATGAGGCACTAAGGACCCTGGTCCACACGCCTAAGACCGCAGGAGGTGGTTCGGCAGGCGCCCGCCGGGGGCCTTGCCGCGGATCTCGAGGAGCTCTCGGGCATGCTCCCACAGGCGCTTGTCCTCGTCGGAGACCGGCGCCCAGCGGGGGACAGGGACTGCGGCGCCGGTCTCGTCGCGGGCCACCATGACCGTGAGGCAGTACGTGGTGAGATGCAGCTCGTGGCCCTTGGGCGAGCCGGAGCGTACATGGACCGCGATGTGCATGCCCTTCGTCCCGGTGTACACGAGCCGCGCCTCCACCTCCACGACGTCTCCGATGAGCAGCGGCCGGTAGAACCGCACGCCGCCTGAGAAGACGGCGACCGTGTCCCGCCCGGAATAGCGCGACGCGCACACGTACGCGGCCTCGTCGATCCACTTCATGACCGTGCCGCCGTGCACCTTGCCGCCCCAGTTGACGTCCGTCGGCGCGGCGAGGAAGCGCAGCACCACCCGCTCGGCCGTTCCGGCGTCCGTGTACTCCTGGCGCTTCATCGACGCGACGATCTCGTCACGCACCGTGATACGGGCGACGGCGTTCGCCTCCGCCTCGCGTTCGGCGTCGGTCCGCGGGACCCACTTCGGGACCTCGACGGGGCGGCCGTTCTCGCCGACCGCCACGAAGATCACGAGGCACTGGCTGCGCATCGTGGGCGTGCCGCCCTTCGGATCGCCAGAGGAGACCACGGTGCGGATGTGCATGGACGTCCGACCCGTGTAGACGATCGTCCCGGTGACCTCGACCATGTCGCCCACGTTGACCGGGTCCGCGAAGTGGATGTTCCCCACGTAGGCGGTCACGCAGTAGGTCTTCGACCAGCCCACCGCCGCAGCGAACGCCGCCTTGTCCACCCACTCGAGGACCGTGCCCGCGTCCACGGAGCCGGAGTGCCCCTTGTCCGTGGGCGCGGCGAGGAAGCGGAGGGTGACCTCGTTGCCGGCCGGATGCTCCGGCGAGGCGGCAGCGGGAGGCAAGGCGGCGGCGTCGTGCGTCATGCGCTAGGCCCAGAGACGATCGGTGGCGATCTTCGCGCCCTCGGAGAGCGCCTCGAGCTTGGCCCACGCGATCTGCGGGTGCACGCGGCCGCCGAGGCCGCAGTCCGTCGAGGCGATGACGCGCTCGCGTCCCACGATCCGGGCGAAGTTCTCGATCCGGTCCGCGACGAGCTCGGGGTGCTCGACGACGTTGGTCGCGTGCGAGACGACGCCCGGCACGATGACCTTGTCCTCGGGAAGGTCCAGATCGCGCCAGACCTTCCACTCGTGCTCGTGCCGCACGTTCCCCGCCTCGAACGAGTAGGAGCCGGCGTTGATCGAGAGCATCGTCGCCGCGAGGTCCTTGAACGGCAGGTCAGTGGTGTGCGGACCGTGCCATGAACCCCAGCACAGGTGGAAGCGGATCTGGTCCTGCGGGAGGTCGCGGATCGCGTAGTTGAGGGCCTCGACGCGGATCTGCGTGAACTTGAGGTAGTCCGCGAGGCTCGGCTCGGGGTTGATCATGTCCCAGTTCTCGGCGATCGAGGGGTCATCGATCTGGACGATGAGGCCCGCGTCGATGATCGCCTTGTACTCCTCGCGCATCGCGTCGGCGCACGCATAGACGAGCTCTTCCTCCTCCTTGTAGTACTCGTTGGCGATACGGCTCGCGGAGCCGGGGGAGAGGGCCGGGAGGAAGCCGGTCTCGAAGCCGTTCGCCGCGAGGGCCGACTTGAGGTGGGCAACGTCCCGCTGGACGGCCTCCTGGCCGGTGTACGTGAGGGGGCCCGTCACCGTGGGCTGCAGGACCGTCTTGCGGCCTGTGAGGATGAACGAGTTCGGATCGTTGTACGCCTCGTCGAAGCGCCGGCGGTCGCGGCGGTCCTTCATGGTGGTGAGGCGGATGTGGCCCGGCTCGGAGCGGATCTCGTCCGTCATCTGCCAGCGGTCCACGCCGCCCGGGGTGAGGCCGCCCAAGCGCGAGAACGAGTAGTTCCACCACGCGCCGTAGTCCACCGAGTTGGACATCGTGTGGCCGTACTCGCCGTCATTCGGGAGCGTGACGCCGGCCTCGCGCTGCTTCGCGACGATGTCCTTCACCGAACCGGCAAGGAGCTCCTCGAACGCCGCGGCGTCGCCGGGGTTCTCGGCCTGCGCGGCGTTGGCCGCGAGGAGCTCGGGGGTACGGGGGAGGGATCCCGCGTGCGATACCTGGATGAAGTCCGTGTTGTGAGTCGCGTTCTGCATGGCGCCAGTCTTTCTCATGGGCGCCGCGGTTCGCGACCATCCCTGCCGAAGTCACCCCGTATGACGCCGAGATCACCCCGTGTGGTGCCGAGGTCACCTCGGGTGGATCGGCGGGGCTGCGGTCAGTCGCGGTCCGGGTCCCCGAACCCCGTGTGGGTGGCGCCTGCAGAGTCCGGGATGCCCGCGGCGCCGGAGGTCCCGAGGCCCGAGGTGTGGGGGCGGCGCTTCGCCGGCGCGGCCGGGGCTGCAGGCGGGAGCTCGGTGCGGGGCTCCCCGGGCGGGGCGTCGGCGTATCGGCTCGGGTCGTGCAGCTGCATCGACTCTTGATTGTGGCCGTAGTTCTCGGTCTGGCTGTAGCCGTCGTCGAGCGGTGCGGCGTCATCGAATGCCGGGAGTCCGGGTGGGGCGGGCACGCGATCGGTGTGTTCCATACCCGCACCGTAGACGCACGACGCCGCCACCGCCAGAGCCTTGCGTCTCGCCGTGCGTCGCGGGCGCGGATCTCAGACGAAGGCGGACTTGCCGGTCACCGCCCGGGCGACGATGAGCGAGTTGATCTCGTACGTGCCCTCGTAGGTGTACAGGACCTCCGCGTCGCCGAAGAGCTTGGCCATCTCGTAGTCGGTTGTGATCCCGTTGCCGCCCAGGATGGACCGTCCGAGAGCCACGGAAGAGCGGGCGAGCCGGGTGGTGGTCGACTTCGCCATGGCGGACTGCACCATCTCGAGCTGCCCCGACTCCTGGATGCGCGCGAGCTCCACCATGAGCGAGAGCGACGCGTGCGCGTTGCCGAGGATCTCCGCGAGCTGCTGCTGGACGAGCTGGAAGCACGCAAGCTCGCGCCCGAACTGGATCCTCTCGAGCGAATACGCCCGGGCGATGTCGAACGCTCCGAGCTGGATGCCCGCGGCCTGCCACCCGACCCATGCGCGCGAGTCGCGCAAGAGCTCGTTGGCCCGGCTGAACGCGGTCGCGCCGGGAAGCAGGTTGCCGTCGGGGACGCGGACGTCGTCCAGGACGATGTCGGCGTTCTGCATGATGCGCAGGCCGATCTTGTTGGCGATCTTCGTGGCCGTGAACCCGGGCCGATCGGTCTCGACGATGAAGGCCTTGATCGCGCCGTCGGCCGTGTCGCGGGCCCAGACGAGGGCGAAGTCGGCGATGGTGCCAGCCCCGATCCAACGCTTCGCCCCGCGCAGGACCCAGCCCGCGCCGTCGTGCGTCGCCGTCGTGGCGAGGCCGCCAGCGATGTCCGAGCCGTGCTCGGGCTCGGTGAGCGCGAACGCGCCGAGCTCGGTGAGGGACTGAAGGCCCGGCAGCCACCGGGCCTTCTGCTCAGGCGAACCGAGATCGTTGATCATGCCCACGATGAGCTCGTTGTGGATCCCCACCAGGGCGGACAGGGAGACATCGGCCCGGGCCATCTCCATGTACGCGAGCCCCGTGAACAGGCGCGAGGACCCGTCGGTCTGGAGCCGGCCGAGGCCGAGGGAGGCGAGCCGGGGCAGGAGGCCGAACGGGAACTCCTCGCGGTTCCAGTACTCGGGCGTGAGCGGGCGGATGTCCCGCTGGAGCACGGTCCGCAGCTCGCTGAATCGCGCCCGCTCCCGGGGTGAGAGCAGGTCGACGACGTGCATGAGGTCGGCGTCGGGGAAGGGCGGTTCCATCGGTGCGGCGGGGGCCAGGAGGGATTCTGGTGCCTGAAGCATGTGACCTCTTCGTCAATCTCGGGGCGTCTCGTGAACGGCTCCCTGTTCAAACCCTAGGAAGTCCTACTATATTTCATCGTGACACGGATCACTAGCACGACTGCTGGGACGAGGGCGTCCCGGGGGCGGACACGAAAGGCGGACAATGACTGTCACCGACGAATTCCGGGCGGCCCGGGACCGGCTGCTCGAGCTCCGCGCGGACTATGCCCGCGCCCACGCGGAGTTCGAGTGGCCGCGCTTCGATGAGTTCAACTTCGGGCTCGACTGGTTCGACGCCCTCGGGGCTGATCCGGTCCGCGGGAGCCAGGCCGCCCTTGTGATCGTGGAGCAGGACGGCAGCTCCACGCGCCGCACCTTCGCGGAGCTCTCCGCGCGCTCGTCGCAGGTCGCCAACTGGCTGCGCGAGCAGGGCGTGCAGCGCGGGGACCGCATGATCATCATGCTCGGCAACCAGGTGGAGCTGTGGGAGCTCATGCTCGCGGGCATCAAGCTCGGCATCGTCATGATCCCCACCACCACCCTCATGGGGCGCCGCGACCTCGAGGACCGCGTGGAGCGCGGCGGCGCGCACTGGGTCACCGTGGGCGCCGCGAACGCCCACAAGTTCGACGACGTACCGGGCGGCTACCGCCTCATCGTCGTCGGGGGAAGCACAACGCCGGGTGCGGACTCCGCGCCGGGAGCGCCCGACGAGGGTGTTCCGAACGACGGAGTGCTGGGCGAGGGTGTTCTGGAGGACGGCGTCCTCAGCTACGGCGACTCTGCCGCCTCGGCCACCGACTTCACACCCGATGCCCCCACGAAGGCCGACGAGACGCTCCTGCTCTACTTCACCTCCGGCACCACGAGCCGGGCCAAGCTCGTTGAGCACACGCACACCTCATACCCCGTGGGCCACCTCTCCACGATGTACTGGATCGGCCTCGAGCCGGGCGACGTGCACCTCAACGTGGCCTCGCCCGGGTGGGCCAAGCACGCATGGTCCAATGTGTTCACACCGTGGATCGCCGAGGCCACGGTGTTCATCTACAACTACGAGCGCTTCGACGCCTCCGCGCTCATGGCCCAGATGGGTGCCGAGGGCGTCACGAGCTTCTGCGCCCCGCCCACGGTGTGGCGGATGCTCATCCAGTCCGACCTGACCCAGCTCACGGCTCCGCCGCGCAAGGTCGTCTCGGCCGGCGAGCCGCTCAACGCCGAGGTCATCGGCCAGGTGGAGAAGGCCTGGGGCGTGACGATCCGCGACGGCTTCGGGCAGACCGAGACCACCGTCCAGGTCGCCAACACGCCTGGCCAGCCCGTCGCCGCCGGTGCAATGGGACGCCCGCTCCCCGGCTACGACGTCGTGCTCGTGGACCCCACGACAGGCGACGAGTCGGGCGACGGCGAGCTGTGCCTCCGCCTCGACCCCCGGCCTGTGGGGCTCATGAAGGGCTACTACGGGGACCCCGCGAAGACCGCCGACGCCTTCCGCGGCGGTTACTACCACACGGGCGACATGGCTACGCGGGATGCCGATGGCGTCATCACCTATGTGGGCCGCGGCGACGACGTCTTCAAGTCCTCGGACTACCGGCTCTCACCGTTCGAGCTCGAGAGCGTGCTGATCGAGCATCCCGCGGTGGCCGAGGCCGCCGTCGTGCCCTCCCCGGATGAGGTGCGGCTCTCCGTCCCGAAGGCCTTCGTGGTGCTCGCGGGCGGGTACGAGCCGGGGCCGGCGGTCGCGGAGGAGATCCTGCGCTTCTGCAGGGCGCAGCTGGCGCCGTTCAAGCGTATCCGCCGCATCGAGTTCGCGGAGCTGCCCAAGACGATCTCGGGGAAGATCCGGCGCGTCGAGCTGCGGCACAGCGAGGAGGCACGGCACGGAGGCTCGGAGGGTCGGGCCGTGGAGCTCGCGAGCGGATTCGGGATCGAATATGGCGAGAGCGACTTCCCGTCTCTGAAAGACTAGTCAGCACAACGAAAGACTAGTCAGCGCAGCAGGCACGTCAGACACGTCAGACCCGTCAGACACGTCAGGAGAGGAGGACCATGGGTGCCCCGCTTCCCCGTGACCCGATTGCCGATGCCCAGCGCAACTGGGAGCGGCACGGGTGGGGGGACGTCGCGGCGCCCATGGCCGCCATCACGGCGATCATGCGCACGCAGCAGATCCTCACCGCGCGCATCGAGGACGTGCTCAGACCACTCGGGCTCACGTTCGCACGCTACGAGATGCTCGCGCTCCTGAGCTTTGCCCGCACGGGGGCGTTGCCCATGAACCGGGCCAGCGCGCTCCTCCAGGTGCACCCCACGTCGGTGACGAACGCCGTGGACCGGCTCGCTCAGGCCGGGTACGTCGCGCGGACACCGCATCCCACGGACGGGCGGACCACGCTCATCGAGCTCACCCCCGACGGCCGCGCGGTGGCCAAGGAGGCGACCGCGCGGCTCAACGCCGAGGTCTTTGCCCGGTCCGGGTTCACCGGCGGCGACGTCGAGGACCTCATCCGCATCCTCAGCGACTTCCGCCGTGCGGCCGGGGACTTCGCGTGACCTTCAGTTGAGGGGTCACTTCCCAAATGAGGGGTCACTTCTCTAAAGAGCAGGCCTCAAGAATTAGAGATGTGACCCCTCAACGGGGACGTGACCCCTCAACGGGGACGTGACCCCTCAACGGGGACGTGACCCCTCAACGTGGGGAGGGGGAGGGGGTTACTGCTGGGGCTAGTGGTCCGACTGCTCCCGGATGGTGTTGATGACGCCGGAGAAGTCCGTCCCTGCCCCGCCGTGCTCCACGAACGAGTCGTAGATCCTCGAGGCGAGCGGACCCATCTCCGCGGCGACGCCCGTGTGCTCGACCGCGTTGACGGCCAGCCGGAGGTCCTTGGCCATGAGCGCTCCGGCGAACCCGGGCTGGTAGTCCCGGTTGGCAGGGCTCGTCGGCACCGGGCCGGGAACCGGGCAATTGGTCGTAAGGGCCCAGCACTGGCCGGAGGCGTGGGCCGCGACGTCGAACAGGGCCTCGTGGGTGAGTCCGAGCTTCTCGCCGAGCACGAACGCCTCGCTCACCGCGATCATTGATACGCCCAGGATCATGTTGTTGCAGACCTTGGCCGCCTGGCCGAGGCCGTGGGCCCCGCAGTGCACCACGCGCTTGCCCATGGCCTCGAGGACCGGGCGGACGGAGTCGAAGTCCTCGACCTCTCCGCCCACCATGAACGTGAGCGTCGCGGCCTCGGCTCCGACCACTCCGCCCGAGACCGGCGCGTCCACCGAGCGGTGGCCCGCCGCGATGGCCGCCGCGGCAGCCTCCTGCGCCTCGGTCACGTTGATTGTCGAGCAGTCGAGGAACAGCGTGTTGGGTCCGGCCACCGCGAGCAGGCCTGCCTCGCCGCCGATGCCGCGGTACGCGTCCAGGACGTGGCGGCCGCTCGGCAGCATCGTCAGGACCACGGCAGCGCCAGCCGCGGCCTCGGCGGCGGTTCCGGCGAGCGGGATCCCATGCGCCTGCGCGGCCTCGACGGCGGCGGGGACCGGGTCATACCCGATGACGCTGTAGCCAGCCTTGATGAGGTTCGCCGCCATCGGCCCGCCCATGTGGCCAAGGCCGAGGAACGCGATGGTGCCTGCGGCAGAGGGGTCGGTCATGGTGTCTCCTTCAGTCTCCTGATGCGGGTGTGAACGTCCTGCGGGCTCAATGCCCGGGTCTGCGCTCACCGGGCAGCGACCGCCGCGGCGAGGCCCAGTTCGCGCTCGCCGAGCGGCGCGAAGCACGTCTCGACCTGCTCGCGCGTCACGCCGGCGAGCGTGGCCGGCTCCCAGCGCGGGTCCCGGTCCTTGTCGATGACCTGGGCGCGGATGCCCTCGCGGAAGTCGTGCCCGGCGAGGAGGCGCAGCCCTATCCGGTACTCCTCGTCGAGGGCCTCCTCGAGGGCCAGGGCGATCGGGCCGCGGGCCCGCGCGCGCCGCAGCGCCTCGAGCGTCACCTTGACGGAGGTGGGCGACTTGGACTCGATCGTGTCGGCGGCCTCGCGGGCCACGGAGAGCTCCGAGGCCCGCAGGCGGCGCACGATCTCCTCGGCGTCGTCTGACGCGTAGGCCTCATCGACCCACCCGCGCTGTGCCGCGAGCGCGGAAAGGGGTGCCTGCCGCGCGAGCCGGGCAACGGCGTCGTCCGCCCGCTCCGTCTCGAGCGCCGTGGCGAGTTCGTCCAGCCGGTCGCTCGGGACGAAGAAGTCCGCGAGGCCGAGGTGCAGCGCGTCCGCGCCGTCGAGGTGTGCGCCCGTGAGCGCGGCATGGGTGCCCGCCTCGCCCGGCGCGTACGCGAGCAGAAGCGTGCCGCCGACGTCTGGCACGAACCCGATCGTGGTCTCCGGCATACCAGTACGGGTGCGCTCGGTGACCACCCGGTGCGAACCGTGGGCCGAGACCCCCACGCCGCCGCCGAGCACGAGGCCGTCCATGAACGCGACGTAGGGCTTCGGGTAGCGGCTGATGAGCGAGTTGAGCCGGTACTCGGTGGCCCAGAAGCGCGCGCTCGCGTCCCCGCCGTCGACCATGTCCCGGTAGATCGCCACGATGTCCCCGCCAGCGCACAGCCCGCGCTCGCCGGCGCCCCGCACGAGGACCGTCTGCACGGCGTCGTCCTCGGCCCATTCCGTGAGCTGCGCGAGCATCGCCGTGACCATGCCGTGGGTGAGCGCGTTGACGGCGCGCGGGCGGTTGAGCACGACGACGCCGAGCCGGCCGCGCCGCTCGAAGAGGACTTCCGCGGTGGCCTGGACAGTCGCGGACGCGTCGGCTTCAGCCGCCATTCAGCTGCCCGCCGGCATGACGAAGCTCGCGCCCTGGCGGACGCCGGACGGCCAGCGGGACGTGACCGTCTTGGTCTTCGTGAAGAACCGGAACGCATCGGGGCCGTGCTGGTTGAGGTCGCCGAATCCGGAGGCCTTCCAGCCGCCGAACGTGTAGTAGGCGATCGGCACCGGGATCGGCACGTTGACCCCGACCATGCCGACCTCGACGCGGCTCGCGAAGTCGCGGGCGGCGTCTCCGTCGCGCGTGAAGATCGCGACGCCGTTGCCGAACTCGTGCTCGCTGCACAGGCGCAGGGCCTCGTCGTAGTCCGTGGCGCGCACGACGCTCAGTACCGGGCCGAAGATTTCGTGCTGGTAGATCGCCATGTCCTTCGTGACGCGGTCGAAGAGCGTGGGACCCACCCAGAAGCCGCCCTCGTAGCCCTCGACCGTGTGGCCGCGGCCGTCCACGAGCAGGTCCGCGCCCTCCTCGACGCCCTGGGCGATGTAGCCTTCGATCCGTTCCTTGGCCGACGCGGCGACGACCGGCCCGAAGTCCGCGTCCTTGTCCATGCTCGCGCCGACCCGCAGGTCCTTGATGCGCTCCTGGAGCTTGCCGACGAGGGCGTCCGCCGTTTCCTCGCCAACCGGGACGGCTACCGAGATGGCCATGCAGCGCTCGCCGGCGGAGCCGAAGCCCGCGCCGATGAGCGCATCCGCGGCCATGTCCAGGTCTGCGTCCGGGAGGATCACCATGTGGTTCTTCGCGCCGCCGAAGCACTGCGCGCGCTTGCCGTGCGCCGCGGCGGTCGAGTAGATGTACTGGGCGATCGGGGTGGATCCGACGAAGCCGATGGCCTGGACGCGGGGGTGCGTCAGGAGCGCATCCACGGCCTCCTTGTCGCCGTTGACCACGTTGAAGACGCCGTCGGGGAGACCGGCCTCGGTGAGCAGCTCGGCGAGGCGGAGGGGGACCGAGGGGTCCCGTTCGCTCGGCTTGCAGATGAACGCATTGCCGGCCGCGAGCGCTGGGCCCGCCTGCCACAGCGGGATCATCGCGGGGAAGTTGAAGGGGCTGATGCCGGCGACGACGCCGAGCGGCTTGCGCAGCGAGTGCACGTCGATGCCCGTGCCGACGCTGTCGGAGAACTCGCCCTTGAGCAGGTGCGGGGCGGCGCCGGCCGAGAACTCGACAACCTCGAGGCCGCGCTGGACATCGCCCTTGGCGTCCGCGAACGTCTTGCCGTGCTCGGAGGAGAGGAGCTCAGCGAGCTCATCCATGTGCTCGTTGGCGAGGTCCACGAACTTCAGGAGGATCCGGCCACGGCGCTGCGGGTTCATGGCGCCCCATTCGGCCTGACCCTTCTCGGCGTTGGCGACGGCCTCGCTGACCTCGTCCGTGCTCGCGAGCGGGACGCGGGCCTGGACCTCGCCCGTGCAGGGGTTGTAGACGTCGCTATAACGCCCGGATGTGCCGTCGACGCGTGCGCCGCCGATGTAGTGCGAGAGGTCGCGGACCATGGCAAGCTCCTTTGCTTGGGGTGGAATGTGATGCCGGTCATCTGAGATCGAAGATACTCGGACTTCCAACTAATTTCCAGAGCTGGCGCGCCGAGGTGACCTCGCGCCCACATGGGGTGACGTCACGCCCACACGGGGTGACTTCGGCGTCAGGGGGCCCGACGTCACGCTCACACGGCCCGACGTCGCGCTCACACGGGGTGACCTCACGTCCACACGGGGTGACTTCGGCGTTACGGGACCCGATCTCGCGTCAATGGATCGCGTCGAACAGGGCCGCGAGCTCCTCGGTCAGGGCCTTGGAGAGGTCCGGGTCGGAGCCGATGGGCTTGCCGTCGAGGTGGTTCACGGGGGTGAGCAGCCGCACGGAGGAGATGAGCCACACGGCGTCGGCGTCGAACAGGTCCTCCGGAACGAGCGGCCCATACCCGAGCTCCCATCCGGCGTCCTTCGCCGCCGCGAACAGCGCACCCTGGGAGGTGCCCGGGAGGATCCCCGAGTCCAGGCGCGGGGTGACGAGCCTCTTGAGGGTGACCCGGCCGGCGTCGTCCTTCTCAGCGTGGGCGAGCAGCACGGTCGAGGTGGGCCCCTCGAGGACTTGCCCATCGGTGGACGTGAAGATGATGTCGTCGGCGCCGTGTGCATGCGCGTAACGCAGCGCGGCCATGTTCACGGCGTAGGAGAGGGTCTTGGCGCCCAGGAGCAGCCACGGGGCGCGCTCCGCGACGTCGGAGTCGTAGCCCCGATCCAGGAGGAGCACATCGATGCCTTCCTCGCGCTGGCGCTTCGCCGCCGGCGCTGGCGCGGACGCGGCGACCCAGCACGTCGGCTCGTGCGCTCCCTCGACGCCGCGCGTCACGACGAGCTTCACGACCACCTCGGTGAGGGGCCCCACCACGCGCTGGTATTCGTCGAGCGCGGTGACGATGGCCCGTTCCCAGACCGTGTGGTCCGGGATGTCCAGATCGAGCAACGCAGCGCTGTGGGTCATGCGGTGCAGGTGTGCGGGCAGCTTGCGGACGTGGCCGTCCAGCACGAGTGCCGTCTCGAACACCCCGTCGCCGCGCGTCGCACCGAGATCGGTGGCGAACAGCTGTGGCTTGGTGGCGTCCTCGATGCGTCCGTCGGGCAACGCGCGGTCGAGGAACACGAGAACGGTCTGAGTCATGGGGACAGCTTAGGCTGTGCCTATGGTGTTCCAGTTCCCCCTCGTGGGGTTCCTGCCGGACTGGGTCACGCTGCTGCTGGCGGCGGTCGATCTCGTGATCCGCGTGGCGGTGCTGGGCATCATCCCCGGCAACCGGCGGCCCACGACGGCGATGGCGTGGCTCCTTGCGATCTTCTTCGTGCCCACCATCGGGCTGCTGCTGTTCCTCATGTTCGGCAACTTCCGGGTCTCCGGCAAGCGCCGCGAGCAGCAGCAGCAGGTCAACGCGCGCGTCCGTGCGGCGCTCGCCGACTCGCATGACGTCGACACGGCCTTCGAGGGTCCCGACTGGCTCCAGTCCGCGGCAGAGCTCAACCGCGGCCTCGGGTCCCTGCCGATGGTCAACGGCAACACGGTGCGCCTCATCCCGGGCTACGAGGACTCGATCGCCGAGATGACCGAGGCGGTGCGCGGCGCCCAGCGGTTCGTCAACGCCGAGTTCTACATCGTCGGCTGGGACGAAGTCACCGACGAGCTGTTCAGGGCCCTCGCCGACGCCGCGGAGCGCGGCGTCGAGGTCCGGTTCCTGTACGACCACATCGGGTCGTTGCGGGTCAAGGGCTACCGGGACTTCGTGAGGCGGCTCAAGGAGACCCATATCCAGTGGCACCGCATGCTCCCGCTCCTGCCGGTGCGCGGCCAGTGGCGGCGGGTGGACCTGCGCAACCACCGGAAGATCATGGTGGTCGACGGCGAGATCGCCTTCACGGGCTCGCTGAACCTCATCGAGCGGACCTACCACCGCAAGGGCAACCGGAAATGGGTTGAGCTCATGGCCCGGATCGACGGTCCGGCCGTCACGACGCTCAACATCGTCTTCGCCACCGACTGGCTCTCGGAGACGGACGAGATCCTCGAGGACCAGCTCGAGGCCGCCGATCAGGCTGGCGACGAGCCCGCGCAGGTAGTGCCGAGCGGCCCGGCCTTCGCGAACGAGAACAACCTCCGGCTCTTCAACACCCTCATCTACTCGGCGCAGCACCGGCTCTCGATCTGCAGCCCGTACTTCGTCCCCGACGACTCGCTCCTCTACGCGGTCACGACGGCGGCGCAGCGCGGTGTCGACGTCGAGCTGTTCGTTTCGGAGCAGGGGGATCAGTTCCTTGTGCACCACGCCCAGCAGTCGTACTACGAGCAACTCCTCGTCGCTGGGGTCAAGATCTACCGCTACCCGAAACCGTTCGTGCTGCACGCGAAGCACTTCACGGTCGACGACGACGTCGCCGTCCTCGGTTCCTCCAACATGGACATGCGCTCGTTCTCGCTCAATATGGAGGTCTCGCTCATGCTGCCGGGCTCGGTCATCGTCGGGCAGATGCGCAAGGTCGAGGACATGTACCGGGACGTGAGCAAACGCCTCGACCTGCACGAGTGGCGCAACCGGCCGATGCTGACCCGGTATGTGGACAACGTCGCCCGGCTGACGGCGACGCTTCAGTAGCGCTCGCGGCCGTCCGTGCAGGCGCGGGCTGGGGCGGTCTGGTGCGGTCTCGGGCGGTGCGCGGCGGTCCGGCGACGCCGCCGGTCAGCCCGGGAACTCCGAACCCAATGCGCCGAGGACCGCGAAGGCCTTGGTCCGGATCTCCTCGTACTCGTCCGAGGGGTCTGAGTCGGCCACGACGGCGCCGCCCACTCCGAGCGTGAGGCGCGCGGCGCCGTCGTGCTCCTGAATGACCAGGGTGCGGATCACCACCGAGAGGTCCGCCGCGCCCGTGCGCGAGAAGTAGCCGATCGCGCCCGAGTAGACCCCGCGCGGGCCAGCCTCGAGGCGGTCGAGGATGGCCATCGTGCTGATCTTGGGAGCGCCCGTCATGGAGCCGGGCGGGAAGGCGGCGGCGATCGCCTCGGCGCGCGAGGCGCCGGGGCGGAGACGTGCGTCGATGGTGCTCACGAGCTGGTGCACTGTCGCGTACGTCTCGACCGCGAACAGCCGTGACACCGCGACCGAGCCGGGCACCGCGTGGTGACTGAGGTCGTTGCGCAGCAGGTCCACGATCATGAGGTTCTCGGCGCGGTCCTTGGGGTTCGCCGCGAGCTCGGCGCGCACGCGCGCATCGGTCAGGGCATCCTCGGCGGCCGTTGCGCCCGGGGTGCGGCGGCGAGTGCCCTTGATCGGCTCGGCGCGGAGATCGCCGTCGGCGGTCACGGCGAGGAAGCGCTCCGGCGACGTGCTCGCGATCGCGAGCCCCCCGAACCGTGCGAAGGCCGCGAAGGGCGCCGGGCTGCGGAGCCGCAGGGCGCCGTAGACGTCGAGGGGCACGACGGCGGGGCGGTCGCTGCTGGGACGGTCGAGGTCGCGACTCTCGACGTCCTGACTCTGGCCGCTGTGATGGCCGCCCGCGTGAGTGTCGGCTCCAAGGCTGTCGCCTGCAGGTTTGTCGCCTGCGGCGACTGTCGCCTCGAGTGTCGTGGTGAGGCAGACCTCGTAGGTGTTGCCCTCGGTGATCTCGGCGAGGGCCGCGCGGACTTTGTCCATGTAGGACGACGCCGAGTCCCGTCCCGAGAACACCGGGCCCAGACGCGCGGAGGTCACCCCGTGTGTGCCTGAGGTCACCCCGTGTGCGCGCGAGGTCACCCCGTGTGGACCCGAGGTCACCCCATGCACGCCCGAGGTCACCGCGTGTGCGCCCGAGGTCACCCCGTGTGCGTGCCGGACGGCCGCGGCCGCGACGTCGAGCCAAGCTTCGGCGTCGGGCGCATCGAGGGCGAGGAGCCATGCCTCGTCGCGGGCATGGTCGAGCACTACGGCCCGCGCGGCGAAGATCAGCTGGGCGTCCGCGAGGCCCGGGTCCACGTCGGAGCCCCCGCATTCGCGCTTGAGCTCGTAGCCGAGGTACCCGAGCCAGCCGAGGGCGAAGCCGCACTCGAGGCCAGGCACTCCGCTCCCGCCGTGTCCCCACTCGGCGTCGAGCCAGCGGAAGAAGGGCGTGTCGAACCGGGCGGAGACCGGCGTCGCCGATCCGGGACCGTGCACCACCTCGGTCAGTCCGCGGCGGTGGGCCATGTGCCGTCCGAGGAGGCCGGTGTCGTCGGCCATGATGCTGAACCTGCTGCGGGACCCGACTTCGGCCCCTGACGACCCGACTTCGGCGTCAGAGGAGTCAAGCCAGACGGCACGTTCCGAGGCGCCGAACAGCTCGGCGAAGAGCGCCTGCGGGTCCGGCACCGCGGGCATCCGACGCACGACGACGCCCCCGGACTCCCGCGCGGACCGCTCGGGGGCGAGGAGGTCGCGGAGGGACGGCAGGTCCGCGAGCGCGTCGATGACCAGGGCGGCGGTGAGCTCGGCCCGGGCGTCGCCCGGGCGGGAGCCATCCAAGGTGACGGTGACTGCGGCGGCCGAGGATGCGGCGTCGTGCGCGAGCCATGCCTCCTCCTGCGCGGCCCAGCGGTCCCAGTGCGGCGCGTAGGTCGCGCCGTCGCGCGCGAGGGCGCGGCGCTTGCGCTCGTCGTCGGCCGCTTCTACCCAGACCACCGCGTCGATCAGCGCGCGCAGGGGGGCGGCGCTCGCGCCCACGCCCTCGAGGAGCACGACGTCGGCGGGCTGGGTCACGCGTTCGGCACCCTCGGCGTCCGCGGCCCAGTCCCACGGGCGCCAGCGGGCCGGCTCGCCGCGCCGGAGGCACTCGAGGACCTGCAGGCCGCGGCGGATCCCCTCGTCGAGCCCGTCCCACCCCGGGTACAGGTCCTCGAGGTGCATGAGCGCGACACTACGGTGCTCGCGCAACGCCGCCGCGACCTCGACGGCGAGCGATGTCTTGCCCGCCCCGGAGCGACCGTCGACCGCGATGATGGCGGGGCGGCGCGGAGTGGGTGCCGGTGCCACCGGCGTCACGCGTCGGCGGGCAGGCCGTACGCGGCGATCTCGCGCCGCACGTGGGCTACGATCCCCGGAACGGCCGCCGTGATGAGCTTCCATGTCGTCTCGAAGTCGCTCTGGTCGCCGAACCACGGGTCCTCGATGCCCTGGTCGAGGTGGTCGAGTTCCGCGACGGCGGGGTCGAACTCCCGCAGCATGCGGACCTTCTCCTCGGTGCCCGAGGGGGCATGCTCGCGCAGATGGCCGTAGTGGTCCACATCGAGGGCAAGGATGAGCTCCCGCTCGAAGTACCACGCAGGCTCGAACTGCCGCGCGATGTGCTGGTGGCTGCGCAGTCCGTGGCCGTCGAGGACGCGCGCGGCGCGCGGGTCGATCGGCCGGCCGACCTCCCACGCGGTGGTGCCGGCGGAATCGACCAGGGCGCGCTCGCTGAGGCCTGCGGTCCGCAGCGCGGCTCCGAGCATGAACTCGGCCATCGGCGAGCGGCAGATGTTCCCCGTGCAGACCGTGATGATGCGGTAGGGGCTCGCCGGCGAGTTCATGCGACTAAGCATAGGGTCAGGGGACCCCGCGGCCCGCATCGTCTCACACGACGGCGAGCAGCACGCCGACGCCCACGAACAGCACCCCGAAGACCCGGCCGAGCACGCGCTGCCCGGATTCGCTCGTCGTGAACCGCTTGAAGCTCTTCGCGGCGAGCGCGAAGAAGAACCACATGACCACGACGTCCACGCAGACAATGGTCGCGCCGATGACGAGGTACTGGCTCCACAGCGGCAGGTCGGGCCGTACGAACCCCGGGATGAACGCGAGGAAGAAGACGATGGCCTTGGGGTTGAGGAGGTTGACCCACAGGCCGCGACGGAACATCGACCACGCGGGCTCCCTCGCCAGAGAGGTGACGGCGTCCGGCGAGGTGTCCGGCTTGCTGACGAACTGCCGGACGCCGAGGTACACGAGGTACGCGGCGCCGAGGTATCGGATCACGTTGAACGCCGCGGGGGAGCTGGCCACGAGCACCCCAAGACCGGCCGCCACGATCGCGAGGTGCACCACGAGCGCCGCCTGCTGCCCGAGCACGCCCCAGATGGCCCGGCGGAACCCCGAGGTGAGCGAGTTGCTCATCGTGTTGATGGCGCCCGCGCCGGGGGTGAAGCTGATGAGCAGGCAGGCGCCCACGAGGGCGCCCCAGATGGAAAGTGGCACTGGACAAGCCTAGAAGACGCAGGAGACGGCCGCTCACCACAGGACATCGAGGCCTTCGACGTCCCTGAACGCGGGGTCCGCCGTGATCAAACCGAAGCCCTCAACGAGCGCTTGCGCGGCGATGAGCCGATCGAAGGGATCGCGGTGCCCCCAGTCGAGCTGCCCAGCCTCGAGTGCGTGGACCCCGGAGATGCCGATTTCCTCCGAGACCAGCTCGAGCACATGCCGGCGATACCCCACGAAGAGTCCATCGAGTCCTGGTAGCCTGCCCATGCGCCGCTTGTAGGAGAGCTCGTACGCCGAGGCGGCTGAAGCGAGCAATACGGAGTCCCACGACTCGAGGGCGTTCTTCGCCTTGCGCGAGAGCCTGCGGGGTTCTGTCAGTGCCCAGACGAGGGCGTGGGTGTCGAGGAGGTAAGGGGGCTTTCCCATGGGGCCAGATCCTCCTCACCCATCGGTTCGAGGAAGTCGTCGGGCAGATGGCCCTTCACGAAGCCGAGCCGGCGTCTATGCGGGCGGTCGATCTTCACGAGCCGCGCCACGGGCCGCCCGGCCTTGGCAATGACCACGTCCTCGCCGGCCTCGACGAGGTTCAGCAGCTCGGAGAGGCGTGTCTTGGCGTCCTGCACGTTGTACTGGCCCACATTGACCAAGTCTACTTGGTCAATGTCCGCGACGTATGGCTGCGGCTCCCAGTATCGTCTTTCCGGGAACGGCGTCTCGGGCCGAGGGTCCTCAGGTGGACGGTGCGGCGGATACTCGAGGAATGAGCTCATGCCATGACGCTACGGTCGCGCGTCCAGCGGGAGCGAGGGGTCGCCGTCGTGTGTGGACGACGCGCAGTGACGCGCACCTGTGGACGAGCAACGGGCCCAAGTCCAGGCCCGCGCCCGGCGTCTCCTACGCCCGGGCGATGACCTCGCCGTTGGGGATGAGGAACCAGCCGTCCGACGACGCGCCCCACCGGTGCCACCCCGCCGCGATCCGCTCGAGGTCGGCGCGCTCGGCGAAGCCGTACTCGAGGGCCTGGTCCGCGAACGCCGAGTGCAGCACCCGCTCGCTCCACACGCGTGCCTGCCATGCGCGCTGCTGGGGGGTCGCGTACAGCCAGTTGCTGCTCGTGGGTGCCACGTCGCTGAAGCCCGCCTCCTGCATCCAGCCCACGAGCCGCCGGCCGGCGTCGGGCTCGGCGCCGTTGTGCCGGGCGATACGCTGGTAGACGTCCATCCACTCGTCGAGCTCGGGGATCTCGGGGTACCAGCTCATGCCGTGGAAGTCGGCGTCCCGGACCGCCACGATGGCCCCCGGCCGCGCCACGCGCCGCATCTCCCGCAGGGCTGCGACGGGGTCGGTGAGGTGCTGGAGGACCTGGTGGGCGTGCACGACATCGAACGATTCGTCGTCGATCTCGAGGTCGTAGACATTGCCGACGGCGAAGCTTGCGTTCTCCACGCCGCGCTCCTCGGCGAGGGCACGGGCCTGCGCCACGATGTCCTCGGACCGGTCGAGCCCGAGCACGGTCCCGGGGGAGACCATCCGCGCGAAGTCGCACGTGATGCTCCCGGGCCCGCACCCGACGTCGAGCACCGAGAGCCCGGGTGTCAGATAGGGGATGAGGAATGCCGCCGAGTTCTGCGCGGTCCGGGCCGCGTGCGCCTGCACGACGCTCTCGTGGTGGCCGTGCGTGTAGACATCGTCCGGGGTCTGCGGGGTGCTGTCCGAGGCATCCATGGCACCACGTTACCGAAGGGATCACACACCCCTGTGAAGTTGGCAACTAAAGCCCGGAATGCGTCGTGGCTGCCGCCCCTCGGTCCGTAGACTTGAAGGCGAATCATATACGAACTGGCGGGCGATGGTGCCCCTCATCGGGAGGAGCACACATGTCACTGATCCAGAACCAGCAGCACACGCGCAGGATCCGCCGCGGCCGCATGCGCCTCGGCGAGGACATCCTCCTCGCTCGCCACGGCGACAACATCGAGAGCCTGCGCCTCGACCGCCGGGCCGACCGCATGGTGGCCACCCTGCGCGACGGCAGCACCGACTGCGCTTCCAACGCCATCCTCGCCTCCGCCCCGTCGCCCGTTGCACGCCTCGGCGCTCAGCTGCAGGCAGTCCGCGAGGACACCGCCTCCGTGAGCCGCGCAGAGATCCGCACGCTCGTCAAGTTCAGTGCCGTGTGGCTCGTCATCAGCCTCGTGCTGACCGTCGGCATGGTCTGGGCCGCCGCGGCCTCAGGCAGCCCCGCGCTGCTCACCCAGTCGGTGGGGTACCCCGCGTTCTGATCTCCCGCCGGCCGCGCTGACCTCCCGCCGGCGGCGCGGCTAGGCTGGGCCGGTGACTTCCGCCGCTCCGACCTCCTGGAACCCGCGCTTGGCGCTTCTCGTCGCCGCGACGTACTTCATGGAGTTCCTCGACGGCACGGCCCTCGCCACGGCACTGCCCGCGATTGGCCGCGACTTCGGCGTCGCTCCCGCTGACGTCAACGTGGCCATGACCGCCTACCTGCTCACAGTCGCCATGGGGATCCCCTTCAGCTCGTGGCTCGCCGAGCGCTTCGGGCCCCGTCGCGTGTTCGTCTCCGCGATCGCGCTGTTCACCCTCGCCTCCCTCGCGTGCGCCCTGAGCCCCGGACTCGCGGCGCTGACGGTGTTCCGCGCCGTGCAGGGCTTCGGCGGCGCGATGATGGTGCCGGTCGGCTCGCTCGTGGTGCTGCGCGGGACGCCCAAGGACGAACTCCTCAAGGCCACCGCCTTCCTTGTCTGGCCGGGGCTCCTCGCGCCGGTGCTCGCCCCGCTCGTGGGCGGCGCGCTCACCCAGTACCTCTCATGGCACTGGATCTTCCTGATCAACCTCCCCCTCGGTGCGGCAGCCCTCGTCGCTGCGCTGCGCCTGGTGCCCTCCGGCGGCGCCGATCCCGGGAGACGGCTCGACTGGCCCGGCCTCGGGCTCACGACCCTCGGCGTCGCGGCCGTCGTCGTCGGCCTCGAACTGCTGGGCCACAGCGCCGGCGGCTCCGCGGCGGGCGTGGGTTCCCTCGCGGTCGGCGTGGGCGCGCTTGCCGGGGCGGTGGCGTGGATGCGGCGGGCCGAGGCACCGCTGTTCGACTTCCGCGTGCTGCGCGTGCGCACGTTCCGGGCCACCCAGACGGGCGGGTTCGTCTACCGGCTCACCATCTCCGCTGTGCCGTTCATGCTTCCGCTCATGCTCCAGGACGGCTTCGGCTGGGACCCCGTCCGCGCGGGCCTCATGGTCGCGGCGGTGTTCGTCGGGAACATCGGCATCAAACCAGCCACGACCCCGCTCATCCGGCGGCTCGGGTTCAAGCCCGTCCTGATCGGTGCCGCCGCGGCGTCCGCCGTCACGTTCGCCCTGTGCGCCCTCGCGACCCCGAGCTGGCCGGATCCGGTGCTTTTCGGCGTCCTCCTGTTCTCGGGGATGTTCCGATCGATCGGATTCTCTGCATACATGACGGTCCAGTACGCGGACGTGACGGCCACGCAGCTTCCGAGTGCCAACGCGATCGCGAACACGCTGGTCCAGCTCGCGCACGCCCTCGGCATCGCGATCGGCGCGCTCCTGATCCGCCTCTCGGCCTCCCTCATGCACGACGCCGGCCTGGCCGCCTCCGCGGACCCCGCGGCGGGGTACCGGGTCGCCTTCGCTGCGCTCGCGGTTCCCATGCTCGTCTCGGTCGCGGACAGCGCGCTGCTGCCGCGGCACGCAGGGACCGAGGTCAGCGGCCGCCGGTGAGGCCGGATTCCTCCGGCAGCTGAAACTTGAGTCGATGCCACTCAAGTCCATTTGACACCGCGATGCCGATGCGTAGACTTGAGTGCAGACCGCTCAACTTGGCGGCCCGTCAGGGCGCTGGGTCCGGGCGACTCCCGCCAGACCAGCAACTATCAGGAGGAACCTATGTCCCGTGCAGTCGGCATCGACCTGGGCACCACCAACTCCGTCGTCTCCGTCCTTGAGGGCGGCGAGCCGACCGTGATCGCGAACGCCGAGGGCGGACGCACCACGCCATCGGTCGTCGCATTCTCCAAGACCGGCGAGGTGCTGGTCGGCGAGATCGCCAAGCGCCAGGCCGTCAACAACATCGATCGCACCATCGCCTCGGTCAAGCGCCACATGGGCACCGACTGGTCGATCCAGATCGATGACAAGAAGTACACGCCGCAGGAGATCTCAGCGCGCATCCTCATGAAGCTCAAGAACGACGCCGAGTCGTACCTGGGCGAGAAGGTCACCGACGCCGTCATCACCGTCCCGGCCTACTTCAACGACGCCGAGCGCCAGGCCACCAAGGAGGCAGGCGAGATCGCGGGCCTCAACGTCCTGCGCATCATCAACGAGCCCACCGCGGCGGCCCTCGCGTACGGCCTCGACAAGGGTAAGGAAGACGAGCTCATCCTCGTCTTCGACCTCGGCGGCGGCACGTTCGACGTCTCGCTCCTCGAGGTCGGCAAGGACGACGACGGCTTCTCGACCATTCAGGTCCGCGCGACCGCCGGTGACAACCGGCTCGGCGGCGACGACTGGGACCAGCGCGTCGTCGAGCATCTGCTGAGCCAGCTCAAGGTCAAGGGCATCGACCTCTCCAAGGACAAGATCGCCCTCCAGCGCCTCCGCGAGGCGGCCGAGCAGGCCAAGAAGGAGCTCTCGTCCTCGACGAGCACCAACATCTCCCTCCAGTACCTCTCCGTTACCCCCGACGGTCCGGTGCACCTCGACGAGGCGCTCTCACGCGCCAAGTTCCAGGACCTCACGAAGGACCTGCTCGAGCGCACGAAGAAGCCGTTCCACGACGTGATCGCCGAGGCCGGCATCAAGGTGGCAGACATCGACCACGTGGTGCTCGTGGGCGGCTCGACCCGCATGCCTGCCGTCTCCGAGCTCGTCAAGGAGCTCACGGGCGGCAAGGAGCCGAACAAGGGCGTGAACCCGGACGAGGTCGTCGCCGTCGGCGCCGCGCTCCAGGCCGGCGTCCTCAAGGGCGAGCGCAAGGACGTCCTCCTCATCGACGTCACCCCGCTCTCGCTCGGCATCGAGACCAAGGGCGGCGTGATGACCAAGCTCATCGAGCGCAACACGGCCATCCCGACCAAGCGCTCCGAGACGTTCACCACCGCTGACGACAACCAGCCGTCCGTCTCGATCCAGGTGTTCCAGGGCGAGCGCGAGTTCACGCGCGACAACAAGCCGCTGGGGACGTTCGAGCTCACCGGCATCGCTCCGGCCCCGCGCGGCATCCCGCAGATCGAGGTCACGTTCGACCTCGACGCGAACGGCATCGTGCACGTGTCCGCCAAGGACAAGGGCACGGGCAAGGAGCAGTCGATGACGATCACCGGCGGCACCGCGCTGTCCAAGGACGACATCGAGCGCATGGTCGCCGACGCCGAGCAGCACGCTGCCGAGGACAAGCAGCGCCGCGAGGCAGCCGACACGCGCAACGCCGCAGAGCAGCTCGCCTACTCCGTGGACAAGCTCATCGCGGACAACAAGGACAAGCTGCCGGAGGACGTCAAGGCCGAGGTCCAGGCCGACGTCGACGCGCTCAAGAAGGCCCTTGAGGGCACGGACAACGCGGACGAGGTGAAGGCCGCGTTCGAGAAGCTCCAGCACTCCCAGACCAAGCTCGGCGAGGCCATCTACTCGCAGGCCCAGGCCCCGACCGACGGTGCCAAGGCCGGCACGGCCGACGCCGGCGCCCACGCGAGCGGCTCGGCCCACGCCGACGAGGACATCGTCGACGCCGAGATCGTGGACGAAGACGAGAAGAAGAAGTAGCCATGGCTCCTCACGGAAACCAGAACGAGAATGAGCACGAGGGCGAGCGCGCCGAGCCCGTGATCCGGGACAACCGCAAGGTTGACCCGGTCACGGGTCAGGCCCGGCACCCTGAGCAGGCCGAGCAGGCCGAGCAGGCCGAGCCGGCCGAGCCGGCCGATCCAGCACAGGGCGGGCACGAGGACATGCGGCCCGTCGACGAGGCGCACGACGCCGATGATCCCCTCGCCCAGGCCGAGCGGATCCTCCGCGAGGCCGCGGGTGAGGAAGAGGGTGCCGGCCTGGCCGTCGTCGTCAAGGAGCTCCGGGACGACCTCCAGAGGCTCCAGGCCGAGTACGTGAACTACCGCCGGCGGGTTGACCGCGATCGCGCGGTGGCGGGCGAGGTCGCCGTCTTCGGTGTCCTCAGCTCGCTCCTGCCGGTTGTCGACGACCTCGAAGCGGCCCGAGCCCACGGCGACCTCACGGACGGCCCCTTCGCGGCGATCGCAGCGAAGCTCGAGTCGGTTCTCTCGAGCCAGGGTCTCGAGCGGATCGACGCGACCGGCGTCGAGTTCGACCCGAACGTCCACGAGGCGCTCATCCAGCAGCCAGGCGAGGACATCGAGGTGGACACCGTCCAGCAGGTGCTCCGCGTGGGCTACAAGACCGAGTCGCGCCTCCTGCGCCCGGCCCAGGTCATCGTGGCGACGCCGCAGGGCTGACCCGCCCATCGGTTCGGGTACGCGGGCCTGCGCGCCCGCGTACCCGAACCGTAGGACACTGAAGCAAGACGACCAGCAGAAGGAGCGTTCGTGGCAAGTCAGGACTGGGTGGAAAAGGACTTCTACGCCATTCTCGGCGTGTCCAAGGACGCCTCCGAGGCCGATATCAAGAAGGCCTACCGCAAGCTCGCCCGGAAGTACCACCCCGACACCAATGCCGGGGATCCCGAGGCGGAGAAGAAGTTCAAGGACATCACCGAGGCGAATTCCGTCCTGTCCGACGCCGACGAGCGCCAGCAGTATGACGCCATCCGCGCCATGGGCGGCGCCCGCTTCGCTCCTGGTGGTGCCGGTCCCGGCGCGGGCGCAGGCGCCGCAGGATTCGAGGACCTCTTCGGGGGCCTGTTCGGCGCGCCGGCCGGCCGCCACTCGCGCGGCTTCTCCACCGGCAACCTGCCGCCCGAGTTCGCCGACCTGTTCGGCGGCGGGGGCGGGTTCACCGGGGGCTTCCAGGCCCCGCCCCAGAAGGGCGCGGACCGGCAGGCAACCACCACCATCTCCTTCGCCGGCTCGATGCGCGGCACCACCGTCGGCCTGCGCGAGCAGAGCGGCGACGTCATCGAGGTCCGTATCCCCGCAGGCATCCGCGACGGGCAGAAGGTCCGTGTGCGCGGCAAGGGCGGCCCCGGGTCGGCGGGCCCCGGCGACCTCATGGTCACGGTCAACGTCAAGCCCCACGACTTCTTCACCCGCGACGGCGACAACCTCCGCATCCATGTCCCCGTGACGTTCGACGAGGCGGCCCTCGGCGCCCAGATCGAGGTCCCGACGGTGGACGGCACGAGCGTGAAGATGAAGATCCCCGCCGGCACGAACTCCGGGCGCACGCTCCGCCTCAAGGGCCGGGGCGTCACGACCTCCAAGGGCGCCGGGGACCTGCTGGTGACGGTCGACGTCGTCGTGCCCCAGAACCTCTCGAAGGAGGCCGAGGACGCCGTGCGGGCGTTCGCCGAGGCGACGTCGAAGAACGGCCAGTCGGATCCGCGCGCGACCCTCGCGGAGAAAGCGAGGCTCTAGGCCATGGCCATCGATCCGTACGCGCCGATCTTCGTGATCTCCGTCGCGGCGGAGCTGGCCGAGATGCACCCCCAGACGCTGCGCCAGTACGACCGCCTGGGGATCGTCTCGCCCTCCCGCCAGGGCGGGCGCCAGCGCCGCTACTCGCAGCGCGACGTCGAAACGCTGCGCGAGGTCCAGCGCCTTTCGAAGGATGGCGTGTCCCTCGAGGGCATCAAGCGCATCCTCGAGCTCGAGAACCAGGTGACTGCCCTGCGTGCCCGCGTCACGGAACTGCAGGCCGAGCTCGCCAATACCCGGCGCGTCCCCGATCCCCGCCGCATCTTCGCCGCCGGGATCGCCGGCGACGTCGTGAGCCTCGCGAGGGGACAGCGGCCCGAGCCGCGCCCGGGTGCCCTCGTGCTGTGGAGCCCGCAGCGCTAGGTGCTCGCCCAAGGTTTGCCCAACGTTCACCCTCCGCTGGCGCTTCGGCGTGGCCTTCGCACCCCGCGCCGTCGTACGTTCGAAGCGTGAGTGACCGCACGAGCGAGGAGCCCCTCATGAGCACCAGCCAGCACCCCGTCGTCCTTCCGGCCGAAGCCCTCAAGGGCGGCGACGAGGCCGTGGTGGACGCCAACGTCGACGTTGTCAACGCCATGTACGAGGAACTCCTCGACGAGCGCGAGATCGCGCAGAACGCGCTGCGCGGCTACTACGTCGACTTCTACCTGACGCAGATGCTCGACGGCGGGTTCGCCCAGTACGTCTTCACGTCCGGGGAGCGCGAGGGTATCGACGGTCTCGTCCGCGACGGCCTGCGCGAGATGGGCGCGACCGAACACGCAACGCTCTTCGACGAGCTCGCCTCCGCCTTCAAGGGGCTCTCCGAGGAGGATGCCGAGGCGTACCTCGATGGCGACGACGACGCCTCCCCGGCCGTCGCCAGGCTCGAGGAGCTCGACGAGCGGTTCGAGGCGCTCCAGGACGAGCAGGACATCGTGGCCCTCAACGCCGCGTGGCTCCGGGGCCAGGAAGGCCTCCTCGCCCTCGACGAGGACGGCATCGAGGACGAGATCGCCCGCCGGGTCGGGCTCATCGGAAACCTCGAGGAGCGGCGCGCCGCGGCCGAGGAACAGGACCTCGCCGACATGCCCGACTTCGAACTCGTGATCCGCGAGCTGTGCGACGTGGCCGGGCACGATCTGACCGCTATCACGATGGGCGATCCGAACTACCTCCATCACGGCGTCAAGACCCTCGCATGGCGCTTCACGACCGATCAGGGCGAGTACCTCATGGTCGAGGAGGACGACGAGGCCTACATGATCGATCCCGAGGACGGGAAGATCCTCGCCGCCGTCGAGTTCGAGGAGATCGACGAGGACGAGGATGGCTGGGACCTCGAGGATGAGTCGGTCGACGCCGAGGACGAGACCCGCCCGGCCGATCCGCAGAACGGCCACGAGGTCCAGACCGCCCACTGACGCGTGGGCCTCGCGCCAGGGGCACACGGGCAATGTCGTACCCCTGTGGTTCGTTTGGTCCAGTCAGCGATCAGCGGCCAGAGGGGGGCATGGACAGGTTCAGGACTGCGGACGACGGCGCGTGGCCGCCCGAGGCGCCCACGCGCCGTCGTGTCTGCAATCACACGAGCGTCTCGAGCGTCTCGACCGGAGCATCGGGGGTGCGTCCCCATTCGGCCCATGAGCCGTCATAGACGCGCACGCGGTCGCGTCCGAGGAGCTGCGTGAGCGCGAACCACGCGGCCGTGGCGCGGCCGCCCACTGTGCAGTAGGTGATGAGCTCGGTCGGACCGTCGAGGTCGATGCCGGCGAACACATGCCGGAGGTCGTCCTCCGGGAGGAACCGGCCGTCCTGGTCGAGAAGCTCCGCCATCGGCTGGTGGACGGCCGAGGGCACATGGCCCGCCCGGCCGTTCGGGTCCATTCCCCCCGAGGGCCAGAACCGCTCGCCGTCGTATTCGGCGCGTGTGCGCACGTCGAGGAGCGTGGTGGACGGGACGCCGATGGCCTCGCGCACCTGTGCGCGGGTGGCGCCGAGGCGCGGGTCCGGCGCCGCGAGCCGGTAGCCGCTGCGGACTGGCTGGCTGGGCGTGCTCGTGACCGGATACCCGTGGCCTTGCCATGCCGCCCGCGAACAGTCCAGGATCTGCGTTCGGGCATGTCCGTGGGCCTTGAGCAGCCAGTACCCGAACGCCGGCGCATACCCATAGAACACGACGCGCGACTCCGGCTCGATGCCCGAGCGGCGCAGCAGCTCCTCGACCGCTGCGTCGTCCACCGGGCGGTACTCGGCGTCCTTGAGGTCGGCGTAGATGTTCCAGAGGACGGCGCCGTGGATGTGCCACTCGTTGTGGGCGGCGGGGCTGACGTCGACTTCGACGACGCGCAGCCCCGGGTCCGAGAGCTGGGCTGCCAACGTCTCCGCCGAAATGAGGGCTCCTGTGGTTGTCATGGTCGCATCCCTTCAGGTTCGAAAGATGCTTCCACGCTAGGTCGGGGGCCTTGCTGCCCGGCTGGCGAATCGTTGCCGCGAGGTTGGCGACTCCTTGGCACCGCCGACGGACTCGCAGGCAGCCCCTACTCGACCTGGATCCACCCGAGGAGGTCGTCCGCGCTCACCGCGTCGAACAGCGCCGGATGATCCGAGGCCAGATGGGCGCGGATCGCGGCTACCACCTCGTCGTCGCTATCGCTGCGGGCGATGAAGCCGCACTCGCATCGGATCAGCTTGGTCACCGGACCTCCCAGGCCGTCGCCACCACATCCAGCATAGGGGTCCAAGATGGTGTTATGGCGTTGGCGCCGGTACCGCTGCGGATCCAGCTGTGCGGCCCGCTCGCGATCGTGCGCGACGGGCAGCGCGTGGAGTCCGCCCTGCCCGGCCGGCAGGGCCGCCTGCTGTTCACCTACCTCGCCGTCAACCGCTACCGCGACCTCTCCCGCGATGAGGTGGCCGAGGCTCTCTGGCGCGAGCCCGACCCCGCTGCTGTGGAGGCGCGGCTGAACCCGCTGGTCTCCAAGCTGCGCCGGGTCCTCGGCGCTGACGCCATCGAAGGCCGCTCAACCCTGCGGCTGCGCCTCACGGGCGCCTGGATCGATCTCGAAGCAGCTGTCGAGGCGATCCACCGGGCCGAGTCCGCCGTCGCCCAGCGCCAGTGGACCC
Source organism: Sinomonas sp. ASV486 (assembly GCF_030908215.1). GTDB lineage: Bacteria > Actinomycetota > Actinomycetes > Actinomycetales > Micrococcaceae > Sinomonas > Sinomonas puerhi. The sequence goes on along the minus strand of NZ_JAVFJK010000001.1, from coordinate 453,729 downwards.
GGGCATGGGGGCCCGTCCTCACTGCCCTGTTCGTCTCCGAACGAGGCTTCCTCCCCGGCGAGGACGCTCCATGGATCGCGGCGATCCGCGACCAGCTCGCCCTCCTGCGCCTCCGAGCACTGGAGGCCTATGCTGTCACCGACCTCGGCATGGCCGGAACCGAATTGGCCGGGGCGGTCCGTGCCGGCCGGCAGCTCATCCAGCTCGCGCCGCTGCGCGAGAGCGGCTACCGCCACCTCATGAATGCCCTCGCAGCGCAGGGCAACCTCGCCGAGGCCTTTGACGTGTACGCCCAGCTCTGCCACACGCTCCGCGAGCAGCTCGGCGTCTCCCCGAGTCCCGACACACGCGACCTCTACGAACACCTCCTCGCCGAGACCTGACGCGTTGCTTGCTGGGCCCGCAGGCTCTAGCTCGACAGCGCTGCAAGAGGATCCTCACCGGACGCGAGGATTCATCCGGAGTGCCGGCGAGCTCTTGTTGATCAGCATTCCCTTTCTTCTCCTGCACACCCCGTCAGCCGAAGCGTTGCTAGGGTGGCGGGGTGCCCACTCGCGTCGAGCGGTTCCTCTCTCACCTCGACCGCCTCAGCGGCGGGATCGAGCCGCGTTTCTTCCCGGTCGAATCGACTCATCCCGGACTGCCCGGCGTGACTGCAATCGTCTACGACGACGTTCCCGAATCCGGGATGCTCACCGGCATCACCTATGGAATCAGCCTGGCCGACCACCCCGTGTGGCGCGTCGGCAAGCCCGAGCTGTGCATCAGCGTGAAGTCCGACGACCTCCGCTGGCCCCTTGCCCTCGGGCATATCGGCGAGGTCCAAGGCGGAGACAACCCGTTCTGCTATGGGGATACGATCAACTTCGGCGAGAGGATTGCTCCCGACTCCGATATGACTGGCTTCGTCCTCTTCGCCCCCGCCGTTCTGGACAGGGCGGACTACGCCGGGATCGATGTCGGCGAGACGCTGCCGGTCAACATCTGCGGGCTCTACCGATCCACGATGCCGAGCGCCGCTACATCCACGACCACGGGCTCGAGGCCTTCTGGAAGCTCGACTGGGACCCCTACGACGTCGTGCGGCCGTCCGCCGTCTGACGCAGCGTGGCCGAACGGCCATGTCCGCCTTGTGCGCCCTCTGGTCAATCGGACCTCGTGCGGTAAACGCCCCGATCCCGAACTGAGGTTTGTGCGCACGGCTTCGACTTCGAAAACTGACACAGGCATCCTCTGAGGAACGCTCATGAGGTCGGCGGCTGAGAAGCCGCAAAGGCGGCTCTGTGACAGCATCGAGCCATGACTTCTCCCAGATCCGAGGATGAACTCGCCGGCGTTGACGATCCCGCGTGGCCTGACATCGCGAGAATGGCATCGGAGGCGCCCCTGGTCGTCGAGATCTTGCCGGTGCGCGGTTCTGAGGGCAGGAGAACGCTGTACCGGCTCCAAGTCACCGCCCGTTCGACCCTCGGCGCCATCGCGCTCAACTGCGGAGGACTCATCATCGACCGTGGGTGGCTGCGGATCCTCGGGGCAGGTGCACCAGGCCTGGACGACCTCGCGACAGCAAACAACCTGGGAGACCCGGTGGAAGTCTCACCAGCGCCCGGGCAGCTCGTGATCGCCTACGACATCCTTGGCGGCGTCTTCGCCATAAATCATCACGACATCGCAGCCCCGGCCGGCGAGGTCTGTTACTGGGGCCCCGACACTCTGGCCTGGTCCCCTTTGGGGGTCGGGCACAGTGCGTTCATCCGATGGGCCCTCGGCGGGGGCCTATCCGATTTCTACAGGGACTTCCGCTGGCCCGGATGGGAAACCCAGGTCGCGGCGACGCCTATCGAAGATGGGATCAGCGTCTACCCCTTCCTGTGGACGGAGCAGGGAAGGAACATCGACTCGTCTTCGAGACGGGCAGTGCCGTTCACCGAGATCCTCGAGCTCAACCAGAAGTTCGCGCGCGAGGTCGCTGCCGGCCCGAAATGATTCGGACGGGATCACAGAATGCGGCCTCACACGGGTTGTCCACTGGCTGCATGCACCGGATGGTTTCGCGCCGTCCAAGCTGTCCAGGCGGCCGGGGCAGAGGCTTGAATGCTCCCACCCGCACAAGCCGAGTAGAGCCCCGGTCTTCCCGTGAAGGATCCCCCGCATGGCCTATGCGACCCTGTTCTTCGACATCATCCACGGCCCCGATTTCGGAGCCTTGGGCGCGAGCCCCGCCGAACCGGCGACCGAGCCGAGCGCCGCCGTAGTCGCCTTCCTCCTGGCCCGCGGCCTGCCCCGGACGCCTAACCCCGGACCCGCAGGAGCCCGGAAACCGTTGTTTCTTGACATGGCGTCCAGTCTGTTGACTGGCCATCAAGACGCGTTCCAGAGTGTGCTCCAGCTGCCGACGCTGACAAGAACTGCACCCCGTTTTGGGATCATCCCCGGGCCGGTCGAGGCCGTGCTTCGTTCCTGCGCACCAATGGTCGGTGCGGACATCGCACGAATCCAGGCCGTCGGCGGCGGGGGTGTAGCGTCCCGGGAACGGCCGCGCCAGAGGGTCCGCACGACGTTTCTGCAGTGGCCACGGCGTTTTCAGGCAAGGGCTGGGACGGCCATCCCGAGCTGCTGGGCGAACCACAGGCTGTCCGCGTTGGCCCAGTACTCGATCAGCAGGCCGTCCTGGACCCGCAGGGTGTCGGTCCCGGTGAAGGTGATCGTGCGTCCCACAGCGTCCGGCGAGGCGCCCGGGATGCCGCCGGTGTAGGTGCCCTGCGCCCCCCAGCGGACCACGAGGTACTCGCCGTCTGTGATCGGCCCGACGGCGAGTTGGAAGTCGAGGCCGCGGAACGCGCTTTGGATGCCACCGACCCACGCGTTGAGCGATTCGCGGCCCGTCGCGTCGCCGGGGGCCCCACCGGTGATCGGGGCCGCGTGCGCCACCCACTCTGGGTGGATGATCCGGTCTGTGTAGCTGAGTTCGCCGTTCCACAGCAGCCGCCACGGCTCGACCAGGGCGAGGATGTCGTTCGTGTTCATGATTCCTCCAACGTGCTAGTGCCTATCTTGTTTGTTATAGGCTCTAACTAAAGTAAGCATGCGTTACTCTAGGTGTCAAGAACTCGCTCGGAAGGGGGGCGTGGATGGCAACCACAGTGAGGGACCGTTACCGCACGGAGATGCGCGAGGCGATCAGGCAGGCGGCCGAGCGCCAGCTGCGCGAAGACGGGCCAGGAGGCGTCTCGCTCGCGGCCATTGCCCGCGAGCTGGGCATGTCGGGGCCTGCGCTCTACCGCTACGTGCCCAGCCGCGACGCGCTGCTGACCGAGCTCATTTCGGATGCATACCTCGACCTTGCGCGGGCGCTCCGAGACGCCGTCGAGCGGACGCACGACGGCGGCGATCGCCTGGGCGCGCTCCTTACCGGCTATCGCACCTGGGCCAGGCAGGAGCCGCACAGGTACCGACTGCTCTTCCAGCCCCCGCTGCCCGACTTCGACTCCAATGCGACGTCCCTCGTCGAGGCTTCCCGCGCACCGATGCGAGTGCTCCTGGAGGTGTTGACCGCGAAGCCGGCCAAGGGTGCGGGAGCGGTGCTCACGGACGCCCTGAGAGCCCAGCTCGAAGACTGGGCGCGCGGACACGGCCCGTCCGCCGACGCCGAGGCCGCGCTGGCAGCCGTCACGATCTGGAGCCGGCTGCACGGCTTCGTGAGCCTCGAGATAGCCAACGACCTGACCGCCATGGGGGTCGACGCAGATGAGCTCTTCGCCATCGAAGCCCGCCGCATGCGCCCGTGACCCCCGTGCGCCTCATTGCGCGTCTCCGCACGGGTCTGGGAGCCGGGCCGCCGGGAGGCTCTGTTTGAAGAGCAGCTCGAGCAGGTTGATGGAGACCCGTGTCGGTGGGTCTGTCTTGAGCTGGTCGATGTACGCGTCTCCGAGTGCGCGGAAGGCAGCCAGGCTGGCGTCGTCCGCCCAGACGATCTTCCCGCCGTCGCGGCAGAACTGCTGGATCGAAGTCACGGCGTCATCCTCGGCGACCTTGTCCACGGGCTACTGCGCGCCCTCGGCTGCGGTCGTGAGCGCGACGTGTTGGGCTTCAGTCAGCGACCCGAGGGTGCGGGTGTTGGCAACAAGTGTGGTGAATGTCCCGAAGAGCGGGAGGTTGGAGATTCCCGGTGATCACGGTCGAGGACCGGAGTTCGTCTGCGTCGGCGTCGCTGAATCCCGTCTCCTGCGCCGCGACCTGCCCAGACCGGCGCTCATCGACGTCGTGGCCCACGTCATCGACCGGTGCGGCCCCGAGGGCCCGCAGGGACCCGAAGACCGTCTCCGTGTCCTGGGCGGACACCTGACGGCCCGCGACGTCGTCCGGTGTGACAATCGGGTGCCGGTAGCCGACGAGCCAGTGGAGCTCCTCAGGGTACAGCCCCAACGGCGTCACCCCGGTCCTGTCCAGCCCCTGAAGGAATGTGTGGCCGAGCTTGGCGCCTGCGACTCTCCCATGAGCCGTGTCGAATCGAATACGAACGGCGTATCCAGCGGGGGGACCCTCACGTCCGTCGGCGGAGGCGTGGCAGTCCTCCCCGCCGGGCCGTCGAGTCCGTCCGAGAACCTCAGGACCGGCTACGGGGTCGCAGGTCTGTCGATGTCCATGGACGGCACCGTCTTCGCGGACGGGTGGGATTTCGCCCTGGCGTGATGGGGGTGTACGCAACAGCCTTCAGGCTGAGCGCCTGATGGTGCACAAGCATTCATCCCCCGACTCGAGTGACGATCGCCTCTCCCTGCCACTCGAAGATCGTGTCGAAGCCCACGGCGCGCGAGATCTTCTCGACGTACGCGGCTACTTCTCGGCCTTGCTCGTCATCGCCCAAGGGGTGCGGTGTGCCCTGGTGGTCGATCCTGCAGGGAACGAATCCCGCGGAGGCGAGGCGGCCGCCGTCGAACGTCATCGTGGCGATGATGGTGTTGCGGCTCTCGGGGTGGAAGGGATAGGTGGGCATGTCGGGGTCGGGGGCGAAGCCGAACATGCGTACCCGTCGGGCCGCCCACTCCATCCGCTCGGCCGAGTCGCCGCCGACCGGGGTCAGCGCGCGTGTGACGGTCACAAAGTTGCCCAGCCCGTGGTAGATCGGGACGCCCTTGTACCACTCGATGCCGCGCATGATGTGCGCGTGGTGGCCGATGACGACATCGGCGCCCGCGTCGATGGCGGCGTGGGAGAGCGGGCGCTCGTAGTCCGCGAGGATGGCGGGCGTATGTCCGATGCCCTTGTGGAGGGCGACGACGATGACGTCCACGTCCTCGCGCAGGGCGCGGATGTCGCGCTGCATGGCGAGTTGGCTCTCCGGTGCGACGAACGTGTAGACCGTGGGCGGCCCGCCCGGCGTCGCGGACTCGAGCTCGTAGTGGGTGAGCACCTTGACGTAGGCGGCGCCAGCCTTCTGCGATGCGGCCCACGAGTCTTTGGGGCCGACGCAGTTGTAGCTGAGGACGCCGACCCTGGTCCCATTCCGCTCGATGATCGCGGGGGCCTTCGCGGCCTCGAGGTTGGCACCGCCGCCGGCCGTGATGAGGCCTGCCTTGCGCGAGTACTCGATCGTGTCGAGGACGCCTTCTGTGCCGACGTCGAAGAAGTGGTTGCCGGCGAGAGTCACGAGATCGAAGCCAGCCTCTGCGACGGCCGTGAGTGCCTCGGGGTCGGCCGGGGGCGCGGGCACATCGGTGCTCGACTGCGTGGTGGCGTACGAGTGAGGGACCTCGATGTGCCCGATCGCCACGTCAGCGTCCTGCAGGATGGAGGCGGTGGGGGCGAAGAACGAGGGCACGTCCGGCTCGTCGAGGACGAGGTCGCCGACGGCGGCAAGGGTGATGCTCATGACGCCACCTTCTGCCGGCGCGCGTCGAGGAGTTCGTCGGCCTCTTCGCGCAGCAGTAAGCCTTCCTCGACCAGACGTTCGGTGCTCGCGCCGAAGCGGCTCATGTAGTCATCCTCGGACGCGTAGAGATCGGTCAGGGTAGCCGGCGTGAAGGAAACCATGTGCGGGACCATCGCAGCGACCTTCTCGGGGCTGCCCATGGGCGCCCACTCGGGCGGGAGGCAGCAGCCGGGGGCCGGGGTGCTGTGGGGGAGGTAGGCGGCCTTCGGCACCTCGACCCACGGAGTGCGGACGCCGCCGGTGACGTTGCCGAACGAGTCGCGGGCCAGGGCCATTCTCGCGCTCACGGCGGATTCGTCGGCGAACGCGAAGGGTTCGGCGCGGGGCGGGATGATGCCGCGCGTGATCCACTCGTCCAGGCGCTGGTAGAGCGCACGGACCACGAAGTCCATGCGGGCGTCGCTCGGCTCCTCGTTGGTCTTCCGCGGGGAGGCCTCGCCGCCTGCTGCGAGCCACTGCTCGGTGTTCGTGAGGGCGGAGTCGCTGTCAATCGCGGCGTGGGATGTGCCGGCAATCTGGTAGAGGCGGTACCGGTCCTCGGGACTATCGCTGTCCGGGCGGAGGCTGTCGTGGTGCGTCTCCGCCTCGAATTCGCTCAGCACTTCAAAGATCGGTACGCCGCGTCCCGAGATCGTGCGGCGGCCGTCGTTGGCCGGGAGGGGGAGGCACTCGGCTGAGAGCGGGGGATAGCCTGCCAGACCCGCCGAGCCCGAGGAGATGCCGATGATGTAGCCGTCGACGGCCGGTGCGCCGCTGTCGAGCCGGTAGAGCTCGTGGAAGCCGTCCTGGGAGAACACCCGGCAGAAGCTGCCGGTGGCGGACCAGCCGGACATGACGAGGCGCGTGACCTCGCCGAGCGGGAGCGCCCCGGTCCGCAGGGCCACCGCTACCTGGCCGAGGATGTCGTAGCCCAGACCGTCGGCGGGGATGCTCACGTCCGCATACCGTTCCGAGTTGACCCGCTCACGCAGCTGGCGCGATACGTGCTGCGCCTGGGTCACGCCGACCCAGGTGTGCCCGTTGCGCAGGATCCACGGGTGGATGGTGCGCCACGTGACACCGCGGTCCAGGTTCGGGTGCAGGGGCTCGAGCTGGACGGCGCCGCTCGCGCGAGCCGCGTCGGCCGGTCGGCGCACGAGGACCCGGGTTGTGTAGGGATGCGCCGCCTTCCGATACGGGCGCAGGCCCAGATCGTCGTTGTAGGCCCATTCATAGGCGGTGCCCGAGAAGAGGAATTCCTCCTCGACGTAGCCGCAGGCGGCCAGGTCGATTCCGGTTCCGGAGGGCAGCACGCTGGTCCCGAAGGGCAGCGAATCGGGGGTGATGGGGAGGGGTCTGACGTCGATGGTCACGAGCGGTGCGCAGCCTTTCCTAGCGGGACAGGTTCGGGAAGCGGGCCGGCATCGTCCGCCGGGCCGGTCGGTGAATGTTCAGCGGGGCGGGTCCGGTCAGCCTGCCGGGCCTCGCGGCGGTGGCGCTGCTGTGCGGGGTCCGGTACAGGCGCGGCCGCGAGCAGGGCGCGCGTGTAGGGATGCTGGGGATTCTCGTAGACTTCGCGCGAGGTGCCCTCCTCGACGATGCGGCCCTCGTTGAGGACGGCGACCCGATCGGAGACGTGCCGAACCACGGTGAGGTCGTGGGCGATGAAGAGGTAGCTCAGGCGGAATTCCTTCTGGAGGTCCGTCATGAGGTTGAGCACCTGGGCCTGGATCGAGAGGTCGAGAGCGCTGACTGGCTCGTCGCAGATCACCAGGCGCGGCCGGAGCATGAGGGCGCGGGCGATCGCGATGCGTTGGCGCTGGCCTCCCGAGAAGCCCGCGGGATAGCGGGCCCCGTCCTCGGGCCGGAGGCCGACGCGCTCGAGCATCGCCGAGGCCTCGCGCCGGGCTTCGGCGCGGTCGGAGCCGTGCGAGATCAGCGGCTCCGCGAGCGAGTAGGCAATCGTCTTTGTCGGGTCGAGCGAGCTGTAGGGATCCTGGAACACGACCTGGAGCGATGAGCTGAACTGCCGCCGCTCCTTCCGCCCGAGCTTCCCGAGCTCGTGCCCGTCGAAGCGGATGCTGCCCTCGGTCACCGGTGCGAGGCCCAGGACGGCCCGGCCGATCGTGGACTTCCCCGAGCCGGACTCGCCGACGAGGCCGAGCGTCTCGCCCTCATGGATGGTCAGGCTCACGCCGTCCACGGCGCGGCGGGGCTGCTTCCGCCCGTTCGGGTAGTCGACGGCGAGGTCGCGGATCTCGAGCAGAGGGGGAGCATCAAGGCGGGCTGGGGAGTGAGTCATCGGACGGCCTCCGGCACACGCCGGTCTTCCGGCATGAGTTGGTCGGTGTGGATGCAGCGGCTGGTGCGGTCGTGTGCCATGTCGAGGAGCGGGATCGGCGCGGCGACGCATGCGTCGGTCGCGAAGCGGCAGCGCGCGGCGAAGTGGCAGCCCTTGGGCCAGTCTGTGGGGCGCGGAACGCTTCCCGGAATGGCCGGCAGGGGCTCGCCCTCGACGGCCAGGTGGGGGCTTGCCTCAAGCAGGGCCTTGGTGTACGGGTGGAGGGGATGATCGAAGACGCGACCGATGTCCGCGGTCTCGACGATCTGCCCCGCGTACATGACGAGCGCGCGGTCGCAGAGATCGGCGACGACGCCCCAGTCGTGGGTCACGATGAGCACTGCCATGCCGTTCTTGGATTGGAGGGAGCGGAGCAGGTCGAGGATCTCGGCTTGGACGGTGACGTCGAGCGCGGTGGTGGGCTCGTCGGCGATGAGCAGCTTCGGGTCGCCGGCGATGGCCGCGGCGATGGCGACGCGCTGCGCCTGGCCGCCCGAGATCTGATGCGGGTAGCGCTTGGCGACGGCCTCGGGATCGGGGATGTTCACGGCGGTGATGAGCTCGACGGCGCGCTTCCGCGCCGCGGCCCGGCTCACCTTCTTGTTCTTCATCCGGGTGTGGGAGCGCACGACTTCGGCGAGCTGGTCGCCGATCGTGAACGAGGGGTCGAGGGCGACCATCGGTTCCTGCGATATGAGTGCGATCTCCGTGCCGCGGAAGCGGCGCTTCTCCCGCTCGGGAAGCCCGGAGATGTCGCGGCCCTCGAGCAACACGCTTCCGGCGGTGATCCGCCCGCCACGCTTGAGGAGGCCGAGCAAGGAGAGGGCGGTGACGGTCTTGCCGCTGCCCGATTCGCCGACAAGGCCCACGCATTCGCCCGGGAGGACATCGAAGGAGACGTTCTCGACAACGGTGATGGGACGGTCGTCCGGGCCGAAGGCCACGGTGAGACCGCGAACCGAAAGGAGGGCCTCGCTGTGGGGAACGAGGCTACCGGGGGCAGCGAGGCGGGAGTCGACGGCGGTTGCGGCCTTCCGCTTGGACTTGCCGGCCGTGGCGGTCTTCGCCCGCTCCGAGGTGGCGTCGCGCACCACGTCGCCGAGGAGGCCGAACGCGAGCACGGTCAGCGCGATGATGCCGCCGCTGGGCACAAGGAGCCACGGGACGGTCTGGATAACGGTAGCCGCGTCGCCGACCATGCCGCCCCACGTCGGCGCTGGCGGCGGAACGCCGAGGCCGAGGTAGCTCAGGCCTGTCTGCACGCCGAGGGAGATCGCGGCGAAGATCGAGACGTGGACGATGATCGCTCCCGCAGTGCGCGGCAGCACGTGTCGCACGGCGATCTGTGCGGGGCCGAGGCCGATCACGCGCGCGGCATCGATGTACAGCTCCTCCCGCACCGACATGACGTTGCCGCGGATTACCCGGATGAGGCCCGAGGAGCCGAGCAGGCCGAAGACGGTCATGGCGGCGGTCATGTTGCGGTTGAAGATGGTCAGGACGGCCAGGAGGATTATGATCACCGGGACTGACATGGCGACATCGATCACGCGCGAGATGATGCGGTCCGCGCGGCCGCCCGCATACCCGGCGAGCAAGCCGATGGGGACGGCGACCACGAGCAGGACGACGACGGCGATAAGCACGCCGCCCAGCGAGTAGCTACCGCCGAAAAGGAGCCGGCTGAGGACGTCGCGGCCCAAGACGTCGGTGCCGAGGAGGTGGACTCCGCTGGGTCCCTGGCCGATGGCGTGAAGGTCCTGGGCGAGCGGATCATACGGCGCGATCCACGGTGCGAAGGCGCAGGCGATGACGACGATCGCCAGGTAGATGAGGCACGCGAGCCCGACAGGCGATCGGAGGATCCGTCGGACGAGGCCGGTCGGACCGCCAGCCGCGGCGGGTCCCGCGGAGTTCTCGGTGGAGGTGGCGATGGTCATGCTGTCCGCACTTTCGGATTGAGGAGGCCGTAGGCGAGGTCGACGCAGAGGTTGACGACGATCACGATGACGGTGAAGTAGAGGGCCACGCCCTCGATAACCGGCAGGTCGTGGTCGAGCGTGGCCTGAGTGGCCAGACTGCCCATGCCGGGCAGGACGAAGACGTTCTCGACGAAGACGGTCGCGTCCAACCCGGCAATAGCGTGGATGCCGATGACGCTCGCCACCGGGATCGACGCGTTCCGCATCGTGTGCTTGACGAGGATCGACCACTCCGAGACGCCGGAGGCTCGGAAGGTGCGGATGTAGTCTCGGTCGAGGACATCCAGGACCGCCGAGCGCGTCTGCTTGGCGACCGTGGCGATGCCGGCGAGGCTCAGCGCGCAGACCGGCAGGACGAGCCCGATGATCCACCACATCGGCGATACGGTGAAGGGGGTGTAGCCGGTTGCGGGGAAGATGCGGAGCTTGACGGCGAAGAACGTCACGAGGACGACGGCGACCCAGAAGTTGGGCAGCGCGAGCCCGGCGAGGGAGAGGGTGTCCACCGCGCGGGCCAAGAAGCCGCCCCGAACGGCGCTCAGCATTCCGAAGCCGATTCCGATGACCATGCATAGGAGCGTCGAGAGCGAGACGAGCGAGAGCGTCACCGGCAGGCGTGCCGCGAGCGTCTCGACCACCGGCTCGCCGCTGTAGAGGGACGTCCCGAGATCTCCGTGGAACAGTCCGGACAGCCAGTGGCCGTACTGGGCGTACCAGGGCTGGTCAAGGCCGAGTTTCTCGCGGAGTGCTGCGATCGCGTCCGGGGTCGCTTCGACCCCCAGGATGGTCTGCGCGGGGTCGCCCGGAACGAGCGACCCCAGCACGAAGACCACCAGGGACACGACCAGCAGCAGGGGGATCGACATCAGGAGGCGTCGAAGGATGAGCTGGGTCATGGTGAAGGCTTCATTTCCTCAAGTGACTAATCGTCGGTGAATCGAGGGCTCGGTGCGGCTCAGCCGCCGAGCGTCCAGGCAAGGGCGGGATCCGGTGCCGCCGGCAGGGGGTTCGGGTTCCCGGCGGATGCCGCGACGTTGTGGACGTTCTTGCTGTACCAGAGCGTCTGCGGCTGGTAGATCGGGACGATCCACGCGAGGTCCTGGAGCCGCTTGGACATCTGCTGGTAGAGGTTGGTGCGCTCGGCATCGGTGGGGGCCGCAAGGGCCTTCTGATACGGGTCCTCCAGTTGCGGGTCGCTCGAGTTCTCGGGGTTCTGCGGGACGCCCTTGGCGAGGTCCTGCTGGTAGAACTGCATCATGTCGGTTCCGGCGGTCGGGTAGATGGAGGCCGCGTACTTCTTGCTCGCGACGCCTGAGGAGTACTGGGACATGCCCGTCGACTCGACGTGGAGGTCGACTTTGATCCCGATCGCGCCGAGGGCCTGCGTGATGGCCTGAGAGATGGTGGTGTTCTTGTCGAGGATGGAGGTCGTGATGACCGGCATCGAGAAGCCGTCGGCGTAGCCGGCGTCGGCCATGAGCTGCTTGGCCCTGTTTAGGTCGTAGCCGTGGCCGGGATCGTTGGTCATGTAGCCGTCGGTGCCCGGCAGCAGGTCCTGGGTGCTGGGCTTGCCGTAGTCTCCGCCGAGCGCGGTGGCGAGCGAGGACCTGTCGAACGCGAGGGCGATGGCCTGGCGCACGCGGACATCGGCGAGCGGTTTGGCGATCGAGCCGTCGCGGTCCAGGAGATTGAGCGACCAGTTGAAGTAGGGCGCAGGGGTGATGGAGATCCCCTGCGACTTCGCCGAAGCCGCCGTGTCGGCCGCGCCGCCCGCGAAGTCGACCTGGCCGGTCGTGATGGCCGAGAGGACGGCGTTGGGGTCTCCGATGACCTTGACATTGACTGTCTGGAACTTCTGGGCAGACGGCTGCCAGTAGCTCGGGTTCTTCTTGTAGGTGTAGGAGCTGTTGGTGACCGCGTCCGCGGAATCGAAGGTGTAGGCGCCGGTTCCCGCGCTCTTCTTGAGAAGCGACGCCGGATCGGCAACGCCCTTCGGGCTGATGACGAGTCCGAACTCGTTGTACTGGGTCAGGCTGAGGGCCGCGTCGGGGTTCGCCTCCGAATACGTGATCCGGACCTTGTTGGTCCCGTCGGCATCGATCGAGGCGATCTTGCCCAGATGGGAGATCATCGGGCCCTTGGCGCTCAGGAAGTACTTGAGCGATCCGACCACCGCATTCGCGTCCATGGGCGTCCCGTCCGAGAACTTCACGCCGTCACGGAGCGTCACCTCGAAGACCATGTTCCCGGTCCCGACGTACTGCCACGAGGTGGCGAGATCGGGGACGAGCTTGCCGTCGCCGGCCTGGTAGATGAGCGGGTCGTAGGCCAGCGCAGTGAAGACCACCGATCCGCCAGTGCTGGCCAGTGCCGGGTTCAGGCTGACGGGTGGACCGGTGAACTGGATCGTGAGCTTGTCGCTGCCGGCGGACGTGGAGGACGGCGGGCCGCCGCCGCAGGCGGAGAGGGCGACGGCGGCGACTGCCGCGGTTGCCGCGAGCTTGAGCCTCGCGTGGGGGACCGATGGGAATCGAATCATGGGGAGCTCCGTTGCTCTGCGCATCCGATGAGATGCAGTTCACAAGTGGTATTGCCCACAGTAACGGCACGCTGCTAGCATCGTCAATGGGAAATAGATCGACTGATCTGCTGAATAGATCGAACGATCTCGACGAGTTGGTGCCGCGAGGACGGGGCACGGAAGGAGATGTCATGAACCGACAGCGTGCCGCTGAAGAGGGCGTCGAGCTGAAGCTCTACCGCGCGGCCCTCGAGCTGTTCTCGACGAAGGGCTTCCACAACACGGGCATCCGTGAGATCGGCTCCCAGGCCGGAGTGAGCTCCTCGGTCCTCTACCACTATCTGGGATCGAAGGAGGAGGCCCTCCGCGAGCTCGTCGCCGATGGACTGAACCGGCACGCCGAGGCCTCGGAGGCCGCCGTCGCCTCGGTGGGGGAGCCCGAGGAGAAGCTCGCCGCACTCGTCGCGGTGCACGTCCTCGTGCCCGTCCAGCACCCGACGATGAGCTCTCTCCTGCAGCAGGAGAGCAGTTTCCATGAGTGGCCCGCGGAATTGGGGGCGCTCAGAAAGCGGACCCAAGACCTCTGGTCGGAGATCCTCGACACTGGAAAGGCGGCAGGCGTCTTCGACTTCGGCTCGACGGTCGTGACCCGAAGTGGCCTCATCCGGTCCATGACCCTCGTCAACCAGTGGTACCGCCCGGAGGGCGAGATCGGGCTCGAGCAGCTCGTGACCGAGTACCGGGACTTCGCCTTCGGCGCCGTCCGTGCCAAGCGCGGCCGGCGCTACCTGAGGGCCGCCCAGCTCGCCCGCCCGACGGTCGGGGAGATCCTCGACATCGTCCGCGACGCCCACCTGGGCGCGTGGTGGTGAATTCTTCTCTCCTCTGACTTTCTTTATCAATTCTTCGTTGTGGAAGGAATCCAATGCCGCTCATGAATATCGGCGACGCCGAACTGTACTACGAGGAATTCGGCTCGGGAGATGATGTCGTCCTCTCGTGTGCGGGCGGCTTCACCGCCGGGACCTTCCCGGAGCTGCTCGCCTCCGAGCCCACCAACTGCCGGGTCATCACGATCCAGGCGAGGGGCTTCGGCCAGTCCACGCACCAGGCGCAGCCCGAGCAGGGCTGGCTCGACCAGTGGGCCGATGATGTGTGCGCGGTCGCGGACAGGCTGGGGATCGAGAACTTCATCTACACCGGCATTTCGCACGGCGGCGGCATCGGCTGGCACATAGCCCGCCGCTATCCGGAGCGGCTCCGCGCCCTGATCTCCGTCGTCGGAACCCCCCACGACCGCGCGGGCGGCGTCGACTCCTCTGAAGGCCGACGGAAGATCGTGGAGGGCCGGCGCAACCCCGAGGCGATCGCCGAGCAGCTGCGCATCATGGCGGGGTGGAGCGACGATCCCGAGCGGACCGCGTGGCGCGAGAAGTACATCCAGCAGCGCATCGCCGTGATGACATCGTGGGGCGAGGACGAGGCGACCATCAACCAGGGTAAGCCGTTCCCGGACGCGACGACGGACGAGGAACTCGAGAAGGTCTTCCAGTCGATCCACGTTCCCGTGCTCATCCTCGGCGCGCTGCGCGACGGCGTCATCTCGCCCGAATCGTGCCTCCGGGCTGCCCGCCACGTCCGCGGCGCCAAGGCCGTGCTCTTCGAGGACGAGGGCCACTGGATCGGGCGCGAAAGCCCCGCGCGCCTCGTCCGCGAGGTCGCGGTTTACCTGGAGGAACTGCGCCTCGCCGAGGGCGGTCTCCCTGTCGCGCGCCCGGGTGAGCCCGTCTACCGCGACCGAGGTGCCGCGGCGTCCGCCCCGGCCGGCCACTAGGAACCGGCTGGCCATCAGAAAGTGGAAACTGCCATGAAACGACCTCTCGACGGGCTGACCGTCATCGACCTCACGACCGCCCTCGCCGGGCCCTACGCGACGCTGCTGCTCGCAGGCCTCGGCGCCCGCGTGATCAAGGTGGAGAACCCTGCCACCGGCGGCGACACCGCTCGGAACAACTCCCCGTACCTCGGCCACGACGGCCTCAACGTGCGTCGCCTGTCCGAGGACGACATGTCCGTCTCGATCCTCTCCCGCGGCCGGAACAAGGAGAGCATCACCCTCGACCTCAAGGACCAGCGCGGGCGCCAGGTCCTGTTCGATCTGGCAGCCAAAGCGGACATCCTCGTGGAGAACTACAGCGCCGGAGTCACCGCCCGGCTCGGCATCTCATATGACGACCTCGCCGAGGCCAATCCCGCCCTCATCTACACGTCCATCAGCGGTTTCGGGGCCACCTACAAGGGCAGCAACGGCAAGGCGATGGACACCATCATCCAGGCACTGAGCGGCGTCATGATGACAGCGGGGGAGCCAGGCGGAGGCCCAGTGCGGTTCGGCCTCCCAGTCGGGGACCTCGTCGCTCCGATGTTCGCCGTCATGGGCACCCTGGCGGCGGTCATCCAGCGCGGCGCCACCGGGCGCGGGCAGCACGTGGACGTCTCGATGCTCGGTTCGCTCACCTCGCTCGTGGCGGCGGAGCCCTTCGACGCGTTCGAGATGCTGGGCCTGCCACTGCGGACCGGGGAGTACGTCCCGCGACTCGCGCCCTTCGGGACCTTCCGGACGAAGGACGGATGGATCGCGCTGTGCGCGCCCACGGACAAGTTCGCCCACGGGGTGCTCACGGCCATCGGCCGGCCCGAGCTCGCAGACGACGAGCGCTTCGCACAGAGAGACGGCCGCGTTCACCACGCGACCGAGCTCCACGCCATGATTGCCGAATGGGCCGCGGGCTGCGAGCTCGGCGAGGCAATCGCGGCGCTCGAGGCGAATGGCGTGCCGGTGGCCGAGGTGAGGCATCCGCTCGACGCCGTGCACGATCAGGGCGTGCGGGAGCGGGGAGAAGTTGTCGCACTGCGGCACCCGGGCGGGGAGACCGGCGTCGAGCTCTTCGGCCCGGGCCTTCCGTTCGTGATGTCTGGCGCCGAGACCTCGCTGGACCGTCCGGCCCCGCGGCTGGGCCAGCACAACGACGAGATCCTCAGCGGTCTGCTCGGCTACACCGAGGCCCAGATCGATGAGCTCAAGCGCAGCTCGATCCTGTGAAGGCCCAGCCTGTGAACCCGGCGAAGGCCAACCCCGGAGAGGCGCTCGAGGCTGCATCCGAGCTCTACGCGCGACGCGTCGAGCGTGCTCGTGAGGAAGCCGCGGCCGGCAGAACCGTCGTCGGCTTCGTCGGGGCGGACGTCCCGCGCGAGCTCATCGTCGCGGCCGGGGCCATTCCACTGCGCCTGCACAGCCGCCCTGGCTTCGCCTCCGGCGATGCGAAGGACCTGCTCGGCGAGGCCATTGACCCGGTCGCCCACTCCATCCTCGGCCAGATCCTGGCCGGCGAGCTGGACTTCCTGGCCGGGATCGCCTTCTCACGCGACAGCAGCGCGTCCCTCCAGCAGTTCTACGTGGCGCGCCAACTGGCCTCGCGGCGGCCGTCCCTGCCACCTGTGCACCTCGTCGATCTCCTGCACCTTCGGAGAGAGTCGAGTCTCGAGTACGACCGCCGCGAGGTACACCGCTTTGCGAAGACGCTCAGCAACTGGACTGGGCGCGAGGTCTCGGCCGAGACCCTCCGCGAGGCGATGCGCGGCTGCAGCGAGCTCAGGGAGCGCCTTGGCAAGGCCCAGAAGCTCCGCCGCGAGGGTCGCCTAACGGGGAGTCAGAGCCTGCACCTGTTCGCGGCAGCCGAGTCGCTGCATCCCCGCGATGCGCTCAAGCTCGTCAACCGGGCTCTGCTTGAGCAGGCCGACACCGCGGAGATCGATGGCCTCAGGGTCTTCTTCTCGGGCAGCGGCCAGGACACGGACACCATCTACGCCTGCCTCGAAGCGCTCGGGGCGCACATCGTCGGCGAAGACCACGACTGGGGCCAGCTTCGGCTCACCGTCTCCTGCGACCCGAGCGCATCGGACCACGTCGAGGGGCTTCTTGACGAGCTTGCCCGCGCCTACCATCGCAGCGGCCCCGCCGCAGCGACATCTGCGATGGCAGAGCGCGCGCGGTGGACGGTCGACCAGGCCCGCTTCGCTGGCGTCGGAATGGTCCTGTGCTTCACACGAGCGTTCGACGACGCGCCCGCGTGGGACTACCCCCCGCAGCGGGAGCTCCTCGCGGAGGCGGACATCCCGTCGGTGCTGCTCAGCAGGCAGCCAGCCGATGGTTCCCCACAGCAACTGGAACGGGCACTCGCTCCCTTCCTCGAACGCACCACGGCGGGACAGCTATGACCAGAAAACGACTTCCCTCGGCGCTGAGGGCCTCTGCCTACCAGAAGCAATGGTTCGCCGGTCTGCAGAAAGCAGCCGCGGAGGGGCAACCGATCGCCCTCGTCAACGCCGACGCTCCGCAGGAGATCCTGCGCGCAATGGACATCCCCTACGTCGTCAACCAATGGTGGGCCTCAGTGGTCTCCGCCAAGCGGATGGCTGACCGGAGTCTCGACGCGCTGCGCGAACGGGGGTTCCCCGACTACTCCAGACAATACGACGCCGTCGCGTTCGGCGCCGCTCAGCTTCCCCCCGAGGAAGCGCCATGGGGCGGCCTGCCGACGCCCGACTTCGTCATCGCCGAGACGAGCGGGGACTCCGCGCGGAAGGTCTTTGACCTGTGGGCCGAGACGGGCCGGACGGAGTTCTTCGCGTTCGAGCGCACCTCGGCGGTGACCGTGCCTTCCCAATGGTGGGAACTTGTTCCGCACCATTGGGAGGAAGCCTTCGGCCCCGCGCGCCTGGACCTCATGACCGCGGAGAACTGGGAGCTCGTGGAGCTCCTCGAGCGGCGCGCCGGCCGGAAGTTCGAGCTCGAGCGGCTCGCTTCGGTCATGGACCTCGTGAATGAGCAGGCCGAGTGGAACCGCCGCACCCGTGACCTCCTCGCCGCCACGCGCCCGGCGCCGATCGGGGTCCACGACATCATCAACAGCGTCATGATCCCGCAGTGGCACCGCGGCACCGAGTGGGCCCGCGACGCCGCCAGGACGCTCTACCACGAGGTGCGTGACGCCGTCGACCGCGGGGACGCCGTGTGCCCTGGCGAGAAGGCGCGGCTCATGTGGATCGGCCGCGGCCTGTGGTTCGACATGGACATCTACTCCCGCTTCGAGCGCGAGTTCGGGGCCGTCTTCGTGTGGTCGATGTACCTCGCTCTCGCCGCGGACGGGTACGTCCGCTACGGCGAGGACCCGATGCGGACCCTCGCCGCCAGGTTCGTCGGGATGACGGATCAGCTCTATACCCCAGGCTGGGCGGAAGGCTGGTACGTCAAGGAGGCGCTCAACCACGGGGTCGACGGTGTCATCCACCTCGTGGCCGACGACGTCCCCGGCGCCCACTTCACGACCGAGGCCCTCGAGGCCGCGGGCATCCCTGTTCTGGAGGTCCGCGCGAACAACGCCGACCCCCGCTCGACAGACCCCGCGGCGTTCAGCGCGGCCATCGGCGACTTCCTCGCCGCCCGCGTCACGCCCCAGGACCGGGTGGAGCACGAGGAGCGGATTCAGAGCTAGCCCCTCGGGTTGCTGGGCTGCCGTGGTCAGTGGTGCTGGGGTGTGCGGATGCGCAGGCTGATGAGAGCGGCGGCCAGGAGCGCGACTGCGGCGATGGTGAAGCTGAGCTGCAGCCCGGGGACGAAAGTGTCGGGATTGGCGATGAACGCGCCGAAAACGGCGATCGCGACTGCGCCGCCGACTTGGCGGAAGGTGTTGAAGACTGCGCTTGCGGTGCCGGCGCGTTCGGCCGGGACGCTGGCGAGCACGACCGAGGTCACTGGTGGCATGGCGACCGAGCCGCCGGTTCCGGTGAAGATCAGGAACACGCCGGCGAGGATCGGCGATCCGGTAGGCGCGCTGGAGAGCAGTCCGATGAACCCTGCTGCCATGAGGATGAAGCCGAACACGATTGGAACCCGCGCGCCGTACCGGTTGGCGAGGGTCCCGCTGATGATGTTGCCGGTGATGCTGAATGCTGCGGATGGGAGGAAGACGAGACCGGCGAGGAGGGGGCTCAGGCCGAGGTGTTGTTGGAGGTAGAGGCTGACGACGAAGACGGAGCCGAAGTTGCCGACCATGAAGACGAATCCGTCGAGGAGTGCGACGCGCATTCCGCTGTAGCGGAAGAGTTCGAGCGGCATCATCGGGTGGCGGACTCGCGCCTGGATGAGGAGGAAGCCGGCGATGCCGGCCGCGGCGACGACGAGCGCCAGGATGACGGAGAGTTGTCCGAAGCCCTGGTCGCCGCCGGTGATGAGTCCATACATGAGGGCGGCCAGCGAGACGACGGCCACGGCCTGCCCGGCCCAGTCGAACGGGGTCGGCCGTTTCGGCGAGTGGGCGACGAAGGCCCGGAGCACCAGCATCGCGACACAGATGGGGAGATTGATGCCGAACACGAGCCGCCAGTCAACTGTCGTCAGCGCACCGCCGACGAGGGGGCCGACCGCGCCGGCGACGGCGCCGCCGACCGCCCAGATGCCGAGGGCGTGAGTGCGCCTGCGCGGGTCGGGGAATGCTTCGCGGATGAGCGCCATTGATGCGGGCAGCATGATCGCAGCGCCCGCGCCTTGGAGGACGCGGGCTGCGATCAGCAGACCCGGCGACGGCGCGACGGCGCAGCCGATCGACGCTACGAGGAAAAGAACGATGCCGCATCCGAAGGAACGCTTGGCGCCGATCCGGTCGGACAGGTTGCCGGCGAACAGCAGCAGCACGGCGAAGGTGAGTGTGTAGCCGTCGATCACCCACTGCCGCCCCGCAGTGCCGCCGCCGAGCTCGATGCCGATCTGGGTCAGGGCGAGGTTGACGATGAGGATGTCGAGGGTGATCAGGAAGAACCCGAGCGACGCCAGAAGCAGCGTGATGCGCGGTCGGCCCCCCGTGGCATCGGCGGGAGCGGCGGGTGCCGGAGTCGTTGTGGGGTCGGTGCGGGGCACAGAAGTCCTTCCGGACCGGTGGCGGTGGGGGGTCAGTGGGTGAAGATGCGCTTTGCGATGTTGATCGCGGAGAGCGCCTTGGGCCAGCCGGCGTAGAACGCCAGATGGATCATGACCTCTTTCAGTTCGGTCTCGGTCAGGCCGTTCTGTTTCGCGATCTTCAGATGCGCCTCGAGCTGTTCCCAGTTGCCGGCCGTGATGAGGCTTGCGACCGTGATCAGGCTCCGGTCGCGTTTGGGCAGCTCGGGGCGTTCCCAGATGTCGCCAAAGAGGACGTCGTCGGTGATGTCGACGATCTTGGGTGTGAAGTCTCCGATTGCTTTGCGTAGGCCGCTGGGTTCGCGCTTGGCTGGCATGGCCTTCCTCTCTGGACTCGCGATTCGTTGGAACGGGTGTTCGCTATCAAGAGAACCGTCAATTCCATGCGGGCGGGAGGCCCTGGTGAAAGGTGTTCTGGCAGGGAACCCCATCGCGCTGGCTTCGCACGTACGGTGGAGGCCATGACGATGCAGAAGCGAACTCTCGGCACTGCGGCGCTCGACGTGTCCGCGATCGGGCTGGGCTGTATGACGATGACCGGTGGGTACAGCGGACGGCCCGACCGTGCCCAGATGATCGAAGTGATCCGTGCCGCCGTGGAGCGCGGGGTCACATTCTTCGACACGGCGGAGATCTACGGTCCGCACGCGAACGAGGAACTCGTCGGGGAGGCGCTGGCGCCGGTGCGGCACTCGGTCGTCATCGCCACCAAGTACGCGCAGGACATCGACCCTGTCGAACGGAAGCCGCGTGGAAGGATGCTGCTGCCCGGTGATCTCGCGGCCGCGGTCGAGGGCTCGCTCGCCAGGTTGCGCACGGACACGATCGACCTGTACTACCAACACCGCGTCAATCCGGCTGCCCCTATCGA
Organism: Sinomonas sp. ASV486; assembly: GCF_030908215.1. Taxonomy (GTDB): domain Bacteria; phylum Actinomycetota; class Actinomycetes; order Actinomycetales; family Micrococcaceae; genus Sinomonas; species Sinomonas puerhi. The sequence continues at coordinate 433,088 of NZ_JAVFJK010000001.1, read as the reverse complement.
GGACTTCGCCGGCGCCGTCGGGGAGCTGATCGACGCCGGGAAGATCCGCAGCTGGGGGCTCTCCGAGGCATCCGCAACGACGATCGGGCGGGCCAACGCCGTCACACCGGTCACTGCCGTCCAGAGCGAGTATTCGCTCTGGTGGCGTCGACCCGAAGCGGGCGTGCTCGCCGTCTGCGAGGCGAACGGGATCGGGTTCGTACCCTTCAGTCCCCTCGGCAAGGGATTCCTCACCGGCACCATCGACACCTCGACCACGTTTGACGAGCACAACGATCTGCGCGCGCAGATTCCCCGGTTCGCACCGGCCGCCCTGGAGCACAACCTCGCCCTGGTCGAGACTGTCAAGGATGTAGCCGTCGGGTACGGCGCGACGCCTGGACAGGTGGCTCTGGCCTGGCTGCTGGCCCGCAAACCATGGATCGTACCCATTCCCGGGACAACGAAGCTGCACCGCGTCGAGGAGAACATCGCCGCCGCCGACCTCGCCCTCTCCCCGGAGGATCTCGCGCGTCTGACCGCAGCGTCGGACAACGCCGACATCCAGGGCGGCCGCTACCCGGGATTCCTGGAAGCGCAGACCAACCTGTGAGAAGGGGATGGGAGCCATGAGCACGCAGAACAGCGACGACGTCCGCGAATTCCTCACCTCGCGTCGGGCGAAGGTACGACCGGAGCAGGTCGATCTACCGGGCGGACCGAACCGCCGCGTGCCAGGGCTGCGCCGCACCGAGGTCGCGATGCTCGCCAGCGTCAGTGTCGAGTACTACGCGCGTCTGGAACGCGGAAACCTCAATGGCGTCTCCGACGCCGTCCTGAACGCCATCGCGACGGCGCTGCAGTTGGACGAAGCCGAACGGCAGCACCTCTTCGACCTCGCCCGCGCCGCGAACGCGTCCACGGCCCGCCGTCCACGCAGCAGTTCACGTCCCGCGACGATCAGACCCGGTCTCCAGCTGATGCTCGACGCCGTCACGGGAGGCCCGGCGCTGATCCGCAACGGCCGGATGGACATCCTCGCCACCAACCTCCTTGCCCGAGCCCTGCACGCCGAGGCGTACAGCACCCTGCGCGAGCGGCCAGTCAACCTGGCACGGTTCGCCTTCCTGCACCATGAGAATGCGGAGCGGTTCTACCCGGACTGGGACCTCGCCGCCGACATGATCGTCGCCATCCTGCGAGCCGAAGCCGGCCGAGACCCCCATGACCGGGACATGCAGGATCTGATCGGCGAGCTCTCCACGCGAAGCGAGGAATTCCGGATTAAGTGGGGCGACCACAACGTCCGCCGCCACGTCACCGGCGTCAAACGGTTCCTGCACCCCGTCGTCGGGGACCTCGAGTTCCTCTTCGAGGGAACCGAGCTCCCCGATCAGCCGGGCTGGAGCTTGAACGTGTACATGGCCGAACCCGGTACACCCACCGCCGACGCGCTCCGCATCCTCGCCAGCTGGGAGGCCACCCGCGAGCAGGAGGAGGACACCGGGGACCAGAACGCGCACTCAGCCTCGACTGCTCGAGCGGCTGGCTGACGCGCGCACGCGACGGCGGTCTCTCCGATCGCTTCGGCGTCTTCGAGGATCGGGAGGATGTGGGCGGATGTCGTGCTGCTCAGTTCGCTAACTCGACAGCCTGCACCTCGACGATGTGCGCTCGGTTCCGTTCTTAAGGGTGCGCACCAGCCTATGGGGGCTGACCGGGACGAGGCCGCTCCCTCCCTCGGGAACATCGGCGAAGAGGACTCGACGTGCTCGCCCGACGTGAGGACCTGGATCGCTGGCCCCCACGGCACCGGCGTATGGATTTGAGGGATCCTCAGCCGGCGTACTGCGGGCACGCCTCGTTGGAACAGCCCTTGTCCCTCGGGGTCCATTTGTCCCCGTCCTGCTGCCACACGATGTGCCGGTGCTGGCCGCACAGCTCGCACGTCGGTGCGACGAAGCTGTGCTTCTCTTCTTCCGTGTAGGCGCGGAAGTCTGACATGGTTCCTCCTCGACTTCGGGAGTCCCCACACTACGCCGGGCCCCCGGGCGCGGCCAGAGCCTGAAGGCCCGCCGAGGCCTGAAGGCCAGGCGTCCGAAGGCTAGGCGAGCGCGAGGGTGACTTCGATGTTGCCCCGGGTCGCGTTGGAGTAGGGGCAGATTTCGTGTGCGCGCGCCATGAGGTCCTCGGCCGTTGCCGCGTCGATCTCCGGCAGGCTCACTTCGAGCTGGGCGCTGAGACCATACCCGCCGGTCGGCAGGGCGTGCAGCGAGACGTCCGCGGCAACCTCCGAGCCGCTAGCGTCGACGTTCGCGCGCGACGCGACGAGCTTGAGCGCGGAGTGGAAGCAGGCCGCATAGCCTGCAGCGAACAGCTGCTCCGGGTTGGTGGCCCCACCAGGTCCGCCAAGTTCCCGGGGAACGCGGACCGGCTCGTCGAGATGGCCGTCAGGGGACTGGATCCGGCCGTTGCGACCGTCTCCGAGCGCGATGGCGCTTGCCGTGTAGAGGGTTTCCATGCGAGCAATCATATTGCACACAATATAACTGTGCAAAGTACTATGGGGTGATGACGACTCAGGCGTACCCCCAGCTCGAGCTCGACGCCCAGCTGTGCCTTCCCCTGCACGCGGCGACGCGCGCCGTGACCCGCGCCTACGGGCATCTACTCGCTCAGGAGGGCCTCACGTACCCCCAGTACCTCACCATGCTCGCGGTGTGGGACGCCGCCGATCCCGTCAACGTGGGCGAGATCGGGGAGCGCCTCCGCTTGGACTCGGGGACCCTCACCCCGCTCCTCAAGCGGCTCGAGGCCGCAGGCCTCGTCGAGCGCCGCCGGGACCCGGGCGACGAGCGCCGCGTCCTGATCTCGACGACGCCGGAAGGCATGGCCCTCAGGGATCGCGTGGCGAGCGTCCCGCGTCGACTCGCCGCGGCGCTCGCGCTCGACGAGGAGGAAACGCGGGCCCTGCGCTCCCTCCTGGCCAAGGCTATGCTGCACCTCGACGCCTTCGAGGCGACGGCAGGCCACGGTTCCTGAGTCCATGAAGCTCAGGAGTTGTGGGCGCCAGCCGACGCGAGGAGCCGGCACGGCTCATCGTCGAGGTCGTTGAGCGTGCGCAGCCGCTCCCGCCGCGTGAACGGATGCGAAGGTGCGGACCGCTCCCGTCAGTAGCCGGAGGTGCCCGCCATGAGCGCCGCCTGGATCATGTTCCCGTTGGCACCCACGACGTACCAGACGCCCGCCACGCCCTGACCCTTGGTGTCGCCCGCCGCGGTGTCCTTGGCGTAGTAGTAGAGGGGCATGCCGTTGATCGTCACCTGATCCTTGCCGTCGGCGGTCTTGATGCTCCCGATCGTGCCGGTGACCCCCTGAAGTGTCGGAGTACCCGTAGTGGTGACAGCAGGCCAGAGGGGCGCGCACCCGCCGACGCACGCACTCGCCGTCGTGCCCTTGTTGTCCCTGGTGTAGACGTAAACGGTCATGGACTTCCCGTCTACGACAATGGTCTGCCCGCCCGCGTTCGAGGTCTTGAGCGTGACGCCGGCGGCCGCCTGCGATGACGCTGGCGCGGAGGACGACGCGGGCGCGGAGGACGACGCCGGTGCGGAGGATGACGCTGGCGCGGAGGACGACGCCGGTGCGCCTGCCGAGGATGACGTCGACCCCCCGCTCGTGCCGCCGCAGCCGGCGAGTGCCAAGGCCGGCACCGCCCAGGCTGCGGCCATCCACACGGCTGCTCGCTTGTTCATGGTTTGCCTTTCCGTTCGTGCGGCGGTTGGCCCGTCGCTCTGCCCCTCAGACGCCTCCGGGCGCAGAATGGTTCAGGCGGAATGAACCGAATCGGCTCCGGGCGCGTGTGAGTGGCGAGGAGGCCTGCATGCCCATGGATGAGGACGCTGTCGCGGCGCTCTACCGCGAGCACGGCGCCGCGCTCCGCCGCTTCGCGCGTGGGGCGGTGGGCAGCTCGAAAGCGGAGGACATTGTGCAGGAGGCGATCATCCGCGTGTGGCGCCAGGCACCGCCGGACACCCAGAGCCTCCGTGCCTACCTGTACCGGACAGTGAGGAACCTGATCGTGGACCAGCACCGCCTCGCCGCGCGGCGCCCGAGGTCCGCGGCCTCAATCGACGAGATGCCCGACGGCTTCGCCGTGGCCGTGGATGTGGAGCGCATCGACGAGCTCCTCGACCGCGTAGTGATGGAGGAGGCCCTCGCCCGGCTCACGCCGGAGCACCGTCAGGCGCTCGTGGCCGTGCACTACCGCCGGCTCAGCGTCGCGGAAGCAGCCCAAGAGCTCGGTGTACCGGCCGGAACCGTGAAGTCCCGCTGCTTCTACGCGCTCAAGTCCCTGCGCTCCGCGCTCGACGAGATGGGGGTGGACCGATGACCGCCACACAGCATCCCTCCGGGCACGAAGGACTCCGCCTCGACCTCGGCGCCTACGTGCTGGGCGCCCTCTCGCCGGACGAAGCCAGGGCGGTCGAGGTACACCTCGCGGCGTGCGTCCACTGCCGCGCCGAGCTCGCCTCGCTCGAGACCCTGCCGGCGCTCCTCGACGCGGTTCCCCTCGCGCGCGCCGGGGAGATCGCGCACGACGACGCCCGCTCGCCTGACTATGCCCTCGGGCCAGCCGGCGCGCCGCGCGAGCTGCTCGCCCGGGTGGCCCGGCGCCGTCGTGCGCGTTCGGCGGTGTGGGCGGGGTCCCTCGCTGCGGCGGCCGCGGGGTTCTTCGCCGCGGGAATCGCGGCCGGACCAGTGGTGGGGACCGCGCTCGGTGGGGGCCCCGCCCCATCGGCCCGTCCTTCCGCGACGGCCCCTGCCCCTGCACAGACCCTCACCCTGGCGTCGGAATCCGGCGCGCAGGTTGACCTCGCCCTCGTACGGAAGGGGTGGGGCACCGAGCTGGACCTGACGTGCCACGGGATGCCGAACGGCGGGGTGTTCACGGTGTGGGTGGTCGGCGCCGACGGCTCGTCCCAGCAGGCGGCCAGCTGGAGTTCGGCAGGCTACGCGAGCCGCGCGGTCCTGACCGGTGCGACGTCGATCCAGCTGGCCTCGATCCGGACGGTCGAGATCCGGGACGCCGCCCAGCAGACCATCGCCAGCACCTCAGTCGGCTGAGCTAGCCCCGCACGGCCGTGAGGTCAAAGATCACGCGGCCGGCCGCCAGCGCCTTGTTCTCGAAGCTCGTCAGGACGCGGCCCTCGAATCGGGGCGCCCAGCCGCCCACCTCGTCGACCTCCCCGGTCGCCTCGCAATCCACGCCGGAGGCCCACGCGGCGGTGAGGGGGCTTGCGGAGCCGGCCAGCTCGCCGTCGTGCGCATTGCGGAAGTGCGGCGAGTCCGCGACCACCTCGCGCAGCTGCTGGGCGTAGCCGGACCAGTCGGTCGCGAGCCGCCACACCCCGCCGGGGGCGAGCACCCGCGCCGCGAGGTCGGCGAACGAGTCCCGCACGAGGCGCCGCTTGTGGTGCTTCGACTTGTGCCACGGATCGGGGAAGAACACCCACAGCTCGGCCACGGACCCTGCGGGGAGCATCGTGCCGAGGACCTCGGGGGCGTTGGCCTGGACCACGCGCACGTTCGTGAGGCCGCGCTGCGCGATGCGCAGGAGCGTGTTCGCGAGCCCGGGCTTGTAGACCTCGACGGCGAGGAAGTCGTGCTCCGGGTGCGCCTCGGCCGCCGCGACGATCGCCTCGCCGAGGCCGGAGCCGATCTCGACGACGAGCGGTGCTGCACGCCCGAACTCCGCCGCCGCGTCGAACACGAAGTCCGGATGCACGGACGTGTCCGCGACGTGTCGAGGGACGTCCACCACGTACGCGTCCGCGTGCTCGTCCCACGCAGTCTGCCGCCGCCCCTGCAGGCGGGTTCCGCGCCGCACGAAGCTCACCGGCTGCCGCCGGTACGTCCCGAAGGATGCCTGTGAGCCGGGGGTGACGGGGTTGCCCTGGAGGGGATCGCCGTGGGCCGGCGCGGGGGATTCGGGGTGCTCGCTCATCGCATTAAAGGCTACGGGACGCACGACGGCGCCCCCTCGCGCGCGCAGGTCACGCGCGGGAGGGGGCGCCGTCGGGCTGGAAACTCAGTGCCTGAGATCCTTGCCCTTCGTCTCGGGCAGGGCCAGCACCGTCAGGATCGAGACGCCGACCATGACCACCGCATAGACGTTGAACGCCCAGGACGCGTGCAGGACATCGGCGAAGAGCTGCTGGAGGTACGGCGCCGTGCCGCCGAAGAGCGCCACGCAGATCGAGTAGGGCACGCCCACACCCACGGTGCGGATGTGCGCGGGGAACATCTCGGCATACGCGGCTGGCACGATCGCCGCCGAGCACGCGATGAACACGAGCATGACGGACATCGAGACGAACAGCTGCCAGGCCGAGTCGTGGAGGAGCCACGTCATCGGGAAGTGCAGCACCGCCACCCCGACCCCGCCGATGATCATGACCTTCTTGCGGCCGATCCGGTCGCTCAGCCTTCCCCACAGCGGCAGTGCGATGAGGAACACGACGTTCGCGCCGACACCCGCCCACAGCGCCTCCGAGGCATTGATGTGGAGGCTCGAGATGGCGAAAGCAGGGGCCACGACGCCCCACACGTAGTAGATGATCGTGAGGCCGACCGTCATACCGATCACTTGGAAGGCCTGCTTCCGGTGCTCCACGATCGAGCGCCACATCCGGTGCTTCGGCTGGGTGGTGCCGGAGGCGAGCCCCTCGAACGCCTCGGTCTCGGGCATCCGGAAGCGCATGACGAGGCCGTACAGGCCCAGCGCCGCCCCGAGGAAGAAGGGGATGCGCCAGCCGAAGGCGTCCATCTGCGCCTTGGTCAGCACGCTCGTGAGGAGCACGCCGAGGAAGGTGCCGAAGAGGACCCCGGCGGTCCCGGAGACGTAGATGAGCGAGGACCAGAGCCCGCGCTTCTCCTTCGGCGCGACCTCGGAGAGGTACGTCTGGGAGGAGGGCAGCTCGCCGCCGTGCGCGAGGCCCTGGATGAGCCTGGCGATGAGCAGCGTGAGCGAGGCGAACGCGCCGACCGAGGTGAAGGTCGGGGCGATCGCGATGAGCAGGCTGCCGAAGGCCGCGAGGGCCACGGCGAAGGTCATCGACGTGCGGCGCCCGATCCGGTCGCCGATCCAGCCGAAGACGAGCCCGCCGAAGGGCCGTGCGAGGAAGCCCACCGCGAAGACGGCGAGAGTGGAGAGGATCGCGGACGTGGGGTCTGCTCCGTTGAAGAGCTGCTTCGAGAAGAACGGCGCGAACGTCGCGTAGACGTTCCAGTCGAACCACTCGACGGCGTTCCCCACGCCGGTGCTCATGATCGTCTGTCGCGTGGACGGTGCCTTGCGGAGTCGTCCGGCAACGGCGGTGTTGGTGGACATGGTGGCCTTTCGAAAGGTGAGGATCAGGCGCCCGCGAGGGAGGCGGCCTTGGTCAGGGCGAGGTGGGCGTAGAGGGCCGCGCCGTCCGCGAGCACCGCGTCGTCGAACGTGGCGAAGGGGGAGTGGTTGAACGCTGAGGTGGCAGGGTCGACGCCAGCGGGCACGGCGCTGAGGCCGATGAAGCTCCCGGGCACCTCGGCGAGCACGCGGGAGAAGTCCTCCGAGCCGCTCAGCGGCTGGGCCAGACGCGCGTGGCGGCTCGGCGCGCTCGGGTCGGCGCCGAAGAGCTCCGCGATCGCGGCCTCGGCGAACTCCGTCTCTCGCTCGTCGGTCACGGTGAGCGGGTACTCGGCCTCGTACCGGACCTCGGCATCGAGGCCGTGCGCGTTGGCGATCCCCTTCAGCAGCCGCGGGATCGCCGTCTGCATGCGCTCGCGGTTCGCGCCCGAGAACGTGCGGATGGTCGCGTCGAACTCGGCCGTCTCGGGGATGATGTTGCGCTTGGACCCTGCGGCGAGCCGGCCTACCGTCACGACGCACGGATCGAACATGTCGAACTGGCGCGTGACCATGGTCTGCAGCGCGACGACCATCTCGGCGGCCACCGTCACCGGGTCCTTGGCCATGTGCGGGGCTGAGCCGTGGCCGCCCGCGCCGAGGACCTTGACGAACAGCCCGTCGGAGGCGCTCATCATGACCCCGGGCCGCGTCACGAACTGCCCGTGGGGCGCCATCGACGAGAAGACGTGCATGCCGAAGGCTGCGTCGGCCCGGCGCCCGGCGGCGTCGAGGACGCCCTCGCGGATCATCACGGACGCTCCGTCGTAGCCCTCCTCGCCCGGCTGGAACATGAAGACGACGTCCCCGGCGAGCCGGTGCCGGTTGTCGGAGAGCAGGGTGGCTGCGCCGAGCAGCATAGAGGTGTGCAGGTCGTGGCCGCACGCGTGCATCGCGCCGTCGATCCGCGACGTGAACGGGGCCCCGGTGCGCTCCTGCACGGGCAGGGCGTCCATATCGGCCCTCAGCAGCACGGTGGGGCGGCCCGTTCCGGTCACGGCAGGCGAGGCGGACGACGACGGCGACTCGCCGTCGTCGTGCGGCGCACCGTATGCCGTGGCACGGCCGGTGCCGCGCAGCACCGCAGTGACCGATGTGGTGTCGGTGCCGGTCGAGACCTCAAGCCCGAGCCCATCGAGGGCCGCGAGGACCTTCTCCTGGGTCCGGGGGAGCGCGAGCCCGATCTCCGGCTCCTGGTGGAGGGCGTGCCTCCACTCGGTGAGCTGGCCCTGAAGACTCCGGGCGGTGTCGATGAACTCCATGATTCCTTTCCTGTGACCTGCGCCACGTGGCGATGTCCGCCCCCAGTGTGTGGCCAGATGCGAAGTGACCGACTAAGTTCGTCAGTATCATGCAGACCCTGAGACCAAGTCGTCAGAATCGTGCGGACGGACCGCTGCTGGATGTCCTCTCCGAGGAGGACCTCGAACTCATCAACGCCCTGCAGATCGCCCCCCGCGTCACGTGGCAGGACGCGGGCGCGATCCTTGGGGTGCGTCCCGCCACGCTTGCCGCGCGGTGGGAGCGCCTCGAGTCGCAGGGCCTCGCGTGGATCACGTCCTACGGGGTGGGCGATCCCACCGAGATGACGCTCGCGTTCGTCGACGTCGACTGCTCCCCGGGCACAGTCATGTCCGTGGCGGACGCACTCAACGCGATCCCCGAGGTCCAGACCGTCGAGCTCCCCGCCGGCCACCACGACGCCATGCTGACCGTCTTCACACGATCCCTCTACGACTACGCGAATGTCGTCGCCCCCGCCATCCTGGCCATCCCCGGCGTCGAGAGGATCCATGCGGCGCTCGGCAGCACGCTTCACCAGGCCGGCCACTCGTGGCGGATCCCCGCCCTCGACGCGAAGAAGTCCGCAGCGTTCGCCCAGCTCGCCGAGCGGCCGAGGTCCTCCGGCCCGCTCACGCCGGCGTGCCATGACCTCCTGCCCCTCTTGGCGCGGGACGGGCGGGCCAGCTCGGCGCAGATGGCCAAGGAGCTCGGCCGGAATCCGTCCACGGTCCAGAGGCAGCTCGCGAAGGTGCTCGGGTCCGGGCTCGTCGCGTTCCGCTGCGATGTGGCCCAGCTTGCCGTCGGCTTCCCGGCGACCTGCACGTGGTACGCGAAGGTGCCGTCAGGGCAGCACACCGCTGCGGCCGCGGCGATCCGCTCGATCCGCTCGGTCCGCCTGTCCGCGTCCATCACGGGTCGGGCCAACTTCATCGTCACGATGTGGCTGCGCTCGGTGGCGGAGGTCGCGGCGGCCGAGATGGCCATGGCGGAAAAGGTACCGGGGATTGAGTTCCTCGAAAGCATCGTCGTGCTGAGGGTGACGAAGCGCATGGGCGTCCTCGTCGGCCCGGACAGCAGGGCGCGGGGGCGCGTGGACCTTGCTCCGGCGGCCATCCCGGCCGGTCTGGACTGAGGCGTGCGCGCAGTCTGGCTGGTGGTGTCTGCGCTGGCATGCGGGAAGGCCTCGCAGTCCCTGCTAGTATAGATATTTGGGTCGCCGTGCCCGGCCGGGATTCCCGGAACCGAGCGCCGCGCGGCCTGCGTCGATGAACGCGTTTCCAGGCCCCGCAGCCCCGACCCTCGAGGGCGGGCAGCGGTGAGGCCAGGCTCCCTTTCCTCGGCGAACCCTGTGGGCCGCTTTGGCCTGTGGGGCCGATCCGACGCTGGAGTTCCTACAGCCATGGCTGATCAGACCTTCGTTTCCCTTGGCGTGCCCACGCCCCTGTCCCGCATCCTTGCGGACCAGGGCATCGAGTCGCCGTTCCCCATCCAGACCAAGACCCTTCCCGACACACTGTCGGGCCGTGACGTCCTCGGCCGCGGCCGCACCGGCTCGGGCAAGACCATCGCTTTCGCGCTGCCGCTCGTGGCACGCCTCGCCGAATCGGGCCGCGCAGGCTCGGGGCGCCGTCGTCCGGGCCGCCCGCTCGGGCTCGTGCTCGCCCCGACCCGTGAGCTCGCCACCCAGATCGATGCGACGGTCGCCCCGCTCGCTGCCTCCATGGGGCTGAACACCACGGTGATCTACGGCGGCGTCTCCCAGGCCCGCCAGGAGCGTGCGCTCGGCGGCGGCGTCGACATCATCATCGCGTGCCCCGGCCGGCTCGAGGATCTCGGCCGCCAGGGCATCGTGAACCTGAACGACATCGAGGTCACCGTCCTCGATGAGGCCGACCACATGGCGGACCTCGGCTTCCTGCCCGTGGTCAAGCGCCTCCTCGACCAGACCCCGAAGAACGGCCAGCGCCTGCTCTTCTCGGCGACCCTGGACAATGGCGTGGACAAGATCGTCACGCGCTACCTGCACGAGCCGCTCACCCACTCGGTCGACGCACCGCAGGCCGCGGTGAGCACCATGGAGCACCACGTCCTGCTCACCCAGGACGCCACGAGCAAGAAGAACCTCATCGAGGCGCTCGCGTCCGGCCAGGGCCGTCGCGTGCTGTTCATGCGCACCAAGCACCACGCCAAGCGCCTGGCCCAGCAGCTCACGAAGTCCGGCATCCCCGCCGTCGACCTCCACGGCAATCTGTCCCAGAACGCCCGCGACCGCAATCTCGCGGACTTCGCATCCGGTGCGGTGCGCGTGCTCGTCGCCACCGACGTCGCCGCGCGCGGCGTGCACGTGGACGACGTCGAGCTCGTGGTCCACGTCGACCCGCCGGCCGAGCACAAGGCGTACCTGCACCGCTCTGGCCGCACGGCCCGTGCGGGCTCGGACGGCACCGTTGTGACGATCGTCCTGCCCGAGCAGAAGCACGACGTCCGCAAGCTGCTACGCGACGCCGGCGTCAAGGTCGAGATCACGCCTGTGACGTCGTCCTCGTCCGAGGTCGCAGCGCTCGTCGGCGAGCGTGCCGAGTACGTTGATCCGGAGGTGCGTGCCGCGGCCGTGGCCGCGAAGATGCCGCAGCAGGGCGGCGGCACGTCCACCGGCGCCAACGCGCAGCGCAAGCGCTCACGCCGCGGCCCTGGTGCAGGCCAGGGCACGCGCGACGACGTAGCTCGCCGCGGACGTGGCGGCGCCGGCGGCGAGGGACACCGCAACGACGCTCCGGCCGCGAAGGGCCAGACCGCACGCTCCTCGCAGGGCGGCCAGGATTCTCGGCAGGGCCGGGGCTCGCGGACCCGTGCTGAGGGCTCGGCGCCTGTTCGCGGTCAGCAGCAGCGAGGGCAGCAGCGCGGCGAGCGGACGGGCGGCGAGCAGACCCGCGGAGGGAGCGCAGCCGTGTGGAGCTCGACGACCGGCGGAACCTCCGGCGGCAGCTACTCCGGCGGTTCGGGTTCCGGGGGCCAGCGTGGCCAGGGCAGCCAGGGTGGCCAGGGCCAGCGCGGCAGCCAGGGGCGCGGCCGTGGTCCGCGCCGGGCAGGCGCGCCGGCCTCCAACGCCCGCTGACCCACCCCACTCGTCCGTGAGCTGACGTCGGGTCGTACGGCCCTGAGGCTTCGCCTCAGCACGCCATACACTGGCTGCATGGCCAAGCACGAGACCCCGAATCCCACCCAGTCTGAGGGCGTCCGCACCCTCTCGCCTGAGGATGCCTGGGAACGGGCCCGAACCATGGTTGTGGGCCGGCTGGCCTTCAGCAGCGGCGAGCGCCTCGAGCTCTTCCCGATCAATTACCTCGTGGACCGCGGGACTGTGCTCTTCCGCACAGCCCCGGGCACAAAGCTCGCGGCGTCGATGGGCCGGCTCAAGGTCGCCTTCGAGGTCGACGGCTACGAGGCCGACGTCCGCGAGGCCTGGTCGGTCGTCATCCATGGTGTCCTCGAGCCCGTGCTCAACACCGAAGAGATCGTCGACGCTGTCGCGCTGCCGCTGTTCCCGTGGCAGTCGGGGGAGAAGGCGTTCTTCGTGCGGATCGTTCCGTCCGAGATCACCGGTCGTCAGTTCTTGGTTGCGGACCCGGGTCACTGGGCCTCCCAGTTCATGGGCGGCCCTCGGGCCTCGGGCGAGTAGCACCCAGCCGAGCTCCATCGGGCGGTGCGGCGTCACCCGACTCACCGGCGTCATGCGCCCTACCAACGCCAGCGAGACGCCGAACCCGACCCGCACACCGCATGGTTAGCCCACCGCCGTGAGTCCGGCCGTGCACGCGACTCTGAACCGGGTGGGAGGTCCACACGAATCGTGGCCCCACCCGGCGGAGCAGTAGACCGCGTCGGAGAACTCTGTGGATCCCGTCCGGCAGGGCAGACTGGTATGCATGAAGACTCTTCTGAATCTCATCTGGTTCATCTTCGGCGGCTTCGTCCTGGCCCTCGGCTACTTCCTCGCGGGACTGATCTGCTGCGCCCTCATCGTCACCATCCCGTGGGGCATAGCGTCGTTCCGCATCGCCTCCTACGCCTTGTGGCCGTTCGGCCGCACGATCGTGGACAAGGGCGGACGCGTCGGAACGGCCTCGATGATCGGGAACATCATCTGGCTCCTCGTGGCAGGAATCTGGATTGCCATCGGCCACGTCGCGACGGCCATCGCCATGGCCACGACGATCATCGGCATCCCCCTCGCGATCGCAAACCTCAAGCTCATTCCGGTCTCGCTCATGCCGCTCGGCAAGGAAATCGTGCCCACCGACCGCCTTCTCGCAGGCTTCGGGCGCTGACCCGGCGCGTCGAACCGGTTGCAGCGCTCTTGGACACGTGCCTGAGCGCACTATAGGTTTGGTCTGATAAGGAGGCACGAATGCCCGAACTCGATAGTTCACTTGCCGGCGAGTGGAAGTTCGACCCCGCACACACGCGACTCGGCTTCTCGACGCGCCATGCGATGGTCACCAAGGTACGCGGCGCGTTCAACGACGTCGAAGGCGTCATCAACGTGGACGTCGACGAGCCGACCAACTCGTCCGTCAACGTCGTCATCCAGGTGAAGAGCATCGACACCCGCAATGCACAGCGTGACGAGCACCTTCGGACCAATGACTTCTTCGATGCGCCGCACCATCCGGAGATCACGTTCGTCTCGAAGCGAATTGACCAGGTCGAGGAGAATAGCTTCATCGTCAACGGCGACCTGACGATCCGCGGCGTGACGAAGGAGATCGCGGTTCCGATCGAGTTCATCGGCATAGAGACCGACCCGTTCGGCAACATGCGCGCCGGCTTCGAGGGATCACGCCGCATCGACCGCAAGGACTTCGGTGTCAACTGGAACGCTGGCCTCGATTCGGGCGGCGTGCTGGTCTCCGACCGCATCCTGCTCGAGTTCGAGATCTCAGCGATCAAGTCTACTGACAGCGACGGCGACGGCGACAGCAACGAGAAGCCCGATCACGACTGATCATCCGTTCCACCTCCCGTGGCGGATGAACCAGAGGAAGGCCTCCACCCGTTCGTGGCGGTGGCGTTCGTCGAGGCCACGGGTGTCGGGCAGCGGTTCGGAAAGCGGCACTGGCCGCTGCACGTGACGCTCCTGCGCTTCGATATGGCCCCGGAGGCCGCCCTGACGGCGGCTTCCGGGGCCTTTTCGTGCTGTGAGCCGCTCCGCGTCCGGATCGGGCACGACGCCGCCTTCGGCTATCGAGGCCGGGTGCAGGTCTCGCTCGTGGAGCACGACGCCGGCCTGCAGGCCCTGCACGAGCGGATCCTCAAGGCGGTGGCCGCGGGCGGGGGGCGAATTCACAGCCCCCATCACACCGGCCGGGGCTTCCGGCCGCACGTGTCCGTTCAGGGCGAGCGACGCGTCCACCCGGGGCAGACGGTCCTCCTTGGCGGCGTGTCGCTCGTGGACATGGCCCCGGACGGGGACGCCGAGTGGCGCATGCCGATCGGGGAGTGGGGCGAGGGCACATCGAACGCTGGCACATCGGACGCCGGCTGACCCCGGGTCCTTGGGACGTGACCCCGCGTGCTTGGGACGTGACCCCGGGTCCTTGGGGGCGAGCCCTCAGTACTGGGCGAGCCAGGAGCCTGCGGCGAGCTCCGTCCGCAGGTTCTCACGCGCGCGGGCGTCCCACAGCGAGCGCCCGGCGGTTGTGTGGAACAGCGGATCCAGCCCGAGCAGCTGATTGAGGACCGCGGCGCGGCCCGCGCGGAAGGCGTTGTCCGGGACATGGGCGAACTCGGCCCGGACCTGTCCCGCATACCGGCGGTACCCGTTCTGGTCGCGGCCCAGTACCGCGAGGTCGGCGTCGCACAGGAGCTGCCCCGCGGCGTCGTGCGTCTCGGGGGAGTGCCCAGCGGTGAGCCGGACGAGCCGGCCCACTTCGCCGATCTCGGCGTCGGACAGGCCCGCAGCGGAGAGACGGTCCTCGGCCAGCAGCGCAGATTCCTCCTCGTCGGAAGCGGGCGCAGCACCGCCGAGGCCAGCCCGGTACACGGCGTCGTGGAACCACGCCGCGAGGACGACGGCGCGCGGTACCTCTCGCGGGGACGCGCCCCCGTCGGCGATCACCTCCAGGGACGTCAGGACCGCGAAGAGATGGGCGCGCGTGTGGTAGCGGCGGTGCGGCTCGGCCCAGCGGTCCAGAAGCTCGCGGCCGAGGTCCCCGCGCCCGGGGAGTGCGGCGTCCCACCGCTGGAGCAGGGGCAGTTCGAGGGCCTTCGCGCGCTCGCGTGCGGGGATGCGCAGGCCCGACGCGATGAGCGTGCGGGCCAGATGCCTGCCCGAGACCTCGTGGGCTCCGAGCGCTACGAGTTCGTGGTGGCGGCGCTCGGGGACGTCGTAGTGGTCCTCGTCGAAGGCGCGTTCGGGAATCTCTGCTGCGGCCGCGAAGGCATGCAGCTCCGCGAGCGAGGTGTCCGAGATGAGATGGGCGAACACCGTCCCGTGGGCGGGCCAGATAGGGGAATCGATGAGGATCGCCATGCGCACCAGCATGCCACCGGATGCCCGGTCCGTGTGACTTCGTCCCGCAGGGGCAATTCCCTGCCCGCTGGCTTTTGTTCTCCAGACCTGAGTCATCTACACTCAACTTAGATGCGTTGACCTGAGTGAGGTCAGCGCGGTTGGATGGGTCTGGAAGCTGCGTGGAAGGGAGCTCGTTTTGGACGTCAAATTCACTACCAAGAGCCAGGAGGCGCTGTCGGCCGCCGCGATGAACGCGTCGACGGCGGGCAACCCTCAGATCGAACCGGCGCACCTCCTCAAGGCGCTCATGGACCAGCGCGAGGGCGTCGCCGTCGCCCTCCTGCGCGCCACGGGAGCGGACCCGGACGCCGTGAGCGTTGCCGCGAGCACCGCCATCAAGGCGCTCCCCTCAAGCTCAGGAACCACGGTGGCGCAGGCCCAGCTCAGCCGTCAGGGGCTGCAGGTCATCAGCGCCGCGCAGCAGCAGGCCGAGCAGATGGGCGACTCCTTCGTCTCGACCGAACACCTCCTCCTCGGGCTCGCGGCCGACGGCGGCGCGGTCGGCAAGGCGCTGCGTGACAACGGCGCCGCCCTCGAGTCGCTCAAGGCCGCCCTGCACGGCGTCCGCGGCGACCGCAAGGTGGACTCCCCGGACCCCGAGGGGACGTTCCAGGCGCTCGAGAAGTACGGGACGGACCTCACCGCCATCGCACGGTCCGGCAAGCTCGACCCGGTGATCGGGCGCGACTCCGAGATCCGCCGGGTCATCCAGGTCCTCTCGCGCCGCACCAAGAACAACCCCGTGCTGATCGGCGAGCCGGGCGTCGGCAAGACCGCCGTCGTCGAAGGCCTCGCCCAGCGCATGGTGGCGGGCGACGTCCCGGAGAGCCTGCGCGGGAAGACCCTCATCTCACTTGACCTCGGTTCCATGGTGGCTGGCGCCAAGTACCGCGGCGAGTTCGAAGAGCGGCTCAAGGCTGTCCTCGAGGAGATCAAGGCCTCCGAGGGCCAGATCGTCACGTTCATCGACGAGATCCACACGGTGGTCGGCGCGGGCGCTACCGGCGATTCCTCGATGGACGCCGGCAACATGCTCAAGCCCATGCTGGCCCGCGGCGAGCTGCGCCTCATCGGCGCGACGACCCTCGACGAATACCGCCAGAACATCGAGAAGGACGCGGCACTCGAGCGCCGCTTCCAGCAGGTGTTCGTGGGCGAGCCGAGCGTGGACGACACGATCGCGATCCTCCGCGGGCTCAAGGAGCGCTACGAGGCGCACCACAAGGTGGCCATCGCCGACTCCGCGCTCGTCGCGGCAGCAACGCTGTCCAACCGGTACATCTCCGGACGCCAGCTCCCGGACAAGGCCATCGACCTTGTCGACGAGGCCGCGTCCCGCCTGCGCATGGAGATCGATTCGGCGCCGGAGGAGATCGACCAGCTGCGCCGCGCCGTCGACCGTCTCACGATGGAGGAGATGGCGCTCGACGGCGAGGCGGACGCCGCGAGCATCGAGCGGCTGGCCGCGCTCCGGGAGGACATGGCGGACAAAAAGGAGGAGCTCGCCGCCCTCAACGCGCGCTGGGAAGCCGAGAAGACCGGCCTCAACCGCGTCGGCGAACTCAAGTCGAAGCTCGACGAGCTCCGTTCCCTCGCTGACAAGGCCCAGCGCGAGGGCGACCTCGGCGAGGCCTCCCGCATCCTCTACGGCGAGATCCCGACGTTCGAGCACGAACTCTCAGAGGCAACTGCCGCGACCGAGGCGGAAGCCGCCGAGGGCACCGGGGGGCGCGAGCGGGGCGCAGGCAAGAAGATGGTCGCCGAGGATGTCACGGCGGACGACATCGCCGAGGTCATCTCGGCGTGGACCGGCATCCCCGCAGGGCGCATGCTCCAGGGCGAGAGCCAGAAGCTGCTGCACATGGAGGCGGAGCTCGGCAAGCGGCTCATCGGCCAGGCGAAGGCGGTCAGTGCGGTCTCGGACGCCGTGCGGCGCGCCCGCGCCGGGATCAGCGACCCGAACCGCCCCACGGGCTCGTTCCTGTTCCTCGGCCCGACCGGAGTTGGCAAGACCGAGCTCGCCAAGGCGCTCGCGGACTTCCTCTTCGACGACGAGCGCGCCATGGTGCGCATCGACATGAGCGAGTACTCGGAGAAGCACACCGTGGCACGCCTCGTCGGAGCCCCTCCCGGGTACGTCGGCTACGAGGAGGGCGGTCAGCTCACCGAGGCAGTGCGGCGTCGGCCGTATTCGGTGATCCTCCTCGACGAGGTCGAGAAGGCCCACCCCGAGGTCTTCGACATCCTGCTGCAGGTCCTCGACGACGGGCGGCTCACGGACGGCCAGGGCCGCACCGTGGACTTCCGCAACGTGATCCTCGTGCTGACCTCGAACCTCGGGAGCCAGTTCCTCGTGGACCCCTCACTGAGCGAGGGCTCGAAGCGGGATGCCGTCATGAGCGTGGTCAATGCCTCGTTCAAGCCGGAGTTCCTCAACCGGCTCGACGACGTGATCATGTTCGACGCGCTCTCCGTCGACGAACTGTCCAGGATTGTCGAGCTGCAGGTTGCCTCGCTCCAGGCCCGCCTCACGGAGCGCCGGCTCACGCTCGAGGTCACCGACGGCGCCCGCGCGTGGCTCGCGATGACCGGCTACGACCCGGCCTACGGTGCGAGGCCGCTGCGGCGCCTTGTGCAGCGCGAGATCGGTGACAGGCTCGCCAAGGAGATCCTCGCCGGGGAGATTGTCGACGGCGACACGGTCCTCGTCGACGTTGCCGACGTCG
Source organism: Sinomonas sp. ASV486 (assembly GCF_030908215.1). GTDB lineage: Bacteria > Actinomycetota > Actinomycetes > Actinomycetales > Micrococcaceae > Sinomonas > Sinomonas puerhi. The sequence continues at coordinate 415,075 of NZ_JAVFJK010000001.1, read as the reverse complement.
AGGTGGATCTCAAGGACCTCACCGGTGCGACGAGCGGCCTGAGCGTCAGGCGCAAGGTACCCGCAGTCCAGTAGCCGCCGAGGTCACCCCGGGTGGCGCCGAGGTCACCCCGGGTGGCGCCGAGATCGGATTCTCGGGCGCGATGTCGACGTCACGCGGGGTGACCTCGCGCTCGCACGGGGTGACCTCGCGCTCGCACGGGGTGACCTCGCGCTCACATGGGGTGACCTCGGCGGGGGGTCAGTGGAGGAATGATGCGGTGAGTGTGTTCCCGTTCGTGCTCAGGATGTAGCAGTCCATGCGGCGGTCGCCGCCCTTCCAGCCGTCCTGGCTCGGATAGGCCGACCGCTGCTTGAGGTTGCTGGTGTCCCCGGGCAGCACGATGTTCGGGGCCTTGCACAGCTGGCTGGCGCGCTGTTCGAGGGCATCGCGCCCGGGGTAGGCCTCGGCGTCGCCGGCGTTCTCGACGCCGACGAGCTGTGCGGAATGCGGGTCGGTGCAGGTCACCTTGTCGCCCGAGTTCGCGGCGGCGTCGAAGTCGGCGAAGCAGTCGCCCTTCGCGTACGCCGTGGACTCGACGGCCGTCTTGGGCCTCCCAGCGCTGGCGAAGGCCGAGATGCCCCAGATGACAAGCCCCACCGCCAGGAGCGCGGTGATCACGAAGAGGGGGCCGCGGCGCTTGCGGCGCCTGCGCTGCTCACGCCTCGTCCCGACCGGGCTGGCCGGAGCCTCCTTTGGCTTCCGGACACTCCGGGCTCCCTTGCTGAGAGACGGGCGGCGCTTCGCAGCGGCTGGGCGCGCGGGCGCTGCGGGGTCCGGCGGGGTCGGTCCGGCGCCGAGCGGTGACCTCGTGGGTCGCGGGGGAGGGGGCGGAAAATTACCCCGTCGTGGTGCCCCAGGGGGGTAGGACGTGCTCATGCACTGGGCTCGCTTCCTTGTAGCTCACACGGCCAGTGGCCATCCAGTAGCCATCGCTGCGCGGATGCGCGGTCGGCTGGAATTACATGTAGTCTAGACCTACGACAAATTGATCAGACACTCTGGGGCCTCGCGAACGTGCCTTCGCGACAACCTCCGGAACGACGCAAAAAGGGGGTCACGCCATGGGGCGCGGCCGTCAAAAGGCTAAGGCAACCAAGCAGGCTCGGGACATCAAGTACTACAGCCCGAGCACTGACTACGCGGCTCTCGAGCGGGAACTGGGCTCTCAGACCGGCCATACTTCTCATCGATATGCTGAGGAACCCGAGCAGGACGACTCGGAGTACGCGGATCAATTTGGAGGCGAGGACGAGGACGAGGACTCTCGCCGGATCGGTTGAGGCCCTGAACTCGTTACAGCACCCCGCCATCGCAGGAGCGCATGCAGCTGCCTTGCGGTCTATTGCGCGCGAGGTGACGGAGACCGCCGAACCCCAGCCCCCCGGCGTCGCCCGCAAAGGCATCCTCGGAATGCTCGGTGAACGGGCCGTGCTTGTCGTGACCGGCGCGGGGGTCTCCACGGCATCAGGCATCCCGGACTACCGCGGCCCGCAGGGGTCGTGGCGCAAGCACCGGCCCATGACCTATCAGGAGTTCCGCCACGATCCGGCGGCGCGGCACCGTTACTGGGCGCGCAGCTTCATCGGCTGGCGGCACCTCAACCGTGCCGAGCCGAACCGGGCGCACCGGATCATCGCCGACCTCGAGCGGCGAGGGTACATCGCCGGCGTCGTGACCCAGAACGTGGACGGGCTTCACGCTGCGGCCGGGACCAACAACCTCGTGACGCTGCATGGCGACCTCGACAGGGTCGTGTGCCTCAACTGCGGCAACCTCGAAGCACGGAGGAGCCTCGACGCGCGCCTCTCCGAGGCCAACCCAGGCTACTCCGAGGCCGTCTCGCACGATCCCGCGGCAGTCAACCCCGACGGAGACGTCGAGCTCGACGAGCATTGGGTCGGCCGGTTCGTCATGGTCCCGTGCCTCGTCTGCGGCTCAGACGCGCTCAAGCCGGACGTCGTGTACTTCGGCGAGAGCGTCCCGCTCGAACGCAAGCAGCGGGCGACGGCGATGCTCGCCTCTGCGCGCAGCCTCCTCGTGCTGGGGTCATCCCTTGCGGTCATGAGCGGCTTCCGGTTTGTCCTCGACGCCGTGCGCGAGGGCAAGCCCGTGGGCATCGTGAACCAGGGCCCCACGCGCGGTGACTCCCGCGCCGACTGGCGGTGGCGTGCTGACGTCGGCGAGGCGCTCGGGGAGCTCTCCGCGGCACTCTGACCGCGCCGCATGGGCCGCGACGCACGGGCCGTCAGGTTCGCTCGACGGGGGCGCACCCTCGGGCGGGTCAGGCGATGCGTACCGATACGCTGCTCCATCCACCGGATGGATACGTGGCTCGCACCGGCGCGTTGGACGCGAGCTCGATCGACGTTGTGGCGCCGAGCAGTTCCTGCATGAGCACACTCAGCTCGAGCCGGGCAAGCGGTGCGCCCGGGCACGCATGGATGCCCTCCCCATAGAGCAGGTTGTCGGCCGGGTTGCGGTCGAGCCTGAACTCGTCGGGGTCTGGGAATACCCGTTCGTCCCGGTTGGCCGAGGCCCAGAGCACCACCACGCGTTCGCCCGCTGGGATGGTCCGGCCGCCGAACTCGACGCTGGCTCTCGTGCGGCGGCGATTCGCGATGAGCGGTGCGTCGAGGCGCAGGATCTCGTCGCTCGCCCGGGCCAGCAGGCCGCCGTCGTGCCTCCGCGCGCGGAGGTCCGCCTGGATGTCCGGATGGTCGGCGAGGAACTTCGCGATGGACCCGACGCTCGCGGCGATCGTTCCGAGCTCGCCGACCGTCCAGTTGCGCACGATCGAGACGATCTCCTCGTCGGTCAGCGGCCGGCCTTCGACCTCCTCGGCCAGGAGCTCGGACGTGGCGTCGGGCGTGCCGCCGCTGGGAAGGCGCGCACGGTCGCGCCGCAGGTTGAGCTGCTCGCGGATGTACCCGTCGAACTCGAGCGCGATCGCGGACATGGCCGCCCGGTCCATGCTCAGTGTGGCGGCGTGGTTCTTCCGGGTCCATTCGCGCAGGGGCCCGTGGAGGGTCTCGGGCCAGCCCATGAACGCACACTGGACCTCGTTGGCAAAGGGCTCGGCGAGGTCCGCCATGACCTCGACGTCGGCCTGCCGGGGGAGCGCGGCTACGAGCCGGCTCGCGATGGCGCGGCAGGCCGGCTCGAAGGCGTGCATGCGCCACGGCGTGTAGTACTTGTCGACGATCGCGCGGAACGGCCCGTGCTCGGGCGGGTCCATCCCGTTCGGGACGGTCAGATGGGTCGAGACGACGTTGGAGAACGTCTTGGGATCGTTGAGGATCCTCCGGTTGTCGGCGTGCCCGAAGACGGCCCAGTTCCCTTGTTCGCCCAGGGCCACGGGGCATCTGGCGCGCATGCCGTCGTAGGCCGCTATCTGGTCTGCCTGGACGTCTGCGGCCCGTGGGTTCCAGTCGGCGGTGGGGGCTGCTTCAACGTCTGCGTCCACGGTTGTCTCCTCCATGGCACAACCGTGCCAGATGCATCGGGCAGGGGGAAGGACCGGGTCGCCGGGCTTAGGCCTCCGGGCTCATCGACGCCGAGGATGTGCTCCCCGACGGGGGGGTGGGTCAGGCGTAGGCGTTCACGAGCCTGACGGCGCCGCCGTCGACTCCCTTGGCGCCCTGGACGTAGTCCGGGTCCCCTGCGGTCCCCGTCTCCGCGTCCTCCGACACCTGGCCCATGACCCAGGACGGGAGTCCGCGCTCGGCGAGACGCGCGAGGGTGGCATCGGCGGCGTCGGGCGCGACGATCGCAACCATGCCCACACCGAGGTTCAGGGTCCGCTCGAGGTCGGCCTGCGGCACGTTGCCGAGCTCCGCGACCACCTTGAAGATCGCCGGGAGTTCCCACGTGGAGCGGTCCACGGTCGCGAGGAGGCCCTTGGGGAGGACGCGCGCGAGGTTGGCGGCGAGGCCGCCGCCCGTCACGTGGGAGAAGCCGCGAAGCGGCAGTACAGGTGCCAGCTCACCGCCAGAGCCTGATCCGCCGGCGCCGTTCAGGGCGCGCACGAGGTCGAGGCAGTCGGCCGCATAAACCCGTGTGGGCTCGAGGAGCTCCTCGCCGAGCGTGCGTCCGAGCTCGGAGACCTGTCGATCCAGCGCCCAGCCCGCGTGGTTGATGACGCGGCGCACGAGCGAGTAGCCGTTCGAGTGGATACCCGAGGACGCCATGCCGATCACGACATCGCCCGCACGGACCCGTTCGGGGCCGAGCAGTGCGTCGGCCTCGACAACGCCGGTGGCGGCGCCGGCGACGTCGTACTCACTCTCACCCAGGAGGCCCGGATGCTCGGCGGTCTCGCCGCCCACGAGCGCGGTTCCCGCGACCGAGCAGGCCGCCGCGATGCCTCGCACGATGTCTGCGATCCGCTCGGGGACGACCTTGCCGCACGCGATGTAGTCCGTCATGTAGAGCGGCTCGGCGCCGACCACGACGATGTCGTCCACGACCATGCCAACGAGGTCGAAACCGATCGTGTCGTGAACGTCCATGGCCTGCGCGATCGCGACCTTGGTGCCCACGCCGTCTGTCGAGGTCGCGAGCAGGGGGCGCTTGTACGTGAGGAGCCGCGAGACGTCGAACAGCCCGGCGAAGCCGCCGACGCCGCCCAGGACCGAGGCGCTGTGGGTTGCCTTGACGGCGTCCTTCATGAGCTCGACGGCGCGATCGCCGGCCTCGACGTCGACGCCGGCGTCAGCGTAGGTGATCGCAGGGTAGGTCATGCCGGCCGAGCCGGACGAAGCGGAGTTCGAAGGGGTCGGCTGCGGGGTGCGGGCGGTCATGCGATCGTCTCTTTCCTGTCGGCCTCGGTCAGCAGGGGCTCGAATTCGGCGTCTGGGCCCGGGTCGCAGCCCGTCGAGCCGGCGTGACCACCCGTCTCGGTGTCGCCCACGGGATCGAGGTGGGCGGCGCCGTCGTCCGTGCCGTCCTCGCCGGAAGCCTGCGCGCCGTCTCGGAGCTCGAGGAGGTTCTTGCCGAGCTTGTCCGCGCTCGGCAGCTCGATCGGGTACGTCCCCGTGAAGCACGCCGTGCACAGGCGCTCGCGCGGCTGCAGAGTCGCGTTGATCATGCCGTCCTCGGAGATGTACCCGAGGGAGTCGGCGCCGATCGCCTGGGCGATCTCGTCGATCGTCGCGCCGTTCGCGATGAGCTCGGCGCGCGAGGCGAAGTCGATGCCGTAGAAGCACGGCCACTTCACCGGTGGCGAGGAGATCTTGATGTGGACCTCCTTGGCCCCGGCCTCGCGCAGCATGCGCACGATGGCCCGCTGGGTGTTCCCGCGCACGATCGAGTCGTCCACGACCACCACCCGCTTGCCCCGGATCACGGATTCGAGGGCGTTGAGCTTGAGCCTGATGCCGAGCTGACGCAGGGTCTGCGAGGGCTGGATGAAGGTGCGCCCCACGTAGGCGTTCTTGACGAAGCCGTGCGCGAAGGGGATGCCGGACTCCTCGGCGTAGCCGACCGCGGCGGGCGTCCCGGACTCGGGCACGGGGATGACGATGTCGGCGTCGTGCTGGTTCTCCCGGGCGAGCTGTCGGCCCATCTCGACGCGCGACTCGTACACCGAGCGGCCGTTGATCGCGGCGTCGGGGCGCGCGAGGTAGACGTACTCGAAGACGCAGCCGGCCGGCGTCGGCTTCCCGAAGCGCTGCGAGCGCACGCCGTTCTCATCGATGGCGATGAACTCGCCCGGCTCGATCTCGCGGATGAAGCTCGCGCCGACCGTCGCGAGGGCGGACTGCTCGGACGCGACGACCCAGCCGCGCTCGAGCCGGCCGAGGCACAGTGGGCGGATGCCGTAGGTGTCGCGCGCGGCGTAGATCGTGGACTCGTCCATGAACACGAAGCAGAAGCCGCCCCGGATCTTCGGGAGCAGCTCCATCGCCGTGTCCTCGAGCGTCTGGCCCTTCTGGCCCTGCAGGAGCGCCGTGACGAGCGCGGTGTCCGAGGTGTTGCCCTGCTTCATCTCGCCCGTGAGCTCGCCGCCCGTGAGCTCCTCGATCATGTCGCGGAGCTCGGCGGTGTTGGTCAGGTTGCCGTTGTGGGCGAGGGCCACGGTGCCGTTGGCCGTTGCGCCGAGCGTCGGCTGGGCGTTGGCCCAGTGGCTCGCACCGGTCGTCGAGTAGCGGCAGTGGCCGACGGCCAGGTGGCCCGTGAGCGTGTTCAGGGTCGACTCGTCGAAGACCTGGGAGACGAGGCCCATGTCCTTGTACACGTTGATGCGCGCGCCGTCGCTCGTCGCAATGCCCGCCGACTCCTGGCCGCGGTGCTGCAGCGCGTACAGCCCGTAGTAGGTCAGCTTGGCGACTTCTTCGCCGGGCGCCCACACGCCGAAGACGCCACAGGCGTCCTGGGGGCCTTTGTCGAGGGGGTCTAGATCAAGGGAGAGGAGTCCGTCACCACGTACCACTGGTTGATTGTCTCACGGAGCGGGGGCAGGGTCCGCGCCGTTGCCTTCCTGCGCCGTTCCGGTGGCCTGCGCCTCTGCCTCGGTGCCGGTTTCGGACGACGGCGAGTGGTCGCCGTCGTGCGGGTCGGCAGCAGCCGGGACCTCGGCCGGCTCGTCGATTTCCGCCGGCCCGTCGACTTCCTCGACCGTTGCGCGCTGCGAACGGCGCAGTGAGATGCGGTCGAGGACGAGCGCGACCACACCGCCGAGGAGCAGTCCTCCCGCCGCGAAGAGGATCATGAAGTACCCGAAGACCGAGCCCTGCGTGTAGTCCTTCGGGGCCGGGACCGAGAAGGAGGTGATCGCCGCGATGAGGACGCCCAGGACGCCGCCCGCGACGAGGAACGGGACGTACTTGGGTGCGCGGCGAACGGTGATCTGGCGCTGGGTGGGCATAGGACAAGCCTACCGGGCGGGTCCATGGAGTGTTGACCCAGCGAGGTGACCAGAGACCCCACAACGCCCCGCCAGAGACCCCGCAAAGCCCCGCCAGAGACCCCACAACGAGGGGGGTTGTGGGGTCTCTGGCGAGCGTTTGCGGGGTCCCTGGCGCTCGGCTCAGTGGCCGTGGGCTCCCTTCGCGGCCCTCACCGGGACCTCGTTGCCGTCCTTGTCCAGGATCTTGCCGTTCTCGCAGCGGTCGCCGTCCTCAAGGCACTCGAGGACCTCCTCGGGGACGATGCGCACGGGGGCGGCACCGAACACCGACGGGTTGTGCGGGGTGCCGCGCTTGACCACGTTGAAGACGATATTCAGCAGGATCGCCATGATTGCCGCCGAGCTGATGCCCGAGTCGAAGATCACCTGGAACCACGCGGGGAAGTGCCCGTAGAAGGCGGGATTGATGACCGGGACCATGCCGAACGCGATGGACGTCGCGACGATGATCAGGTTCATGCTGTCCTTGTAGTCGACCTTCGACAGGGTCCGGATGCCCGAGGCGGCCACCGTACCGAAGAGGACGATCCCCGCGCCGCCGAGCACCGGCGTCGGCACGGCCGCCACGACGCGCCCGAGGACGGGCAGGAGCCCGAGCAGCACCAGGACGCCGCCTCCGGCCGCCACTGCGAACCGGGACTTGATGCCGGTCACGGCGACGAGGCCGACGTTCTGGGCGAACGCGCTCTGGGTGAACGTGTTGAAGACGGGCGCGACGGCCGAGGAGAGCATGTCCGCGCGGAGGCCGTTCGCGATGCGCTTCGAGTCGATCTTCGATCCGGCGATCTCGCCGACGGCGAGGATGTCCGCGGTGGTCTCCGTGAGGATGACGAGGATCACGATCACCATCGAGATGATCGCGGCAGGCTCGAACGTGGGCAGACCGAACGCGAACGGTCGGGGCAGCTCGAAGATCGCGCCCGTGCCGACCTTGGAGAAGTCGGCCATGCCCATGAACGCCGCGACGATCGTGCCGATGACGATCGCCAGGAGGATCGACAGGCGCGAGATGACGGCGCTGCCGAGCTTGCTGAGGATCATGATCACCAGGAGCGTGAGCGCCGCGAGCCCGATATTGGCCGGGTCGCCGTAGTTCGGCGCCTTGGCGTTGCCGCCCAGGGCCCAGTTCGCGGCGACGGGCGTGAGCGAGAGGCCGATCGTCGTGATGACGACCCCGGTCACGACCGGCGGGAAGAAGTGGATGACCTTCGCGAAGAACGGGGCGACGATGAGGCCGATGAGCGAGGCCGCGATCACGGCGCCGAAGACCGCCTGGATCCCTCCGCCGCCGCTCACGATCGCGAGCATCGTCGCGACCGAGGCGAACGAGGTGCCCTGGACGAGCGGCAGCTGCGAGCCGAACCACTTGACGCCGAGCGTCTGCAGGAGCGTCGCGAGGCCGCCCACGAACAGGCAGGACGTGATGAGGAGCGCGATGTCCGGCCCCTTGAGGCCGGCCGCCGATCCGATGATGAGCGGCGGCGCGATGATGCCGCCGTACATCGTCAGGACGTGCTGGAAGCCGTAGGCAAATGCGGTGCCGATGGGCAGCTTCTGATCCTCGGGGCGGACCGCCTCGGCGCTCTGGGAGCCGGGTGCGGGCGCATGGTTTCGGGACATAGCGGACCTCCTTGTCAGCTGGATATTCCGAGTGCGCAACGGGGAACGGGATTGATGGGGGATGGGTGCCGCGGGCGGCCGGCCCAGGGAGTGCGGGCCGCCCGCGGCGGTCAGGCTCGCCTCAGGTGAGGCGAAGGGAAGGAGGACGACGGCGGCCGGAGATCACCGCCGTCGTGCGCGCCTTCCGTAGGGGCGGGAACGCTGGCATGAGAGCCCGGGGAGGCTCAGCAGAAGCCGGCGATCCCGTCCCACGCGTTGTTGTCGTCCGTGACGGTCTCGCGCTGGAAGTTCGCCTCGATGAGGCCGTACGGGCGGTCTGCCGCGTAGAAGACCTCGTTCGGGTTGTCGAGGCCGAACGGCGTGAGGTCCACGAGGAAGTGGTGCTTGTTCGGGGTCGAGAAGCGCAGCTCATCAATCTCGGGATGAGCGTCCAGGACCTTCTGGGCCATCTGGAAGAGCGTCTGCTGGAGCGCGTAGGAGTACTCCTCGGCGAAGCCCTCGAGCAGGAGCGCCCTGACGTCGTCGTAGGACTTGTTGAAGTCCACCGCGCCGTTCGCGATCGCCTCTGTGCTGTAGCGCCAGCGGGCCGAGACATCCGTGGCGAGGATGCGGTCCGTGGTCTCCTGCAGGGTGGTGAAGCGGTCCTGCGGGTAGCCCACGAAGCCCGACTGCGTCGACTTGAGGACGGTGAGGCCGTTCAGGCCCGAGATGACCTGGACCGCGCCTCCGTCCTTCACGACCACAGCGTTGCGGACTTCTTGGCCCCTGCGGACGAACGAGTGGCCGTGCTCCTCCCCATGGGAGACGATGCGCTCCCACGCGTACTGCTCGGCCTCCCAGCGCCCGCCCATGACCCAGCCGAACTCCGACGTGAAATGGTTCGCGAGGCGGAGGAGGAACTCCTCAGGGGAGCCCACGCCGTCCCTGGCCAGGCCGTACACGGTGTTCTTCTGGGTGTCCGTCGGGACCACGTGGGCGTTGTCGCCGTCGAAGTGCGCGGCGTCGAAGTCACCGCGCAGCTGCGAGGTGACGTTGAGGTCCTCGATCTCGTGGCGGTCGGTGTCGCGGGTGATCTTGACGACTCGGACCTCGGCCTTGCCATACTGGTTCTTGCCCAGGACGATCCTGCTGGTGTTCTCGGTGTTCTCGGTGTTCTCGTTGTTCGGAGTCATGGCGGGTCAGCTCCCTCGGTAGGTGGAATAGGCGAAAGGACTCAGCAGGAGCGGCACGTGGTAGTGCGCCTCTGCGCCGTTGACCGTGAAGGTCAGCGATACCTCCGGGAAGAAGGCGTCCTGCCCGATGCCGGCGAAGTAGGCTCCGGTGGCGAACTGGAGGCGGTAGTCGCCGCTCGCCAGCCGCTCGGGGCCAAGGTCTTTCACCCGCCCGTCAGCATCGGTGGTGCCCGTGCCAATCTGGGACCATGCCTCGCCGTCGCGGGCGTAGAGTTCGACGGCGACACCTGCGGCCGGCTTCCCAGCCGCGGTATCCAGAATGTGGGTGGTCACATGTGAGGCGCTCATTCGCTCAGGCTCCTTGCTCGGTGAGGGCCCGCGGGCTCTGCCGGACGCTCTGCTGCAGACGCAGCACGGCGATCTCGCGGAGCTGCTCGGCAACCACGGGGACCTCCTGCCCGGACGTATGGCCCAGGCGCTCGCGGAGGGCCTTGAGGATGTCCTCGGAGCTCCGGCCGGCTGCGCGGATCAGGAAGACCCGGCCGAACTTCTCCTCGTAGGCCCGGTTCCCCTCGGCGAGTGCCGCGGAGGTCGCATGGTCCGCAGGGTCGACGCCGGCCTGCTCGCTGCGGGACATCCCCGCCTCGGTGCTCGCGCCTTCTGCCCGGTCCCCGATGCGGGGGTGGTGGGCGAGTGCGGCCTCGAGCTCTTGGTCGGTGAATGGATGGGCCGCGCTCCGTGCGGTGGCCAGGAGATCGTCGAGACGCGCATAGGGGCGGGCATCGACGATTTCTGTGACCCAGCGGTCGACGTCGAGGCAAGGCTTCAGGAGCTCTCTTGCCTTCTCGGCGGGGGCGGCATTGAACTGATCAAGCAGCATGCTTGTCTGGTCCTCAACGGCTCAGTGCTGGCATCCACGGTGACGGCTATACGGAACATCGGTGTCCAGATCATCGTCTGGGTTTCGTATCGTGGAACTGTTATTTCAGCACGTGCAATTATTCTTGCTCATCGTGCTGTGACTGTCAACACATCCGCGTGATTTGGGATACACAATCTTCTCACCCCTCGCCGAACTCTCACCCCTTGCCGAGGTCACCCCGTGTGGCACTGGGTGGCACTGAGGTCACCCCGTGTGGCACTGAGGTCACCCCGTGTGGCACTGAGGTCACCCCGTCCGCGCGTGAGATCACCGCGTGGGTTGCCTGGGTCATCGGGGGCGGCCAGCCACGGGCATGTTGCCGGACGCCCGGCATGGTGCCGTCGCCCCGTCCACGGCCTCACACGCGGCGATCTCGCGTTCACACGCGGTGATCTCGGAGTGGGATGGGGCGATCTCGGCACTGCACGGGGTGATCTCGGCACTGCACGGGGTGATCTCGGCGTTGGGAGGGGTGACTTCGGCGGATCCGGAGGGGAACGCAGGAGAGCCCCGGGCCAGTTCATCGTCCGTGAACTGGCCCGGGGCCCTGGTTTCGACGTCGCTCAACCACCGCGGTGGCTGAGCTTAGCCGGCGTGGCTCAGAGGCCGAGCCTCGTGCGCAGCGCGGCAACGTGGCCGTCGGCCGTGACGCCGTAGTCGATCGTCTCGACCTCGCCCTCAGGGGAGACGACCGCGGTCGAGCGCAGGATGCCCTCGCGCACCTCGCCATTGACGATCTTCTCGCCCCAGGCGCCCCACTCGCGGGCCACCTGCGCGCCGTCGTCCGAGAGGAGCGGGAAGGTGAGTGAGAAGTCCTCGGCGAACGAGGCGATGTCCTCCACAGGATCCGGCGAGATGCCGATGACGCTGACGCCTGCCGCGTTGAGCGCGTCGAGGCTGTCGCGGAAGTCGCAGGCTTCCGTGGTGCAGCCGGGCGTCGCGGCCTTCGGGTAGAAGTACACGACCACGCGGCGGCCGCGGAAGTCCGCGAGCGAGACCTCGTGCCCAGAGGCGTCCGGGAGCGTGAAATCGGGGGCCTGCTGGCCAGCGGCGAGCTTCGTCAGTGCTGTCATAGTTCCTCCTGTGGATCCATCAGAAAGCGAGCTGTCACGCCGTCCCGCGGCGGATCAGCTGGCCAGTGGGCTCGGTGTAGCCCACCTCGGTTCCGCGCACGAAGGTGCGACGCACCACGCCTGAGAGCGGTTTGCCCTGGTACGGCGTGATGTGGTTCTTGTGGTGCAGCTTCTCGGCGTCGACGATGAACGTCTCGTCCGCGGCGAAGATCGCCAGGTCAGCATCGTAGCCCGGCGCGAGGACGCCCTTGCGCTGCAGGCGCGCGAGCTCGGCGGGCCTCTGGCCCATCCACTCCACGACGCGCTCGAGCGGGATCCCGCGCTGCCGTGCCTCGGTCCAGATGAGCGGGAGGCCGAGCTGGAGCGACGCGACGCCGCCCCACGCGACGCCGAAGTCCCCGTTCTCAAGGTCCTTGAGCTCGATGGTCGACGGCGAGTGGTCCGAGACGATGCAGTCGATGACGCCGTCCTCGAGGCCCTTCCAGAGCAGCTCGCGGTTGGCGGCCTCGCGGATCGGCGGGCAGCACTTGAACGCGGTTGCGCCGTTGGGGATCTCCTCGGCCAGGAGCGTGAGGTAGTGCGGGCACGTCTCGACGGTGAGCTTGACGCCGTCGTGCTTCGCGGAGGCGATCATCGCGAGGGCGTCCGACGACGAGAGGTGCAGGATGTGCGCCCGCGCACCGGTCCAGCGGGCCCGCTCGATGACCTGGGCGATCGCGACGTTCTCGGCGCCGCGCGGCCGCGAGTGCAGGAAGCTCTCGTAGACATCGCCCTCGGGGTTGGGTGCGTGGTCGATCGCGCGGGAGTCCTCGGCGTGGACGATCATGAGCCCGTCGAACCCGGCGATCTCGCCGAGGTCCTTCTCGAGCTCGTCCTCGTCCAGATGCGGGAACTCGTCCACGCCCGAGTGGAGGAGGAAGCATTTGAAGCCGAAGACGCCCTCGTCGTGGAGCGCGCGCAGATCTCCCGTGTTGCCCGGGATCGCGCCGCCCCAGAAGCCGACGTCGACGAACGACTGGGTCTGCGCCGCGGCCCGCTTGAGCTTGAGCGCCTCGACGTTCGTGGTCGGCGGGATGGAGTTGAGCGGCATGTCGATGATGGTCGTGACGCCGCCGGCCGCGGCGGCCTTGGTCGCGGAGGCGAAGCCCTCCCACTCAGTGCGGCCGGGCTCGTTCACGTGCACGTGGGTGTCGACGAGGCCGGGGATGAGGGTCTCGTCCTCGGTCAGCTCGATGGTCTCGCGGCCCACCAGGGCATTTCCGAGGGGCTCGAGCGCAATGATGCGCCCGTCGATGATGCCCACTTCCCGGGCAACGATGCCCGCGGTCGTGAGGACCTTCTGCCCTCGGATCACGAGGTCGTATTCGGTAGTCACCGCACAGGCTCCTTACTGTCCGTGTTCTCAACGATGGAGGCGGCGAGATCTCTCCCGATCCGCCGCAGGAGGCGCGCGGCCTCCGTCATGCACGTGGCGACATCACTCTCGATGTCGGTCAGCGCGTGCACTGATCTGAACCCCGCGCGCGCGCGGGACGCGGGGTCGAGCTGGCTGCGCCCGCACACCGCGATCACCGGGATCCCGAGGGCCGCGGCCTCGGCGGCCACGCCCACGGGTGCCTTCCCGGAAAGGGACTGCGCGTCGAGGCTCCCTTCGCCCGTGATGACCAGGTCCGCGCCGATGAGCTTCCCGCGCAGGCCGGTGAACTCGACGACGACGTCGATCCCCTTCCTCCGCGCGGCGCCCAGGGCGAGCGCCGCATAGCCCACGCCGCCGGCCGCACCGGCGCCCGGAAGATCCTTCGCCACGGCCGCCGCCGGGCCCATCGCTGCGCCGAGGACTCCGGCGAACCGGGCGAGCGCGGCGTCGAGTTCCGCGACGTCCGACGGCGATGCCCCCTTCTGCGGGCCGAACACGGCCGCCGCTCCGCTCGGCCCCAGAAGTGGATTGTCCACGTCGGCGGCGAGGGTGAGCCTGGCGGATCCGCCCGCACCGGCGAGCCGGGCGTCGAGGCCGGAGAGGTCCGCTGCGGCGATGTGGGCGAGAGCCGCGCCCCCGAGCGGAAGGTCGCGGCCGGCGTCGTCCGTGAACCGGGCGCCGAGGCCCGCGAGCATCCCCGCGCCGCCGTCGGTGCACGCGCTCCCGCCGACGCCGAGGACGATCTCGCTGCAGCCCGCATCGAGCGCCGCGCGGATGAGCTGGCCCGTGCCGAGGCTCGTGGCGCCGAGGGGGTCGAGGACGCCTCCGGGGAGCACATCGAGGCCCGAGGCCGCGGCCATCTCGATGACCGCGGTCCGTGGGCCGTCTCCTGCCAGGGGCTCGGGTCCGGAAGAGACAGCGAACTCCGCGATGAGAGTCTGGCCGGTCGGGCCGGCCACGGCAGCGCGGCGCGGGGCGAATCCCGCGCCGAGCGCCGCGTTCACGGTGCCCTCGCCGCCGTCGGCCACAGGCACCAGGACGAGTTCCGCCCCCGGGAGTGCCTCGGCCAGGCCAGCGGCGAGCGCCTCGGCGACCTCCGCCGCGGTGAGGGAGCCCTTGAACTTGTCCGGGGCGAGGACGATCTTCATCGGTCGTGCCTCAGGCGCGCAGGGCCAGGATGGCGGTCGGGGCATCCTCGTGGCGCGCGGCGGGCTCCTCGAACTCCGTCACGTTGTCCAGTTCCGTGCCCATCGCGATGTTGGTCACGCGCTCGAGGATGCACTCCACGACCACGGGCACCCGGTACTCGGCCATGAGCGCGCGGGCCTTCTCGAAGGCCGGGCCCAGATCGTCCGGGTGCTCCACGCGGATGGCCTTGCAGCCGAGGCCCTCGGCCACCTTGACGTGGTCCACGCCGTAGCCCGCCGCCGTGCCGGTCTCGGGCGCCGCGTTGATGTTGTCGAACGCGAGCGAGACCTCGAAGTCCATCTCGAAGCCGCGCTGGGACTGGCGGATGAGCCCCAGATACGAGTTGTTCACCACCACGTGGATGTACGGCAGGTGGTGCTGCGCGCCCACCGCGAGCTCCTCGATCATGAACTGGAAGTCGTAGTCGCCCGAGAGCGCCACGACCGTCTCGCCCGGCTTGCCGCGCACCACTCCGAGCGCGGCCGGCCCGGTCCAGCCCAGCGGACCGGCCTGGCCGGCGTTGATCCACTTGCGTGGCCCGAACACGTGCAGGAGCTGGGCCCCCGCGATCTGGGACAGGCCGATCGTCGTGACGTACGTGGTGTCCGGCCCGAAGGCCCTGTTCATCTCCTCGTACACGCGGAACGGCTTCATGGGCACGTTGTCGAAGTGCGTCTTGCGCTGCAGGCGGCCGCGCTTCTCCTGGGCGGACTGGGCCCATGCCGTGTAGTCGGGCAGCGTTCCGGCGCCCTGGCGCTCGCGGGCCACCTCGAGGATCGTGTCGAGGAACGCGCCGGCGTCGGAGACGATGCCGAAGTCGGGGGAGAACACGCGCCCGATCTGGGTCGGCTCGATGTCCACGTGCACGATCGTGCGGCCGGCCGTGTACTTGTCCACCGAGCCGGTGTGGCGGTTGGCCCAGCGGTTGCCGATCCCGATCACGAAGTCCGACTCGAGGAAGGTCGCGTTGCCATACCTGTGCGAGGTCTGCAGGCCCACCATGCCGGCCATGAGGCGGTGGTCGTCCGGGATCGCGCCCCAGCCCATGAGGGTGGGGACCACGGGCACGTTGAGGGTCTCGGCCAGCTCGACCAGCTGCGCGGCGGCGTCGGCGTTGATGATGCCGCCGCCGGCCACGATGAGCGGCTTCTCGGCGGCCGTGAGCATGGCGAGGGCCTTCTCGGCCTGCCGGCGGGTGGCGCGGGGCTTCTCGGCGGGCAGGGGCTCGTAGGCGTCGATGTCGAACTCGATCTGCGCCATCTGCACGTCGAACGGCAGGTCCAGGAGCACGGGTCCCGGGCGGCCGGAGCGCATGAGCGCGAACGCCTTCTGCACGGCGCCGGGCACCTGGCCGGGCTCGAGGATGGTCATGGCCATCTTCGTCAGCGGCTTGGCGATGGACTCGATGTCCACGGCCTGGAAGTCCTCCTTGTGCAGCTTCGCCACGGGCGCCTGGCCCGTGAAGCACAGCATCGGGATGGAGTCTGCCTGGGCAGCGTACAGGCCGGTGATCATGTCCGTTCCGGCGGGGCCCGATGTGCCGAGGCAGATGCCGATGTTGCCGGCCTTGGCCCGGGAGTACCCGTCCGCCATGTGCGAGGCGCCCTCGACGTGGCGCGCGAGGGTGTGGCGGATGCCGCCATGGGCCTTCATGGCCGAGTACAGGGGGTTGATCGCGGCGCCGGGCAGGCCGAAGGCCTCGGTGGCGCCCTCCTTGGCCAGGATGGCCACGATCGCGTCGACGGTGCGCATCTTTGCCATGTCGAATGCTCCTTAGAAAGGGTGGCGCCGTGCAGGTGCAGGGGTCGCCGGAGGAAGTGGTGGGCCGGCCCCGGGGTTGCGCGCCCGGGGCCGGCTGTCTGTGGGGTGGGCGCTCTCGCCGCAGGTGTGTTCAGCGTGAGTGGTGTGGGGCGCACGACGGCGAGTGGTCGCCGTCGTGCGTCGAAGGCTAGTTTTTGCCGGAAGGCTGGTTCTTGCCGGAGAGCTCGGCGGTGAGCTTGAACAGGCCGGAGTGGTCGAGGCCGCCGTCGCCGCGGGCGACGAGGGCGGTGACGAGCTGGGCGACCGCCGCGCCCAGAGGGACGACGACGCCGGCCTCTCGGGCGGCGGAGGTGACGATGCCGAGGTCCTTGTTGTGCAGGGCCAGGCGGAAGCCGGGGTCGAAGTTGCGGTCGAGCATCTTCTGGCCCTTCTGGTCCAGGACCTTGGAGCCGGCGAGGCCGCCGCCGAGGACCGTGAGGGCTGCGTCAGTGTCGACGCCGTAGGCCTCGAGGAAGACGATCGCCTCGGAGAGCGCCTGGATGTTGACGGCGACGATGAGCTGGTTCGCGGCCTTGACGGTCTGGCCGGAGCCAGAGGGTCCCACGTGCACGATGGTCTTGCCGACCGCCCGGAGGATGGGGAGCGCGTCGTCGAAGTCTGCATTCTCGCCGCCGACCATGATGGACAGGACCGCGTCGATCGCGCCCTGCTCGCCGCCCGAGACCGGGGCGTCCAGCGGGCGGAGGCCCGCCTCGCGGGCCTGGGAGGCCAGACGGACCGCCACGTCCGGGCGGATCGAGGACGCGTCGATCCACACGGCGCCCTTCGGGGCGTTGGCGAACACGCCGTCCTTGCCGGTGACGACGCCCTCGACGTCAGGGGAGTCCGGGACCATCGTGATGACGACTTCGGCGTCTTTGACGGCGTCAGCGATGCTTGATGCGCCCCGGCCGCCCTCCGCGACGAGCTTGGTGACCTTGTCCTCGCTGCGGTTGTAGCCCGTGACGGTGTGGCCGGCCTTGACCAGGTTGACGGCCATGGGCAGGCCCATGATGCCGAGGCCGATGACTGCAACGTTGGTCTGGGCGGATGCGTTGGTCTTGGCGGATGCGTTGCTCATTGGTCCTCCTGGGGAAATGCTGGGGTACGTGCTGGTGCTTGGTGCTCAGGCGACGGGGCGGATGGCCCAGTTGAAAGCGTCGGCGGCGGGGGCCTTGTATTCGAGGCCGATGTAGCCGGTGTAGCCGAGCTCGCGCGAGCGGGAGATCCACTCGCCGAGGGGGAGCGTGCCGGTGCCGGGAGCGCCGCGCCCGGGGTTGTCCGCGATCTGGATGTGGCCGAAGTCCTTGGCGTGCTCCTCGATCACGGCCGCGACGTCGTCGCCGTTGACCGCGAGGTGGTAGAAGTCGGCGAGGAGCTTGACGTTGTCCACGCCGGCCGCCTGGGTCTTGGCGATGACCGCGAGGGCGTCCGCCGCCGTCGTGAGCGGGTAGGCCGGAGTGCCGGAGACCGGCTCGAGCAGCACGGTGCCGCCGATCCGCCCCACACCCTGTGCCGCTGCGACGAGGTTGGCGACGCCGAGCTCGTCCTGCTCCCCGGGCGCCACGCCGTCGAGGCGGTTGCCGTACAGGGCGTTGAAGGCCTTGGTGCCCGTGCGCTCGGCGATGCCCACGACGACGTCGATGTTGTCCAGGAACTCGCGCTCGCGGCCGGTCCATGAGACGAGGCCTCGGTCCCCGGCCGGCATGTCGCCGGCAAAGAAGTTCAGGCCCGAGAGCTGGACGCCGGCGTCCCGGATCGCGGAGACGAACGCGTCGACATCCTTGTCTGCGGGCACGGCCTCCGCAAACGGCCACCAGAACTCGACCGCGTCGAAACCCGCGGCCTTCGCCGCCGCCGGGCGCTCGAGCAGCGGCAGCTCGGTGAGGAGGATGGAACAGTTCACCGTGAACGTCATGGTCGGCTTCCCTTCAAATTTCGAATAGTGGAATTAAATTCTCTCTGAATGAAAGTCTAGAGGCAGAGTGTGAGCTGGGTCAACCCAGATTGGATACCAAACCGTCCGGGACTCTGGACTCTGGTTGAGTCCGCCCAAGTTGGGCAGTATGGAGCCATGACGACCTACACCGCGACGGAGCATGCCTCGAGCAAGGACCCGCACGACTGGGGTCGCGCCATGGCCGTCGCCCTCAACCGCCTCCTCGAGGCCGCCAAGCTCGACAGGGACTACCTTGAACACCAGCATCTGCTGGGGCAGGACATCGTGATGAGGTGCGAGAGCCAGGCAGACGGCGTGGCCGTCCACTTGAGCTGGCGGCCCCAGAATCAGCATGACGCGCCGACCGGGAGCGGGGAGAAATCCGTCGACGACGCTGCGCTCGCGGCCCCAGCAGATGACGGGGCAGAAGAACTCGTCGAGGGGTCTGGCCGGGGCGGCTGACTCCGCATCGCGGGGAGGTGACCCCGCATCGCGCGTGTGCGGACGGCCCGCCACGCGCAGGCGGCGCCGCAATCCTGTGTGCCCATGGTCAAGCGAACCCGCAGACGGGGACCGAGGAAATCACCCGAGGCTGCGCAGCGCGTCCCCGAGGATGCGGGCGGCCTCGGGGAACCGCTCGGCGTTCGGGCCCGAGTAGTTGAGCCGGATGTGGGGGCCCGATGGCTCCCCCGGGAACCATTCCGCGCCCGGCGCCACGATCAGCCCCCGCGTCTCGCACACCCTGGCCAACAGGTCGGCATCGGTGCCGTCCGGGAGCCGCGCCCACAGGTTCAGCCCGCCGAGTGGCGTCCGCTCCACATAAGCCTCGGGTGCCTCGCGCCGGAGGCTGCCGAGCAGGAGGTCGCGGCGGGCACGGAGCTGATCGCGGAGTCGACGGAGGTGCGTGTGCCACGCGGGCTGGGTCACGACGTCAAGCGCTGCGGCCTGGAGCAGGCCGGACACGTACATGGACTCCGCCGCGCGGTCCGCGAGGATGCGTTCGCGCGCCGGGCCCCTCGCCACTGCCGCGGCGACCCGCAGGGCGGGCGAGACGCTCTTCGTGAGCGAGCGGAGGTATACCACGTGGCCATCGTCGTCACGGGCGGCGATCGGGTGCGGGTCCGAGTCGATGGACAGGTCATGCGCCCAGTCGTCTTCGATGAGGAAGGCGCCGCGCTCGCGGACGGCATCGAGCACCGCGCGCCCAAGTTCGGGCCGCCACTGGGCACCATTCGGGTTGGCATAGGTCGGCTGGGCGTAGAAGGCCCTCGCCCCGGTCTCGTCGAACGCCCGCACGACGTCGTCAACCGCGGGACCCTCCGGCCCGGACGGGATCGGGACGAGTGTGACCCCCGCCTGGGCTGCGGCGAGGATCGCGCCCCAATACGTCGGGGACTCGATGAGCAGCGGCTGGCCCGGTCCCACGATCGCGCGGAAGATCGAGCTGAGCCCGCTCTGGCTGCCGGAGAGGATCAGGACGTCGCGCGCCGTCGGGGGAGCAATGCCGACCGGACCCGCCTCCGCGAGCTCGCCAGCGAACCATTCTTGGAGCTGCGGCATCCCTGCGGCGGGGGAGCGTGTCATCGCCGCGTCGGTCCGCGCCGCCCGGGCGAGCGCGGAGCGCACGAGCCGCTCGGGAAGGAGCTCCCGCGCGGGGTAGCCGGAGTGCAGCGCGATCGCGTCCGGGGCAACGGCGCGCTGCGTCGAGGACAGCGTGGGGATCCGCGACGGCGGTGCGCCGAGCGCCGCCGTCTGCCAGGAGTAGTCGGCTGGACGGACTGTGCGCGTGGCGCGCACGAACGTCCCCACCCCGGGGCGGCTCTCGATGAGGCCCGCGGAGGCGAGCCGGCTCATGGCCTTCTGGACGGTCACAGGGCTTGCCCCGTACTGCGCCGAGAGCGCGCGGTTCGACGGGACGCGGGCACCTGCCGGTGCCTTGGAGATCCACGTGCGCAATTCCGCCGCAATGCGCTCGGTGCTATCGTTGATCATGACAGGACATAGTAGCGTTATCGTAAAGGATCGCCAAGCGTTACCCTCCCGATCTGGCTTGGGATGGGGCGCCATCGGCGTCGTCGCCTTCTCCTTCACTGTCCCCTTCACCCGCCTCGCAGCCGGTTCGCTCGCGCCCCTGTTCATCGGGTCGGCGCGGGCCGTCCTCGCGGCGGCGCTCGCGGGAGTCGCGCTCCTCATGGCCCGCGAGCGCTGGCCATCCGGGGTGCAGTGGGCGCGGCTGCTGGTGGTGGCTGCGGGCGTCGTCGTCGGGTTTCCGCTGCTGAGCTCCTACGCGCTCACGACGGCGCCCGCGAGCCACGGCGCCGTCGTCATCGGCCTGCTTCCGGCGGCGACGGCCGTCGCCGCGGTGCTCCGCGGCCGAGAGCGTCCCGCGCGGTCGTTCTGGGTCCTCGCAGCACTCGGCGCCGCGGTTACGGTCGTCTTCGCGGCGCTGACAGGCCGCGGCCTCGGAGGGCTCACCGCGGCGGACCTGCTGCTCTTCGGGGCCGTGGCCGCCGCCGCGATCGGGTACGCCGAGGGAGGCATTCTCGCCCGCGAGCTCGGCTCGTGGCAGACCGTCTCGTGGGCGCTGGTCCTGGCTGCACCGCCCATGGCCGTGTTCACCGCCGTCTCGGTGGCCGAGCACCCGCCGAATGCCTCCGGGATCCAGTGGCTTGCCTTCGCCTACCTCGCGGTCGTCAGCATGTTCCTGGGCTTCTTCGCGTGGTACCGCGGCCTCGCGATCGGCCCGATGACACGGGTGAGCCAGATCCAGCTCGTCCAGCCGGTGCTCAGCATCCTGTGGGCCGCGCTGATCCTCGGCGAGCAGCTGACGCCCGCCACCGTCATGGGCGGCCTTGCCGTCATCCTGTGCGCGGCACTCGCCGTCCGCACCCGCCTCGGCCGAAGGGATCCCTCCTGATGCGATACACCCCGCGCTACCTCATGACAGACCCGGACGAGGTCAAACGCCTCATCCGGCACCACCCCTGGGCAACCTTCGTCTCGGCCACGGGCAACGGCCTCGTCGCGTCGCACTACCCCGTGCTCCTGGACGAGGACGCGGAGGACATCACGATCCTGAGCCACTTCGGCAGGCCCGACGACGAGCTCCACGAGCTCGGGCAGCACGAGATCCTCGTCGTCATCCAGGGCCCGCACGACTACGTCTCGCCCAGCTGGTACGCCCCGGGCGACCTCGTGCCCACATGGAACCACGTCACGGCCCACCTCTACGGCGTCCCCGAGATCCTCACCGACGACGAGAACTACGAGATGCTCGGCCGGCTCACCGACCACTTCGAGCAGCACCGGGCGGGCGGTCGGCATCTGGGCGAGGACGAGGCCGGAACGCGCCGGATTGCGAGGGGCACTGCGGGGCTGCGCGTCCGTGTGACCGGGTTCGACGCGCGCGCCAAGCTCAGCCAGAACAAGAACCCTGAGGTGGTGCGGAACGTGATCGACCACCTCGAGGAGACTAATCCCGCGCTCGCGGGCGAGATGCGGCGCGTGTACCCGGAACGCTGATGGGGGCTGCGCTATCAAGTCTCGGGACTGAATGACCGGAACTGAATGACCGGGACTGAATGATAGCGCGATCGCGCGATGCCGAGTCCCCGGCCGGCGGCGGATTCTGGACTCATGAACACCGACCCAGCACCCGTCGAATTCGACCTCCACACCACCGCGGCACCCGAGAGCGTCCGCAGCGCGCTCCTCGACTTCTCGCCCCGCCGCCCCGAGCTGTGGCCTGCGATCGAGCCGTCGCTCTACGAGGTCTACTCGGTCGGAGCGACGTCCGCCGAGATCCGCGAGGGCAGCAAAGGCCCTGGGGGAAGGGTGTGGGCACGCGAGGAGTACGACTTCTCGGATCCGCACACCGTGCGCTGGACAGTCAGGGAGAGCAATTTCTCGGAGCCGGGCAGCTACGTCAGCGCCACAATAAGCCCGGAGGGTGCCGGGAGCATCGTCCACATCGCGTGGAACCGTGTGGGCAGCGGCTTCATGGGGCGGCTGATCTGCGCGATGGTCCGTAGGAGCGGAGGGAGGCCGGTCGCGCAGTCGTTCGGGCGGGGCCTGAGCGTTCTCGAGGCGAGCGCGGACGGGCGCACGACGGCGAGTGCGCGCCGTCGTGCGCGGTGAGTCAACGCGCGGGTCACCCAGAGAGGGATAGCCCCGTGAGCTTCACCTGGCGGTTGACGTCCTTGTAGAGGAGGTAGCGGAACTCGCCGGGGCCGCCCGCGTAGCAGGCCTGGGGACAGAAGGCCCGCAGCCACATGAAATCGCCGGCCTCGACCTCGACCCAGTCGTTGTTGAGCAGGTACATGGCCTTGCCGGACAGCACGTACAGGCCGTGCTCCATGACGTGGGTCTCCGGGAACGGAATGACCCCGCCGGGCTGGAACGTCACGATGTTCACGTGCATGTCGTGAGCGAGGTCGTCGGGGTCGGCGAACCGCGTGGTCTTCCAGACGCCGTTGACGTCCGGCATTTCGCGCGGGGTCACTTCGGCGTCGGATGTGACGAAGCTCTTGGCCTCGTAGCCCGGGAGCCGCTCGTAGGCCTTCCGGATCCAGTGGAAGGAGGCGATCTCGTCGGAGACGTTCGCGAGGCCCCACTCGTCGCCCGCGGCGAGGTAGGCGTAGCCGCCTTCCCCGAGCTCGTGCAGCTCGCCGTTGAGGGTCAGGTTGACGGTGCCCTTGACGACGAACACGACGCCTTCGACGCCGGCCTCGAACTCCGCCTTCGGGGCCCCGCCCCCGGGGGCGATCTCGACGATGAGCTGGGAGAACGTGGTGGCGAACCCGGAGATGGGACGGGCGATGATCCAGGAGCGCGTCTTCGTAAAGCCCGGCAGGTTGGACGTGACGATGTCCGTCAGGACGCCCTTGGGGATGACGGTGTACGCCTCGGTCACGATGGCGCGCTCGGTGGTGAGGTGCGTCTGGGGCGGCAGGCCGCCTTCAGGGTAGTAGTACTTGCCCATGGGGGGACTCCTAGATCAGTTCGGGGTGCTGTGCGCGAGGCGCGGGTGGGCGAGGCGGGTGAGCTCGGGCTCACCGAGCCCGGTCGAGGCGAGGACCTCATCCGCACCGACCGCGCCGCATTGGACGCCGCGCAGCACGAAGGCGGCGAGTGCGCGGGCCGTGGCCGGCTCGTCGAGGACGGCGCCCACGGTCTGGTCCACGTAGTTGCGCAGGCGCGTCGTCGCGGCCTCGAGGCCCTCGCGGTAGAACGCGTACGTGGCGATGTACCGGGTGGGTAGCTGGTGCGCGTGCAGGTCCCAGCCCTGGTAGTAACCGCGCTCGAGGGAGCGGCGCACGAGCCGGGCATGCAGCTCCCATGCAGCCTCGCGCTGGGCGGCGTTGCCGACCGGGATCACATTGGTGGAGCCGTCCGAGAGGCGGATGCCCGTCCCTGCCACTGCCAGCTGCATGACTTCCTTGGCGAAGTCTGCCGCAGGGTGCTCCATCGACTGGTAGGCCGCGGCGATCTGCAGCGAGGCCGAGTAGTCGTACGTACCGTAGTGCAGGGCGGTGATGCGCTGGTCCGCGATGTGCGGGAGCCGGGCCACGGGGTGGGTTCCGTCGGGACCGATGATGAGCTGCGGCGTCTCGACCTGGACCTCGAAGCCCAGGCGGCCCGGGGCCAGCCCCAGAGAGGATTCGAGGCGTTCGACGGCGAACACCATCGCCTTGACCTGATCGACCGTGGTGACCTTGGGCAGCGTGAGGATGAGGCCCTTCGGGAGGCCTGCTGGGCCGAGCCGTTGGACGAGCCGGGACACGAAGAGCTCAAGCGTGCGGAGGCCACGGCGACGCGTGGGTTCCTCGAAGCACTTGAAGCGGATGCCGATGAACGGCGTCGTGCTCCCGGCGTCAGCGGCGGCGAGGACCCGATCAGCGGCGAGGACCGCCTCGGCGTCCTCGACGGCGTCAGGGTCACCCCCTGACCTGGCCGCCTTGCCCGGGGCGAGGTAGCCGTCCTCGAAGTCGATGCGGAGGTCCTCGATCGGTTCGCGCCGCAGTTTCGCCTCGACGCGTGGGGCGACCTGCGCCGCAAGGTCGGGGGCGAGTCCCACGCGGCGGGCCAGCGCCTCGATGCCGCCGGCTTCGTCCGCGGCAGCGAGCGCCGCGGAGCCCCAGTCCGCAGCGAGCTGCGGGCTGAAGCGGTCCGCGGGCACGTAGACCGTGTGAATGGGCTGGCGTGTCCCCGCATCGCCGGGGTACCCGTCGGCGAGGAGCCGGTCGGTGTCGGCGAGGCTGGCATCGATGCGGGCGAGGTCGGCGTCGCCGAACACGCTGGCCGGCGGACCCATTTCCGCGTGGGGCGCGCTCATCAGCCCACCAGCTCGTAGGCAGGGGTGGTGAGGAAGTCCGTGTAGTCCTCGGAGAGCACGATGTCCGCGATGAGGCGGCTCGCCGGCTCGTAGAACGTCGAGAACGCCGTCGGGTCGACCTCGCCGCGCAGACGGTCGGTCTCTTCGGAGAGGATCTGCCCGACGAGCTCGCGCGTCACGGTGTTGCCCGTGTCGGCGAGGACCACCCGGTTGTTGATCTGCTGCCACACCTGGGAGCGCGAGATTTCCGCGGTCGCGGCGTCCTCCATGAGGTTGTGGATCGCGACGGCACCGTTGCCCGAGAGCCACACGGCCGTGTACGCGACGGCGACGTAGAGGTTGAGGTGCAGGCCAGCCTCGGTGGCCTGCCCCTCGGCGGAGGAGATGTCCAGGAGCTGGTCCGCCGTCACGGTGACCTCGGGGCGCTGGCGGTCCACCTGGTTCGGCCTGGTGCCGAGGACCGCGTCGAAGACCTCCCGGCACGTCGCCACGAGGTCAGGGTGAGCCACCCACGAGCCGTCGAAGCCGTCCGTGGCCTCGCGGGTCTTGTCGGCGCGGACCTTCTCGATCGCCGCGGCCGTGATCTCGGGCTCCTTGCGGTTCGGGATGAACGCGGCCATGCCGCCCATCGCGAATGCTCCGCGGTGGTGGCACGTCTTGACGAGGAGCTCGGTGTAGGCGCGCATGAACGGGGCCGTCATGGCCACTGAGGCACGGTCGGGGAGGGTGAACTTCTCGCCCGCATCGCGGAAGAACTTGATGATGCTGAAGAGGTAGTCCCAGCGGCCGGCGTTGAGGCCCGAGGCGTGGTCGCGGAGTTCGTAGAGGATCTCGTCCATCTCGAATGCGGCGGGGATGGTCTCGATGAGAACCGTGGCACGTACGGTTCCCTGGGGGATGCCGAGGTAGTCCTGGGCGAACACGAAGACCTCGTTCCAGAGGCGCGCCTCGAGGTGGTTCTCCATCTTCGGGAGGTAGTAGTAGGGGCCGCGGCCGGACTCGATGAGGGGCTTGGCCACGTGGAAGAAGTGCAGTCCGAAGTCCACGAGCGCGCCGATGGCGGGCGCGCCGTCGACCGTCACGTGGCGCTCCTCCATGTGCCAGCCGCGTGGGCGGGTGACCACGACGGCGAGCGGCGCGTCCGTGCGCAGCGTGTACTCCTTGCCCTCGGGCGAGGTGTACGAGAGCGTGCCCTTCGCGGCGTCGCGCAGGTTGAGCACGGAGTCGACCACATTGGCCCAGTGCGGGCTCGAGGCGTCCTCCATGTCGGCGAGCCACACCTTGGCGCCCGA
The DNA here is from genome assembly GCF_030908215.1 of Sinomonas sp. ASV486. Taxonomy (GTDB): domain Bacteria; phylum Actinomycetota; class Actinomycetes; order Actinomycetales; family Micrococcaceae; genus Sinomonas; species Sinomonas puerhi. The sequence continues at coordinate 389,369 of NZ_JAVFJK010000001.1, read as the reverse complement.
GTTGAGGGCATTGATGGCCATCTTGGCCGGGCTCGCGGGGCCCGTCATCTCGACGCGGCGGTCGAGTAGGGGCTCCGGGGCCTCGGCGACCTTCCAGTCGCCCGCGCGGATGTCCGCAGTCTCGGGAAGGAAGTCGAGCCTGCCCGTGCTTGCCGCCTCGTCGCGGCGGGCCTTGCGGGCTGCGAGCCGGGCGTTGCGCTCCGCTGCGAAGCGCTCGTGGAGGGCCTCGACGAAGGCGAGCGCCTCGTCGGTGAGGATCTCGTCGGCGCGCCCGATGGGCGCTTTGTCGGTCACAGTGATGGCCATGGTGCTCACTCTCCTTCTTCTCCAGGACGCCCGAGGTCTCCCTGGGCCTGGAGTCACTCTGTCGGGTCTAGGCGTTGGCCGCGGCCACGATCGCCGCGGCCACGTCCTGGGCGACATGCGGGTCGAAGACGCTCGGGACGATGAAGCTCGCATTGAGCTCCTCGTCGGAGACGCGGGAGGCGATGGCCCGGGCTGCGGCTACCAGCATTGCAGGGGTGATGTCAGCCACGCCAGCGTCGAGCAGGCCACGGAACACCCCGGGGAACGCGAGGACGTTGTTGATCTGGTTCGGGAAGTCACTTCGCCCCGTGGCGACGACTGCGGCGTGGTCCGCGGCGGCGACGGGGTCCGTCTCCGGATCGGGGTTCGCCATGGCGAAGACGATCGAGTCCTCGGCCATCGTGGCCACCGCGTCCGGCCCGAAGAGATTCGGGGCCGAGACGCCGATGAACACGTCCGAGCCCTTCAGTGCCTCGACGAGCGTGCCGGAGAACCCCTCGGGGTTCGTGTTCTCCGCGATCCAGATGCGGTGTGCGTCCGTGAGCTCCTGGCCCCGGTGGATCGCACCCCGGCGGTCGCACGCGATGATGTTTGTCGCGCCCTGGGCCTGCAGGAGCTGGATGATCGCGTTGCCCGCGGCGCCGACGCCGGAGACGACGATGCGCACGTCCTCGATCTTCTTGCCCACGAGCTTGAGCGCGTTCACGAGGGCGGCGAGGGTCACGATGGCCGTGCCGTGCTGGTCGTCATGGAAGACCGGGATGTCGAGTTCCTCGCGCAGGCGGGCCTCGATCTCGAAGCAGCGCGGCGCCGCGATGTCCTCGAGGTTGACCCCGCCGTAGACCGGTGCGATCGCCTTGACGATCCTGATGATCTCCTCGGTGTCCTTGGTGTCGAGGCAGACCGGCCACGCGTCGACGTTGGCGAACTGCTTGAACAGCGCGGCCTTGCCCTCCATGACCGGCAGCGCCGCGGCCGGCCCGATGTCGCCGAGGCCGAGCACCGCCGTGCCGTCGGTGACCACGGCGACGGTGTTGCGCTTGACAGTGAGGCGGCGGGCATCTTCGGGATTCGCGGCGATCGCGAGGCATACGCGGGCGACGCCGGGGGTGTAGGCGCGCGAGAGGTCGTCCCGGTTGCGGAGGGGAACCTTCGGGACGACTTCGAGCTTTCCGCCCAGGTGCATGAGGAAGGTGCGGTCGGAGACCTTGCGGACGGTCACGCCCTCGAGTGCTTCGAGGGCGGCCGCCACCTCCTCGGCGTGCTGCTCGGACGTCGTGTTGCACGTGATGTCGACGACGAGCTCGTCGTGGTGCGACTCGCTCACATCCAGCGCCGTGACGGGGGCGCCGGCGGCAGACACCGCGGCCGCGAGCTCGCTCGTGATGCTGATGCGGCTCGGGGCTCCGACGCGGAGGGTGATGGAGTTGCCTGGGCTGGGACTCGCCATTGAATCGTCCTTGGGTCGGGAGGCGTCCGCCTCGATCAAGTTTCCGTACTACGGATATTATTCTCTGTATCTTGGAAAAACAACCGCCGGGGAGAGTCTATCGGCGACGCCCATGCTGCGGTATCGTGAGGATGCCGCTAGTTTCCGGGATGCGGATAATTTTTGCCGAAGTACGGCCTCGGCGGAACCCCTCAGGAGGGAACATGGCAGAGAAGTCATCGGGCGGCGTCCAGTCCGTCGAGCGGGTGTTCGAGCTCCTCGAGCTCATCACCGACGCGGGCGGTGACGTCACTCTGAGCGAGCTCTCGTCCTCGACGGAACTGCCGCTGCCCACGATCCACCGGCTCCTGCGGACGCTCGTCACGCTCGGCTACGTGCGCCAGCTGCCGAACCGCCGCTACGCTCTGGGACCCCGCCTCATCCGTCTGGGCGAAGGTGCGAACAAGCAGCTCGGGGCGGTAGCGCGGCCGCAGCTCACGATGCTCGTCGATCGGCTCGGGGAGACGTCCAACATGGCGGTCCTGGACTCGGACATGGTCATCTACGTGGCCCAGGTTCCCTCGCCCCACGCGATGCGCATGTTCACCGAGGTGGGGCGGCGTGCCCACACCCACGACACCGGCGTGGGCAAGGCGATCCTGGCCCAGCTCGAGGACGAGCAGGTCCGCTCGATCGTGGCACGCCAGGGCATGCCGACTCCGACCGCCTACAGCATCGGCGACATTGATTCGCTCCTGTCCGACCTCGACAAGATCCGCGCGCGCGGCTACGCGATCGACGAGCAGGAGCAGGAGATCGGCGTGCGCTGCTTCTCCATGGCCGTGCCGGGCGCACCGACGCCCACGGCAATCTCGGTCTCGGGGCCCGTCTCGCGCGTCGACGAGGCCTTCGGCGAACGGGCAGTCCCGCTCCTGCGCGAGGCCGCGGCCAACATCTCGGCAGAACTCAACCGCGCCTGACCCTTCGCCGAGGTCGTCCCGTGTGGCGTCGAAGTCACCCCGTGTGGCGCCGAGGTCACCTCGTGTGGCGTCGAAGTCACCCCGTGTGGCGCCGAGGTCACCCCGTGTGGCGCGACACGGCCCGACGTCGGCGGCAGGAGGGGGGTCTCGTGCTTCCGGCGCGGGCCTCACGTCTCCCCCTGAGGCCGTGGCCGTTGGGTTCAGGCGTGGCCGCAGGCACAGGCAGGCGTGGCCGCCCTGGAGAGCAGGGCGGCCACATCCTTTCGAGGGCGTCCAGTCAGGACGTCGCGCCGCCGACGGCCGAGGCCCTCTCCACCTCGTCCCGCAGCCGCTCAAGCCGCCAGTCGGCCACATGCGTGAACGCCGGCTGCATGAGCATCAGGATTGGACCCGAGTGCTTGAACGTGTGGGTGACGGCAGTTTCCCCGTCAGCGGACTCGAGCGTCCACTCTCCCTCTTCCGTGGAGCCCATCCCCGAGATCGTGTACCGGACACTGTTCGGATCGAGCTGCGTGTAATGGAGGACGGCCTTCGCGATGCCCCGGACCATCACCCGGTAGGGATGGCCCAGAACCGCCGGTCCAGAACCCTCGAAGCTGCTGAAGGCAGGGTTCCACGCAGCGATCCGCGATGTCTCCGTGAGCACGGAAAGGATCGGCGCAGCGTCATGGGCGATGGTGATGTGACCGCTATACACGGCTTCCTCCTACGATCGAACGGGTGCCTAGCAGCGAGCGGGCTGTGCGCTCCCAGGGCAGCGGCATGAGACGGGTCAGCCAATGCGCGGCCCGCGGGTCCGCGTCGTCGGTCTGTCCTCCGAACACGTGGTCCGCGAGCTCCGCCAGCTGCTCTGGCGTGTGCCCGCTGTAGGCCCGGCTGCGCACCGCGAAGCGCACCGTAGGGTAGGAGGCGGACTCCGGGCTCACCGCGAGGGGCGCCTGCAGGACGGCGGGCGCCTCTGCCGACCGAGCCTCGGCGATGGCCTGGAATCTCCGCGCCTCCTGCCGGTAGCGCTCGGGCAGCCAGTCGAGGAACGGGACAGCGATGTCGACGAGGGACTCGTCGGCACGGTCGCCCCGGACCAGCGCGACGTCGTCGAGCTCGTCCGGGAAGGCGGTGAGCACGGTCGGCGTGGCATCCAGGAGGACCAGGAGGCACCCCCCATCGTCGAGGTGCCGCAGTATGTCCTGCTTTTCCTGCCGGTCCGGCCAGATCCGGGCAAGTCGCCATGATCCGTCCGCCCGGCGGCTCCACAGCAGCCGCGCCGCGCCTTCGGTCACGATGAGGTGGCCGCTCGACGTCTTCAGGATTGCGGTCACCTATGCCACCAATTCCTTCGCCCGGTCAAGATACTCCGTCGCCCGCATGATCCTTCCGGCCGCGCGCGCGTGATCTTCTGGGGTCTCGGCGAGCACTCGGCGGTAGGCCTCGCCCGCCTCGGCGTCGCGACCCGCGGCGGCCAGCGCGTCCCCCAGGGCAGCGACCGCGCGCGTGTCGCCTTCAGGTGAGCTCGCGTCGGAAGCCTGGAAGTGCTGGATGGCTGCCGAGGTGCTCCCGCCGAGCAGGCCAGGGGAGCCGAGGTGCCAGCGTCCCATGAGGTAGTGCGCATCCTTGTGGGTCGGCACGCTGGTCAGCACATGCTCGGCGCCGCGACGAACTTGCATCGCGTAGCCGAGCTTGAGGGGCAGAGGGGCTTCGAGCGCCGAGAGGCCGAGAAGGCGGACGCGTTGCGCGTTGAGGTCCGGATGGTCGGGTGCCGTTCGTCGGTAGAGCGCCGTGAGGTACGTAAGACGCCGGCGCGTCCCGGCGGCGAGCCGCCCGGCGGCGAGCCGCCCGGCGGTGTCGAAGCCGTCGGTGATGAGGGCATCGACGAGTGCAGCGCCGCGCGCGGCTAGCTCGGTGTCCCGGGCACCGGAGGCGTTCGCCGCCGCCCGGCCGATCAGCTCCTCGATGGCCTCACGCGAGGAGATGGCGAGCTGCTCGGACCGCGCCTGCTTTGTCCCTTCGGTGGCCTGCTCGAGAGGACGGCCGAACGCCACATGCACCTGGGTGTTCCGGAGGCGCCGAGCACCGCGCGGCAGTACCGAACTCGTCCCGACCATGCCGAGGGGGACCACGGGTACCCCCGCGCTCAGGGCGAAGCGGAAGGCTCCGGCCTTGAACGGGAGCAGCTCGACGCCGTCGCCCCTCGTCCCTTCCGGGTACACGCAGAGGCAGTGACCGTGCGAGAGCACGCGCTGCACCTCGCGGATCGTCGTGGGGCTCGGCCGGTCGCGGTCGACCGGGATCCCGTACCATGCCTCGGTCCAGACTCTGCTCAGCGGCCGCTCGAAGCTCTCGGCCTTCGTGAGGAACCAGGTGGGGTTGCCGCGAACGGCATTGACCAGGAACTCGACGACGTAATGGTCAAAGTAGCTTGAATGGTTGGGAGCGAGGACAAACGGCCCGCTTGCCGGAATGTTCTCGAGGCCTTCGATGGAGCCCATGCGTTTGAGGACCTGGCGCTCACCCCACGTGAACGTCAGGGCGCGGATAGCGGTTCTCGCCTCCACTACGCCCCCGCGAGGTAGTCGTGAAGGAGTTCGATGCTTGTGAGGAGGAGCCCGTGCTTCGCGGAGAATTCGACGAGGTCCGCAAGGCGGAGCATCTCGCCGTCGTCGCCGATGATCTCGACGATGACGCCGGCCGGGCGGCACCCCGCGAGCCGCGCGAGGTCGACAGAGGCCTCGGTGTGGCCCTGGCGCTCGAGGACTCCGCCCGGACGGGCGATGAGGGGGAAGACGTGTCCCGGGCGGACAAGGTCGCCGGCCTTGCCGGTGAGCGCGAGTTCGATCGTCCGGGCGCGCTCGGGGGCCGAGATGCCCGTTGTGACGCCGTTGGCGCGGGTGCCGTCGATGCTGACCGTGAACGCTGTGCCCATCGAGTCCTCGTTGCGCTCCACCATGGGCGGGAGGGCGAGTGAGGCCGCACGCTCGGGGGTCACGGACATGCAGACGAGGCCCCTTCCGTGCGTGATCATGAAATTGATGACATTTGCAGTTGCGTATTCGGCCGCTACGACAAGATCGCCTTCATTTTCGCGATTCTCGTCATCCACAACCACCACCATTTCCCCGCGGGAAATGGCATTGATGGCGGCCTCGGCGGATGCGAGGGTAATGGTGCTGGTGGGAGAGTCAGCGTAAAGCGTCACGGCAAATTCCTTCGGTCTGGGGAACCCGGATCATGCACGGCAGGGGTAACATCAACGCCGGAAAACCGGGCGGGACCACTAGGTGATCCAACATTGATGTTGTATCACGCGAATTGTCCCTGTCAACGCTGGAGGAAAACCTTCACGTACGGTTCACCGAGTCCTTGCCCCTTCGTTGCGAGACCCCGGAATTTGGCACTCGGGTCGAAATGTGAATTGCGCCACAATTCTCTCCGCGCAGCCCGGCTTATTTGTGCAGGGCTCCCGTGATGCAGGGCGCGAAGGGTTTTGGCGCGGCCGTGGGCCGTGCCCGGACTGATCCACGACGGTTGACGCCGGGCTGATAGATGATGCAACATGCATGTCGTGTTACCTAATCTGGTCCCGACCATCGACAGGCCACTCACATGAACCGTGTCACCCGCTTTTCCATCGCCCGTCCGTGGACGGTCATCACAGGCTGGATCATCGTCTTCCTCCTCTCCGCGGCCGGCGCCATCCAGCTTGACGGCGCCCTTTCGGCCGGTGGGTTCACCAACCCGCGCGCCGAGGCACTCACGACCCAGGCCGACGTCGAGAAGGCGTTCGGCGATCGCCCGAACCAGGTCATCGTGGCCGTCGACTCGAAGGCGGCCCAGGACGCTGGCAGCCTCGCTCCGCTCGTCACCGTGCTCGAGGATGCCGGCGCGTCCACGGTCACTGGACCGGCCCAGAACCCCAAGTTCCTCTCGGGTGACCGGAAGACCGCGGTCATCGTCGCGGGCTTCGGGGGCGACAACACGACGGTTCAGAACAAGGTCCCCGATCTGCAGCGCTCGCTTGACGGCAAGCTCGCTGGCACCCAGGTCTATGTGACGGGCCAGCCCGCGCTCGACTACCAGCTCAATGTGCACTCGAAGGAGGACGCCACGCGGGCGGAGATGATCGTCTTCCCGTTCCTCATCATCGTCCTGCTTCTCGTGTTCCGGTCCATCGTCGCTACGCTCGTTCCGCTGCTCATGGCGGGAACCGCCCTCGCGGTCGCGAGCGCCCTCGGATACGTGGCGACGCGCTTCACCGACATCTCGATCCTCTACTCGAACATCGTCTCGATGATTGGCCTCGCGGTCGCCGTCGACTACTCGTTGTTCATCATCAAGCGGTACCGCGACGAACTCTCCGCCGGCAAGGACACCGTCGCCGCACTCGAGACGGCGACGCAGACGGCCGGTCGCAGCGTTGTCTTCAGCGGTATCGCGGTCGCTGTGGCGCTCGTAGCCCTCTTCATCCCGAACGTCATGGCCTTCACGAGCATCGCGCTCGGCGGCGTCCTCGTGACGCTCGTGGCCATCGGCCTGAGCGTCACGGTCCTTCCCGCGGCACTGAAGCTCCTCGGGGGCCGGATCAACTGGGGCACGATCAAGCTGCCCTTCGGCTGGGGACGCCCGGCTGCGGCCCCTGCCGGTCGTCGGACCCTCGCCGGCGGCCGTCGTCCCGGCCTCGTAGGACTCGTCGGCGTGGCTGCCATGCTCCTGGCCGCCCTGCCCGTCCTGAGCATCTCCCTGCAGTCCCCCGTGGCCAGCGCGACGATTCTCCCCGCGAGTGATCCCGCGCGCCAGGGGCTCGAGGTCATCGACCGCAACATCGGGCATGAGGGCCTCTTCCCGATCCAGATCGTCGTGAACGCACCGTCCGGAACGGGGACGCAGGCAGTGGCTGAGCGCGTCGAGAGCCTGACGTCGTCGGCCAAGGCGAAGGCCGGTGTTGCGATCGTCACCTCGGTGACCTCGACGGGAGCCACCCCGGCCCAGGTCAAGGCGGCCCTCTCCGACCCGACCGCGGCCGCGGCCCTCAAGAGCCTCTGGAGCGAGCGGGACGGCCAGATCACCACGCGGATCCTCGTTGATACGGTCGAGGGCCCAGACTCCGTCCGCGCGCACGAGCTGGTGAAGGACTTCAGGGCCGACGGTGCCTCGGCCCCCGCCCCCTACACAGTCCGCGTCACGGGGGCCACGGCCCAGGGCTTCGACTTCGACCAGACCCTTGTGAGCTCCATCCCGCTCATCGCAGGCCTCGTCGTGATCCTGACCTTCGTGATGCTGGCGTTCGCCTTCCGGTCCTTCCTGCTGCCGCTGCTCGCGCTCGGCTTCAACTCGCTCGTCGTGCTCGCGTCGCTGGGCCTGCTGACAGGTCTGCTCTCCCTCGGCGGGAGCGCACCGCTGAACTCCGTCACGCCGATTCTGCTGTTCGCGGTGATGTTCGGGCTGTCGATGGACTACATGGTCATCATCATCTCCCGCATCGTCGAGGCCTACCGGAGCGGCATCGCCTTCCACGAGGCCGTGACCACCGGTGTTCGGGCAACACGGTCGATGATCAACAGCGCCGCCGTGATCATGGTCGCGGTGTTCGTATCGTTCTCCTCGGCGCAGATCAGCATCGTCCGCGAGATCGGCTTCGGCCTGGCGATTGCGGTCATCCTCGACGCCCTCGTGGTGCGGATGTTCATCATGCCCGCGATCCTGCGCGTCGTTGGGCCTCGCGTCCTGGGGCGCGCCCCGGCCGGCCATCCAGCGCACGACGGCGCTCCGGCGCCGGAGCTTGCAGGCGCTCGCTGACGTCCGGCGCATCGGGCACCTGACACGGGCGCGACGACGGAGGGGCAGGGAGGGCGAAAGCCGTCCCTGCCCCCACCGACAGCCGATAACCGCGGGCGCGGCACCCAGTCCCGAAACCGATGACATGCTATCGTTCTCGACAACGTCCGCCCCATACCGCGCTGGCCCCGTCCGGCCCCTGACCCTGCAGGACCTTCCATGACGACGACCGTCAGACGACCGCCACGCGACCACGCTTCGGCCCTGGCTCCCACGGAACTCAGGTACCTCGTCTTGGCTGCCCAGCGCGAAGGAAATCGAGCTCTCGTGAGGCTGCTCGCGGACCTCCAGCTGACGCCGTCGCAGGCGGAGATCCTGCTTGTCCTGGACGAGTACGGCCCTGTGACGCTGCGTGCGCTCGGTGAGCTCATCGTCTGCGAGGCGGGAAGCCCGAGCCGGATCGTGGAGGTCCTCGTCCAGCGCGGGCTCATCGAGCGGTCGTCGTCGCCTCACGACCGGCGCGCTGTTCAGCTGGGAGTCGCCGCCGAGGCCAAGCAGCTCATCCCGCAGCTCCGTGCCGTCGAGGAGAATCTGGACTCCTACGCGACGTCCCTCCTCACCGGGGAGGAACAGGCAGTCCTCGGCCGCGCCCTCCGCAAGTACCTTGCCGGAACGCCGAGCGCCGATGTCCTCGAGCGCCGCTTCTCCGCCAAGCGCGCCGAAGACTAGGACTCCGCCGGGTAGGCGGCCTTCGTGACCGCTTCCTGCTGCTTCTCTCCCACCGGCACGTGTCGACGATACCCTTGACCCTCAGCTCGGTATTCCTTTAGAATTTCATATATCAAGAAAGTTTTTCCGTTATGCGAAACACAAACGGATCCTTGATGAGTATGACCACTTCGCGAAGCGCCCGGAAAGGGGAGAGAGATGTCCATCACCAAGACCAGCACGCGTCCATCCGCAGGGGAGGCCTCGGTCCTCCCGCAGCCGCCGGCCGAACGCTACATCCCGAAGGTCACGCACATCGACCCCGACTTCGCGGTCCGCGCCGATCGCCACGAGAACCGAGGCGGCTGGGCAGCCCGCATCCCCGTGCTGAACTGGTTCATCGCCCGCTGACCCCAGAGACCGGCCTCCGGCCGGTACGGCACCGACGGTCCCGACTCCGTGAGGAGGCGGGGCCGTCGTCGCTTCTCGCGCACGCGGGACGAAAGGCTCTCGCGGAGGTGGCCCCGGGACGTGTGTCATGGAGGCATGGCACGCAGGCAACGGGTGCGCACGGGGCGCGAGGGTGCGGTACCGGGGATCATCGTCAACGCGGCGCTGCTCTACTTGGCGAACGTGTGGCCGGGCTGGTCGATAGTGCCGTTCCTGACCCCGAGCACGTCCCAGGTCATGGGAGCCGTCAATGCGGCGTGGATCGCGGGCCTCGTGGCCAACGCGGTCTATCTGGTCGCCGGCATGCCGCTCCTGAGAGCGCTCGGCGAGATCGTGGTGCTCATCTTCGGGATTGTGGCCGCGTTCCGCATCTGGGACGTCTTCCCGTTCGACTTCTCGGGCAGTTCGTTCGACTGGGCGCTCGTCGCGAGGATCCTGCTCGTGATCGGCATCGCGGGCTCGTTCATCGGCATCATCGCCCAGATCGTCGCGCTCGGCCGCGCCGCCGCCGGACTCGGCAAGCGCAGCTAAGTACGAGCGCAGCTCGCAGCTGACTGTTACTCCACGGAGGGCCTCGCCTGGAGCAAAGGCCCTCAATGCGCGATGGGGAGCTGGGCGGCGGGAGGGAGCCCACCTATACGCTCGCCGGCGCCCGCCCGGCGAAGCAGAGAGGCGCCGCCAGGACTCCCCTCGGCGGCGCCTCACTATGCCCGCTTGACAGCGATCACTCCATGTCAGCGGTCGCCGCCCGTGGTCCCTGTCGTGCCGGCGGTGATCTCGAGCAGCCGGTACATGGCGATCGCCTCCCGCGGGGCGTCGGCCGGCACCTCACCGCGGCGGGCGAGCTCCTGGAGGGCCCGGACCACCACAGAATGCGCGTCGATCCTGAAGGACCGGCGCGCCGCGGCGCGGGTATCGGAGAATCCGAAGCCGTCGGCGCCGAGTACCGCGTAGTCGCGGGGCACGAACTGCCTGATCTGGTCCGGCACGGACTTGTTGTAGTCGCTCACGGCCACGACGGGCCCGCGGGCGTCCGCAAGCTGCTGCGTCACGAAGGGGACCGGGGCCTCGAGCTCGGGGTGCAGGAACGAGTGTTCCTCGGCCGAGAGTCCCTCGCGGCGCAGCTCCGTCCACGACGTCACGCTCCACACGTCCGCGGCCACGCTCCAGTCCTCGGCGAGGATCCGGCGCGCCTCGAGGGCCCACGGCACCGCGACGCCCGACGCGAGCAGCTGCGCGCGGGGAGCATCGGCGCCGAGGCGAGCGAAGGCGGGCACGTCGTCGACCGTGGGAGCGGGAAGCCGGTACATCCCCTTCAGCAGCCCTTCCACATCGACCCCTTCCGGCTCGGCGGGCTGGACGATCGGCTCGTTGTAGACGGTCAGGTAGTACATGACGTTCGGATCAGCAGCGGAACCGCCATACATGCGCTCGAGCCCGGCCCGCACAATGTGGCCGATCTCGTACCCGTAGGCGGGATCGTAGGTCACGACGGCGGGGTTGGTCGCCGCGAGCAGGGGAGAGTGGCCGTCGGCATGCTGGAGGCCCTCGCCGGTAAGGGTGGTGCGGCCGGCGGTCGCGCCGATGATGAACCCGCGGGCCATCTGGTCGCCGGCGGCCCAGAAGGAGTCGCCCGTGCGCTGGAAGCCGAACATGGAGTAGAACACGTACACCGGAACGAGCGGCTCGCCGTGCGTCGCGTACGCCGTGCCGGCCGCGGTGAACGCCGCGACCGCGCCGGCTTCATTGATCCCGGGGTGGACGAGCTGCCCGGCCGGTGACTCCTTGTATGCGAGGACCAGGTCGCGGTCCACGGACAGGTAGTTCTGCCCCTTGGGGTTGTAGATCTTGGCGGTCGGGAAGAAGGCATCCATCCCGAAGGTGCGGCTCTCGTCCGGGACGATCGGCACGATGCGCCTCCCGAACTCCGCATCCCGCAGGAGGTCCTTGAGCAGCCGCACGAAGGACATCGTCGTCGCGGCCCGCTGCTTCCCAGAGCCGCGCTTGGCCACCTCGTAGGACTTCGAGGCCGGAAGCACGACGGCGCCGTGCGCCTTCCGCCGTTCCGGCACCGCGCCGCCGAGCGCGGCACGGCGCTCGAGGAGGTACCGGATCTCGGGGGCGTCCGGACCGGGGTGGTAGTACGGCGGGAGGTATGGATCGGCCTCGAGCTGTCCATCAGTGATCGGGATCCGCAGGTGGTCGCGGAAGTCCTTGAGGTCCTGCAGGGTCATCTTCTTCATCTGGTGGGTCGCGTTGCGGCCCTCGAAGTGCGGACCCAGGCCGTACCCCTTGACAGTCTTCGCGAGGATCACGGTGGGCAGGCCCTGATGGGACACCGCCGCGCGGTACGCCGCGAAGACCTTGTGGTAGTCGTGGCCGCCGCGCTTGAGGTTCCAGATCTGCTCGTCGGTGTAGTCTGCGACGAGCTCCTTGGTCTCTGGCGTCCTGCCGAAGAAGTGGTCGCGGACGAATCCGCCGGACTCGGCCTTGTAGGTCTGGTAGTCGCCGTCGAGCGTCTCGTTCATGAGCCGGATGAGATGCCCCGCACGGTCCCGCTCGAGCAGCGAGTCCCACTCCCTGCCCCACACCACCTTGATGACATTCCAGCCGGCGCCCCGGAAGAAGGCCTCGAGTTCCTGGATGATCTTGCCGTTGCCGCGCACCGGGCCGTCGAGGCGCTGGAGGTTGCAGTTGACCACGAACGTGAGGTTGTCGAGGCCCTCGTTGGCAGCGAGCTGGAGCAGGCCGCGGCTCTCGGGCTCGTCCATCTCGCCGTCGCCGAGGAACGCCCACACGTGCTGGTCCGAGGTGTCCTTGATCCCGCGGTTGTGCAGATAGCGGTTGGACTGGGCCTGGTAGATGGCGTTCATGGGCCCGATGCCCATGGATACGGTCGGGAACTCCCAGAATTCGGGCATGAGCCGTGGGTGCGGGTACGAGGAGAGGGCGTGGCCCTCCTTGGACTTCTCCTGACGGAACCCGTCGAGGTCGTCCTCGGTGAGCCGGCCCTCCATGAAGGCGCGGGCGTACATGCCCGGGGAGGCATGGCCCTGGAAGAAGACCTGGTCGCCGCCGCCTGGGTGGTCCTTGCCGCGGAAGAAGTGGTTGAAGCCCACCTCGTAGAGCGTCGCCGCTCCCGCGTAGGTCGAGATGTGGCCGCCGACGCCGACGCCGGGCCGCTGTGCGCGGTGTACGAGCACCGCGGCGTTCCAGCGCATCCACGCCCGGAACCGGCGCTCGACGTCCTCGTCGCCCGGGTACTCGGGCTCTTGGTCGGCGGCGATCGTGTTCACGTAGTCGGTGGTGTGGAGCATCGGCACGCCGACGCTGTGCGCACCGGCCCGCTGCAGGATGCTCTGGACCATGAACTGGGCACGCTGGGTGCCCTGCCGCTCCACGAGCGAGTCGAAGGACTCGATCCACTCGGCTGTCTCCTCGGGGTCGCGGTCCATGGGGGCACCGCTGCCGAGGGCCTGGCTGCCGAGGAACTGCTGGGTAGGCTCTCCAATGAGCACGGCCGTCCTCCTTCCGCGTGCAGGTTCGCTGCACGCCGGGAACTATTGCTTCCGTAATATGGAAACTAAATACTGTAATGTGAAACTAGCCTGCCGTGCGGACGTGAGCTGCGTCAAGTTCTGGGATACCGTGACGTGAGGCGAAGGAGGTTTCATGGGTGAGATCGGGGTGACGCCCCGCGTTGCCGTTGTGACGGGCGCCGGCAGCGGGATCGGCCGGGCAGTGGCCCGGAAGCTGCTCGCCGACGGCTGGAGCGTGGCCCTTGCCGGCCGCCGCGAGGAGCCACTGCGGGAGACTGTGCAGGAAGCCCCTCGCGCGGGTGGCCCCGCGCTCGTGGTGCCGTGCGACGTCACCCGACCCGACGACGTCGAACGTCTCTTCGCCGAGACGCTCCGGACGTTCGGGCGCATCGATGTGCTCTTCAACAACGCGGGCACCTTCGGGCCAGCGGGTGATGTCGGCGAAATCGACGTGGCCGGCTGGGAGACCACGGTCGCGGTGAACCTCACGGGGAGCTTCCTGTGCGCAGCGGCCGCGTTCCGGGCGATGAAGGCGCAGGATCCGCAGGGCGGGCGGATCATCAACAACGGCTCCATCTCGGCTCACACTCCGCGGCCCAAATCGGTCGTCTACACGACGACGAAGCACGCCATCACGGGCCTGACGAAGAGCATCGAGCTCGACGGGCGCCCGTACGGCATCACTGCGGGCCAGATCGACATCGGAAACACGCGGACCGAGATGATGCACGGGATCGGCGTCGGCGTCGGCGCGCTCCAGGCGGACGGGTTGCGCCGGGTCGAGCCGACGTTCGACGTCGCGGAGGCCGCGAACGCCGTCGCCTTCATGGCGGCCCTGCCTCGCGAGGCGAGCGTGGGCAGCCTGCTCATCACTGCCGCCGGCATGCCCTTTGTGGGCCGCGGATAGCAGCCCGGCGGGGGAGCCGCACGTCGGTCGAGGACGGCGGGTTAGATGCGCCGGCGTCCGCTCAGGCGAGCGGGAGGAACTCGCTCAGATCTGTCCGGATCCCCGACGCGCTGAGCCTGCCCGACGCGAGCGCGTCTGGCCACGCGAGCCGCCCGGTTGCGAGGGCCAGCCACGTCTCGGCGTCCGTCTCGACGACGTTGGGCGGGGTCCCGCGCGTGTGGCGCGGCCCCTCGACGCACTGGGCCACCCCGAACGGCGGCACCCGCACCTCGACCGAGTTCCCCGGCGCGTGGTCCGCGAGCTCCTCGAGGAGGTAGCGCACCGCGGTGGCGAGCGTCTGGCGCGGAAGATCGGCCCTGGGCGGCATCTCTGAGCGCACGACGGCGCCCTGGTCAGTTGTGCGGGCGGCGTCACCAGAGCGCGCGGCGCGCCAGGAAGCGACAGCCGCGCGGCCGTCGTCGTGCGCGATCCTGCGGCGGACAGCCATGGGTGCCTCCAGAGGGTCTGTGCGACTAGTCGAGCAGTGCCGAGACGGCACGGCCGAGGCGGATGCGGCCGACCTGCCTGCCACCGCCCATGACCGGCTCGACCACGCGCTCGAGGACTCGCGCGACGTCCGCCACGTCCACTGCATCGGCGGCTGCGAGCATGGTCAGCCCCACGAGGGTCGTGGCCCGGACGTTGCCGTCGAGGACTTTGACTGCGGCCGTGGCCCCCTGCGGCGTGGCGAGGACCAGCAGACCCTCGGCGCCGACCTTGGCCAGGATCCCGAGCTCTTCCATGACGATCGTGTTCTCCCGGTCCCGGCCCTGGACGGCCCACGGGTAGTCGAGCATCGACGTCGCGACGGTCGCGGCGCGCGCGTTCGAGCTGTGGTCCCCCGGAGACTTTGCGAGGCGCGAGAACGCGCGGGCCAGGCCCCGCAGCGACACCGCGGCGACGGGGGCGCCGCAGCCGTCGATCCCGAGGTGCGCGATGAGCTCCTCGGCGTACTCCTCGATCGTGGTGCGCACGCGGTGCTGCAGCGGATGGTTGGGCTCGAGGTAGCTGCGTCGGTCCCACCCGTTCTCGACGCACGCCCACAGGAACGCGGCGTGCTTCCCGGAGCAGTTGTAGGCGAGCCGGCTCTTCCCGCGGCCCGAGCGGATGAGCCACGCGAGGGCGTTCTCGTCCGCGGGCCAGTCGGGCGGGCACAGGAGGTCCTCTTCGCGCAGGCCGGCGGCGTGGAGCATGCCCTCGACGACGTCCATGTGGTCCAGCGACCCCGTGTGGGACGCGCACGCGAGTGCGACCTGGGTTCCCCTCAGCGGCACGCCCGCCTGCATGGAGGCGAGCGCCTGGAACGGCTTGAGCGTTGACCGCGCGAAGACCGGCGTGTGGATGTCGCCGAGCTCGGTCACCACGGAACCGTCCCCGGCCAGGACGACGGCGGAGCCCAGATGACGGGACTCGATGAAGCCGCTGCGCTCGATCACGGCGAGCTCGACGGCGTCGTCTGCCGTGAAGGTTGCGTGGGCCATGACGCTAGTTTATGGGGGCACACGCGCACGAACGGTTCAGCGGGCGGTGTGCCGCGCGGGGCCATCCCGATACCCTTGGGGGCGTGAAGGTTCTCGTGATCGGCCCCGGCGGCCGCGAACACGCTCTCGTCCGCTCCCTCCTCGCCGATCCGGGCGTCACCGAGGTGCATGCGGCCCCGGGCAACGCCGGCATCGCCCAGCTGGTTCCCACCCATGCAGTCAACGCGAGCGATCCGGAGGCGGTCACCGCGCTCGCCACGGCGCTGGGGGTGGACCTCGTGGTGGTCGGTCCGGAGGCGCCGCTTGCGGCTGGAGTGTCCGACGCCGTCCGCGCGGCCGGGATTCCCGTGTTCGGCCCGAGCAGGGCGGCGGCACAGCTCGAGGCGTCGAAGGCGTTCGCGAAGCAGGTCATGGCCGAGGCCGGCGTGCCCACCGCGATGGCCCGTGTCGCCGAGAACGCAGAGGAGGCCGCGGATGCCCTCGATGCCTTCGGTGCCCCTTACGTGGTCAAGGATGACGGGCTCGCGGCCGGCAAGGGCGTCGTCGTGACCTCGGACCGCGACGCGGCCCTCGCGCACGCCCAGGCCTGCTTCGGCGCGGGCGGGACGGTGGTGATCGAGGAATTCCTCGACGGCCCGGAAGTCTCCCTCTTCGTCCTCTCGGACGGCCGCACCGTGGTGCCGCTTGCGCCCGCGCAGGACTTCAAGCGCATCTTCGACAATGACGAGGGCCCCAACACCGGCGGCATGGGCGCCTACAGCCCGCTCGAGTGGGCGCCTGCGGGCCTCGTCGACGAGGTGATCGAGCGGGTCGCCAAGCCAACCATCGACGCGATGGCGCAGCGCGGCACGCCGTTTGTCGGTGTGCTGTACTGCGGGCTCGCGCTGACCTCCCGCGGCACGCGCGTGATCGAGTTCAACGCGCGCTTCGGCGATCCCGAGACCCAGGCCGTCCTGGCCCGGCTCAGGACGCCCCTCGGGGGGCTCCTCCTCGCCGCTGCGACCGGCCGTCTCGACCACGCCGAGGACCTGCGGTGGGCGCCGGAGACCGCCGTCGCCGTCGTGCTCGCGTCCCACAACTACCCCGACGCCCCGCGCACCGGGGACCGCATCCGGGGGCTCAAGAAGGCCAACGCCCTCGACGGCGTCCACGTCCTGCACGCGGGCACCGCGCTGTCCGACGACGGGAAGGTGCTCTCCGCGGGTGGGCGGGTCCTCGCCGTCGTGGGCCTCGGAGATGACCTGACCCAGGCGCGCGAGCGGGCCTACGCGGGCATCGGACTCATTGAGCTCGACGGCGGGCAGTACAGGCGGGACATCGCCGCCAAGGCCGCGCGCGGCGAGATCAGTCTGCCGGGCATTCTGCCGGGAATCAGGAACAGCGCCGGAACGGGAGCAGAATGATGGACAGCGTCGAGAACGTCGGCAACCTCGAGAACGTCAGTAACCTCGAGAACGTCAGTAACCTCGAGAACGTCGGCAGCAAGGGGTACCAGGCTGAGGCCGTCGAGCTGCCGGGGTGGCGGCACATCTACTCAGGCAAGGTCCGTGACCTCTACGAGCCCGCGGAGGCCGAGCCCGGCGAGTCCAGTGAAGTGCTCGTCGTCGCGAGCGACCGCATCTCCGCCTACGACTACGTCCTCTCCAGCACCATCCCGGACAAGGGCCGCATCCTCACCCAGCTGAGCCTGTGGTGGTTCGAGCAGCTCAACGTGCCGAACCACGTGCTCGGTTCGACGGTCGACGACGGTGTCCCCGCCGAGGTGGCGGGCCGCGCCATGATCTGCCGCCGCCTCGAGATGTACCCCGTCGAGTGCATCGCCCGCGGCTACCTCACGGGCTCCGGACTCGCCGAGTACCGGGAGTCGGGTACCGTGTGCGAGATCCCACTGCCAGAGGGGCTCGTGGACGGCTCGCGTCTGCCCGAGGCGATCTTCACGCCCTCCGCCAAGGCGGAGTACGGCGAGCACGACGAGAACATCACCTACGAGGACGTCACCGGTATGGTGGGGGACGACGCCGCCGCCCAGCTGCGGGACCTGACGCTCGAGCTGTACCGCGAGGCCGAGGGGATCGCGCGAGCGCGCGGTATCATCCTCGCGGACACGAAGGTCGAGTTCGGCGTCGATTCGACCACCGGCTACATCACCCTGGGCGACGAGGTGCTCACGCCCGACTCGTCGCGCTTCTGGGACGTTGAGACGTGGGAGCCCGGGCACGCCCAGCCCTCGTTCGACAAGCAGTTTGTCCGTGACTGGCTGACCTCGGCCGAGTCCGGCTGGGACCGCGCCGCGGGCGGGGAGCCGCCCGCACTGCCCACCGACGTCGTTGAGCGCACCCGCGCCCGCTACGTCGAGGCCTACGAGCGGCTCACCGGCCGAACGTTCGCCTGACTGGTTGGGCCGAGTCGAACCCATCGACTCCGCCCAGCTCAGCTTCTGTGGGTCGCGGTGCCCTGCTCCGCCGTCCTTTCGGCGCGCTGGGCGGCCAGACGGATCTCGAGGATCGCGTCCATGGTCTGCTGGACCTTGTCGGCAGCGCCCGCGTAGCTGAACTGCTCGCGCGCGTCCTTGAGGAGTTCGAGGGCTTGCTCGTCCTCGCCGAGTGCCTTGAGTGCGCGACCGTAGAGCAGCGCGACCTCGCCTGCGGTGTGGCGTCCCAGCGCGCCCTTCTCGGCGTGGATCGTGCGAAGCAGCTCAATGGCTTCGGGGATCTGGCCGTTGAGATAGAGCCACCGTGCGCGGATGAATTGCACCTCGAGCTGCTCGGAACGGGATCCGCCCACAATGCTCAGGGCGAGCTCGGCGCGTTCGATCGCGGCGAGCGTCTCGGGCTCCACGATCCCGCCTGAGAGCCTCACTGCCGCGGAGGCCTTGTTGAAACGTGCCCACAGCTCGATGTCGTTGGCTGGGGAGAGGAGCTTGGCGGCCCGTTCGTGGTGCTTGACACCCTCCTCGTAGTCGGCGCGCATGAATGCGACGTTGCCGATCACCCATTCGACCTCGCCCGCGAGCTGTCCCATCGAGTCCTCGTCGATGAGCGTCGCGAGGATGCGGCATTGGTCCCAGGCCTCCTCGAGGCGGCCGCTTTCTGCGAGGGCTGCAATGAGGGCGCGGAGGGCGCCGATGTAGATGGTGGATCCCGCGGGAAGCTGGGCACCGAGGCGCACGGCCTCACGTGCATGCTCGACCGCCGCTCCGAGTTGGCCGAGACCGTGGCACACCGCAGCGAGCATCTGCCGCGCACGCACGGCAAGCCCGGCTGATTCCGCCACGATGGGATGCTCGAGCAGATGCTGGACGATCCGCTGGCATTCGGCGAGCTCGCCCTGCTTCATGAGGCACTCGGCCTGCATGTACGTCATGTTCCACCACGCGCTGTTGTTCTTGCCCTCGAGCGCGAACTGTGCTGCGGTCGCGGCGTGGCTGGCCGCCTGGGCGTAGTCACGCAGGTCCCACGCCTGGCGGGCGTAGAGCCCTGCGAGCACGTACTCGGCATCATTGGCGCTCACCGGCTGGCTCCAGGCCTCGAGGGCCTTGGGCGCCAGCTGGAGGCGACGGGCGAGTTCTTGGATGACCTCGGCGGTCGGTTCGCGGCGTCCGGTCTCGAGCAGGGAGATGTAGCTGGGTGAGTACAGGTCCTTGCCCAGCTCCGCCTGTGTCAGCCCGCGATCCAGCCTCTCGGCCCGCAGCTTTTCGCCGAATCCACTGCCCACTCTGACCTCCTGGCCCCCGCCCGGGACATCGTGAACCCGGGCTTTTACGCATGCGTCATGTCCATCATGGAGCGTCTGTGGTCGACGGTCTTCCTTGACAGGCCATGTGGAACCCATTTTACTGGGCATGTCAATCATGACAAAGCACGCTCTGCCCCAGCGGACGCACCCCGTCCCGTGCAAGACATCGGGACCGACTCTCAAAGGACATGAAGATGCTGAAGAAACTGATTGCCACCGTCGCGCTCGGAGGAGCCCTTGCCATCAGCGGCATTGCCGGCACACCGACGGCGATCGGCAACTGGCCCGACCCCATGAAGGTGAGCGCGATCGGCAACTGGCCCGATCCGATGCAGGCTCCCGTCGCCATCGGCAACTGGCCTGATCCCATGAAGGTCAACGCCGCTGGCTTCTGAGGGGAGCCCGTCGCAGTCTGCACGTCCAGTCTGAACGACAAACTCAAAAACCGTGTCAGCGCGAGAACGCTAGCTGTGGGGGAGCGCTGACACAGGCTGGGTGTGTGCCCCGGACCTGATGGTCCGGGGCATCTCTGTGCTGTCGTACGGTGCATGGCCCCGGTGCCCGGTGCCCGGTGCCCCCGGGCATCCCTTCCAAGCAGGTCCGTTGGTCCCTTCCGGGCGGGCGCGCGGGCGGCAAGAATGGCGTCCGTGAGCGTCTCCTCGCGAGTTCCGATCGGACCGTCGAGACCGCATGCGCCCGGTATGACCCTGCCGGAGGGCCTTGACAGCGGTCAGGTCGAAGAGCTCAGCGAGCGTTTCGGTCCCAACAGCCTTCCCCGCGAGAGACCACGTCCGTGGTGGCTCCGCCTTGCCGCCGAACTCGGGCACTTCTTCGCACTCATGCTCTGGGCAGCGTCGGCTCTGGCGTTCATTGCCGGCATGCCCGAGCTCGGCTGGGCGATCGCCGCTGTGGTGGTGGTCAACGGACTCTTCGCGTTCTTCCAGGAAGCGCGCGCCGAACGTGCCTCGGCGAAGCTGCGGGAGCTACTGCCCAGCAACGTCCAGGTCCGCCGGGACGGGCGGACGACCGTCGTCGGTGCCGTGGACCTCGTCCCTGGCGACGTCGTATTGCTCACGGCAGGCGATCGCGTGCCCGCCGACCTCGACTTCCTGCAGGCATCGGGAGTGTCGATCGATGAGTCGATGCTGACCGGAGAGAGTCTTCCGGTGCCGCGCGGGGCGGGCGACGCCGCATCCGGGGGGACGTTCGTCGCGGTGGGGGACGCCGTCGGCCGCGTCACGGCGACTGGGTCGGCGACCCGCCTCGCCGAGATCGCCCGCCTCACCACGCGGGCGGTCCCGCCGCCGAGTCCGCTGGACCTTGAGCTCAAGCGGATCGTGAAGATCATCGCGATCGTCGCGGTGACGGTCGGGGCCGTGTTCTTCCTGGTCTCCCTGCTCATCGGCAACCCGCTGACCGGTGCGTTCCTCTTTGCCATCGGGGTCACCGTGGCGCTAGTACCCGAGGGCCTGCTGCCCACCGTCACGCTCTCCCTCGCCATGGGGGCCCAGCGGATGAGCCGTCGCCACGCGCTCGTGCGCAACCTCGAGGCCGTTGAGACGCTCGGCTCGACCACCTTCATCTGCACTGACAAGACGGGCACGCTCACGCAGAACCGCATGAGCGCCGTGGAGGTCTGGACTCCCGCCGGATCCGTGACCATCGAGGGACGCGGGTACGCGCCCGAGGCCGCGCTCGACGGCCCGCCCGAGGCCCTTGTCGCGGCCGCGCAGCTGGCGACCGGGGCACACGCGGCGTCGCAGGGCGACATCGAGGAGCATGACGGCGAGTGGCGCGCTGTGGGCGATCCCATGGAAGCCGCGCTCGCGGCCCTCGACCGCAGACTTGGCGGTGCAGCCGAGGGGCCTATTCCGCTGGCGAGCTTTGCGTTCGACGGCGAACGCAAGCGACAGAGCGTTGTGCTCGATGGCGACTCCTCCGGGCCCGGGGCGGAGGCCCAGCAGGTGCCGGGAACCTTGCCGGCGACACCCCCGGAGCTGTGGGTCAAGGGAGCGCCGGAGGTGCTGTTCGACTTATGCCTCGGAGATGGGGCCCGCACCACGCCGGGCGGCACTCAGGCCAGCGCGCGTTCGGCCGGGCACCGCGCTGGCGTGTTCGAGGACGGTGGCGGTTCGGCCGGGGACCGCAGGGAAGACGACGCATGGCGCACGAGAGCGGGTGCTGCGCTTGAGGAACTCGCTGCGCGGGGCCTGAGAGTCCTCGCCGTGGCGTCGCGCAGCCTTGCCCCGGCGGAGGCCGAGGCAGCGGCGCGCGGCGAGGCCAGCGCCGTCGTGCTCGAACAGGGACTGGTGCTGCGGGGTCTTATCGGGCTGCATGATCCCCCTCGGCCTGCCGTCGCGGGCGCGATCCGGCAGGCGCGCGAGGCAGGCATCCGGATCGCGATGGTGACGGGCGACCACCCGGCGACCGCGGCCGCCATCGCCCGGGAGATCGGACTGATTGACCACAACAGTGGAGACCACAAAAGCGGCTCGGGGGCTGTGCTTGAGGGTACGAGCCTTCCCGAGGACCTCCAGGTGCTCGGCGCGCTCCTGGACCGCGACGGTGTCGTCATCTCGCGCGTCACCCCGGAGCAGAAGCTGCGGGTAGCGCATGCGTTGCAGGGCCGCGGCCACTGCGTGGCGATGACGGGCGATGGCGTCAACGACGGTCCCGCGCTCGAGGCTGCGGACATTGGTGTGGCGATGGGCCGCAGCGGGACAGACGTGGCGCGGAACGCTGCGGACCTCGTCTTGCTCGATGACGACTTCGCGACGATCATCGTCGCGGTGGAGCAGGGGCGCGCGACCTACGCGAACATCCGGCGGTTCCTCACGTACCACCTCACCGACAACGTGGCCGAGCTGACGCCTTTCGTCGTGTGGGCCCTCTCTGCGGGGCACTTCCCCCTCGCGCTTGGAGTGCTTCAGATCCTGTTCCTCGACATCGGGACGGACCTCCTGCCCGCGCTCGCACTCGGCGGTGAGAGGCCCAGCTTGGGCGTTCTCAAGCGGCCACCCGAGCGTCGGCACCTCATGGACGGGAGCCTGATGTTCCGGGTCTTCGCGGTTCTCGGGCCCGTCGAGGTGGTGTTCGAGATGACCGCCTTCGCCGTGGTCCTCTGGCTCGGAGGATGGCGGCCGGGCGGGGACCTGCCCTCGGCCGGTGTTGTCGCCGCGGCGTCGGGCGCAGCCTTCACCGCGGTCGTCCTGGGGCAGCTTGCCAACGCCTATGCATGCCGCAGCGCGAGCTGGCCCGCTTGGAGGCTGTCCTGGGGGAGCAATCGGATGCTCCTGTGGGCCATCGTCGTCGAGCTTGGCCTGCTTGCCCTGTTCCTGTTCGTCGGACCGGTGGCCAGACTTCTCGGCCAGGGGCCGCCGCCACTCGAGGGTTTTGTCCTTGCCGCGCTGGCAATCCCAGGCGTCGTGATCGGGGACGCGCTGCACAAGGCGCTCCGGCACCGACTCGGGCGGGGTCGCACGCACCCCGTGCTTCCGCATCACTGAGCATTCTGTGCAACTGGGCCTTCTGCACCATTGGCTTTCTGCGCCGCTGAGCTTTCTGTACGGCTGACCCGTCGCCACGACGCTGGCGTCCGGGCAGTGTCGAATGAGCATCTCCGACAATGAAGAAAGCCCCGCGGCTACGGCCGCGGGGCTCTTGTCTGGTCGGGATGACAGGATTTGAACCTGCGACCTCTTCGTCCCGAACGAAGCGCGCTACCAAGCTGCGCTACATCCCGATCCGTCGCTTGGGTCTCCCCGGAGCAACTCATCTAGAGTACCCGATTCGCTCCGTGATCGTGAAATCGGAAAGCGGCCCGCTTCGGGCCGAGCAGCGGCCTCGAACCACTGCGCAACGCCCCCGATCCATGGCACCCGGACCACCGCATCCGAACCCCCGCACCCAGACCGCGGTGACGCTGAATGATGGCGATCGCGGCGGGCACGGTAGCAGGAGCGCCCAGATGGTCAGAATGGCGGGGGTTCTTCCTCGCGCCCGGCAGGTGGCTTGACGGCCCCCGACGATATCGGGACCTGCGCATGGGGCACCGTCATCGTTTGAGGGGCCAGAGGGTCGTCGACGATGCCGAGGAGCCGATCGCGATCGCTCGGGGTGGTTGTCCGCTCATATCCGAGCATGGTCGTGAAGATCATTGTCCCTGTGGGCTCCGCATACTGGGAATCGGTACCGAATGCGGCCTGCGCGGCCTGCTGGCGCGCCTGGACCAGTGCCACCGACTTCAGGGCATGGTGTTTGCGGCACAGGTGTGCCAAGTTGTCGGCGTCCGTTGCGCCCCCGTCCTGCCATTCATGCGTGTGATCGAGCTCAGCACTTTCAGCGGGGCGCGTGCAGCCCGGGAAGGTGCAGGTTCCATCGCGATACTTGAGGAAGAGACGCAGTGCTTCGGGCGGTCGGTACGTGGTGCGCCCGAGCCGGAGCGGCGTTCCCTCGCTGTCTGTCCACAGCCTGCGCCACGCTGGCGCAGAGGCAGCCAGGGAACGCGCGGTGGCTGCGTCGATCACCCCAAATCCCTCGAGGTAGGCGGTGTCCGGATCGGTGACGCCCCCAGTGCCTGATGTGCATGCCTCGTCACTGGATGCATGAGCGGCAGGGAGGCTCGACGAGGCCAAGTGCACCACAATCTCGGCCTTGATCGACGAGATGAGATCCTCTGGAACATCGATCGGGTCCGGAAGCCCGAGAACGTCGGCGGCCTCGATGCCTGTGACGCTGTCGGCTCGGGTCTGGTCGGCGTATCGGAACTGGTCGATATTGTCGCGCTGGCCGGTGTGCTCGGCCTCGGGCTGGGCGGCGTTGTCGTGCCGGCTGGTGTGGTCGGACTGGTCGGGCTCGTCGGACTGGCTGCCGGTGTCTGCCCGAGAGGTGCTGATCGTCCCGGTGAGGCCAAGGTAGGCGAGGACATCGTGCCGAAGCTGGGGGAGTGTGCGATGCTCGGCGGGTGCGCGGTGGGCCGCCCGCGCGATGGAGTCGATCCGCTTGTACATCGAGAGGCCAGTCTCAGCAGGCATGAGGGCCGTGAGCGACATCATGCCGTCCTGCTCGGGCGCACACCACACACCTCGCTCCGAGGCCGCAGCGCGTTTCCGGACGGCGATGCTCTCTGGGTGCAGCTTCTCGCGAAGGTCCCGGACCGCTCTGCGGAACTCCGCAGGTGTCCGCAGGCGACCGGATGCAGTGCGGGCCTTCCCGAGAGCCTGAAGGCCGAAGGGCTCGGCGACGATCTCGGGAAGCGTCCCAGCCTGATCCACGATGGTCCGGGCATGGTGCTCATGGATGTCGCCCGACTCGAGCGCTTCGAGAACGCCGAGGTGGGTGGCGCACAGGGCCTCAGAGACGTTGAGGAGCCTGGCGGCTGCCGACTCGCTCGTCTCCTGAATGGTCGCAATCTCGGTTACGGCGAGCCCATGCGCCAAATTCCCGTCGAGCCGGGTGGGCTGGCCGTCGCGCACCGGGAGCGGCTCGTTCGCGATGCCCTCCCGGACGCGTTCGACGGCCGTGGCCTGCAATGCCGTTGCGTAGGCGATGAGCCGGGGGACCTCTGCGAGGATCTCAGCAGCGATGCGGTGGTCCATCAGGGACGGGTCAACGGTCCAGAGGCGCCCGCGGATCCCAGAGGAACTGCGTGGGGCAAACGCCATGAAGTCCGAGGCCCGATCGTGCACATCTGCGGGGGTGGGCACTGCTGTCACGATCGTTTCATCCCCTTCCACTTCATCGAAGATATCAATGAGACGATCCGAAAATCTTCGAATATATGTTCCCATCATAGGTTGGCAGGCGCTCATAGGGAAGAGGAGTGACGGAAGAGACCAGACCGAAACGACACGGCTGCACGCCAGGTGCACGTAGGCTAGACGAGCGAGTCGCGCCACGCTCCATGCAGGGCAGCGAAGCGTCCTCCGCCGGCCAAGAGTTCCGCAGGTGTCCCGTCCTCGACGATGCGCCCGCCGTCCACGACGAGCACACGGTCAGCGATCTCGACCGTTGACAGCCGGTGGGCGATGATGATCGCCGTCCGCGCGTCGGAGCTAGTTGACTGGGCGCCAGGGCGACCACCCTGAACGCCGGGTCGAGCCTCCTGTCCGTCAGTCGGGCGAGGTGCGGAAGCGGCCACGCCACGGTGATCCGCAGGTGCGCTGGGACGGCTGTCCTGCTCGTCCCGACCAGCCACCCGTGGCGGCGGTCCACCCTGAGGCGCCCCGCCGCCGTCGTCCGCACGCCCGCGTGCGTGAGTGTCGCCCGCAGTGTCTCGGGCAGAGCCGACGGCAGTCCCGCCCAGGAGTCGCGCGAGGCCCGTCTGGACGAGCCGCTCCGAGGGGATGTCCAGTGAGCTCGTGGCCTCGTCGAGGATGAGCACCGCCGGGGCCGCCAGCACCGCCCGCGCAAAGGAGATGAGCTGACGCTGGCCCGCCGAGACGCGGCCGCCGCGTTTTGTCACATCGGTGTCGTAGCCGTCCGGCAGCGCTGAGATGAACTCGTGCGCGCCGACAGACCGCGCCGCGGCCTGGATCTCAGCGCGGGAGGCGTCCGGCCGCCCGAGGGCAATGTTGTCCGCCACGGACCCGGAGAACAGGAACGCCTCCTGCGTGACCATCACGATGGCGCGCCGCAGGTCCGCGGTCGAGAGCTCGCGGAGGTCGACGCCGTCGAGCCTCACTGCGCCCGCTGAGGGGTCGTAGAACCGCGCCACGAGCTTCGCGAGCGTCGACTTCCCGGCACCGGTCGCCCCGACGAGCGCAACCGTCTGACCTGCCGGAATCCGGAGCGTGAACTCGGGCAGCACCTCTGGCCCGGATCCATACGAGAAGGCCACTGACTCGAACGTCACCTCGCCCCGTGCCGCCGGGAGCGGCACCGGGTTGCGCGGCGGCTGGACGGTGGGAACCTCCTCGAGCAGGCCGGAGACCTTCTCGAGCGCCGCCTGGGCGCTCTGGAACGAGTTGTAGAACATGGCGATCGTCTCGAGCGGACTGAAGAACCGTTTGGTGGAGAGCACGACGGCGAGCAGGACGCCGACTGCCAGATTCCCCTCAAGGACGCGGAACGAGGCGACGAGCAGGATCACGGCCACGGTCACGTTTCCCGTGAGCACGAGTCCCGGCTGGAACACGCCGTTGAGCATGACGGACCGATAGGTCGCCACGGCGTAGTCGTCGGCGA
The DNA here is from genome assembly GCF_030908215.1 of Sinomonas sp. ASV486. Lineage (GTDB taxonomy): Bacteria > Actinomycetota > Actinomycetes > Actinomycetales > Micrococcaceae > Sinomonas > Sinomonas puerhi. The sequence continues at coordinate 362,841 of NZ_JAVFJK010000001.1, read as the reverse complement.
GCTTGCCGTAAGCGGCGCTGTTGGCGCGTTCCTTGCGGAACGCCTTGACCGCGCGGATGCCTGTCATCGTCTCGACGAAGTGCACGATGAGCCGGGCTGACACCACGCGTGAGGCCCTGAAGGCCCGCTGCGACCGTATCTGGTACCAGCGCGCGATCAGCGTCATCGGCACGGCCGCGGCGAGCATGATGAGCCCCGACGGCCAGTCGAGCGCGAACACCGTGATCGCCGTGAACGCCATGAACAGCAGGCCGGACGCGAGTGAGCTCACGCCCGAGTCCAGCAGTTCGCGCAGCGCCTCGAGGTCCGAGGTCTGCCGCGAGATGATGCGCCCCGATGTGTACGTCTCATGGAAGTCGAGGCTGAGCCTCTGCGTGTGCCGGAAGACCCAGACCCGCAGGTCAAGGAGCATCGCCTGGCTCAGCTTCGCCGTGGAGGTCACATACCCGGCCGTCAGCAGGGCCGTGATGAGAGCCGCAGCCAGGTACCCGCCGCCGGCGAGCCACGTGAGCGCCGGATCGCCGGACGCGAACGCGGGCAGCGCCCGGTCGATCCCGAACGCGATGATCGCCGGGCCGGCGGCGCGGGTGGCCTGCGAGACGACCACCATCGCGAGCGTGGCCCACAGCCTTGCGCGCACCGGCCGCAGGAGGTTGCCGAGGAGTGTGAGCGAGCGACGCCGCACGGTGCGGCTCGCCTCCCGCGTGAGGTCGACGGCGTCCTCGCCGCGCGTGCCACGTTCGCCCTGGGGGCGGGTTGGCTGGGGGCTGCTGCCGGAATTCTTGCGGTCGCCGTTGCGACGCACGACGCCGCCGGGCCGGGTGGGACGCTGGCTCACCGGGACTCGGCCTCCTCGGGCAGGAAATCGTCCAGATCGGGTTCGTGCTCCCTGTCGAGGTCGCTCGGCTCCTCGGGGAGGCTCGCGATGACCCAGCGATAGTGCTCGCTGCGCGCGAGCAGCTCGGCGTGCGTTCCGACGTCCTCCACGACGCCGTCCCGCAGGAGCGCGACCCGGTCCGCGAGAGCCACGGTCGAGGGGCGGTGCGCCACGATGAGCGTCGTGGTGTGCGCGAGCGCGTCGCCGAGCCGCTCGGACACGCGCTCCTCCGTCGCGATGTCGAGCGCGGAGAGGGGATCGTCGAGGATCAGCACGGAGGGCCGCGCCGCGATGGCGCGTGCGAGCGCGATGCGCTGCCGCTGCCCGCCGGAGAGGCTCAGGCCCTCCTCACCGATCGTCGTGTCGAGGCCGTCGGGCAGAGAGCGCGCGAAGTGGGCCTGTGCAACGTCGAGCGCTTCTTCGAGCAGGCGATCGGCCTCCGCGCCCTCCTGCACGGGCGCGCCGAGCAGGACGTTCTCGCGCACCGAGGACGAGAACAGCGTCGTGTCTTCGAACGCGACCGCGACGAGCCGGCGCAGCTCAGCGAGGGGTAGATCGCGGACATCGATCCCGTCGATCTCGACCGCCCCGCCCGAGACGTCATAGAGGCGTGAGACGAGCTGCAGGAGCGTCGTCTTTCCCGAGCCCGTCGCGCCGACGAGCGCCATGGTCTCGCCGGGTCGGATGTCCAGCGTCACGCCGCGCAGGACGTCGCGCGGCGGGTCTGCTGGTCGCGACGCGGTGGACGGGGCTGCAGCGCGAGCCGAGCTCGCGGCGTCGTGCGCGGCTGCGTTGAACGCGAACCGGACGTCGCGGAAGGCCAGCGCACCGCGCGGGGCGGTGACGTGCCGCGGCGACTCAGGATCGGTGATGGTGTTGCGGGCGTCCATGACCTCGAAGTGGCGGTCGACCGCCGTCTTCGCCGTCAGGGCCATGCCCACGAGCATGCCGCTCGCCTCGACGAACTGCGCCACGGCGGCCGAGGTCGCGAAGAAGGCCGCGAGGGATCCGAGGCTCAGCTGCCCCGACGCGGCAAGCCATATCCCGGTCACGAGTCCCGTGCCGAGGGCGAGTTCCGGCAGCAGGGTCACGACGAGGCTGAACAGGGCCTGGTGCCTCGCCTTTGCCACTTCGGTCTCGCGCAGCTGCTGGGCCTGCTCGGTGAAGCCCTCGAGGGCCTCGCGCGCGCGGCCGAAGGCCTTGAGGACGCGGATGCCGTGGACGGACTCCTCGACCGTGGTGGCGAGGTCGCCGGCCTGGTCCTGGCTGCGCCGCGTGGCAAGGGAGAAGCGGCGCCGGAAGATCGCGCCGTACACCATGATCGGCACGGCCGCCGCGAGGAAGATGAGTGCGAGCTGCCACGAGAGAGTGAACAGCAGGACCACGCCGAGCGTCACGGTGCTGAGCGAGACCACGAGGAAGATCGCGCCGAACGCGAGCCAGCGCCGCAGGAACGCGAGGTCCGCGATCGAGCGCGAGAGCAGCTGGCCTGAGCCCCAGCGGTCGTGGAATGAGACGGGGAGGTCCTGCAGGTGGTCGTACATGGTAACGCGCATCTGCCGCTCGAGTCCGATGCTCGGCTCGATCACGAGCACGCGCCGCAGGTAGATCATGGTCGCCTCGAGCACGCCGAGGAGAAGTACGACGCCGGCCGCTCCCCACACGGCCGACGGCTGGGTTCCGCTGTGCACGAGTTCGTCGATGACAAGGCGCAGCACCTGCGGCACCGCAAGGGCAAGGGCGGACGCCGCAAGGGCGACAACGAGGCCTACGAGGAGGCGCGGCACGATGGGCCGCACGATCGGGCCGAGGCGCGCGATCGAGGCCCAGTACGGGGTCTGCTGGGGGCCTGATCTGTGGGAGGAAGCAGGCTTGGGGTCGACGGGGGCGTGCTGTGGCATGCCGGGGCTCACACACCTCGGGGTAGGAAGTAGTTAGCGGTGGCAACTACCCTACGCCTGCGTGCCGGGCTGTGGATCACACCCTCGGCGTGAGCGTGAGCAGGACGGCCTCGGGCCGGCACGCGATGCGGATGGGTGCGAAGCGGGACGTGCCGATGCCGCCTGAGACATTGAGCTGGACCGAGCGGCCCGCGTTCTCCCACTGCGTGAGGCCTTTGGCCCGCCACGTCGGCAGGTCGCAGTTGGACACGAGGGCGCCGTAGCCCGGGAGGCAGATCTGGCCGCCGTGCGTGTGGCCCGCGAGGATCAGATCTGCGCCGGCATCCGTGAAGTGGTCCAGGACTCGCTGGTAGGGGGCATGGATGACGGCGACCTTGACGTGGGGCCTCTCCTCGTGGCCCGACGCCCCGCGGGGCCAGTCGGCGTAGCGCTCACGCTTGAGGTGCGGATCGTCGACGCCCGAGAAGTCGAAGCGCACCCCGCCCAGATTCACCGACTGGGACCGGTTGGTCAGGTCGATCCAGCCAGCGGACCCGAAGCCCGTGAAGAGGCGCCGCCAGTCGAGGTCCACTCGGTCGGGGAGGGGCTTCCGGTTGGAAGGTCCCAGCAGGTACGCAGCGGGGTTCTTCGCGACCGGCGCGTAGTAGTCGTTCGAGCCGGGAACGAAGACGCCCGGGAACTGCAGGAGAGGGGTCAGTGCCTCGAGAAGGGGCACCACGGCGTCCGGGTGGCTCAGGTTGTCGCCCGTGTTCACCACGAGGTCCGGCGCCAGATCCGCGAGGCTGGCCAGCCAGCGGACCTTGGCGGTCTGGCCCGGCACGAAGTGGATGTCGCTCAGGTGAAGGACCCGCAGCGGCCGGGCGCCGCGGGGAAGGATGGGGACCGACTCTTCACGGAGCGTGAACTGGTCCTTCTCCCACCACCCGTAGGCTGCAGCCGCCGCACCGGCGCTCAGCCCGAGGCCTGCGACGAGTGCGGCGCGCCTCGCCCCGGCGCCCATCGAGGCGGCGAGCCGCGCCGTCGTCGAGCGCTGCATCGACTCGGTCACGCGTCAGCCGTTGCCCTTGCCCGGCTTGGTGGCCGTGGGCTGTGGAGCGGGCGCTGGCTGCGAGTTGCCCTGGTTCGACGCTCCTTGGTCCGTCTGTCCCGTCTGGGAGGCCGTCGGCGCGGGCGTCGGCTGGCCGCCGATGAGGTTCTGCGGCGGGGCGTCGAAGCCGCCGTTGTCGTACAGCGGGGCTGCCTTCTGCATGAAGTACGCCCACTGCGGACCCGCGATGAAGGCACCGTCGACCGACTTGTAGAACCTGCCGTTAATCGTGAGGTTCTGACCGTAGGTGGACGAGAACGGGTCCTTGAGTGCCTCTCCGAAGAAGGAGGCGGTGGCGAGGCCCTTCGTGTAGCCGACCACCCAGGTCTGGTTGTTGAAGTTGTTCGTACCCGTCTTCGCGGCATCCGCGTACGGGAGCTTGATGGTGTTGCCCGCAGCATCCTTGATGTTGTAGCCGGAGCCCTTCGTCAGGACGTCCTGCAGCACGTTCGTCGCCGCCTTCGCCACCTCGGGCTTGATGGCGTTCTGCTGGCAGGTCTGAGCCTGCCCGCCGATCTTCTTGCCCTGGAGGTCAGTGACCTCGGTGATGGAGATCGGGGTGCAGTACGTGCCGTTGGCCGCAAACGTGGCGAAGGCACTGGCCATGGTCAGGGGGGCCACGTTCATACCGCCGAGCAGATTGCCGAGGATATGGAGGTCGAGCTTCTTGCCGTTGCCCTCGCCGTCGTGCATTCCCAGCGCGTCCGCCGCGCGCTGGATGTCGCAGAAGTCGTTGAGGGCAGCAGCCGAGGCGAAGGTCGCGGTGTTGATGGACTGGTAGATGCCCTCACGCACCGACATCGGCCGGTACCAGTTCGGCTCGTCGTTCTGGAGGTCCGTCGAGCCCGAGACCGTGTCGTCATACCAGCCGACGACCGGATCACACGTGGTCTTCCATGGATAGCTCTTGGGGTAGCGGCGCTGGGCGGCGTTCACGATTGCGTTGCTCGACTTGCCCTCGTTGAGCCACGCCGTGAGCGTCACGGGCTTCATTGTCGAACCGGGCTGCATGCCTCCCGCGCCGCCGAGGGGGTTGCCGGAGGCATCGGCCCGGTCGACGTTGACGTTGTAGGAGGTCACGAAGTTCGAGCCTTGGCCGTCGAGCATGCGCGAGTTCTGCGCCATCGAGACAATCTTGCCCGTTCCGGGCTGGACGGTCACGAGGGAAGCCGCCCACTTGAGCGGGTTGTCTCCGGCGGTCGCGTCGACCTGCTGCTGAGCGGGGCCTTGGAGCCTCGGGTCGAGCGTGGTCTTGATGGTCAGGCCGCCGCGCATGATCTTGGCGGTGCGCTCCTTCTCGTCCGCGCCATAGGCGGGGTCGTTGAGGATCTGGTGCAGCACGTAGTCGCAGAAGTACTGGGCCGTTGCGGCGTATTGGCAGCCCTGCTTCGGCGGGGTGACCTTAGTTTCGACCGGTGCCGCGACGGCGGCGTCGTGGGCCTTCTGGTCGATCTTGCCGTGCTGGAGCATCGCGTCGAGCACGAGGTTCCGGCGCTGCTTCGCGTTGTCCGGATGGGCGATCGGATCGTAGAGCGACGGGCTGTTGACGAGGCCTGCCAGGAGCGCGGCCTGAGGGAGGGTGAGGTCCTTCGCGTTCGTCGAGAAGAAGTACTGGCTCGCTGCCTGGATGCCATAGGCATTGGCATTGAAGAAGACGATGTTGAGGTAGCCCTCGAGGATCTGGTCCTTCGTGAACTTCTTCTCGAGCGCGATGGAAAGCTTCATCTCGCGCAGCTTGTCTCCCACGCCCTTGTTGAGGCCGTTGAGGAGGACCTGATCGTCCTTGCCCTGTGCGATGAGGTTCTCGTTGATGACGTTGTTGACGTACTGCTGCGTGAGCGTCGAGGCGCCCTGCTTGCTGCCCTTGAGGTTCGCGGCGAGCGCGCGCAGGATGCCGGTCGTGTCGACGCCGCCGTGCTCATAGAACCGGTAGTCCTCGATGGCCACGATGCCGTCCTTGATGTACGGCGACATCTGGTCGAGCGTGACCTTGGTCCGGTTCTCCGAGAACAGCGTGGCGATCTGCGACCCGTCGGAGGCGAGGATCTTGGTCACCTGCCCAGGAGGTTCGACGGTGAGCTCACTGGGCAGCCCCTCGAAGAACTGCACCGAGCCGCTCGCCGCGCTGCCTGTCACAGCAGCTGCGGGCACCATCAGGCCTGCGACAAGCACGCCACAGATCGCACTCACCCCAAGGAAGGCAAGGATCTTGCCCAAGGTGGTGGCAGTGTCAAAGAGAGGGTTCTTGCCAGACGCCATGTGTGCCAGTCTAACGGGAGGGGCTAATCTGGCCTCATGACCGCCTGGGAATACGCGACCGTGCCCCTCATCGTGCATGCCACGAAGCAGATCCTCGACCAGTGGGGCGAGGACGGCTGGGAGCTTGTCCAGGTCGTCTCCGGACCCGGCGGCAACGGACTTGTCGCGTACTTGAAGAGGGAGAAGCAGGCATGAGCCAGGAGCAGTTCGCGAGCGCGGCAGACACGGCCGCGGAGGTGAGCAGCGCCGTCGAGCGTCGCCTGGCCGATCTCGGCCTGACGCTCCCCGAGGTCGCAGCGCCTGTCGCCGCCTACGTTCCCGCAGTCGTCACCGGCTCGACCGTGTACACCTCCGGCCAGCTGCCGTTCGTCTCCGGGCAGCTGCCCGCTACCGGCAAGGTCGGTGCGGAGGTGAGCGCCGAGGCTGCGAAGAAGTACGCCGAGGTGTGCATCGTCAACGCGCTTGCGGCCGTCAAAGCACAGATTGGCGACCTCGACCGCGTCACGCAGATCGTGAAAGTCGTGGGGTTCGTGGCCTCCGATCCGCAGTTCACGGGCCAGCCCGGCGTCATCAACGGCGCCTCCGAGTTGCTCGGCAAGATCTTCGGCGAGGCGGGCACCCACGCCCGCTCCGCCGTCGGCGTCGCGGTCCTGCCGCTCGACGCGCCAGTGGAGGTTGAGTTGATTGCCGACTTCGCTTAAGCGCCGCTTCACCCTGCCCAAGCGCATGCAGGGCGCGGCCCGCAGCTGGCTCGAGGAAGCCGACCGCGTTCCGCGCAAACCGCGACTCGCCTCGTCCGTGGCTCTCGTCCGGGATGCACCCGACGGGACCGAGACGTGGCTCTCCTACCGCGGCGGCGAGTCGCCGCTCGGCGTCGTCGGGTTCCCCGGCGGGTCGGCAGAGAACGCCGATCAGGACACCTTCGACTGGTTCGGCCCCTCCGTGGGCCAGTGGGCCGAAATCCTCGGGACCGAGGACTATGCACTCGCGCGCCTGCACGTCGTCGCCGCCATCCGGGAGCTCTTCGAGGAGACGGGCGTCCTGCTCGCCGGCTCGGACGAGTCCGTGGTGGTTGAGGGCACCACGAGCGCTGAGTGGGTGCGTGCCCGCGAGGCGCTCGCCCGGCAGGACATCAGCTTTGCGGACCTGCTCGCGAAGCGTGGGCTCGGGCTGAGGACCGACCTGCTGCGCTCCCTCGTGCACTGGGTGACGCCCGACTTCGCACACCGCCGATTCGATACCCGCTACTTTGCCGCGACCCTTCCCGTGGGCCAGACGCCCACCCTCCTGCCGAGCAAGGGCGTGTGGGGCCAGTGGGTCAGCGCCCGTGAAGTCATGGCCGAACGCGACACGAGCGCCCTCGGTGACGTGATCGGCGAGGCCGACACGCGCGGACTCGCCCTGCCGGAGCTGCTGGTCCCGGCGACGGAGATCATCCTCGCCAAGATGGGCAAGGCCAAGGGCTGCATCGCCTATCTGAGCGTCAAGCGGAGCAACCACCTGTACCAGGCACACCTCATCGAAGAGGACGGGCAGCTCTACCTCGAGGTCGAGGCACCCGGGGCCGTCGCGCCACCGACCGAGGCACTGCGCGTCGTCGGGCCTTAGCCCGCAGGCACCACAAACACCCGCACACAAACATGAGGAGCCGGACCCCGAAGGGCCCGGCTCCTTACGTTTGCGTGGCTGCCGGTTTCAGCTGCGCTCAACCGGCTTTGGCGCGCGAGCTGGCTTTGATCGTCAGCGGGAGCGCTGGCGGAGGCGCTGCATGTCCAGGATCACGACGGCGCGCGCCTCGAGCCGGATCCAGCCGCGCTGGACGAACTCGGCGAGCGCCTTGTTGACCGTCTCGCGCGAGGCGCCGACCAGCTGGGCGAGCTCCTCCTGGGTGAGCTCGTGGGCCACGAGCACGCCGTCGGTCGCGGGGCGTCCGAAGCGGTCGGCGAGGTCCAGGAGCGCCTTTGCGACGCGGCCGGGGACATCCGAGAAGACGAGGTCGGAGAGCGAGTCGTTGGTGCGGCGGAGGCGGCGCGCCAGAGCCTGGAGGAGCTGTGCGGAAACCTCGGGCCGTGAGCGCAGCAGCGCCACGAGGGCCTCGTTCTTGAGGCCGGCCAGACGAGTCTCGGAGACGGCCGTTGCTGTCGCAGTGCGGGGGGCCGGATCGAAGAGGGCCATCTCGCCGAAGAGCTCGCCCGGGCCGAGGATGGCCAGGAGTGATTCGCGCCCGTCCGGGGACGTGCGGCCGAGCTTGATCTTGCCGGAGACGATGAAGTACATCTGGTCGCCCTGGTCGCCTTCACGGAACACCGAGGCGCCTCGCGAGAGGTCGACTTCGGTCAGCTCGTCCATCAGCAGGCGGAAGGCCTCGTCGTCGAGCGTGGTGAAGAGGGGGGCGCGGCGCAGTACTTCGAGGTCCAAGGCAATCTCCTAATGTCAGTGCGTTCACATGCTTGCGCTTGACTCATTCTTTCAGATGCTCAAGGCGTTTTGTGACGAACTTGGCATGCGACACAGCCAAGGAGGCCCGGAATCCGGCCCCTGACGGGGTCTGGGACGCCTCTGGCCTTCAGTTGGACGTCAGGCGGCGCCGATAGAATCCGAGGGTGAATCTCCTGGACGTCCTGCTCGTGCTCGTTCTCGTGGGCTACCTCGCCAACGGGATCCGGGCGGGATTCGTGGTGAGCCTGGCAGGCATCCTCGGATTCGTCGCGGGCGGCATCGCCGCGTTCTTCGCCGTGCCCCTCGTCAGCGGTTGGCTCGGCGCGGGCGCCTGGCGCGCCGCAGGCATCATCATCGCGGCCGTCGTCCTCATGGCGGGCGGCAATGCCGTTGGCTCGGCACTGGGACACCGGATCCGGCGGGGGATTCGCTGGAGGGGAGCCACCGCCATCGACCGCGGACTCGGCGGCCTGGTCAGCGTGGTGGTCGCCTCGCTCGTCATCTCGATGACGGCCTTCACGGTCTCAACCATCGGCGTCCCAGTCCTCACGCAGCAGATCGCCGGCTCGGCGGTGGTGCGCGCGCTCGACGCCGCAACGCCGGCCCCGGTGAAGGAGCAGGCCGCGGCGCTGCGCGCTTTCGTGATCGGTGACGGCCTGCCGAAGCTCATCGAGAGCATCGCGCCCACGAAGCCCGTGCCGGTGCCCGAATCGGTCGATACGAACGAGCTTCGCGCTGCTGCGCCGTCCATCCTGAGGATCACCGGCACGGCCTACCAATGCGGCCAGAATCAGACGGGATCCGGCTTCGCCGTGGCGCCGGACCGCATCATCACGAACGCCCACGTGGTCGCGGGGGTGAGCGAGCCCGTCGTCGAACTTCCGGGTGGTGGCGCGAGGAGCGGACGCGTCGTGTATTTCGACGCCGTCCGCGACCTCGCCGTCATCGCCGTCGATGGACTGCACGTCGCCCCGCTCCCGCTCACCGGGACGAGCTCCTCGGGGACGCCCGCGGCGTTCGGCGGGTACCCGCTCGGGGGGCCGTACCAGTTGCGGCCCGCAGTCATCCAGGGCACGACGACGGTCCTTGCCCCGGACATCTACGGCGCCAACGAGGTGCCCAAGCAGGTGTACCAGATCTCGGGCAACGTCCAGCAGGGCAACTCGGGCGGACCGCTCCTGACCCTCGACGGGCAGGTGACCGGAGTGGTGTTCGCCAAGAGCGACTCGACGGCGGACGTCGGCTACGCCATCACCATGGAGGAGCTCACGCCCGTCGCAGCCCAGGCAAGCGGCCTCACGCAGCCGGTCCAGCCGGGCGTGTGCACCAGAAAGTAGCGGCGGCACAGGCGGTGCGGCCCGGGCGCTGCAGGGCGGCGCGCTGCCCTGCCCTTACAGTGCGACGGGCTTCCGGGTCTCCGTGAGGTCCGCGAGGTATTCGATGGCGAAGCGGTAGCCGAGCACGCCAGCGCCCGCGATGACGGCCTTCGCGATGTCGCTCAAGTACGAGTGGTGCCGGAACGGCTCGCGCGCGTGGACGTTCGTGATGTGCACCTCCACGAGCGGCAGCTCGGCTGCCGCGATCGCGTCGCGGATCGCCACAGATGTGTGGGTATACGCGCCCGCGTTGAGGACAAGCCCGAGCACCTTTCCCCGCGCCGCATGGATCGCGTCGATGATCGCGCCCTCATGGTTCGACTGGAAGCACTCGGCGGCGAGCCCCTGCCCGGCGGCCGCTTCGGCGCAGAGACGCTCGATGTCGGCCAGCGTGTGCGTGCCGTACTTCTCCGGTTCGCGCGTGCCGAGGAGGTTCAGGTTGGGGCCGTTGATGACGAGGACCGTGCCTCGGGGCGTCTGAGCAGTCATGGATTTACTCTAGGCGGCCTGCGTGGGGTGCTTCCCTGTGTGTCGAGACGGAGCTATTCTTTCCGTGTTCCTGGGGAATGGGGAACATGCACCTTGGTTCGGCGCGGTCTCGGCGTCGAAGCGGTTGAGCGTCTGCTGGGAGCGTACGACGCCGCATGGCTGGCTTGCGCCGTTGCGTGGGCTGGCGTGTCTGAGCCGGTAGTTCCTGCTGGAGGAATCTGGCCCCGCTGCCTCTCGTGAGGAGCGTTTCCCTTGTCATCCCGCACACCATTCCGTACCCCTGCCGTGGTTCTCACGGCGCTCGTGACCCTGATCATCGGCGTCCTCGGCATTGCGCCCGCGCAGGCTGCCGTCGACACCAACCCGAATGCCCAGACCTGGAAGGTCCTCGTCGGCAATCAGACCTCGGACATGGCCATCCAGGGCATGCGATTCCTGCCAGGCGAGATCTGGATTCATCAAACGGACTCCATCAACTTCGTGTCCAACAGTGCCGAGATCCACACTGTTAGCTATGGCACGCCGCCGCTGCCCCCGACATCGATCGCGAATCTGGAGGCAGACGCCTTCACGCCCGTCGGCGGGCCAGTTTTCGACCCGACGGCGCCGTGGACGAATTCGGGCATTCTCGCGCCGCCGGTGCCTCATGCGCCTTTCATTCAGTCGTACCAGCTCAAGTTTGCCGCGCCCGGTGACTTCACGTTCTATTGCCTTATCCACGGCCGAATGATGAACATCGTGGTGCACGTGCTCCACAAGAACGTCGCACTGCTGCATGATCAGGCCTACTACGACGCCGTGGGCGCGGTCGAGGGCGCCAAGGTCCTCGCCGATGGCCTGGCTCTCGAGGCAAGGACGCTGGCCAAGTCGAGCCCGACGCACGTATTTGTTGGGGCGATGGACGACCAGGCGATGGTGATGCGGTTCATGCCGTCGCCCGACGTTGTGCGCGCCGGAACAACGGTCACCTTCGACATGAGCGCCAACCAAGGGGTCGTCCCGCACACGGTGACGTTCACGGACCTCAAGCAGGGAGGCAAGCTGGTCGACTCGGGGACGCTGCTGCCCGCCTTTGTCGGCGGCCCGTCGACCTTCAACGTGACCTTCAACCAGACCGGCATATTCCACTACCTCTGCGAGTTCCATGACGACATGGGCATGGTCGGCCAGGTGATCGTGACGCCCTAGGGCATACGCGGTCACACACGACCGGACCGAAGGACTGCGGCGCCTCACCCGGCGAGGGTGAGGCGCCGCCGTCGTGCGAGACTCACTGCGCGAGCCGGACCGAGGGGATCCTCTCGTTGAGGATGCCGACCGCAGTCGCGGGCATCTCGCGGTCCGTGACGAGACAGTCGACCTCGTCGAGGGCACAGATGCTGCCGATCCCCTGGACGCCCCACTTGCTGTGGTCGGCCACGACGACGACGCGGCGCGCTGCGGACGCGAACGCCTCGTTGGTCTCGGCCTCGAGCAGGTTGGGAGTGGTGAACCCCGCGCGCTCGTCGATGCCATGGACGCCGAGGAAGAGGATGTCGAGGTGGAGCCGGCGGACCGACGCGGTGGCGAGGGGCCCGACGAGGGCGTCCGACGGTGTGCGCTGGCCCCCCGTGAGGAGGACCGTGGACCCCGAGGACGACGTGCTGAAGGCCTCCATGACGCGCACGGAGTTGGTCAGGACCGTGATCCGTGGTCCCGCCGCGAGGGCCTTCGCGAGGACCCATGTGGTGGACCCGGCCGTGATGCCCACGGCCATGTCCTCGGTGACGAGCGAGGCGGCCTCGCGGGCTATCGCCTCCTTCGCCTCAAGATTCTGGGTCGACTTGAGCGCGAACCCGGGCTCGTGCGTGCCACCCTCGCTGGGGACCATGACGCCGCCGTGGACGCGGGTCAGCTGGCCCGCGTCGCTCAGGGATTCGATGTCCCGCCGGATCGTGACCGCCGAGACCCCGAGCCGATGCGCGAGATCGGCGACCTTGACCACCCCTTCCCGCTGGACCGCGCCGAGGATGGCCGACTGACGCGCCGCCGCGAGCATCGTCAGCCCTTGCTCGAGCCGAGCGTCAGTCCTGCCACGAACTGGCGCTGGAGCAGGAGGTAGATGATGAGGGTCGGGATCACAGTGATCGTGGCTCCCGCCGCGAGGAGGTTGTAGTTGCTCAGGAACACACCCTGGAGATTGTTGATCGCCGTGGTCACCGGCAGACGGTCGCCGCTCTGGATGAACAGCAGAGGCCAGAAGAAGTCGTTGTAGACGAAGATGACCTCGAGCGTCCCGAGCGCGGCGAAGGCCGGCCGGCACAAGGGCATGATGATGGACCAGTACTGCGTCCAGATGCCCGCGCCGTCCACGAGGGCGGCCTCGGTGAGGTCCTGGGACAGCGCCTTCATGTAGTTGGACAGCACGAAGGTGCAGAAGCCGATCTGGAACGCCGTGTCCACCACGATGACCGAGATGTACGTGTTCAGCAGGGAGCCCGAGTCACTGAACCAGTAGGGAAGATCCAGATGCTTGAACATCTGGAACAGCGGCGCCGCGAGCACTTGCGGGGGCAGGAGATTGCCGGCCGTGAACAGGATGAGCAGGGTCACGTTGAACTTCCAGCTCACGCGGCTCACCGCGAACGCCATGAGCGAGGCGAAGAACAGTGTGAGCAGCACGGTCGGGGCGGTGATGATCACCGAGTTCCAGAAGTACTTCGAGAAGCCGCCCTGATTCCAGGCCGTGACAAAGTTGTCGAAGTTGTAGGGCCCGGCGAAGCTGAAATAGCCATGCTCATTGGTCGACTCGATGGGCCGCAGAGCCGTGTAGAGCGACCAGCCCAGAGGCAGGAGCCACATGACGGCGAGGACGAGCAGAACGAGGTGGGTCGCGTAATGCCGCTTGGCCTTCGAGCCGGGCCGCGCGGACGGGCCCGCCACGGGGACCCGTGTGGTGACTGTGGTCATGATTCCTTGGCCTCCTTGCCGAAGGTCCGCGAGAGGTAGAACGTGATCGGCACGAGGGAGATGACGAGCAGGATGGTCGCGAGCGCGGAGCCGACACCGATGACCTGCCCCTCGCCGACCAGGTTCTGGATCACGAGGGCGGAGATGAGCTCGAGCCCATTCGTACCGCGGTTGATGACGTAGACGATGTCGAACGCGCGTAGGGACTCGATGATCGTGATGACCACGATGACGATGTTGATCGGCCGCATCGCCGGGAACACGACGCGGAAGAACGTCTGCGCGGCGTTGGCGCCGTCGAGTGCGGCGGCTTCCTTCAACGCCGGGTCGACGCCCTTGAGCCCCGCGAGGTAGAGGAGCATGACGTAGCCCGCGTGGCGCCACGTCGCGGCGATGAGCGCGGCCCAGATGTTGACGTTGCTGTCTCCGAACCAGTCGACGGCCGCGGGGGTCCCCGCGGTGCCGAGGAGGAAGTTGAGGAGGCCGTTGTCGCGCTGGTAGAAGAGCTGCCAGATCACGCCGACGAGCGCGAGGGAGAGCATGACCGGGACGAAGAAGATGCTCTGGTAGATCCGGCTCCCGCGGATCTTCTGGTCGAGAAGCACGGCGAGCAGGAGGCCCAGCGGTGTGGCGATCAGGGCGAGGAAGACGAGCCACAGGACGTTGTGCTGCACGGCCGGCCAGAAGGGCGGGTAGTCCTGGGACACGAACTTGTAGTTGTCGGTGCCCGCGGCCCGGATGTCGGTGAGGTCGAGGCCGCTCCAGCGGGTGAAGCTGAGGCCGATCGAGAAGAGCGTGGGGAGCCAGACGAAGGCCAGCTCGATGAGCGTGGGGACCGCGACCATGATGGCAAGGATGACCTTGTCCCTGGTCGAGAGCCGGCGGACTTTGCGGGTACGGGGCATGGCGGATTCCTGCGGTGGGAGGACCGTGGGCGGGGGGGGGGGGGGGCCCCCCCCCCCCCCCCCCGGGGGGGGGGCGACAGGGGCGCGGCGGGTGGGGGGGGCGGGGGGGCCCCCGGGCCGGCCGCGCCCCTGGGGTGGGGGGCGCCCCCCCCGCCGCTGTGGTCGCCTTGGGAAGAAAGGCGATGTCTGGCCGTGGCTAGTGGCTGTGCCCTGCGTGCTGGTCGTCGTCGTCGGCCGGCTTGTCCACCACGAGGGTCTCCGTGGTCAGGACGAGCGCCGCGATCGAGGCCGCGTTGCGCAGCGCGGAACGGGTCACCTTGACCGGGTCGATGACGCCGGCCGCCAAAAGGTCCTCGTACTCGCCGGTCTTGGCGTTGAAGCCGTGGTTCACCTCGGCCTCGCTGACGCGCGCCACGACGACGTAGCCGTCGTGGCCAGCGTTCTGTGCAATCCAGCGGAGCGGCTGGACGAGCGCGCGGCGCACGATGCTGACGCCGACGACGGCGTCGCCCTCGAGTGCCTTGACGTTCTCGTCCTCGTCGAGGGCGCGCACTGCGTGGACGAGCGCGGAGCCGCCGCCGGCCACGATGCCCTCCTCGAGGGCAGCGCGGGTCGAGGACACAGCGTCCTCGATGCGGTGCTTCTTCTCCTTGAGCTCGACCTCAGTGGCCGCGCCGACCTTGATGACGCCGATGCCGCCCGCAAGCTTCGCGAGGCGCTCCTGGAGCTTCTCGCGGTCCCAGTCGGAGTCGGTGCGGGTCAGCTCGGCGCGCAGCTGCGCGACGCGGCCCTGGACGTCCTCGGACGTGCCGGCGCCGTCGACGATGGTGGTGTTGTCCTTCGTGACGGTGATGCGACGCGCGGTGCCGAGCTGTTCGAGGCCCACCTGGTCCAGGCTCAGTCCGACCTCGGGGGAGACAACCTGCGCGCCGGTGAGGGTCGCGATGTCCTGGAGCATGGCCTTGCGGCGGTCCCCGAAGCCCGGTGCCTTGACGGCGACGACGTTCAGCGTGCCGCGGATGCGGTTGACGATGAGGGTCGAGAGGGCTTCGCCGTCCACGTCCTCGGCGATGACGAAGAGCGGCTTGGACGCTGCGAGGACCTTCTCGAGCACCGGGAGGAACTCGGTGAGCGAGGAGATCTTGCCCTGGTGGATGAGGATGAGTGCGTCCTCGAGGACGGCCTCCTGGCGTTCCGCGTCGGTGACGAAGTACGGCGAGAGGTAGCCCTTGTCGAACTGCATGCCCTCGGTGAGCACGAGCTCGGTCTGGGTGGTCGAGGACTCCTCGATCGTGATGACGCCGTCCTGGCCGACCTTGTCGAAGGCCTCCGCGAGGAGGTCGCCGATCTCGTCGGACTGGGCCGAGATCGCGGCGACATTCGCCACGTCGCGGCCCGAAACCTTGCGGGCGTTCTCGCCAAGGCGGACTGCGACGGCCTCGACGGCCGCCTCGATGCCGCGCTTCACGTCGCCCGGGGCGGCACCGGCGGCAACGTTGCGCAGGCCCTCCTTGACGAGCGCCTGGGCCAGAACGGTCGCCGTCGTCGTGCCGTCGCCGGCCACGTCGTTCGTCTTTGTCGCGACTTCCTTGGCGAGCTGGGCGCCGAGGTTCTCGAACGGGTCGTCGAGCTCAACCTCGCGGGCGATCGTGACGCCGTCGTTCGTGATGGTCGGCGCGCCCCACTTCTTGTCGAGGACCACGTTGCGGCCGCGGGGGCCGAGGGTGACCTTGACGGTGTCGGCGAGCTTGTCGACGCCGGCCTCGAGGGCCTTGCGCGCGGCGTCGTTGAATGCGAGCTGCTTAGCCATTCGCTACTCCTAAGGGTGTATCAAGCACAACACCCCGACCGCAGAGGGCGGCCGGGGCGCAGCGCAGGGGGCGTTACTTGACGACGATGGCGAGGACGTCGCGGGCCGAGAGCACGAGGTACTCGGTGCCGCCCGTCTTGACCTCGGTGCCGCCGTACTTGGAGTAGAGGACGACGTCGCCGACGGTGACGTCGATGGGGACGCGGTTGCCGTTGTCATCGACGCGGCCGGGACCGACAGCGACGACCTCGCCCTCCTGGGGCTTCTCCTTCGCGGTGTCCGGGATCACGAGGCCAGACGCGGTGGTCTGCTCGGCCTCGAGCGGCTTGACGACAATGCGATCCTCGAGGGGCTTGATGGAGACCGACACGGATCTCTCCTTTACATGAACGAATCACGGGCTGGGAGCCGGGCAAGCCACCGTCGTCGCGGGTGCCGGGAGCGTGCCTGACAGGTATTCGGGTTAGCACTCGATGATGCCGAGTGCTACCTGCGACTCTAGTAAGGCGGCTGGCACTCGGTCAAGGCGAGTGCCAATCAGCGCGGGTCGGACGTTCCAAGCGGGTGGGACGATCCGGGCCGGCGGGACGATCCACAAGGTTGAGCGGAGCCGAAGCCCCTATTCGCCCGCAAGCTCGTCGTACCCGAGGTCTTCGCCGTCGTCGTCGGACGAGACACCGCGCGTGATGTACATGATCGCGATCGATGACACGAGCGCAACACCGCCCACGATGAGGCCGACGATCGCGGAGACCTTGGCGCCGACGAACTGGTCCCGCAGATTCTGCGCTTCGGGGGTGGCGTCGTCGATGCTCTTGCCGCCCACCGAGTACACGGTGGCATTGAAGGCGTCGAGGCCCATCACAACGAGCAGCAGCACACCGCCGACGACTGTGACCACGATGCCGCCGACGAGCACGGAACGGGCGTAGGGGCGGAGACGGGCCGCCAGGCCAGCCTGCTCCGGACGTGCGGGGACAGGGTCGACGCTGGGGCTGGTCTCCATGAGCTCCAGCCTATCCAATGAGCGTGACCGGCGCGGCACACTACGCTGGATGGCATGGCCCAAGACAACACCGCCCCGGAACAGCTGGCCCCACTGCTGACTCCCGAGGGCTGGGCGCTCCTGAATTCGCTCGGCCCGTACCGCGAGGAGGATGCCCTCGCCCTGACCACGCGGATGCGCAAGGCCGGCCACTCCCCCGAGCTCGTTGCCGCTGTCCTCTCCCAGGCCCGCCTCCGCGTCCGCGCCGAGGCCAAGTTCGGAGAGTTCGCCGGCAGCATGCTGTTCACCCGGGCTGGCCTCGAGCAGGCGACGCGGCTCTCCGTCGCAGCGCGCCACGCCCGCCGCTTCGTCGATGCCGGCGTGCGGCACGTCGCGGATCTCGGCTGCGGTCTGGGCGCAGACGCGATGGCCATGGCCTCCCTGGACCTCGAGGTCACCGCCGTCGAGCTGGACGAGACCACTGCCGCCTGCGCGACCATGAACCTCATGCCGTTCCCGCACGCACGTGTGGTGCACGCGGATGCGCAGTCCGTGCCGCTCGACGGCGTCGACGGCGTCTGGCTCGACCCTGCACGCCGCGAGACGTCCACCTCGGGAACCACGCGGCTGTGGGATCCGGAGGCGTTCTCGCCGCCGCTGAGCTTCGTCGAGGGTCTTGCCCGGCACGGCCTGCCCGTGGGCGTCAAACTCGGTCCGGGAACTCCCCACGAATCCATCCCCGCCGGCTGCGAGGCGCAATGGGTCTCGGTGAATGGCGACGTCGCCGAGGTTGCACTGTATTTCAACGCGCTGCGCCGTCCGAGCGTGCGGCGGGCGGCGCTCGTCCTCACACCCGACGGCGCGGCAGAGCTGGTCGCCGAGACCGACTTCGGCGGCGGTACCGAGCCTCGCATCGGCGCCCTCGGCGGGTTCCTCTATGAGCCTGACGGCGCGGTGATCCGGGCAGAGCTCGTCGCCGAGCTCGCGGAGCGCCTCGGCGGCCACCTCGTCGATCCGCACATCGCCTACATCTGCTCCCCGGAGCTGCTCTCCACACCGTTCGCCAAGGCCTACCGCGTGCTCGAGGTCCGGCCGTACAACGTCAAGGCCCTACGCGCCTGGGTCCGCGAGGAAGCAATCGGCGTGCTCGACATCAAGAAGCGGGGCGCGTCGGTCACCCCCGAGGAACTGCGGAGGCTCCTGCTGTCCGGACAGCGCAAGGGCGCCTCGAAGCGCGCGACCCTCGTGCTCACCCGCATCGGGGACGAGAGGGTCGCCGCCGTCGTCGAACCCGTCTGACAGACAGGGGTCACGTCCCCACGATCCGGGGTCACGTCCCCACGATCCGGGGTCACGTCCCCACGATCCGGGGTCACGTCCCCGCGGTGCGGGGTCACGTATCTGGCAGCGGCATCCACGCCAAGAGGAAGGTGACCCGCATCGCCGAGAGGTGACCCCGCTTCTCACTGAGCGCGCATGAACTCCTCGGCGGCGCGCACCTGCTCGTCGCTCGGGCGCATGCCGGTGTAGAGGATGAACTGCTCGAGCGCCTGGATCGTCATGACCTCCGCGCCGGTGATGACGGCCTTCCCCGCGGCGCGGCCGGCCTTGATGAGCGGGGTTTCGGCGGGGAGTGCGACGACGTCGAAGACCAGCCGCGCGGCGTCGACCGCGGCCTGCGGGAAGGCGAGGGACTCGGCCTCCGGGCCGCCCGCCATGCCCACGGGGGTGACATTGACGAGGACGTCCGCCGTCGAATCCCCCAGCTCGGCCTGCCACTTGAACCCGTACAGGCTGGCGAGCGCCCGGCCGGCCTCCTCATTGCGGGCCACGACCGTCACCGCCCGGAACCCGGCGTCCCGGAACGCCGCCGCGGTGGCCTTGGCCATGCCGCCCGAGCCGCGCAGCAGGACGGACCACTGCGGGTCGAGTGAGTTGCGGGCAATGAGCTGGGCGATCGCGGTGTAGTCGGTGTTGTAGGCGGTGAGAACGCCGTTGTCATTGACGATCGTGTTGACCGAGTCGATCGCAGACGCGGAGGGATCCATCCGGTCCACCAGGGCGATGACGTCTTCCTTGTACGGCATCGACACAGCGCAGCCGCGGATGCCGAGCCCGCGCACGCCGGCGATCGCCTGGGCGAGGTCCGTCGGCGCGAAGGCCTTGTAGATCCAATTCAGGCCGAGGGCCTCGTAGAGGTAGTTGTGGAAGCGCGTCCCGTTGTTGCTCGGCCGGGCCGAGAGCGAGATGCACAGCGTCATGTCTTTGTTGAGGATCGGCACGGCACAAGGCTAGTGCCGCGCCGCCCCCTCGCCCAGCTGGTCAGCCCTGGCGGGCCTTCATGCGCGGGCTCTTCTTGTTGATGACGAATGTCCGGCCGCGGCGGCGCACAACCTGCGCCCCGGGGACCTTCTTGAGAGCGCGCAGGGAATTGCGGACCTTCATGGTGCTCCTTCCAGTCTATTTATGAGAACCATTCCTAACAACAGGACCTCGCCCGGTCTCATTCCCAAGGTGTCCAATGGGACCATGCACAATCAGCCTCCGCCCCGGGTGGACATCGACGAGTTCTCCACGAACACGGCCCTCGTCGACGGGATCCGGCGCTTCGGAGCGAGCTGGTCGGCGGGCGAGCTGGCCGCGATCGGCCGGATCGTCGGCTCGGGCCGTTTCGCTCAGAACGCGCGGCTCGCCAACGAACACCCCCCTGTGCTCCACGCACTCGACCGCTACGGCGAGCGTCTGGACGAGGTCGAGTACCACCCCGCCTACCACCACGTCATCTCCGACGCCGTCGCCTACGGCGCCCACACGTCCGCCTGGGCTGATCCGCGTCCCGGTGCGCACGTGGCCAGGGCGGCCGCGTTCATGCTGTTCGCGCAGGTCGAGCCCGGCCACGCGTGCCCGGTCTCGATGACCCACGCCGCCGTGCCCGCGCTGTCGCGGCAGCCCGACGTCGCACGCGTCTGGCTCCCCCGCCTCTACGGCGACGGCTACGAGCCCCGCCTGGTCCGGCCGTCGCAGAAGCCGGGCGCGCTCGTGGGGATGGCCATGACAGAACGCCAGGGCGGCTCCGACGTCCGGGCCAACACCACCTCGGCGCGGGACCTCGGCGACGGAACGGCCCTCATCACCGGGGCGAAGTGGTTCTGCTCGGCGCCGATGAGCGACGCCTTCCTCGTGCTCGCACAGGAGGCCGACGGCCTCTCGTGCTTCCTCGTGCCACGCGTGACGGACGACGGCGTGCGGAACCCGTTCCGGCTCGTGCGCCTGAAGTCGAAGCTCGGAAACCGGGCCAATGCCTCCGCAGAGGTCGAGTTCGAGGACACTCTCGGATGGCGCATCGGCGAGCCGGGCCGAGGAGTCCGCGCCATCATCGAGATGGTCCATGAGACCCGCCTCGACTGCATCCTCGGCACGGCTGCAGGGATGCGCCAGGGCGTGGCTGAGGCCGTGTGGCACGCGCGGCACCGGAAGGCCTTCGGGCGGCTCCTCGTGGACCAGCCTGCGATGGCCACCGTCCTCGCCGACCTCGCGCTCGAGTACGAGGCGGCGGTGGCGCTCGGCCTGCGGCTCGCCGCAGCGGACGACGCCGTGTGGTCGCCCGGGGCGGACGGTGTGCAGCGCGCGCCGGGGGCATCGCGGGAGGGTGCGTTCGCCCGGATCGCGACGGCGATCGGCAAGTACTGGGTGTGCAAACGAGGACCGGCGCACGCCGCCGAGGCGCTCGAGTGCCTCGGCGGCAACGGCTACACCGAGGATTTCCCGCTCGCGATGCGCTACCGCGAGCAGCCGGTCATGGCGATCTGGGAGGGGTCCGGGAATGTCGTGGCGCTGGACGTGCTGCGCGCCCTCGCCCGCGAGCCGGAGTCCGCCGAGGCTCTCGGCGAGGAGCTTGAGCGCCACCGCGGCGCCGACCCCGCCCTCGACGCCCACCTCGAGCGGGCCCTCGCGCTCATGGCCGACGCCGCGCGCGAGCCAGAGGAGGCCCAGGCCTGGGCGCGGCGGCTCGCAGAGACCCTCGCGCTCGCCCTGCAGGCGACGCTCCTGCTCGACGGAGAACCGTCCGTCGCGGAGGCGTTCATCGCGTCCAGACTCAGCGCCGGTCGCGGCCTGGGCTACGGGTGTCTCCCGGATTCGGTCCGTGTGGGCGCGATCCTGGAGAGGGCATAACCTCGCGGCCCGGTCGTGCGCCAGCGGCCGAGCCGTAAACTGGGACCACTTGTGCACGCAGCCGGTCCGCCGGCCTCATCCGGGGGTAGACACTGAAGATCGACTTTGCGCACTCCGAGCAGTCCACGGTAGGCCTCGAATGGGAGATGGCCCTCGTGGACAAGCACGGTGGCGAGCTCGTTCCCCTCGCCCCGGAGGTGCTCGACCGGCTCGCCAGCGAGCGCCCCGAACTGTTCGGCAACGTGCCCCGCATCCATCAGGAGTTACTCCTCAACACGGTCGAGCTCGTGACCGGTGTGCACCACACCATTTCCGATGCCGTGGCCGATCTCGCCGAGTCGCTCGGGGCGGTGCGGAGCATTACGGACCGGATGGGAGTCGAGCTCTTCTCCGCGGGCAGCCACCCCTTCAGCCAGCCCCGCCTGCAGCCCGTGACCGACAAGGAACGGTACGCGAAGCTCATCGACCGCACCCAGTGGTGGGGGCGGCAGATGGTGATCTACGGAGTGCACGTGCATGTGGGCCTCGACCGCCAGGACAAGGCCATGCCTGTCCTCGACGCGCTCGTCAACTACTTCCCGCACTTCCAGGCACTCTCGGCATCGAGCCCTTTCTGGAGCGGCGAGGACACGGGCTACGCCTCCCAGCGCGCCCTCATGTTCCAGCAGCTGCCCACGGCCGGCCTGCCGTTCCAGTTCCCCGACTGGGCCGGATTCGAGCACTACGTCGATGACATGCTCAAGACCGGGGTGATCGACACGATCAGCGAGATCCGCTGGGACATCCGGCCCGTGCCGAGGCTCGGCACCGTGGAGATGCGCGTATGCGACGGCCTCTCGACCCTCGAGGAGATCGGCGCCATCGGCGCGCTGACCCAATGCCTTGTCGAAGAGGCATCCCGCATGCTCGACGCCGGTTACCCCATCCCGACCATGCCCCCTTGGCACGTCCAGGAGAACAAGTGGCGCGCCGCCCGCTACGGCCTCGACGCGATCATCATCCTCGACGCCGACGGCAACGAGAGGCTCGTCACCGAGCACCTTGCGGAGACGATGGACCGGCTGTCCCCAATCGCCGACGAGCTCGGATGCGCCGCAGAGCTGCGGGCGGTCGAGGGGATCATCCGGCGCGGCGCCGGGTACCAGCGCCAGCGCAGGGTCGCAGAGGCCCACGGCGGCGAGCTGCGCGCCGTCGTCCTGGAGGAGGCCCGCCTCATGCGCGAGGGCTACGCGCCGGCCAGCGCGTGAGCCAGCGCCGGTCCCCTACTCGCATCGTCCTCGTGGTGGCCGTCGTCGCGGTGGTGCTGGTCGCGACATCCCACGCGCAGGTCGCCCTGTGGGTCGCTGCAGCCGGGGCCGTGTACGCAGGGGTTGAGGGCATCATCGCGTGGCGCTCGCGGCGCTGAACCGCCGGGCGCTATTGTCGTGCCGCCAGGCACCATTCACGCGGTCAATCTGAGCATCCGGCGCTCATTCCAGCCCGAATTGTGCCTGACGGCACGCCTGACCACGTCGGACACCACCTCGCCGATCCACTCGCGCTCATGCATCACGTGCTCCCAGCTGAAACGCAGGACCACCCTCCCTGCCCTGACCAGCTCGTTGTACCGGGTGCAGTCGCGGTGGAGATCCTCGCGTCCGCCGTGCCATTCGTAGCTGTCAGCCTCGGCAACGACTTCCACTTGGACAGCCTCCACCTCCACCTGATGGGCCAGATCGACCCGGTAGTCGCCGCCGGCCGTGTGGATCACCGCCTGCGGCTCCATCTCGACCCCGGCCTCGAGACACGCCGCTCGGAGCCCTGACTCGAAGGCATTTGCCGCACGGCCGTCCATGTACTTGAGCACCCTGCGCTGCGCAGCCTTGTTCCTCCCTACCCAGGTCACCGCGGCCGCCTCGAGCTCGGCGCGCGAGGCCGCCTGCATCCGCAGGGCGGAATCGGCCACGGCCAGACCCTCCGCGAACGGGAGCATCGCCGCGCAGTCGAGCACGGTGCGCACGGGCGAGGTCGCCCGAACCTGCCCTCGACCCACCAGGTCCTCCGCGGGAAGGAGCCGTCGATAGGTGGTCGTTCCCGCGAGTCGTCTGGAACGCCGACCCCGCGGGACCGCGAGAGCGATCGTGCGGGGCCGATGGAGCACCCCGAGGCCATGGGCGAGTGCCGCAGACCTCAGGTAGAGCGCGGCGCTGAGCTCAAGGGCAGCGTGCTCGGCCCCGTTGAGCCTCGCCAGTGCGTACACGCCCCGCACCGACCGCGCGACCTCGCCGGAGGCCACCGCGAGCGCCAGCTGGCGCTTGGTGAAGTGGAGGTTCAGCTCGTGCGTGCGTGCACTTCCGCCCATGGCCGCCAGCACATCCGCAACGCTCTCCATGGGGCTATCGTGCCGTGGTTGAATGCCTCACGGAGCCGTTTCGGTGTCCCTGTGGATAACCCGGTCCCGACCCGAGGCCCGATTGGTTCCCGACCCGGTCCCGTCAGGCACAATTCGGGCGCGGATCTCCCCACCAGCGGGCCTTGGACGCTGCGAATTGTGCCTGGCGGGACCGCTACGCGCTCACGGTGGTGACGGGCAGGGAGGACTCCGGCGCGAACTCGAGGCCGCTGGGCTCCCGGCCGTCCATGATGATCCGTGCAGCGAGGGCGGCAACCATCGCGCCGTTGTCCGTGCACAGCGAGAACGACGGCACGGCGAGCGAGATGCCTGCCTCGCGGCACCGCTGGGCCGTGAGCTCGCGCAGCCGGGAATTGGCAGCGACGCCTCCGCCCAGAAGCAGGCTGCTGATCCCGTGCTCCCGGCACGCGAGGATCGCCTTGGACGTGATCACATCGACGACGGCTTCCTGAAAGGACGCCGCGATGTCGGCGACAGGGACCGGCTCCCCAGCAGCCTCGAACTGCTCGAC
Source organism: Sinomonas sp. ASV486 (assembly GCF_030908215.1). Lineage (GTDB taxonomy): Bacteria > Actinomycetota > Actinomycetes > Actinomycetales > Micrococcaceae > Sinomonas > Sinomonas puerhi. Next base: position 338,688 of record NZ_JAVFJK010000001.1, on the reverse strand, counting down.
GCACCGTGCCACGGCGGTCTTGAGACCGGAGAAGGACCAGTCGTAGCGGTGCGGCCCCGGCTCTTCGGCGCTGCCCATGTACTTGGGCTGGGTGAGCCCGCGCGGGAAGCGGATGGCCTTCGGGTTGCCTTCGCGCGCGAGCCGGTCGATGGCCGGGCCGCCGGGGTACCCGAGCCCGAGCAGCCGGGCCACCTTGTCATAGGCCTCGCCCGCGGCGTCGTCGATCGTGGAGCCGAGCAGCTCGACGTCCCCCGCGATGTTCCGCACGCGCAGGACCTCGGTGTGGCCGCCCGAGACGAGGAGCGCGCCGAGGTCCGGCGGCAGCTCGCCTCCGTAGACGCTGCCGTCGAGAAGGCCTACCCCCACGTGGGCCACGAGGTGGTTGACGGCGTAGAGCGGCTTGCCTGTTGCCACGGCGAGAGCCTTGGCCCCGCACACGCCCACCATGAGCGCCCCGGCGAGCCCTGGGCCGGAGGTGACGGCGAGGGCATCGACCTCGTCCAGGGTCACGCCCGCGGTGTCGAGGGCCTCCCGAAGCGTGGGAATGAGCGCGTCGAGGTGGGCGCGAGAGGCGATCTCGGGGATGACTCCCCCGAAGCGGACGTGCTCATCCATCGAGGAGGAGACTGTGTTGGCAAGCAGCGTGGTTCCACGGACGATCCCCACGCCCGTCTCATCGCACGAGGACTCGATGCCTAGGACCAGCGGCTCCCGGCTGCTCATTCCTTCTCCCCTTCCCCGGCAGGGCTCTCCCCCGCCGGCGCCGCGAGCGGCAGCTGCATGATGAGCGCGTCGACGCCGTCGCGGTAGTAGCGCCGACGGGTGTGGATGTGGCTGAAGCCGAAACGCCGATAGAGGCCCTGCGCCCGCGGGTTGTCGGCGCGGACCTCGAGCAGCACGTCGTCCGCGCCGCGACGCCGGGCCTCGTCGATGAGCTCGGTCAGGAGCGCCGAGCCGATCCCCCGGCCTTCGCGCTCGGGCACGACGGCGATCGTCTGGACATCCGCTATCGGCTCAAGGCTCATGAGCCCGGCATACGCCACGATGCGGGGTCCGTCCGGCCCCGGCTCCTCGGCGACGTAGTACCGGCGCGTCGCGGACTGCGCGATCTCGTCGCGGAACATCTGCTCGGGCCACGCGTCGACCGGGAAGAGGATGCGCTCAAGCGCGTGCACGGCGGGCACGTCGGCCTCGGTCATGTCGCGGAGAACGACGCCGGCGGGCAGCTTCACGTTCACAGCGCCCGCTTCCGCGGGCCCGGGACCTGGGCGTCGGACTCCCGGAGATACAGGGGCGTCGTGTCGGGCAGGGCCACGCCGGCGGCGAGGAGGGCCACGGCGGCCAGGCCGAGGGAGGCCGCGGTCGGCTGGGCCGAGTCGAACCCCGGCGCGGCGCGCGCGCCGGCCCCCGCGAGCTGCTCCGGGTAGAGGCCCGCTCCCGCCCCGTAGACGGGCAGGCTCGGCAGCTCGCCGGGCGCACTCACGTGCGGCCCGTCGAGGAGCGCACCGCCCGCGGCGTACCGAGCCCAGTAGAGCTCCTTCCGCCGGGCGTCCGTCGCGACGACGAATTCAGAGTCCGGGCCGCCGGCCTCGACGACGTCCCACGCGAGCGCCGCGAGGCTCATGAGGCCGTCGAGCGGCACGGACCACGCGAAGGCCAGCGCTCGCGCGGTCGCGATTCCCGAGCGCAGACCGGTGAACGGGCCGGGTCCCACTCCCACCACGATCCGGGCGATGTCCGGCCCTGTAAGCTCCTGCTCGGCCACCAGCGCCCGAATCCCCGGCGCAAGCACTTCGGCGTGGGACTTCGTGTCCTCGGTCGCGAACGAGGCGAGGACCGCGGCGTCGCTGTATGACTCGTGGCACCGGATGAGCGCCGCGGAGGCGATCGCGGAGGTGTCGATGGCGAGGACGATCACCGGGCGTCTCCCGCGGCATCGGCTGGCGGTTGAGGCGAAACCCCCTGGGTGCGAGCCGAGTCCCCCGGTGGCTGCGCGGGGCGAAGCGGAGTCGAAACCCCGACCCCAGCGCCGCCGGGCCCGATCTCACCGGTCTCGACCCGTTCGACGGCCGGCCAGTGGACCGCGGGCCGCCCGGCCCACCGAGGACCGAAGGCGCGGATCAGCACCAGGCGCGGCTCGTCGTCGTCCTCGGTGTCGAAGTCCAGGGTGGGCCCGGCAGCGGCGGGAGGGGCGCTGGGGCGCCGCATCTCGATGTCGAGGCGGCTGTCGGAGAGGTCGTCGACGAGCCCGCGGCCCCACTCGACGACCGTGACGGCAGTGTCCGCCCAGTTCTCGAGGTCCAGGTCCGCGACCTCGCCGGGGCCGCTGAGCCGGTACGCGTCGACATGGACCAGATCGGGGCCGCCGGGCCGCGGCCCGTGGACGAGGTTGGGGTGGATGCGCACGAGCACGAAGGTGGGCGAGATAATCCCGGGGCGGACGCCGAGCCCCTGGCCGAGGCCCTGGGTGAACGTCGTCTTGCCGGCGCCGAGTTCGCCGGAGAGCACCACGAGGTCCCCCGCGGACAGCACGGCTCCGAGGGCTGCGCCGAGCGCCTGGGTCTGCTCCGCAGTCGTGGGCGCGAACGCGATCTCCCACTCGGGCAGGCTCGTGGACGACGGCCCGCTCATGCGTCCTCGCCCTCGTAGACCCGGGGCACGCGCGGGCTGATGCGCGTGACGATCTCGTAGTTGATGGTTCCGGTGGCGCGGGCCCAGTCGTCGGCGGTGGGCCCGCCGTCATCGCCGGTGCCGAAGAGGACCGCTTCGGCACCGCGGAACGCCTCGGGGTCGGCGTCGGGTCCGAGGTCCACCACGATCTGGTCCATCGCCACTCGCCCCACCACCGGGTAGGTCCGACCGGCGATCCGGACCGGGCCGCCCTCGGAGGTGCGCGGCACGCCGTCGGCGTAGCCGAGCGGCACGAGTCCGAGTGCGCTCGGGGATGACGTGCGGTACGAGAGTCCGTAGCTCACGCCCTGTTCCGCCGGGACGCGCTTTGCCTGCGAGAGCGTGGCGCGCAGGGTCATGGCAGGGCGCAGCCCGAGGTCCGCGGATGTCTGGTCCGCGAACGGTGAGAGCCCGTAGACCGAGATCCCGGCGCGTACGAGGTCGAAGTGGCTGTCCGGGCGCGAGAAGACCGCCGGCGAGTTGGCGATGTGCCGTACCTCGAGGTCGCAGCCAGCGTCCTCGGCGAGCGCGATGGCCTCACGGAAAGCATCGAGCTGGAGATCGGTCTCCGGGCGCTCGGGCTCGTCCGCGACGGCGAAGTGGCTGAACACGCCGGCGACGCGGAGGAGCCCCTCGTCCTGGTACTGGACGGCCTCGCCGACCACCGCCTCCCACCGGTCCGCAGGCGCGCCGTTGCGCCCGAGCCCGGTGTCGATCTTGAGGTGCACCCGCGCCGGCCGCTCCTGCTCGCGAGCTGCCGCGACGATCGCCTCGAGCTCCCAGCCCGAGCAGCCCAGGTCGATCCCGGCGGCGACCGCCGCTGAAAAGTTCGAGTCGGGCGTGTGGAGCCACGCGAGAATCGGTGCATCGATGCCAGCAGCGCGCAGCGTGAGCGCCTCACTGATATGCGCCACGCCGAGCCACGAGGCACCTGCCGCCAGCGCGGCCCGCGCCACCTCCACGGAACCGTGGCCGTAGCCGTCCGCCTTCACCACGGCCATGAGCCTGGCGGGCTCCGCGACCTTGCGGATCACGCGGACGTTGTGCCGGATCGCGTCGAGGTCCACGACGGCGGCGCGTTCCGGCAGACGCGACAGACGGGTGGTGGGCACACTGGAGGAGAGGGGGGCGGGCTCGAAAGTCACGCCCCCGAGTCTACTCGCGGCGCACGACGCCGCCCGGTCGCCGCCCGCGGGGACCGCGCCTGTCGAGGCGCCGGTGGGACGCCTGCGGTGGCGCCCGTGAGGACCCGCCCCGCCGCGGACACGTAGCCTAGGGAAGGTGCAGCACCATGACCGCGTGGCGATGATCTCCCTCCACACGTCCCCCCTCGAGCAGCCGGGAGCCGGGGACGCGGGCGGGATGAACGTGTACGTCTCGCAGCTCGCAAGGGCGCTTGCGGCCGGAGGCGTCGGCGTGGACATCTACACGCGTGCCACAGCGCCGGACCAGCCGGACGCAGTGAGGCTCGCCGAGGGCGTCGTCGTGCACCACCTCCAGGCCGGGCCCCGCCGGCGGCTCGCCAAGGAGCAGATGCCTCCGCTCGTCGACGAGTTCGCGGCCGCGATGCTCACCCGGATGCAGGGCGCTGGAGCTGTGCCGCGCGTCGTCCACAGCCACTACTGGGTCTCGGGGCTTGCGGGCCTTGAGGCCGCCCGCGATCTGGGTGTGCCGCTCGTCCACACGATGCACACGATGGCCCGGGTCAAGAACCTCCATCTCGCCGCCGGCGACGTGCCGGAGCCCAGCAACCGCGAGCGCGGCGAGCAGCGGCTGGCGGACGAGGCCACCCGGTTCACGGCCAACACCTCCGCCGAGCGGGACGAGCTCCTGCGGCACTACGGCGTCGACGACGACCGGATCGACGTGGTCTCCCCCGGCGTGGACCTGTCCGTGTTCCGGCCCGCGTTCAGGACCCGTTCGCGGCTCGGCGCAGGCGTGGGGACCAGCGAATTCCATGTCCTCTTCGCGGGCAGGATCCAGCGGCTCAAGGGGCCCCAGATCCTTGTCGAGGCCGCTGGCGAGCTGCGGCGGCGTCGGCCCGACATCCCGCTGCGCGTCACGATCGTCGGGGCGACGAGCGGATCGGCGGGCCTCGACCTCGACGTGCTCGCGCTCGGTGAGGGGCTCGGCGGAGTGGTACGCCGGCTGCCGCCCGTGCCCGCCGAGGATCTCGCGGACTGGTTCCGCGCGGCCGACGTCGTGGCGATGCCCAGCTTCTCGGAGTCATTCGGGCTCGTTGCCCTTGAGGCCCAGGCCTGCGGGACGCCCGTCGTGGCGGCACGGGTCGGTGGGCTCACCCAGGCCGTGTGCGACGGGCGCACGGGGTTCCTCGTCGACGGGCACGAGCCCTCGACCTGGGCGGCCGTGCTCGAACAGCTGCACGACGACCCCCAGACCCGCTGGGACCTCGGCCGCGCCGCCTCGATCTATGCCGAGCGGTTCGGCTGGGAGCAGACCGCCGAAGGAACGCGCGCCGCCTACCGCACGGCGCTCCACGAGTTCGCCGGGACGAACGCAGGGCCGAGCGCCAGGGAGCACGACGAGGCGGCCGTCCGCCTCCCCTGACGCCGAGATCACCTCCCCTGACGCCGAAATCACCCCTGCGCCGCAAGTCTGGAGGTCACGTCCTGGGAGTCACATCCGGTTGGCTAATGTCCTGGCAAAGACCATCAGGACATGACCTCCAGATGGGTAGTGGTCGCACACCCGGCGGCACACGGGGCCTCACGCGTACCGAACTCCCCAGCTTCAGTCTTCAACGATCACCCCACGTCGTCACCGAGGCCCGGAATCTCGGGCCTCGAGCCCACCGTGAAGGGGACCGACGGTCCAAAGTCTGGGGAGGAACGCACGGACGCCCCCGGACGGGAGGCCCGCCGCGGAACCCGGGCTAACGCGAGGAAACCGGGTCAATCGCCACGGGGGCGCCGACCGGTGCCTTGCGCGTCTTCATCCGCAACGCGAGCACCACCCCGGCGGCCACGATCGAGGAGACCGCAAGCCCGTACAGACCCCCGACCACCGAGCCGGTGGTCTGCTGAAGGTACCCGAAGACGCTCGGGGCCACGAAGCCGCCCAGATTGCCGATCGAGTTGATGAGCGCGATGCCGGCCGCCGCGATGCGGACGTCGAAGTAGGACTGCGGGATGGGCCAGAACAGCGAGGACGCGGACTTGAACCCGAGCGCGGCGATGCAGATGCCGATGTACATGATCACGGGGCCGCCGATCGTCGAGACGAACATGCCGATCGACGCGAGGACAAGGGCGAACGCGACCCAGCGCTGGTAGACGGGGCGCTTCGAGGCGAGACCAGCGAAGACGTACATGGCGATGATCGCGATGACCCACGGGATGGTGTTCCAGAGGCCAACCTGGAAGTCGTCCATCTTGCCCATCTGCTTGATGATCGTGGGCAGCCAGAATGTCGCGGCGTAGATCACGAGCTGGATCGCGAAGTAGATGAAGCAGAAGAGCAGGATCTGGGTGTCGGCGAGGAGCTTCCACACGGAGACCTTGCCGCCCTGAGCATCCTCGCGGTCGGTCTGCTCGGCGTCGAGCTCGGTGCGCAGGGCAGCGCGCTCTGGGTCGCTGAGCCACTTGGCCTTCTCGGGCGAGTTGACGAGCGCGAACCAGGTCACAGCGGAGAGGACCACGGCGGCGAGGCCCTCGATGATGAACATCCACTGCCAGCCGTGGAGGCCGCCGCCGGAGATCATGAGCAGGCCGCCCGTGATCGGCCCAGCGATGATCGACGCGACGGCGGAGCCCGTGAGCAGGATGGCCATGGCCTTGCCGCGGTAGGCGGCAGGAAGCCACGTGGCGATGTAGAGGACGCAGCCCGGGAAGAACCCAGCCTCGGCCACGCCCAGGAGGAAGCGCAGGATGTAGAAGACGGCCTCGTTGGTCGTGAGGGCCATCGCGGCAGCAACGATGCCCCACGTGATCATGATGCGGGTGATCCAGACCTTCGCGCCGAACTTGTGCAGGAGCATGTTCGAGGGCACCTCGAACACCGCGTACCCGACGAAGAACAGCCCCGCCCCGAGACCGTAGGCGGCGGCGCCGATGCCGAGGTCGGTCTTGAGGTGCGAGGCGACGAAGCCCACGTTGACCCGGTCGATGTAGTTGATGATGAAGGCGATCACGAGCACCGGCAGCAGCCGGGCCATGACCTTGCGGGCGGCAGACGCGAGCACTGGTGAGGGTGCTTCGGCGAGGGGGGTGCTTGCCATGATGGGTGTTCTCCTGACGACGGTCAGCGGCGACCGCCTCGCGGATGAAGTGATGGGTACCCCTTGAAGGTATGGCCCGCATCACGCTGAGTCGAACACTATTTCTGCATGATTCGATACCGTCACGGCATCACTGGCTAGGATGGCGCAATGTTCTCCCTCGACCAGCTGCGCTGCTTCGTCGCCGTCGCCGAAGAGCTCCACTTCGGCCGCGCCGCCGAGCGGCTCCACATGACCCAGCCCCCGCTGAGTCGCCAGATCCAGCGGCTCGAGGCCGCGATCGGCGCGGAACTGCTCGAGCGCAACAACCGCTCGGTCAGGCTGACGCCCGCCGGGGAGACGACGCTCGTCCAGGCGCGGGCACTGCTCGCCCACGCGGAGGCCCTCCCGACGGCGGCCCGCCGCGCGGCCGCCGGCCTCACGGGAACCGTCCGGCTGGGGTTCACGGCCACGGCGGCGCTCAACGTCGTCGACGTCGCGCTCGCCACCGTCGAGCGCGAGGTCCCCGGCGTGCACCTGAGCCTGCGCGAGATGGTCAGCAGTGAGCAGATCGAGGCGCTCGAGCACGGCGAGCTGGACCTCGCCCTCCTGCGCCCGCCCGTGGACCTGCCCGGCTACGAATCGTTCGCTGTGCACCGCGAGGCGCTCGTCCTCGCCGCGCCCGCGGACGGGCCGTTCGGCGCAGCCGGCACCGTGGGGGGCTCGGCGCACGACGGCGCGCCGGTCGCCCTGAGTGCCCTCGCGAACGCCCACCTGCTCATGTACTCGCCGACGTCGGCGGCGTACTTCCACAACCTGGCCTCCGGACTCGTGGGGAACCTCGCGCTGGACTCGGTGCAGTACATCACCCAGATTCCGAGCATGGTCGCGCTGGTCGACGCCGGCCGCGGAGTCGCGCTTGTGCCGGCCTCGGCCTCGTCGCTGCACTTCCGCAACGTCGTGTTCCGGCCGCTCGAGGGGGTGGCACCGGACGTCGTCGAGCTCCACGCATGCTGGCGCACCATCGCCGAGACGCCTGCCCTCCGACGGGTGGTCCGAGTGCTCCGGGAGAGCGCCTTCAGCTGATGCCATTCGGGAATCACTCGATGCAAAGAGAGTCTTGGACTTGCATGATTCGCGGCTCCTAGTCTGAGTGGGACGCCCGATCGAAGGAGACCCATGGCCACCGAACCCGCAGAGCTCGCCGCAGCAATCGGCAGCGGGCTGCTCTCATTCCCCGTCACCCCGTTCACCGCTGACCTCGCCCTCGACGAGGGCCGGTTCCGCGAGCACATGGCGTGGCTGGCCGAGTGGCCCGTGGCGGGCCTGTTCGCCGGCGGTGGCACCGGCGAAGGCTTCTCCCTGACCGACTCCGAGACGGACACCCTCGTCCGCGCGGCCGTCGCCGAGGTCGGGGGCAGGGTCCCCGTGCTGGCACCGGCCACCGGGGCGACCGTCAACGCCGTCGCCCAGGCCAAGGCCGCCGCTGCCGCGGGGGCCGATGGGATCTTCCTCATGCCGCCGTACCTGACGGAGTCGGACCAGGAGGGCCTCGCGGCCCATGTGCGCGCCGTCGCGGAGGCGACCGACCTCGGCGTCGTCTTCTACAACCGCGCCAACGCGCGCCTCGACGCCACGACTCTGGACAAGCTCGCCGCCGAGTTGCCCACCCTTGTGGCCTTCAAAGACGGCGTCGGGGACCTCAATGCGATGGTGAAGATCTACGCGACCCTCGGCGACCGGCTCACGTACATCGGCGGCCTCCCGACGGCGGAGACCGTGGCCCTGCCGTACCTCGAGCTCGGCTTCACGACCTACTCCTCGGCCATCTTCAACTTCATCCCGGAGTTCGCCGTCGGGTTCTACCAGGACGTGCGGGCCAAGGACGCTGCGAGCGTCTACCGGAAGATCAACGACTTCTTCCTGCCGTACCTCGACATCCGCGACCGCCGCAATGGCTACGGCGTGTCCATCATCAAGGCGGGCCTGCGCGCCATCGGCCGCCCTGCCGGCCCCGTGCGCCCGCCGCTGCAGGACCTCACCGACACCGAGCTTTCCGAGCTGACCGCGCTCGTAGAGCGCATCAACGCCGACCGCGTCAAGTGAGGAGCACCATGACCACCGCGAGCACCCTCCAGCTCACCGGCGAGATGATCATTGGCGGCGAGGCCGTCCTCGGCACCGCAGGCGACGTCCGCGCCGTCGACCCTGCCACCGGCGCCGCGCTCGAGCCCGCCTTCGGCCTCGCCGACGAGGCGCAGACAGAACTCGCCGCGACCCTCGCCTCCGCGGCCTTCGACGCCTACCGGGCCACTGCGCCTGAGGACCGCGCCCGGTTCCTCGAGCGCGCCGCGGACAACATCGAGGCCCTCGGCGACGAGCTCGTGGAGCGCGCCGTGGCCGAGACCGGCCTGCCCGAGGCCCGCATCCGCGGCGAACGCGCCCGCACCACCGGCCAGCTGCGCCTCTTCGCCGCCGTACTCCGGGAGGGCTCGTGGCAGGGCGCCCGGATCGACCCGGCGCTCCCTGACCGGCAGCCCACCCCGCGCGCCGACATCCGCCAGCGGAAGGTGCCCCTCGGCCCCGTCCTCGTCTTCGGAGCGAGCAACTTCCCCCTGGCCTTCTCGACGGCTGGCGGGGACACGGCGTCGGCCCTCGCCGCAGGCTGTCCCGTGATCGTCAAGGCCCACAACGCCCACCCGGGCACCTCGATCCTCGTGGGCCGCGCCGTGGCGCAGGCGGCCGAGGAGTCCGGCCTCCCCCGCGGCACGTTCTCCGTGATCCTGGGACGCGGCAACTCCGTGGGCCAGACGCTCGCCGCCCACCCCGCCATCAAGGCGGTCGCGTTCACGGGCTCCCGCGCCGGCGGCCTCGCCCTGGCCGCGACCGCGGCCGCACGACGAGAGCCGATCCCCGTGTACGCAGAGATGTCCAGCACGAACCCGGTGGTCCTCCTTCCCGGGGCGCTCGCCGCGGGCGCGCATGACGTCGCCGCGGGCTTCGTCGGTTCACTCACCCAGCACGCGGGCCAGTACTGCACCAATCCGGGCCTCACGTTCGTCCCGGAGGGTGCGGCGGGCGACGCGTTCGTCACCGCGGCCGCCGCCGAACTCGCCGCCCAGCGCGGCCAGACGATGCTCACCGCCGGGATCAGCGCCGCCTACACCGCCGGCTCGGAGCGGCTCGAGGGCGAGGCGGGGGTCGACGTCGTCGCCCGCGGGACGGGCGGCGACGGCCCCAACGCGCCAGCCCCGCTCCTGGCCGCGACGAGCCCCGAGGCCTTCGACGCCAACCCGCGCCTCGCGGAAGAGGTCTTCGGCTCGACCGGGCTGCTGGTGCGCTACGCCGACACTGAGCAGCTCACGCGTCTCCTCGAAGGGCTCGAGGGGCAGCTCACCGCGACCGTGCAGCTCGACGCGTCCGACGCCGCCGACCTCGCCGCCGCGCGCGGTCTCCTGCCCGTCCTCGAACGGAAGGTGGGCCGGATCCTGTTCAACGGGTGGCCCACCGGGGTCGAGGTGGGCCACGCGATGGTGCACGGAGGGCCGTTCCCGGCAACCTCGGATTCACGCACGACGTCGGTCGGCAGCCTCGCGATCGAGCGCTTCCTCCGTCCCGTGGCGTACCAGAACGTCCCGGAGGCTCTCCTGCCCGAGGCCCTCCGGGACGCCAATCCGCTGGGGATCCCACGCCGCATCGACGGGGAGCTACAACTCCCGGCCCCCGCCGAAGTCACCCCTCCCCACGCCGAGATCACTCCCGAGGACCCCGCAGCATGAGCACCACGACCGAACCATCCGCGGCCACCGCGTCCGCCCGAGCAGCCGCAGGTGCCCGCACGCCGACGATCGCGCGCGTCGAGGTCGTGCCCGTCGCCGGAAGAGACAGCATGCTGCTGAACCTGAGCGGCGCGCACGGGCCCTTCTTCACCCGGAACATCTGCATCGTCACGGACAGCGACGGCCGCAGCGGGCTCGGCGAGGTGCCGGGCGGCGAGGCGATCCGCCGGACCATCGAGGACGCCGGAGCGCTCCTCGTCGGCGAGCCGGTGGCGCACTACCGCCGACTCCTGCGCCGTATCGGCACCTCCTTCGCGGACCGGGACGCGGGCGGGCGCGGACGCCAGACCTTCGACCTGCGCACCACCATCCATGCCGTCACTGCCGTCGAGTCCGCCCTGCTGGACCTGTTCGGCCAGTTCCTCGGCGTGCCCATCGCGGAGCTCCTCGGCGAGGGGCAGCAGCGTGACAGCGTGCCCATGCTCGGATACCTCTTCTACGTCGGCGACACGTCTGCGACCGACCTCCCCTACGCCACCGCGGACCGGACGGGCGGCTCGAACGCAGACACGGACGACGGCGAGTGGTCCCGGATCCGCCGCGAGCCCGCCCTGACGCCCAGCGCCGTCGTGCGCCTCGCCGAGGCAGCCCAGGCCCACTACGGGTTCAGCGACTTCAAGCTCAAGGGCGGTGTGCTGCCGGGCGAGGAGGAGGTGGCCGCCGTCGTCGCGCTTCACGAGCGCTTCCCAGACGCGCGGATCACGCTCGACCCCAACGGCGGCTGGCTCCTCGCCGACGCCGTGCGCCTCCTCGGCTCGCTGCCGCCGGGCACGCTTGCGTACGCCGAGGACCCGGTGGGCCAGGAGGGAGGGTTCAGCGGCCGCGAGGTGATGTCCGAGTTCCGCCGGGCCACGGGCCTGAGGACGGCGACGAACATGATCGCCACCGACTGGCGCGAGATGGGGCATGCGATCCGCAGCCAGTCAGTGGACATCCCGCTCGCCGACCCTCATTTCTGGACCATGCAGGGATCCACGCGTGTGGCACAGATGTGCCACGACTGGGGGCTCACCTGGGGTTCGCACTCGAACAACCACTTCGACATCTCCCTCGCGATGTTTACCCAGGTCGGCGCCGCCGCACCCGGGGAGATCACGGCCCTCGACACGCACTGGATCTGGCAGGACGGCCAGCACCTCACGCGCGAGCCGCTGCGGATCGAGGGCGGCGCGATCGCCGTGCCCGAGCGCGCCGGTCTCGGAGTCGAGCTGGACCGGGACGCCCTCGGCGCCGCCCACGCGCTCTATCTCGAGCACGGGCTCGGCGCGCGGGACGACTCGATCGCGATGCAGTACCTGGTGCCCGGGTGGCAGTTCGACGCCAAGCGCCCTTGTCTCGTCCGCTGACCCCGCTCCGCCGAAGTCACCCCGTGTGAGCGCGAAGTCACCCCGCGTGAGCCCGAGATCACCCCGTGTGGCGCCGAAGTCACCCCGCGCGCATGTACCCAGCGAAGTCAGGCCCAGGACGTGCCCGGAGTACGAGCGCGTTGAGCAAGTTCGCGGCACTGCGGCGGCTCCCGCGCACGACGGCGGCTGGCCGTCTCCCGCGTCACCCTCGCCGGCGGCGCCAGGTGACCTCAACACCACACCCAGTGATCTCAGCACCACACGGGGTGACTTCGGGCTCACGCAGGGTGACCTCGGCACCACACCCAGTGACCTCGGCGCACCAGGCAGTGACCTCGGCACCACACGGGGTGACCTCAGCACCACACGGGGTGACCTCGGCGAAGTTCGCGGACTGCGCGATAGGGTGACGCCATGACCGCCACGGCACAGACGCCCAGCGCTGCAGGTTCCGGCTCTCCCCTGCCGAATGACCTCGAGATCGCGCGGGCCGCAACCCTCCGCCCCATCGAGGAGATCGCTGCGGCGGCCGGCATCCCCGCAGAGGCGCTCGAGCTGTACGGGCGCCACAAGGCGAAGATTGACCTCGCGCGGCTGCCGGCGGAGAACCGCCACGGTCAGGTAGTCCTCGTCACGGCGATCTCGCCGACTCCTGCCGGGGAGGGCAAGTCCACACTGACCGTGGGCCTCGCCGACTCCCTGACGCGAGCAGGGAAGAAGACCATGATCGCCATCCGCGAGCCGAGCATCGGCCCGATCCTCGGGATGAAGGGCGGCGCGACCGGCGGCGGACGGTCCCAGGTCCTCCCGATGGAAGACATCAACCTCCACTTCACGGGCGATTTCCACGCCATCACGTCGGCGAACAACGCGCTGTGCGCCCTCATCGACAACCACATCTTCCAGGGCAATGAGCTCGGCATCGACCCTCGCCGCGTGGCGTTCCGGCGGGTCATGGACATGAACGACCGCTCGCTGCGCGACATGGTGATCGGCCTCGGCGGTCCCGGGCAGGGTGTCCCCCGCGAGGCGGGCTTCGACATCACGGTCGCCTCCGAGGTCATGGCCGTGTTCTGCCTCGCCTCCTCCGTCGCGGACCTCAAGGACAGGCTCGCGCGCATCACGTTCGGCTACACCTACGAACGCGCGCCCCTCACGGTCGCAGACCTCGGTGCGGCTGGCGTCATGGCGATGCTCCTCAAGGACGCCATCAAGCCCAACCTCGTCCAGACGATCGCCGGAACGCCGGCTCTGGTACATGGCGGCCCCTTCGCGAACATTGCGCACGGGTGCAACTCGGCCCTCGCGACGACGACGGCGCGTCGCCTCGCGGACGTCGTGGTTACGGAGGCCGGCTTCGGCGCAGACCTGGGCGCCGAGAAGTTCATCGATATCAAGTCGCGGGCCGCGGACGTGGCTCCGTCTGCCGTCGTGATCGTGGCTACGGTGCGGGCCCTCAAGATGCATGGCGGCGTCGCGAAGGACGCGCTCAAGACGCCGGACGAGGGCGCCGTCGTGCGCGGGTTCGCGAACCTCGCGCGGCACGTCGAGAACGTGCGGAAGTTCGGACTCGAGCCCGTCGTGGCGGTCAACGAGTTCGCGACGGACACACAGGAGGAGCTCGACACCGTCGTGCGCCTGTGCCGTGAGGCAGGCGTGCGGGTCGCCATCGCGGACGTGTGGGGCCGCGGCGGCGGTGGCGGCGGCGGCGACGGCCTTGCGCGCGAGGTCCTCGCCGCGCTCGAGTCGCCCGGGCAGGCCCGCCAGCTGTACCCGCTCGAGATGGGCATCGAGGAGAAGATCGGCACCGTGGTCCGCGAGGTCTACCGGGGGGCTGGCGTCGAGTTCTCCGACCAGGCCCGGCGGATGCTGAGGCAGATCCGCGAGAACGGGTGGGACGGCCTGCCCGTCTGCATGGCCAAGACGCAGTACTCGTTCTCCGACGACCCGACCCTGCTCGGCGCGCCCGAGGGCTTCACCGTGCACGTGCGCGAGCTGTGGCCGCGCACGGGGGCAGGATTCATCGTGGCAGTCACGGGTTCGATCATGACGATGCCCGGGCTCCCCAAAGTTCCAGCGGCGATGCGCATGGACCTCGACGAGGACGGCCAGATCACGGGCCTCTTCTGACCCGCCGGGACCTCAGCATCGGCGGGAGAATGCGACGGGCCGAGGGAGCGCCCCCCCACATGGTCCCCCCATGCAACGCTCCCTCGCGCCTGTGCGTTTCCAAGGATAGTGTTGCTATCCACAGGCGCGCCACGTGGATAGCAGAAGGCCCTGTCACTATCCACGGCCAGCCCGACGGGGAGGGACCGTGAAGCTGAGCGAACTCAGCGACCGGGCGGGGACGCCGGCCGCCACGATCAAGTACTACCTGCGCGAGGGGCTCCTGGCACCAGGCCACCCCGTCACAGCGACGCGCTCCTCGTACGACGACGCGCATGTCACCCGTCTGCGGACGATCCGGACGCTCCGCCACGCCGTGGGGCTCAGCGTCGCGCAGGTCCGCGACGTCGTCCGCCTGATCGACGCGGGAGTGGATCGGATCGAGGTCCTCAAAGCCCTCCAAGCAGCCGTCCAGAGGCTCGATCCGCCGCAACCGGGACGCACGGCCGCGGGAAACCGCGTGGTCGCCGCCCTCGGCTGGCCGGACGTCCCGACAGGTGCGCGCGGAGCGCTCGACGCCCACCTCGAGGCCATGACGGAACTCGGCGTTGCCCCCTCCGCGGCCCGCCTCGAGGCCTACGCCCGGGCGGCCGATGAGATCGCGATCGTGGATATCGCCGACGCCGTCGAGGCCACGGACCTCGAGGACCTGGTGGTGCGCACGGCGGTGGGCATGCACATGAACGCACAGCTCGTGCAGCGCCTCCTCGCCCTCGCGCAGGCGAGCCGGTCGATCATGCAGTACGGCCAGGCAGCGCAAGGGCCCGGGTTGCTCTCAAGGTCCGGGGACCGGCCACGACGCCCCGCGCCGGGCGAGTAGCCGCCGCTACGCGAGCGGACGACGGCGGCACCCACCCGCCGTCGTGCCCTTGCTTTCCTACTCAGCCCTGCCCCGTGCCTGAGCGCAGGCGGGCAAGTTCCCGCCGCAGGCGCGCGTTCTCGTCCTCTAGCTCCAGGATGATCCGGATGCCTTCGATGGTGAGTCCCGCCCCGACGAGCCCGGCGATGCGCTCGAGCCGCTCGACGTCGTCCTCGCTGTAGCGCCGGGTGCCGCGGTCGGTCCGGGACGGCGTCAGGAGTCCCCTGCGTTCATAGAGCCGAAGGCTCGAGAGAGCCATCCCGGAGAGCTCCGCGGCCACCGAGATCGCATAGACACCCTCGGAGGAGCGCCGTGCACGGCCCATTGGATCTCCTTCCAAAAGGGTCTTGATCTTCTCCGTCGAATTCACTATATCTATGTCCGTAGAGACAGATCCACCGCGGATCGTCCTACCGAGAAAGTTCCTGACAATCCGATATCGATCATCTGGAGGTGGCAAGAGATGCTCATGCGAACCGACCCCTTCCGTGAGCTCGACCGGCTGACGGAGCAGGTCTTCGGTACCGCGTCGAGGCCCACGACCATGCCGATGGAGGCTTGGCGCGAGGACGGCGAGTTCGTCGTCGAATTCGACCTGCCGGGAGTGGACCCCGGGACCATCGACGTAGACGTCGAGCGCAATGTCCTCACGGTCAGGGCGGACAGGCAGACCCACCGCCCGGACGGTGCCGAGGTGATTGCAGCGGAGCGCCCATCCGGCACGTTCGGCCGTGAGTTGATCCTCGGCGACGCGCTGGACACCGGAAAGGTCACGGCGCAGTACGCCGACGGCGTCCTCACGCTGCGGATTCCGGTTGCCGAGGAGGCGAAGCCGCGCAAAGTCGCGGTCTCCATGACCCGCTCGAACAAGGAGATTGCAGCCTGAGGGGCCCTGGCCTCCGGCGGGACTGCGCTTGGGCACCGCCGGGGGCCACGGCCTCCACCACGCGGAGGCCGTCATGCGCGCGAGGGATTTCTACGAAGTACTGGGGGTAAGCCGGACCGCAGGCCCGCTGGAGATCCGAGCGGCGTACCGGCGGCTCGTGCGCCAACTCCACCCGGATGGTGGCCGGTCGGGCTCGGAGCAGGATCGCGAACGGCTCGGTGAGGTGATGGAGGCCTATGCCGTCCTCGGGCGTGAGGATCGCAGGGCCGCCTACGACTCGGCGCTCGAGCGGGCCGAGTCCGCCCTTTGGGCGCGGCCGTTCCCACGCCGCAACGTCTGGCTCGGGCCACGGATGCCGATCGGCGAGCCGGCCGGGGACGCGGCCGACCTCCTACGGCTGCTCTCCCGCTGGCTCCGCTGACCCGACGCCGCCAGGCCGACAGCAGGTGCCCATAGAGGTGAAGGAGGGGCTATGAGCCCAGAATCAGGCGGCTGGCGCCGCTACGACACCACCCTGTTTCCCGTGTTCCACGAGAGGTTCGAGGAGAAGTGGGGCGAGGGCACGGCGCCATTCCTCGATCCCAGCGTGTTCGAGAGTGACCAGCCACGGCCGAGGGCGCAATGGATCAACGTTGACACCGGCGCGGCTGTCGCCGTCGTACCGGTCTGGGAGGACGATCCGGCGGCCCGCTCGTTTGCGGTGTTCTACCTCCCGCCCGCCGGCGGGATCTGGGTCCTGCGGCCGCCCGGAATTTCGCCCTACGTCGAGGCCGTGTCGAATGGGCCTGCCACGAGCGCCCCCGCAGCAACCCTCCGCAACGACTCGTTCCGCAAGGCCGTGGAGCACGCCGAGGCGTTCATCTACGGCACCTAGCGAGAAAGGAGGCGAGAAAGGAGAAGCCCCAAGGAGGGATCACGATCCGCCAGGACGTACGACGGCGGGTGCGCGTCCGCCGTCGCCCGCTCGCCGTCGTCGTCCGCGCACCGTCAAGGCAGTCAGGCCGGGGCCACCTCCGGCGGCGCGCTGAGGCCCTACGCCGCCGGCCTGGAGCCAATGATCCCGCCCGTGCTCGCGAGCCCAAACGCATGGGTTGCGTGGTTGTAGTCTGCCCACGTCGCCCCGGCCTCGGCGTACGCGCGCCGGGCCGCGGGGTCCACCCGAACGCCGCGGCGAGCCGCGAAGTCCAGGACGAGCCCGCCGTCTACCGTCCCGAATCCCGGGGCGCTGTGGCCGCCACCACGAAGCGCGACGTCTAGCCCCGCCTCGCGCGCGAAGCGCACCGCCGCCATGACGTCCGCTGTCTGCGAGACACGGAGGACCGCCGCGGGTCTGCGGTCCACCATGCCGTTGAACACCGCGCGTGCGGCGTCGTACTCGGGGTCCCCCGCCTCGATGATCTGCCCGCGCACCTGCTCGCGGAGCGCGTCGAACCGCGTGTCAGCCATGGCCCCTCCTCAGGGGCTCAGTGAGACCGCCTCCGCGCGCGGGTCTTGGGTCCCAGCCGTCACGCGCGATTACCTACGGTGTACGCCGCCAGCAGGGGCAGGTCAAGACCGCATGGCGGGCGGACGACGTCGGGTGCGCACCCGCCGTCGCCCGCCTCCGCCGCGTCTCCGGGGGCCTACCGCTCGAGCTCGCCCCGGATGAACGCCTCGACATCGGCACGCGCGAGGTCGTCGGCCTTCTGCACGGGCGGGGACTTCATGAAGTACGCGCTCGGGGAGGTGAGCGGACCGCCGATCCCCCGGTCGAGGGCGATCTTGGCGGCGCGGACGGCGTCGATGATCACGCCAGCGGAGTTGGGCGAGTCCCAGACCTCGAGCTTGTACTCGAGGGAGACGGGAGCGTCGCCGAAGTTGCGGCCCTCGAGGCGCACGAACGCCCACTTGCGGTCATCGAGCCAGGCCACGTAGTCGGACGGGCCGATGTGAACGTCCCGTTCGGCGAGCTCGGCCTCGACGTTGGAGGTCACAGCCTGCGTCTTGGAGATCTTCTTGGACAGGAGCCGCTCGCGCTCGAGCATGTTCTTGAAGTCCATGTTGCCGCCCACGTTGAGCTGGTACGTGCGGTCAACGGTCACGCCGCGGTCCTCGAACAGCTTCGCGAGGACGCGGTGGGTGATGGTTGCGCCGATCTGGCTCTTGATGTCGTCGCCCACGATCGGGATGCCAGCCTCGGTGAACTTGGCCGCCCACTCCGGGGTTCCCGCGATGAAGACAGGGAGGGCGTTGACGAAGGCCACGCGCGCGTCGATCGCGCACTGAGCGTAGAACTTGGCGGCCTTCTCGGAGCCGACCGGCAGGTAGCAGACGAGGACATCCACCTGGGCCTCGCGGAGGGCGCCGACCACGTCGACGGGCTCCGCGTCGGACTCCTCGATGGTCTCCCGGTAGTACTTGCCGAGGCCGTCGAGTGTGTGGCCCCGCTGGACCGTCACACCGGTGGGCGGGACCTCCGCGATCTTGATCGTGTTGTTCTCGCTCGCGCCGATCGCGTCGGCGAGGTCCATTCCGACCTTCTTGCCGTCCACATCGAACGCCGCGACGAACTCAAGGGAGCCCACGTGGTAGTCGCCGAACTCGACGTGCATAAGCCCCGGGACGGTGCCCTGCGGGTCGGCATCCCGGTAGTAGTGCACGCCCTGCACGAGGGAGGCGGCGCAGTTGCCCACGCCCACGATGGCAACACGGATCTTCTTCTCTGACACGGTTCTCCTCGTCACGTTCTGGCCACGGCGCCGAATGACGTGCGGCGCAGCACAGACATCCTACCGGCGCGGGACTCCCTCGCCCGAGGCAGGCTTCGTAGACTGTCGGAATGGCACGGAATAAGAAGAAATGGTCCGAGCTCAGCGGCGGCCAGCGCTTCGGCGTCGTCGTGGGCGCCGTCATCCAGATCGCGCTTCAGGGGGCCGCGCTGCGGGACATCGCGAAGCGGCCTCCCGAACAGGTCAATGGGCCAAAGGCCGCATGGGTCGCGGCCACGTTCATCAACACCATCGGCCCCATCGCCTACTTCCTCCTGGGACGCAGGCATTCGCCCTCAAGGGTCGAGCAGGGAACCGGGTCGGACGCCTCCTCGGCGGGGCTCCGCACGGCCATGGGCGTCTCGATCGGCAAGAAGCTCGGCTAGGGGTCGGCCGGACGCACGACGGCGCCGCTCGCCGTCGTGCATCCGCCCACCTCGCGCTCTGCGTACCACCCGACGCTACTGGCGAGGCACCCGCACCGTGAGTGCCCCGGGGTCCACACGCGCGGAAAGGGTGCGCCCGGTTCCGAAGTGGTCGCCGTCGAACTGCACGTCGAGCGGCTGCTCAGCGCTGATGCGTAGGGCCGTGCCGGTGAAGTGCCCAAGATCGGTCGACCGGCGGCGTACGCGGCCCAGGAGAGAACCAGCCACGCGAAGCCAGCCCAGGAGGCCACGCGGGGCCACCGCAAGCACGTCGAGGATGCCGTCGTCCGGGACGGCCCCTGGGAACACCTCGACGTCGCCCTGGATCTGCCCGCAGTTGCCCACCATGACCCCGCGCTGGCGTCGCTCGAGCACGCGCCGCCCCTCGACGTCGACTCTCATCCGAGAGGAGTCGCCGACGATCGTCCGAGCCGCGGACACGACGTACGCGAGCCAGCCGACCTTGGCCTTGAGGCCCTCGTCCGTGTTGGCCATGATCGCGGCGTCGAGGCCCATGCCGGCCATGACCACAAAAGCCAGCTCGTCGCCGTCATCCACCCGCGCCCAGACGACGTCGATGCACCGTCCCCTGCCAGCGAAGGCCGTTTCGAGCGCAGTGTCCGGATCGTCGAGGCCGATCCCGAGGTTGCGGCACAGGAGGTTCCCAGTGCCCAGAGGCACAATGCCGAGCGGTGTGCCCGTACCGGCGAGCTCGCCGGCCGCGGCGCGCACCGTGCCGTCGCCGCCCCCAACGACGACGAGTTCCGCGCGCCGAGCGAGGGCCTCACGGGCCATCCCCCCGCCGGGGTCCTCGGCGCTCGTCTCCAGGATGAGGGGCTCCACGCCGGCGTCGGCGCATCGGGCGCGGAAGGCCTTGGCGAGCGCCTCGGCGCCGTCCTTGCTCGGATTGACGACGAGTGCACAGGTGTCCACGGTTTCCCCCGCAGTGCCAAGGCTCTTGGCATCGGAAAGCTCTTGGCCGCAACGTTACCCAATGGCGGCCAGGTAAAGATGTGGTGACATCCGGCCCCCCGTGTGTCTCCCCCGCACGGCCCCATGCTAGGAAGGGATCAGCCTGGCCATCACGGCAGGCAACGGGATGAACATGATCGCACCACATCAAGGAGTTGACATGGGCTTTTTCGCATTCCTCGTCCTCGGACTCATCGCGGGGGCCATCGCAAAGCTGATCCTTCCGGGAAGGCAGGGCGGCGGCTGGATCATGACCCTCATTCTCGGGGTCATCGGTGCTCTCCTCGGCGGCTGGCTCGGCGGCCTGATCTTCGGCGGCAACACTCTCGGCAGCTTCTTCGAGATCCGCACCTGGATCACGGCCATCGTCGGATCCCTCATCGTCCTGCTCATCTGGGGACTCGTGACGAGGCGGCGCGCCTGACGCACGCTGCGTAGGGGCGGTGCCGGAGCGATCCGGCACCGCCCCTTCGTGCATCAAGGTCGAGCATGAGCCCGATCCCCGCAGGCCCGGACCTAGTCCCTCCGGCCCTCGTCCACCCCGTCAGCCTCAATGTGCTCCTTGGCCGTGTCCCGGCTTACGGTCCGCTCGTCCGTCTGCGTCTCGGTGCCAAGGCGGACCCGCTCCACGGGGACGGTCTCCGTGTCCACCACCGGACGCTCCTCGTGGAGCGTCACCTCATGCTCCTCCTCGGAGAGGTCGGGGCCGTCCATCGCGGCGTCGCGGTTCTCGTCCGTGATCGGCTCGCGCTCCAGCCGGACCTCCTCCCGCTGAACGGGGACCGTCTTGGTCACGTTCTCGGTCGTGACGTACTTGCGCAGCCGCGCGCGCCCGGTCTCCCGCTGCTCGGTCCCTACGTGCAGGCGCTCCTCCGAACGGGTCATCGCATCGTCGGTGGTCGGTCCTGAGGTGTCACCACCCACAGGGCCCGTCCGCCCCGTCTCCCCGACGGTCCTCTCGGTCCCGCCATAGGCCGAGCCGCCCTCGTCGAAGACCTCGCCGGTGTCGCCCTTGGTGGGAGCCGAGGTCTCCACGATGCCCTGGGCTGGCCCCCCGTTCCGCCCGTAGTGGTCATAGAGGCGGTCCTCCTCGCCGGGCTCGAGGTGCCCGTCGGGATCGACCCGGGGGGCGTCCTTCACCTGGTCCTTGGTGTACGGAACGGTGAGGTCCTCGCCGCGGACCATCGCCCCGTCGAGAGGGACGAACGATTCCTTCATCCCGAACAGTCCCGTCTTGACCGTGACCCAACTGGGCTGGTCCGTCTGATCGTCGATGTAGAGCTCGCCGATCGCGCCGATCTTCTCGCCGTCCTGTCCCAGGACGTCCCCGCTTCCGCGGCCGAGCACGTCCATATCTTCGCGTGTAACCATGGTGGTAACTCCTTGGCCAGTCGATGGATGCCTTCTCGAGCGCCCCCATTTCTTGAGGGACACACGGCCACCGTGTGCGGCCGCGATACCCCGATCAATAACCACTCCGCTCTTCGGCCAAACAACACCGCGTCCATGGAGATCGTCTCAGCGCAATGACTGTTGACGAGGGGCCGGCAGTGAACACGCGGTGGACTGCCTGGAAATCGGGCGTCGTGACGCTAGGCGGACAGCACGACGGCGGCCAGGCCGGGCAGGCGGACAGCCTCGCCGGACGCGCCGGTAACGACGGCGCACGCCGGGTCGGTGGCCGCCACGGCACGTCCGGCGAACCCCGGCGGCAGGGGGACATCCACCGGCCCCGGCCCGAAACCGACGCACACGATCGCCCCAGGTCGCCGCCACGAGATCCAGCGGGCTCCTGCGGCTTCGCCCTCGATCACGTCCGTCTCGTCCAGACGGCCCGACCACAGGCCCGGCAGCTCGGCGCGCACCTCGATCAGGCGACGGTACAGCGCCAGGAGACGGGCGCCGTCGTGCGTCCTAGCCTGGGTCCAGTCCAGGACGGACCGCTCGAACGTCGCGGGGTCCTGCGGGTCGGGCACGTCGAACGGGTCCCACCCCATCTCCTCGAACTCGGCGAGGCGGCCCTCGGCGGTGGCGGCCGCGAGTTCGGGCTCGGGGTGCGAGGTGAAGAACTGCCAAGGGGTCGTCGCCCCGTACTCCTCCCCCATGAACAGCATGGGCGTGAAGGGCGACGCGAGGATGAGGACGGCGGCGACCGCGAGGCCGTCCCAGTCCAGAACGGCGCTGGGCCGGTCCCCAGCGGCACGGTTGCCCACCTGATCATGGTTCTGGCACGAAACCACGAGCTGCGAGGGCCGCACCCGGGCAGGGTCGAGGGGCCGCCCGTGGCAGCGGCCGCGGAAGCTCGAGAGCGTGCCGTCGTGGAAGTACCCGCCGCGGATCACCTTCGCGAGAGCACCGGGGGCCGCGAAGTCGGCGTAGTAGCCGCCCGTCTCGCCGGTGAGCGCCACGTGGACCGCATGGTGCACGTCGTCTGTCCACTGGCCCGCGAGCCCGTAGCCGCCCACGGCCCGCGCGGAGACGATGCGCGGATCATTGAGGTCCGATTCGGCGATGAGCACCTTGCGGCGCCCTGTAGTGCGCTCCACGTCCTCGGCGACGAGCTGGAGCTCCTCGAGCAGCGTCAGGGCGCGGCGGTCCAGGAAGGCGTGGACAGCGTCGAGCCTGAGCCCGTCGACCCGGTAGTCGTCGAGCCACATGCGCGCGTTGTCGAGGATGAACGAGCGCACCTCATCGGAGTCCGCGCCGTCGAGGTTGACGGCGTCGCCCCACCCGGTCGATGCGCCGGCGAGCAGGTAGGGGCCGAACTTCGGCTGGTAGTTCCCGCTCGGCCCGAAGTGGTTGTACACGACGTCCTGTATCACGGCGATTCCCGCCGCGTGCGCCGCGTCGACGAAGCGCTCGTACGCCGCGGGGCCGCTGTAGCCCTCGTGGACCGCGTACCAGAGCACGCCGTCGTAGCCCCAGTTGCGGGGACCGTTGAACGCGTTGACGGGCATGAGCTCGACGAAGCCCACGCCGAGGTCAGCGAGATACGCCAGGCGCTCCGCCGCGGCGTCGAGCGTCCCGGCCTGAGTGAACGTGCCCACGTGCAGCTCGTAGACCACGGCGCCGGCCAGGTCCCGGCCGGTCCAGCCCTCGTCCGCCCACGCGTGCCGGCCCGCGTCGAAGCCGGCGGAGAGGGCATGGACGCCCTCGGGCTGGCGGCGGGAGCGTGGGTCCGGGAACGGGCCCTCGGCGTCGAGGACGAAGCCGTACCGCGCGCCGTCGGCCAGCGCGGCGGCCACCCGCCCGGCCTCGGACGACGGCGGCGACCACCACCCGCCGTCGGCCTCCTCGAGCCGGAGGTGCTCGGCACCGGGGCCCGCGCCGAGGACGAGATCGACGCGGGACGGGATCGGTGCCCAGACGGCACCGAGGGGTTTCGACTCCGCTTGTCTCCGCCCGACCGGCGCGACCTCGTCACCCATTGCCGTTCGCCTCCTCCGGAACGAGAAGCGCGACAGGCAGGGCGGCCAGCACCGCGCCCACGGCGACCTCGCCGGCCTCGAAGGAACGGCCGGTGAAGGCGTCGCGGGCGGGCCGTGCGAGCCGGACTGTCGTCGTGCCCCAGCCTCCCGACTGCTCGAGGCGCGCCGGGAGCCGGGTCGCGAGCACGGCGACGCCGCGTTCGCCGCGCCGGAAGCCGATGAGGTGGTCAGCGCCGTCCCCGGACGCCTCGATGGGCGCGTACCCGGCGAACAGCTCGGGCCGGTCCCGGCGCAGCCGCAGCGTGCGGGACACGACGAGCAGCTTGGCATCCTCCGCGAGCGGCCCGACTACAGGGGCACCCGCATCCAGGGCCGCGAGCGCCTCGGACCGGGCCCCGAAGTCAACGTCCCGGCGATTGTCCGGATCGCACAGCGACCGGTCCCAGAACTCAGTGCCCTGGTAGACGTCCGGAACGCCCGGCATGGCCAGCTGGAGCAGCTTGGCGGAGAGCCCGTTGGAGGCACCGAACGGCGCGATCCGGTCCGCGAAGCCCGAGATGAGCGCGTGGGCCTCGCTGCCCTCATCGACGGCCGCGTCGACGAGCCGGTGCAGGGCGGCCTCGAATTCCTCGTCTGGAGCCGTCCAGAGCGTGTGGACCCCGGCCTCGCGTGCGGCCTTCTCGGCGTATTGGGCGAGCCGTGCGCGGTCCGCCGGCCATGCCCCGAGGATCGCCTGCCACAGGAGGTTCGCGAGGGGCCCGTCAGCGAGCGGCGCTGCCTCGAGCAGCCGCGGGAGGGTGCTGGCCCACTCGTCGGCGAGCTCGGACAGGACCGTGATGCGGGCCCGGGCGTCCTCGCTGCGCTTGGTGTCATGGGTCGTGAGAGTCGTCATCGAGTGCGGCAGCCTGCGCTCGCGCTCCGCGAGCGCCCCGTGGAACTCGCCGGGGGCCGTGGCGAAGACGGTCGGGTCTCCCCCGACCTCCGTCAGCGTCCCCAGCCGCGTGTACCGGTAAAAGGCAGTGTCCTCGACCGCCTTGGCCATGATCATGCCGGTGGTCTGCTGGAAGCGCCGGCAGAGTTCCTCGTCGGGGTCGGCGAGCCGCGGCGCGAGGGCTTCGATCGTCGTCATCAGGTCGGGACGCACGACGGCGGCGTCCCGACACGCGCGGGCCAGGATCGCGGCGTCGTGCCCGCCTCCCCCAGAATCCGGGGTCACATCCCTGCGATCGGGGGTCACCTCCCTGCGATCCGGGGTCACCTCCCTGGGTTGCGGGGTCAGGTACGTCCGGTACACCGGGAAGTGCGCGGCGATCTCGGCGATGGCCTCGGCGAGGGCCTCGAGGGACGGGGGTTCCGGCTCCTCTTCGCTCGGCTCAGCCGCCGCCCCCTCGGCGACCTGGGCGGCCGCGAGCCGGGCGAGGCGCAGGACCTCGGCGCGGAGCAGCCCGTCCGCCATCCAGCGCTTGGTCTCATGGATCATGGCGGCGTAGTCGGCGGGCCCTCCACGCAGGCGCGTGTCGAGGGCCGTGAGCGGCTCCTCCCCCGCGGGGTCCACGAGAACGCGGTCCACGAGCCCCAGCGCGTCATAGCCTGTGGTGCCCTCGCACTCGAAGTCGTCCGGCAGGACCTCCCCCGGTTCGAGGATCTTCTCCACCAAGGTGTAGGCGCCGCCCGAGAGCTCCCGGAGCCGCTCGAGGTACTCGGCGGGGTCCATGAGCCCGTCCGGGTGGTCGATGCGGAGGCCGTCCACCAGCCCGTCCTCAATCCATCGGTGCACCTCTGCGTGGCTCTGGGCGAAGACCCACGGGACCTCGACGCGCACACCGGCGAGCGTGTTGACGGCGAAGAAGCGCCGGTAGTTGAGCCGTGTGTCCGCCTCGCGCCACGGGATGAGCTGGTAGTGCTGGCGGTCGTGGACCTCCTGCGCCGAGTCGCCCACGCTCCAGGATCCGGCGGCAAGGGGGAACGAGTGCTCGTAGTAGCGCAGGCGTGTTCCTTCGACACGGAGCAGGCCGAGGTCCTCTTCCGAGCCCAGCACCGGGATGAGCACCTTCCCGCCCCCCGCGTCCCAGTCAACGTCGAACGCCTCCGCGTACCTCGAGCCGCGGCCCTCGCGCAGGAGAGACCACCACCACGGGTTCTCCTCGGGCACAGCCACGCCGAGGTGATTCGGCACAATGTCCACGAGCACGCCCATCCCGGCCCCGTGAGCGGCGGCGGCCAGGGCCGCGAGGCCCTCGCGCCCGCCGCGCTCCCGGTCCACGCGGGAGGGGCCCGAGACGTCGTACCCATGCTCGGAGGCGCCCACCGATTCGAGCAGGGGCGAGAGGTAGAGCCAGTCCACGCCGAGGGAGGACAGGTACGGCACGAGCGCCGCGGCGTCGTCCAGCGTGAACTCGGGGCGGATCTGGAGTCGGTAGGTGGAGGCGGGGGTCTTCACGGGGCTCCTTACGGGCCGGGGCTAGACCCCGGCGGCGCTGGACGAGGGCTGGTTGGGGGAGCTGGAGCCGGCCTGGGCGGCCAGGGACGCGGCCACGGAGTGGTCCACCTCCTCCGGCTCGGGCTCGTGGGCGCGCAGCACGGCCATGCTCTTGCCGGGCACGGTCAATACGGCCTCGGCCCGGATCTCGATATCCCCCGCGGTCTGCCCGGAGGTGTCCAGCAGCACGTCCCAGCCGGGCGCGTACTCCCCGCCCGGCAGGCGGAAGTCCACGTCGGACTCGTCCGCGTTGAAGTACAGGAGGAAGTGCGCGTCCGTGATCGCTCGGCCGTAGAAGTCCACATTGCGGATGCCGTGGCCGTTGAAGAACACGCCGACGCTGCGGCCCAGCGGCACGTCCCAGTCCTCGGGGACCATCGGCTCGCCGTCCACCCCGAGCCACTCGATGTCCGGCAGCGGCTGGCCCTCGCCGCGGCGCGCGGGGCGGCCGTCGAAGAAGCGGCTGCGCCGGAACGTGGGGTGCTCGGCGCGCAGCCGCATGACGGCCGAGGTGAACTCGATGAGCGGCTTGTCTGCGCTCTCCCAGTCCAGCCAGGAGAGCTCGTTGTCCTGGCAGTAGACGTTGTTGTTGCCCTGCTGGGTGCGGCCCAGCTCGTCGCCGTGGGCGATCATCGGCACGCCCTGGGAGAGCAGCAGCGTGGCGATGAAGTTGCGCTGCTGCCGGGCGCGCAGCTCGAGCACCGCGGGATCATCCGTGGGGCCCTCGGCGCCGCAGTTCCAGGACCGGTTGTGGCTCTCGCCGTCGTTGTTGTCCTCGCCGTTGGCCTCGTTGTGCTTCTCGTTGTAGGAGACGAGGTCCCGCAGCGTGAACCCGTCGTGCGCGGTGACGAAGTTGATGGAAGCGACTGGGCGGCGGCCGTTGTGCTGGTACAGGTCCGCGGACCCGGTCAGGCGGGAGGCGAACTCCCCCAGCGTGGAGGGCTCGCCGCGCCAGAAGTCCCGCACGGTGTCACGGTACTTGCCGTTCCACTCGGTCCACTGCGGGGGGAAGTTGCCCACCTGGTACCCGCCCGGGCCCACGTCCCACGGCTCGGCGATGAGCTTGACCTGGGAGACCACCGGGTCCTGCTGGATGAGTTCGAAGAAGCTCGAGAGCTTGTCCACGTCGTAGAATTCGCGGGCCAGGGTCGCCGCGAGGTCGAACCGGAAGCCGTCCACGTGCATCTCGGTGACCCAGTAGCGCAGCGAGTCCATGAGCAGCTGCAGCGCGTGCGGGTGCCGGACGTTGAGGGAGTTCCCGGTGCCCGTGTAGTCCATGTAGTACTGCGGGTCGTCCTCGACGAGCCGGTAGTACGCGCCGTTGTCGATGCCCTTCATCGACAGGGTGGGGCCCAGGTGGTTGCCCTCCGCGGTGTGGTTGTAGACCACGTCCAGGATCACCTCGATGCCCGCGCGATGGAGCGTGCGGACCATGGCCTTGAACTCCTGGACCTGCTGGCCGGTGTTCCCGCTCGAGGAGTAGCCGGCGTGTGGGGCGAAGAAGCCGATGGTGTTGTAGCCCCAGTAGTTGTGCAGGCCCTTGTCCTGGAGCGTGGAATCGTCCACGAACTGGTGGACGGGCATGAGCTCGATCGCCGTCGCGCCGAGCTTGGTGAGGTGATTGACGACGGCGGGGTGCGCCACGCCCGCGTACGTTCCCCGCAGTTCCTCGGGAACCTCGGGGTGGAGCTCGGTGAGGCCCCGCACATGGGCCTCGTAGACCACCGTGCGGTGGTACGGGACGCGCAGCAGGGAGTCGTTCTGCCAGTCGAAGAACGGGCTGGTGACCACGCCGAGCATCATGTGCGGCGCGGAGTCCTCGTCGTTGCGGCTGTCGGGGTCCCCGAACGTGTAGGAGAACAGCGACTGGTCCCAGTCCGGCTGGCCCATGACGGCCTTGGCGTACGGGTCCAGGAGCAGCTTGTTCGGGTTGCACCGCTGGCCCGTGGCCGGGTCATAGGTGCCGTGGATGCGGTAGCCGTAGAGCTGGCCGGGCTGGACGTTGGGCAGGTAGCAGTGCCACACGAACCCGTCCACCTCGGTCAGCTCGAAGCGCTGCTCGGTCCGCTCCGCGTCGAAGAGGCACAGCTCGACAGACTCGGCGGCCTCGCTGAAGATCGCGAAGTTGGTGCCCTTGCCGTCAAACGTGGCGCCGAGCGGGTAGGCCGTTCCCGGCCAAATGTCCTTCTCCAATGCGTCAGCTCCTTGCTGTGCGGCCTGCGATGAAGCCATGTGTGGGCATCCTAGCGAGTGTAGGTGACGGTTCTGCGCGCGGCTGCCGTGTGACCCGCCGCGATCAGGGGCCTCGGTCGCGGACCTCAGGCGGCGGACTCGCAGGCCGCGGCCTCGGCCGCCCGGCGCCGCACGCGGGCCAGGACCCGGCGCAGGAGCCGGGAGACCTGCATCTGGCTCACGCCGAGCACCGCGGCGATCTCGATCTGGCTCATCTCCTCGCCCTCCGAGAAGGCACGCGCCGTCCGGGTGCTCCAGATCGAGCCCGCGAGCGTCCACTAGGGCGCTGCACGGCGGTTTGGCACGCGCGCGGGCGGGGTAATCCCGCGGCAACCGGGCCGTTTGGCTGCCAACCCAGGCTTCCTTCCGCTGTCCGTCTGTGGACTGAAAGCGAGTTGGGGTGGCGGAACTGGACTGCGATGCGAGCGGTGGCGATGGGAACCGTGGCCAGGATCTGGTGGCGGGGCGGTACCGGCTCCTGGATGTTGTGGGACGGGGCTCGACGGCGGAGGTCCACCGCGCGCACGATCGGGTCCTCGACCGCGAGGTGGCGGTCAAGCTGCCACACTCCGGCGACATGGACGAGTCCGAGCTGCGGCGCAGCGACGCCGAGATGAAGCTGCTCGCACGGCTGAGCCATCCCGGGCTCGTGACGCTGCTCGACGCCGGGACCGAGCGGACCGCGACTGGCGTACCCCGGGTGTTCCTCGTCATGGAGCTCATCACGGGCGCGGACCTGCGCACCCGGCTCAAGGCGGGCGACGGGCTGGGCGCCTCCGACGTAGCCGAGATCGGCCAGGACCTATGCGAGGCCCTCGCCTACATCCACGGCAAGGGCGTGGTGCACCGGGACATCAAGCCGGCGAACGTGCTCCTGCTAGGCGCGGGCGGCGAGTCCGCGAGGGCGCACGCGAAGCTCACCGACTTCGGCATCGCGTGGGTGTCCGACTCCGACCTCACGCTCCAGGACGCCGTGTCCGGGACCCCCGCGTACCTGAGCCCGGAGCAGGTGCGCGGGCAGACGATCGGCGCGGCGAGCGACGTCTATTCGCTCGGCCTCGTGCTGCTGCAGTGCCTCACGGGCGAGCTCGCATTCCCCGGGCCGCCCCTCGAGAGCGCCGTGCGGCGGCTCACGCAGCCGGCGCCCATCCCCGAGGAACTCGACCCGCTGTGGCGGAACCTGCTGGCGGGGATGACGGCGATGGACCCCGAGGCCCGGCCCAGCGCCGCGGACGCGGCGGCCGCGCTGTACCGGATGGCCGCACTCGGCGCCCTCGTGGTGCCCCTACCGGAGCTGGCGGCCGCTGAGGAGGAACTGCGCCTGGAGGAGGTCCGGACCTACGCCGCGCCTGCCGAGCCGGGCAGCCCGTTCGACCGCGTCACGCGCCTCACCTCGCGCATCCTCGGCGCGCCGATGGCGGCCGTGAGCATCGTGGACGCCGAGAGGATCTGGTTCCTCTCGGCGCATGGGATCGACGCGGACGAGGTAGCGCGGGAGCCGGGGCTGTGCGCCTCCGCCGTGCTGCAGGACGACGTCTGGGTGGTACCGGACGCCGCCGCGGACTCCCGCACCGCGGGCAACGCGCTCGTCCGCGGAGCCTTGGGCGTGCGGTTCTACGCGTCCGTGCCGCTCAAGACCCCCGGAGGGGCCAACATCGGCACCCTGTGCATCCTGGACCGTGCACCGCGCACCCTCTCCCCCGCCGAGACGGAGACGCTGCGGGAGCTCGGCGGCGTGGTCATGGACTTACTCGTGCTGCGGCGGACGGCGCTCGAGGCGACCGCGGCCGGCTTCGCGGACCAACTCGACGGCGAGCCGCTCGCGGGCGTGCCCAGCGCCGGCTGAGCACCGCTCCCCTACCCCTCCCGCTCGGCCATGAGCACGACGGCGCTGCGGGCCGGGACGGTGAACACCTCGCCGCCGGCCGCGGCCTCCCCCACGAGCCGGGCCTCGCACGTTGTCAGCGCGGTGGCCCACTTCTCCGGGAACGGGCCCGCGGGAAGGTGATAGTCGACGTCGTTCTCGGCGGCGTTGAGGATCACGAGGAAGTCCGAGTCGCCATTGGCGCCGTGCCTGCCGTTGCCGGGAACGGCGCCGCCGTTGAGGAAGAACGCGAGGGACTTGGCCCAGTCCTGGTCCCAATCGTCCGGGCCCATGGTGCTGCCGTCGGCGTCGAGCCACACGATGTCCGGGAGCGGGTCGCCCTCGGCGGGAGCAACGGGGGTGCCGTCGAAGAACCTGCGCCGGCGGAACACTGGGTGGTCTTCGCGCAGCTTCGTCAGGCTGCGGGTGAAGTCGACGAGCTCAGAGTCCGCGTGGTCCCAGTCGATCCATGAGAGCTCGTTGTCCTGGCAGTAGACATTGTTGTTGCCCTGCTGCGTCCGCCCGAGCTCGTCCCCGTGTGCCATCATCGGCACCCCCTGGGCAAGCACGAGGGTGAGCAGCAGGTTCCGCTGCTGGCGCGCCCGGAGCTCGAGGATGTGAGGATCGTCGGTGGGCCCCTCGGTGCCGCAGTTCCACGAGCGGTTGTCGTCGGCGCCGTCGCGGCCGTCCTCGCCGTTGGCCTCGTTGTGCTTCTCGTTGTAGGAGACCAGATCCCGCAGGGTGAAGCCGTCGTGAGCCACGATGAAGTTGACGGACGCGGAGGGGCGCCGCCCCTCGGCCTCGTAGAGGTCGGCGGAGCCTGCCAGTCTGGTTGCGAGCTCGCGGAGGGTGCCCGGTTCGCCGCGCCAGAAGTCGCGCACGCAGTCGCGGAACTTGCCGTTCCACTCGACCCACTGCGGCGGGAAGTTGCCCACCTGGTACCCGTCCGGCCCGACATCCCACGGTTCCGCGATGAGCTTGACCCTGGAGAGCACGGGATCGGAGGCGAGGAGTTCGAAGAACGGCGAGACCATGTCGACAGCGCCGTCCTCACGGGCCAAGGTTGAAGCCAGGTCGAACCGGAACCCATCCACGTGCATCTCCGTGACCCAGTACCGCAGGGAGTCGATGATGAGGTCGAGCGCGAGCGGGTTTCCGGCGTTGACGGAGTTCCCCGTGCCCGTGTAGTCCATGTAGTGGAATTCGTCCCCCGGCACGAGGTGGTAGTAGGCGGCGTTGTCGATGCCGCGGAAGCTCAGCTGGGGGCCGAGGTGGTTGCCCTCCGCCGTGTGGTTGTAGACCACGTCGAGGATCACCTCGATGCCGGCACGGTGGTATGCCTTGACCAGGTCCTTGAACTCGGCGATCTGCTGCCCGTGGTCGCCGCTCGACGAGTAGGCGCTGTGCGGGGCGAAGAACCCGATGGTGTTGTAGCCCCAGTAGTTGGAGAGCCCCTTGTCCGCGAGGGTGGAGTCTTCGATGAACTGGTGGACTGGGAGCAGCTCGAGCGCCGTGACTCCCAGTTCCTTGAGGTGGTTCACGACGGCGGGATGTGCCGCGCCGCGGTACGTTCCGCGCTCGTGCTCGGGCACTTCGGGGTGGAGCTGGGTGAGGCCCTTGACGTGCGCCTCGTACACGACTGTCTCGTTGTAGGGGCGGCGCGGGGGCGTGTCGCCCTCCCAGTCGTACTTGACGTGCTCGCACACCACGGCGAGCATGCTGTGGCCCAGCGAGTCGGACTCGTCCATGCGCTCCGGGTCGCCGAACACGTAGGCATGCATCTCCTGGCCCCACTCGTAGGAGCCGGACACGGCCCGCGCATAGGGGTCGAGGAGGAGTTTCGCGGGATTGAACCGCAGCCCCTTATCAGGCTCCCACGGGCCGTGGACGCGGTAGCCGTAGTGCGCGCCTGGGGCCACGCCGTCCACGGTCCCCTCCCATCGGGTCGCCTGGCCGTCGGGGCCGTCGACGCGCGCCAGGTCGACGCACCGCTGCTCCTTGGTCTCAGGGTCGACGAGGCACACCTCCACACGCTCGGCCTCGGCGGCCGTGGCGAGGGCAAAGTCCGTGCCGGCATCAGTGGGGCGTGCGCCCCAGAAGGCGCCCTGCGTGTTCGCGTCCATGGGCCGACCCTAGCGGACGCCTCCGACAAGTGGGTGAACTTCTTCTCCTGACCTTGGCTGCTCCCGCCTGCACGGTTACCGTGGGATCGGAGGCCCTCGCGAGAGGAGAGGCGCCGATGGACTTGAATTTCTACGAGGTGGATGCGCCCCCGCCCCGCAGGACATGGATGTGGCTCGGCATCGCGTGCGTCGCGACGCTCCTGCTCGTTCTGTTCCTGCTCTCGCCCGCCGCGGCCGCGGTCGCCGGGCTGGTGGTGCTCGCCGCGACGCCTCTTGCCATCATCGCCGGCACGCGGCGCACGACGGCGCCGCTCGCCGTCGCTGCCGCGCTCGCCCTCGCTGCACTCGGCACCTCGGCCGTAGCCCTCGTGATCGACGGGCACCAGTCCGCAACGGTGGCGACCCCAGCGCCGCGGGCAGCGGCCGGCGCATCGCAGCCGCCCGCCGTCGTGCGTCCGGCGCCCCCGCTGGGACCCGTGCGGCCGCTTCCGACGCCCGCAGACATCAAGCCCGCGCCGCCCTCCCCAGATCCATTACCCACGGCGTCCGCCGAGCCCTCGCCTGCGGAGGCCCCTGCCGTCGCAGCGCCTGCTGCAGCAGCGCCGGCGGCCGCCGAGCCCGCCCGGGATCGCGAACCGGCCGTTGCTCCGGCGCCCCAGGCCCCTGACACCTCGGCTCCTTGGGGCCAGCTTCCGCTCGATGCGCGGGCGCAGCTGTGCGCCGCCGCAGAGCAGACCGGGATCAAGGTTCCACCGGGCCAGTGCCGCTGATCTCTCCGTCATAGTCCGGCGAGGTTCGCGCGGGGCCTCCACGCTCGGCCCATGAGTGCTTAGGCTGGGCGCGGGGACCCACGGGGACAGGAGGCCCGCGATGACCTATCGGCTCCTTGCCCTGGGCGACAAGGTGACCTTCTATGACGCTGGCCGGCAGCCGTTCAACGTCCGCGCCATCTCACCCGATCAGCAGACCGTTATCCTCTCGCGGCCGCTGGACGACGGGACGTCCGCCGAGTACACCATGATCGACTGGCAGCGCGGGGCGCGCGGCTCTGACGGCACCCTCGGGCGCGGCATCCGGATCACCTCGCAGGCCCACCACCGCCTCCACCGGTTCTTCACGAGCCGCCCAGTGCTCCCGGTGAGCGAGAGCGGCGTGCCGGCCACGCAGTCCGTCCTGGCGTTCGGCGACTGGGGCCCGATCCTCATCGCCACGGTCAACGGGCGGCCGTAGGACGTTCGGGAGTTTGGCATTCATGCTCGGACCCAGAATGATGGGGGCTGTGGACGGGACGAGCGGGGCCAAGGCGGGCGTGGAGGAACTGCCGCTTGTTGACCTCCCGCTCGAGGACCGGGTGCGCCTCGCCCACGCCCTCATCGAGTCCCTCGCCGTGGAGGCGAGCGTGGACCTCGTGCACATCAAGGGGTACGCCACCGAGCCCTCGCTCTACGAGCCGGACCGGGCGAGCACGGACGTCGATGTGCTCGTGCGCCCTGCCCACGTCGATGCCCTCGTCCGGGCTCTCATCGGGCGCGGCTGGCGGACGGTGACGACCTTCGAGACCGGGTCAGTGTTCCACCACGCGATGACCCTGTGGCATGACCAGTGGGGATACGTGGACGTGCACCGCGCGTTTCCCGGTGTGGGGATCCCCGCCGAGGCGTTCTTCGAAAGGCTGTGGGACGAGCACCGGACCCTCCGTATCGCGGAGTGGCCGTGCCGCGTGCCTGCGCGGCGCCACCAGGCCCTCATCATTGTTCTGCACGCGGCGAGGGACCCGCACCGCGGAGCTGCGGACGTAGCGCACCTCCGCTCCGTTCTCACTCCCGCCGAGTGGGATGGGCTCGAAGCCGCCGCGGGGATCGCGGAGGCACACGTGAGCTTCGCGGCCGCGACAGGGCACCTCGACGACTGGGCCGCCCACCCCGAGCACGACGTGTGGGAGGTCATGGGCCGCGGCGGGACGCGCGTAGAGCTGTTCCGGGCAAGGTGGAAAGCGTCCCGGACCGCCGGGGAGCGTGCCGGGCTGCTGCGTTCGCTCGTCGTCGTGAACCGGGACCATCTCCGCATGCAGCTCCGGCGAGAGCCGGGCGTGGCGGATGTGGCACGAGAGCTCGGCGCCCGGGCTGGGGACGTGCTGCGTGCGGCGGCCGGTCGCCGCGGCGGGGCCGCGCCCTCCACGCACGACGCCGGCTGAGCGGCTCGGGCGTCATGCTGTGCATCTGCGGCGTCGAGCCGCTATAAATCGAGCATGGATCCTCTCTGGGCGGCGCGTCAGTTCAAGCACGCCGCCTTCGTTGCCAGCAAGCGCCTCGGGTTCTGGCTCCGGGACACCGCCGAGCACATCAACGACGTGCGCTGGAAAGCCGCCGAGGAACGGTCCCCGTTCCACTACGATCCGGACCGCTACCGCCACACCTTCCTTGCGAGGCCCGATGTCATCGCAAGCAATAACCGCTCCGTCCCTTCGCTCGTCTACTCCTTCTGGCTCGGACCGCGTCCGATGTCCAAGCGCCGCCTTGCCTCTCTCCGGGCCCTGGAGTCAGA
Source organism: Sinomonas sp. ASV486 (assembly GCF_030908215.1). Lineage (GTDB taxonomy): Bacteria > Actinomycetota > Actinomycetes > Actinomycetales > Micrococcaceae > Sinomonas > Sinomonas puerhi. Next base: position 303,889 of record NZ_JAVFJK010000001.1, on the reverse strand, counting down.
GCTGGATGTCCCGCTCGTGCTCGTCACCGACGAGACGGTGAATGAGTTCCTGGTCGACGGGCATCCGCTTCACCCGGCGTATTCCCTGCTGTCCGACGGCCACCGTTCGGATTATCTCCGGACCTACTTCATGCACCATCATGGCGGCGGCTACTCGGACATCAAGAGGCCAACATCGTCGTGGACAGCGTCCTTCCAAGCGATCGCAGACCAGACCGAAACCTGGGCGGTCGGCTACCGCGAAGTCACGTCAAATTACGTGCCCGATCTCCCTCGCTACCTAGGCAAGGACATCAAGCGCCATTACCGCGCGGTGTTCGGTCCAAGCGCATTCATCGTCCGCCCGAGCACCTCGCTCACCTCCGAGTGGTATAGGGAGATGCACAGCCGCATGGAGTACTTCGCTGGCGCGCTTGCCGAATCTCCCGGCAGTGACTTCTACAACCCGGCAGCGGGATACCCGATCCGATGGACCGAACTGCTTGGAGACGTGCTTCAGCCCCTGTGCCTCAAATACCAAGACCGTCTCCTGTTCGACGACCGGGTGAAGCCGGTACTGACGGATTACCGCTAGATCTTCACGGTCGAGGTATCAGATAGGGTCTTCTCGTGGGAAATATTCGGGATCATCTTGCTAGGCTCACGCCGCTCCAACGACAGGTCGAACGGTCGATTTCCGTCCCGGGCCTTCCGCGTTCCCGACGCCTTCCGGGCTCTGTCTGGGCCATCACCATGGTCCACAACGAATCCGACATCATTGAGCCGGTCGTCAAGCACTTCCTCAGTGAAGGCGTGACCGGGGTCATCGCGGTAGACCATGACTCCACGGATGGAACGCTCGGCATACTGAATGACCTCGCTGCGCGCGACCGGCGAATACATGTCGGACGGAAGATGAGCAAGGCGTTCCATCAGGCCCGCTCCATGTCGTACATTGCGCGACTTGCCTTCACCGCTGGCGCCGACTGGATTGTCCCTTTCGACGCTGACGAAATATGGACGGCACCGTCAGGAACTCTCGCGGACCATTTGCGGTGCTCGGCGAGTGGCGTCGTGAGAGCCCAGATGTTCGACGCATTTCCGGCTGAGGGAACGGGGAGAATCGATCCATCGTCCGACCAGTACCTTCAGGTGGAGCACCGGCCCGGGCCGATGCTCAAGTCGGCGTTCAAGGCGCAATCGTGGGTCTGGATCGGTCCTGGCAATCATGCGGTGACTCACCCCGGAACGGTCGAGGTGTCGCTGCGGATTGATCACCTGCCCTATCGCAGTTACGAACAGTACTGCGCGAAGGTTCTGTCTGGAGCGGCCGCACTCGAGGTGTCTGAGGGCACGCCGCAGGAGGAAGGCAGCCATTGGCGCGAGCATGCTTCCGTAGCCGAAGAGGAGCGGCAAGCGCGATGGCACGAATACGTCGCCGGCTCGAGGAGCCTGAACTTCGGCAGTGTCCATGGTGAACGGGAGCTCATCGAGAACCCTCTTTGGACCAAGGAAGCCTAAGCACCGCGCCCCATCGCTTGGGGCGCGATGCTGGAGCCTCACCTTGAGCGTGCCGTTTCGGTCAACGCGGAGACCTCGGCCCGCAACCGGTCGCGGAACCGTGCCTCGGCAAAGGTGTCCGCATGGGCGCGGATCTTCTCCGCGTCCCACTCCTCCGTGGCAAAGCCCACGACGGCTGCGCGGATGTCCTGCGCCGTCGGCGACTCGATGAAGCGCCCGGTGACGCCGTCCACAATCGTGTCGAGGTATCCCCCGGCCCGCAGGGCGATCGTCGGCTTTCCCCAAGCGGCGCCTTCAAGGGGCGTGATGCCGAAATCCTCATAGCTGGGGGCGATGACCGCCTTGGCCGCGGAGTAGGCCCAGCGCATCTGGGCATCGGGGAGGTGGGAAGCGATGCGGACGTTGGGCGGCATCGTGCGCCGAAGCGAGTCGGCGAGCGGTCCGGCGCCGATGATGAGCAGTCGCTCGTCGAGGTCGCGGAAGGCCTCGATGGCCTGATCGACGTTCTTGTACGGAAGGAGCCGGGAGACCGTGAGGTAGTGGCCACCCTCCCCGACGAACTCCTCGAGGCCAGGGATCGGCTGGCGGACACCGTTGGTGTCAACGCTGTGCGGGGGGAAGAAGACGTCCGCATCCCGGCCGTACACATCGCGGATTCGCTCCTGGACCACCGTCGAGTTCGCCACGTAGACATGGGGCCGCGCGGCCGCCCGCTGGTCCCAGAAGCGCAGGAAGGGCCGGAGCGCGGCCAGCGCGAGGCCCTGTGGAGAACGCAGGGACGAGCCGCCGAGGTACTGCTCCGTGAGGTAGAGCCACCGGGCCGGGGAGTGGCAGTACGCGTAGACGAGCCCCTCGGTGGAGAATCCGTGGGCCCAGCCGCTCGTGGAGGTGACGACGACGTCGGCGGGGATCTTCATCGCGCGGGCCGCTGGCGCGAGCACCGGCAGCGCGAGCCTGTGGTCACGTCGGAACGCACCGATCCGGTTGAGCGGTGAGGTGACGATGTCAGCGTCCCGGAACTCGGGGTAGGTGCCCTGCGGGTCGTACAGCGTCGTGTAGATCGTCGCCTCGGGGAAGGCCCGGTGCATCGCGAGGACCACCCGCTCGGCCCCGCCACGCTGCGTGAGGTAGTCGTGCGCGATGGCGACCACTGGTTCGTCAGTCACGCGTGGCCTCCTTGGCGCAAGTGGTTCGGGTGGGGCCCTGCTAGGTTACAGGAAGGTCACGAACGGTGGCGGAATGCGTCGTCAAAAACGCGAGCGAGCCCGGTCGGGATAGCGGACGCCCGCCAGACCCGCCGACTCGACTCCGAGGGCCACGAGTTTCTCTGCGATCCGAGGCGGTAGAACGCGGGCCGCGGCGTCGACCGCCGGACCGTAGGCACGCAAGGTGCGCTCGGTGGCGACAGCGGCCCCAGCTCCGACAAGCCGGTCCCACAGCCCCCTCCCCCCAGGAGCGTCCGGGAGCGCTAGGTCGCCGTGGATTTCGACGAACGTCTCCCTTGCGGCGCCGGAGTGCAGTGCGCGGAGGGCGCGCACTGCTGTGGTCGTCGACGCCCCGTGGTGTACCGCCATGACCTCGGGCGCCACGAGCACAGGGATCCCCGCCTGGCGCAGGCGGTAGCCGAAGTCGACGTCCTCCCAGCCGTAACGGCGATAACGCGCGTCGTAGCCTCCGAGCCTTGCATGCACTTGGGCTTGCACGGAGACATTGGCGGCCCAGAGCCGCCACGTCCGGTCTGCGGGGAGGCCTAGGGCATCGTCAAGGAATCTCCGGTCGGCGGCACGTCCATAGGCCCGCGCGAACGGCGAATCCGGGTACTGATTGGTGGTCAGGCCGACGACGCCGATCGGCTCGGTCGCGTTGCGGTGTCTCGCCAAGTGCCCGCTCACCAAGCCGGGGCCGGGTTCGAGGTCGTCGTCCGAGCGGATGAGAAGGTCACCGCGGGCAGAGTCTGCGCCGGCATTGAGCGCGGCGGCCCGGCCTCGGTTCTCGGGGAACACGAGCGACCTGACTGGGAGACGCTGAGCCCATTCCGCCACGAGGTCGGCGGTGCCGTCGATGTCGCCGTCGACCACGACAATCACCTCGAAGTCGTCGGTGTCCTGGGCTTCCAGCGAACGCAGGAGAACCGGCAGGCGCCGAGAGCCGCCGCGCGTGGGAACAACGATGGTCGCGGCCGGCGTCGTCACTGGGGTCCCTCGGGACTGAGGCCGAGTTGGTCAAGGAGGTCCCGAAGCCGCTCCCTGCCGGCCTCTGGCGAGAACTGCCGCTTCCAGCGCTCGTGGGCCCTCTCCACAACATCGTCAGCTGGCAGCGCCGCGACGGCCTCCTTCACAGCGCGGACAAGATCCTCGCCGTCACCTGCTCGGGCGATCCACGGATGGTCAGGACCCACCACCTCGGGGAGCGCACCGGCGTCGCTGACGATCACGGGCACGCGGGCAGACATGGCCTCAGTGGCAACGAGTCCGAACGACTCTTCGACAACGGACGGGACGATCAAGATATCGATCGTGCCGAAGAATTCATCGGCAGGCATCCAACCGAGACGGTCGGCGGAGGTGCCGAGCGAGCGCATCCGGGATTCGACGAATGCCCGTTCCCGGGCGTCCACGAATCGGGGTTCCCCGGCGACGCGCAGGCGATACTTGTCCGGCTCCTGCCGCCGCAGCGCATCGAACGCGTCTGCGAGGATATGAATCCCCTTCGCCTCCGACGGTCGTCCCAGGAATCCCAGGCGAACGGGACCGCTCCCGCGCGGAATCGCTACCCTTTCGAGCGCCGGAGACCAGTTGTGGAGAACCGTCGATCGTGCCACACCCCGTGCCATCGTCCGGGACGGCACCAGCGTTGCAAGAGCCCCGATGCGCGCGGCGAGAGCCATCGGCCTCTGGAGAAGCGAGGGCATCTGATGCAGGTGGACCACGCGGTTCCTCAGTCCAGCCGTGGCGGCGGCCGGAACGAGCCCGTTGCACCAGAGCACGCCATCGGGCTGATCTTTGCGCCACGCGCGTAGTGAGCGCATGTAGGCAATCCGCTCGCTGGCGTCGAGGGAGATCACCGCGAACCCACGCTCCTGGGCAGCCTCCAGGACACCGATCGGCGACCGCGGGCCGACCACGGTCACGGCGAAGCCCAGCGAGCCCAGCGTCGCGGCGAGCCCGAGCAGCATGACCTCGCCGCCGCCGATATCTCCGTTATTCGTGGCGATGTAGATCTTCTGGACGCTGGTCATGCCGACCTGAGCCTCCCTTGGCCCGCGCGACGTGTGGGGGCGGGACTCATCTCCAGCCGACGCATCCCGAGCTGAGTCGCGGCGAATCCCAGTGCGAGCGCCGCGGGGACCGTGAGGAAGACTTCTCCGAGGTTGACCGCACAGATGGCCACGCCGATCAGCGCGGCCTCGGCCCACCCGCTCCGGCTTTGCTTGGGCAGCGAGGTTACCGCGAAGAACACCGCGATGATGAAGATCAGGTAGATGATCAAGGCGATCCACCCACCTTCCTGCCGCAGTGACATGTAGGAGCTGTGGAAGAAGAAGGTCAACCCATCGACCTGGACATGGGCGGATCCGAGGCCGTGCCCGATCAGCGGGTTCGTGCCCACTAGAATCTGCTCGCTGGCGAGGATCCTTCCTCGGAGAGCGTCGCTGCCCGAACGGTCGCTGAACTGGGAGGTGGCGAGCACGGCGTCGCCGATACTCGTCGACCACCAGACGAGCCCTCCCACGGCCGCGAAACCAACCCACCTGCTGATGTGCTTCCCAGCGAGGATCCACACAACCACGCATGCCGTGGCGAGCCACGTGGTGCGGGACAGAGTCGCCACGATACCGACCAGCGCCACGGCCGCGAGTACAACCTGGGTACGGCGGCTCTGGAGCTGGGGAATCGCCAGGCAGGTGAAGGTCAGGACGATGAGGCCAGCAGAGTTGGGATCGCCGAGCACGCCAGTCAAGCGGCCTGCGTAACTGCTGGAACCGATCGTCGCGACACCCCACGCAACGGCGAAGGAGACCCCGAGCGCGAGCCCCACTCCGATCCGCCGCCAGGACAGCCTGCCCGAGGAAACTGTCACTGCAACCATGGCCCACAGGCTGATGTTGAGGAATCTCTTGACGTCCACTGCGGCAAGTCCCGAGTTCATCGCCGAGGCGAGTCCCAGCCACGCGACGAGGGCGATAAGCCAGACGACGAACCATCGGGGCCGCTTCACGCCTCTAGGAACCTTGAAGTAGGCGAGGAAGACGAGGAACGCTGCCGAGACCGTGCTGGCAGGGAACGGTGTGCCCGGGAAGTGGATCCCGTCCAGGACCAGACACGCCGACGCCAGAACCACCAAGAGGTCGTGGAGGCCAAAGCCGCTGCGCTGCCCCGAGGAGGCGATCACATCGCCTCCTCATAAACGCCGACTGTACGCCAGGCCATCTCGGCGCGAGTGACCCACACCGACTCAGGACGCTTGTCCGCGTCGGCCTGCAAGGCAATTGCCGCGGCAACCGCTGCGGAATGTTCGGCAGCGACGAGACACCTCTCGGGCAGGATTTCGGGATTGCCGCCCACCGGCGTCGCGACGACTCCCAGACCCGCCGCCACGGCATCGAGCAGGGTGTACGAGCAGTTCTCCCACACTGAGAGCTGCACCACGACGTCGGCGGCGCCCATTGCCGCGCCGGCGTCCACGAATCCGGGGAAGGAGACCACGCTCTCAAGACCGAGCTCGCGCGCGCGGGCTTCGAGGTCCGCACGATCGGGCCCCTCCCCCGCGACCGTCAGCGTCGCGTCGGGGTGGGCGCGTCGCAGCTCCGCGAATGCGGCCAGGAGCTCAGGGATCCGCTTCTCTCCGGAGAGTCGCGACAGCGAGAGGACCCGCGGGCCGTGCCCAACCGACGCGGAGCCCGCAGCAGCCGCACCGGCCGGCGCGGTTTCCCGCAGTCGGGCCCGCACCTCCTCGACGTCCACACCGTTGGGAATCACGACGACGGCCTGCCGCGGCCGCCACTTGGCGAGCATCGCGCGCTTGGTCGCCTCGGACACGGCGATGACGCCGGAGGCCCGGCGCAGGCGCAGTGAGTGGACGGCGGCCATGAGCCGCGATTTCCAGGCGGAGCCGTGGTACACGGCATCCTCGCCGGCGATGCCGTGCTCGGTGGTCACGTACTTCGCGCCGGTGCCGATCGTCGCGACGGCACTGATGACATCCGCGTACGCGAGATGTGCGTGGACCACTGCGGGCCGTAGCGCACGGATGTTCCGGCGCAGCGTGCGCACCGACGCGGCGAACCCGGCGGCAGGCCCGAACGGGCCCGTGATGACGGCGGCGCCAGCCTCCCTCAATTTCTCCGCCAGAGCGCCCTCCGGGCACAGGACCACGAGCCGCCAGCCGGGCAGCCCCACGGCCGCCGTGTCGAGCACATGCCTCGCCACGCCCCCGAGCTCGGGAACGGGGACGGCCCAGAGGGCGATGGGAGGGGCGAGCGGGGCCGCGGAACGCGAGGCAGCGCCGTCGTGCACCGTCGAATCGCCAGCCATCAGAACCACGCCTCGAGCCGGTCGAGCGCAGTCCAGAAGCCTTCGCCGGAGTTGACGTGGCCCTGCCAGATCTCGGGGATGAAGCTCACGCCGGGCGCGAGCCGGTCGAGCTGATCGGAGAGCGCCGCCCAGTCGACCTCGCCCTCGGCAACCTGGACGCCCTCACCGTCAACTCCCGTGGCATCGACGAGGTGCAGGTGGATCGTATGCGGCGCCAGAAGCTCGACGGCCTCGGAGAACGGCATGCCGAGGTGGTTGGCCGCGAGCTTGCTGTGGGAGACGTCGAGGCACAGCTTGGTGCCGGTCGAGGCGGCGAACTCCGCCGTGTCGTGGGGATCGAGGAAGAGGTTGTGGAACTGTTGTCCGCCCATGAGCCAGGGGTACGGAGGCAGGGTCTGGGCCGCGATCCGCACGCCGGACGTGTCGAGGCGGCCAAGCGCCTTAGCGATCCGCTCGTACATGGCGGGCCGCTCTGTGGGTGCGACGTGGCGGTCCTTCGTGAAGCCGCCCATCGTCACCACCATGATCGGCTCGTCCTCGCGCTTGAACCATCGCGTGAGCGAGCGGGTGATGTCGATCGTGCGCTGGACCTCGGCGATCGACCGCTCCCACACCTGGTCGTCCGGCGAGGCGAGGTCTACGAGGAAGTCCCCGGCGAACAGGTCCGGGAGGTGTGTCGTGAAGCCCATGTCGAGCGGCCCTGCCCCCCCTGAGAAAACGGAGTCCACATCGATCTCGAGGTCCTTGTAGGAGAAGTGGAACTCGAGGAAGTCCGGCGTGCAGTCCGCGATGAGCGCAGCGTGGTCGTGGTAGCGCACGGGAAGGCCCCATGGGCGGCGGAACGAGAAGTCGCGCCCCGTAGGCACGACGTCGGCCAGGTCGCCTTCGAAGAAGAAGTCACCCTCCCCGAGGGCGCGACGCAGGGTACGCCCCAGCAGGCGCGGGAGCGCGTTGGGCTGGAGACCGCGGCCCGGGCTCTTCACATCCACGTCCGCCTCGGTGATGAGCGTTCCCGCGGGGATAGGTCGGGCCGCGACGAGCGACTTGGCGAGGTTGACGCGGTTCATCATCTCGCCGGTCGAGACTTGGCGCGGGGTGGCCTCGCCGATGGACTCCTCGACCTCCCGGATGCGGGCCACCATGGCCGCGAACTCCCCGGGGAGGAGCGAGACCTTGTGGTCGTTGCCCTCCATGGCCGTGTCCACGGTGAAGTGCTTCTCGATGATCTTCGCCCCGCGCGCCACCGCGGCGACGGGAACGTGGTACCCGCGCTCGTGCCCCGAGTAGCCCACGATGCACCCGCCGATCTCCGCGAGGCGGTCCATGTAAGCGAGGTTCACGTCCTTGAACGGCGCCGGGTACGTGGACTGGCAGTGCAGCATCGCGAAGCTTCCCCCGAGGGAGCGCATGAGCCCCGCGGTTTCGCGGATCTCATCCTCGCGTGACATGCCAGTGGAGAGGACGAGCGGGAGGCCGCGGGATCCGGCGTCGCGCAGGAGTCCGTGGTTGGTCAGGTCCGCAGAGGCGATCTTGAGTGCCGGGATGCCGTAGTCGGCGAGCGCCTGGACGCTTGGGGAATCCCACGGCGTGCACATGACGTCGATCCCCCGGTCCCTCGCATGGTCGAAGACGTCGAAGAGCTTCTCGGCGGGCAGAGAGAACCGGGACAGCAGGTCGAGGGTGTACTGGGCGCCGAGGTCCTCCCCCGCGCTCAGTCCGCCGGACTGGCGGTAGAGGGCGTCCATGTCCCGCAGCTGGAACTTCACGGCGTCCGCGCCCGCCTTTGCCGCGAGGTCGACGAGGCGCTTGGCGAGGTCCACGGAGCCGTTGTGGTTGTTGCCGATCTCGGCGATGAGGAACGCGGGGTTCCCGGGCCCAATCTCGTGCTGGCCGATGCGCAGCACGTCAGCGCGGTCCACCGCGATGGCCCTGAGGTGGCCGCGCGGATCGACGAGCGGCAGGTGCGCGACGCCGCGGCCCATGTGCGCGCCGAGCTCGGCGGGAGGCGTCGTGTGCGGTGCGGTGCGGACGGATCGGTTGGCGACGGCGAGCGCGGAAGCGGTGAGGTCAGCGGTGGGATGCTCAACGATCCAGCGGCGGAAGTCGCCGTCCGAGAGGGATCCCTGGAGGATGCCGTGCTCATCGACGCAGAAGACGATCCGCTCCTGGTTTGCGGTGATCTTCTGCAGTGCGGTGAGGACCGGGTCCTCGGAGAAGACGACGTACGGCGTGATGTTCCGCTCGATGATCATATGGCGCGGTTCTCCCCCTCCAGCTCCGCACGGAACCGGCCTAGCTGCTGTTCGGCGATCGAGAGGTCCAGTTCGGTGTCGACGTCGACGCCTTCCCCCTCGTCCATCACGAACAGGCCGATCCGCCCGCCGAGGCGGTTGTCGAACTGTTCGTAGATGCGGGTCCGCGTCACGTAGAGGGACCCGGTCTCGCGGTACCGGAAGTCCCGCTCGCCAAGCTCCTGACGGCGCGGCCTGCTTTCAACAGTGTACTGGGCGGCCGGGTGGCCCCCGGGCTCGGCCGGCAGGGTCCACAGGAACGGGGTCTGCGGGACCACGCCCACGAGGGAATCGACGCCGGTCGTTTCGAACTGCTCGACGGCGCGGTCCAGCGTGCCGTGGAAGCGCAGCGGCGAGGTGGCCTGGAGGAGCATGACGGCGTCTGGGCGTCGGCCCTGCCCGGAGCGGAAGTCGATCGCGTGGCGGACCACGGGCTCGGTCGCCGTCGTGTCCTGCGCGAGCTCGGCGGGACGCAGGAACGGGACATCAGCGCCTGCCGCCAGGGCGACGTCAGCGATCTCGGGATCATCGGTCGAGACGAGCACGTCGAGACCGGCCTTCGCGGCCAGTGCCTGCTCGATCGTCCAGACGACGAGCGGTTTGCCTGCTACGTTCCGGATGTTCTTGCGGGGCACGCCCTTCGACCCTCCGCGGACGGGGATGACGCAGAGGATGGTCATGGGCGGGCCCCTAGGGTCTCGAGGAGGTGGCTGGCGATCGCTTGGGCTGGCTCAGGCGCCGGTCTGACGGGCGACGGCGTGGGGTCGCCTCCCCAGGGCAGCATCCCATACCGCTCCCAGAACTCGGACAGCCAGACTGGTGGCCTCGGGTAATGGACCCACGCGGGCACGCCCCGCGCGGCGGCCTCGAGGACGCCCGTGGAGAAGGCGGAGACGACGGGCCGGCCGAGCCCGGCCAGGGGGAGGCCGGAGCGGTCGAACGCGATCCCCTGGCTGGCCCAGCGCCGATGCTGCAGTCGGGAGAGGAGGTCTGTCTCCGCCGGATGCGGACGATACTCGGCCCCGGTCTCGCGGCAGAATCCGCCGGCCGCCCGGGCCTTCCCGGCACGCGGCAACTCCGCGCCGTGGAGCTGCCCGAGGTAGACCGGCCGGTCCGAGACCACAGTGCCGGCCCCCGGTGCTGCGGCCCAGAGCAGCTGCGAGCCGACCGTCGTGTGCGCCACATCGGTGCGGCCAGAGGCGGCGAACTCGGCGTCGGTGTCGGTGAACGAGAACAGGTGGGCGCCTCGCGGGAGCGGCGGAGCGTGGGGCGTCAGGAGGCCGTGCTGGACCACGAAGAGCTGGGCGGAGAGTTCGTGCGCCCACTGCTCGGCTTGGGCCCCGACGGGCAGGTAATGGCCCACGGCGAGCACCGACGCGACCTCGTCAAGCACCTCCGGGCGAGCCGCGCCGTAGTGCGCCGCTCCATCGACCTCCGTCCAGGTCCACTCGCCCGGCAGGACGCCGTTGAGCCGCGACGGGGCGAGTACCGCCGCGGCCACGTTCTCGCCAAGCAACTCGAGCGGCCGGACAAGCGAGGCGAGTTGAGTGGGCGTGGTCGCGTCGAGTGCAACCAGGAGGCGGGGCGACGTCCCCCGGACGGCGAGCCACGGGCGCGCTGGCGTGTCCGGCCGAAGGGCGCTGCGAAGGAGCCGGAGCGGGTTCTGCCGGCGCTGCCACCAGCGCCAGGCGATCAGGTCCTCGGGGAACATCAGACCGGTTCCCTTCGGGCTCTCGCTCAGTCCCACAGCGTGTCCAACCGCTCGATCCGGTGGGCGAATGTGTGCTCGGCGAGAGTGCGGCGTCGTCCGGCCTCGCGGATCCTCTCCGCCCAGACGTGGTCCCGGAGTGCGCGCCGGCCGAGCTCCACGAGCTCGTCGGGTGAGCCGAACACGAGGGTCTCGACACCGGGTTCGTAGAAGTCGGCCACGTCCGGCCGGTCAATAAGCTGGAGGCCACCCATCCCGGGGACCTCGAAGGTGCGCATCGCGAGACCGGCCTGGAGGCCGTGCACGTTAATGGCGGCCGCCGCCTCGGCCTGCACGGTGTAGGCACGCTCGAGAGGGATGTCCCGTTCCGACCGCAGGCCGGGGCGGCCGATCTCCCAGGTGCGGAGCCTGTCGAGCGGATGGTGCGACCATTGCCGGCCGTAGGCACGAACTGGCAGGCCGGCGTCGTGCAGGCGTTCCAGGAGGCTGACCCGGTTGGGGTAGCGCGAGCCGACGAAGACGATCTCCTCAGTCCGCGTGCTCGGTGGAGACGCGAGGTCCGGGTCGAAGCCGTTGGGGACCCAGCACGCATTGACGCCATTCTCAACGAGACTGTCCGCCTCGCTGCGGGCGTAGGAGACCACGGGCCCGATCTCGCGCAGGAAGTCATGGGTATAGCGGTGCCGGTGGAGGTCGTCGTAGAGCCAGAGGATACGTGGCAGCTCACGGCGGTCCACCTCATCCCAGAAGTCGGGGCCCAGAGTGTCCCCCTTGATGACGACAATGCGGTCGGGGTTCACCTCCCTGAGGACCTCAAGGGTGCGCTTGGTAGCCCACGCTGCCGCAGCACGATGGCTGTCGATGCCGATCCGTGCTGGCAACTCGAAGAGTGCCTTGTTGCGAACCTTGTCCCCCAGCGTGGCGAACGCGTCGTAGCAATGGGTAACCACCTCGTATCCGCGTTCCTCGAGCGCGCGGGCGATGCCCCGATGGTAGCCGTGGAATGTGGGAGTCACCAGGAGGAGGCGCGTCACTGCCCGCGCTCCTGGCCTGGCTTGAGGTAGCCGAGCTCACGGCGCAGGGTGGCAACAGAGTCGACATCTCGTCCGGCCACCTGTCGGAGTGCGTTGACTCCGAAGTTGACCACCGACGCCGTCGCGAGGGAGGCCTTGAGGGCCGACTCGCCACCCCACTTTGCCGCGTACTTGAGTCTCGATTCCACGAGCCAGTGACGCCTGCGCTCCGGGTCGGAGGACCCGCCGCCCTCGTGGGTGACGGTGACGGTTCCGGCGAAGATGCTCGGCACGCCGACCTCTCGGAGCCGGCGCTGGAGGTCCACCTCCTCGGCGAACATGAAGTACGCCTCGTCGAATCCGCCGACCGCGCGGAACGGCCCGACCGGGATAAGCATCGCTGCTCCCTTGACCCAATCCACCGGAACGACAACGCCTTCGGTGCACCGGGAGTCGATGCCCACACCCTCGCGCCAAGCGTCGGATTCGCGGAACCTTGCAAGGGGGGACAGCCATTCGGTGGCGTGGTGCGCAGGGCTCGGGAAGTGGGCGCCGATCCATTCCTGCACCCCATTTGGCCGCACCACATGAGGACTCACGACGGCGGGCTGCCACGGGTACGCGGCCCGGACCAGATCCTCGACGAACGTAGCACCGATCTCGAGGTCGCTGTTGAGCACAAGGGCCAGCTCAGTCTCGACCCGTTCCATGCCGGTGTTCACCGCAGATCCGAAGCCTCCGTTGCGCTCCCGGCGCACAACGTGGACCCCTTCCGTTTCCGGGAAAGGAACCGGAGAGGCGTCGTCCGACACCACGATCCCCGCGAGGAGGCCGCCCCTCTGAGTCTGGAGACTCCGAACGAGCGCAAGGGCCGTGGCCGGGTCGCCGTAGTGCGGAATGACGGCAGTCACCGAGGTCACTGGGGAGACTCCATGAGTCGCGGTGCGGGCGAGGAGCCGAACTTCCGGTACCGCAAATGACCTGCCAGGACCCCGGCAGTCCAGCCCAGAGCCCGGGCCGTCCCGAGGCCGCTCCTCTGGCTGGCGAGCCGAGGGAGACCGAGGAGTTCTCGGCCGAGGTTCCGCACACTGATCCGCAGGGACACGGCCCCCACAGGGAGGGACTGTGAGTGCCTCGTCCACAGCTGGATGGAGGACTCCCCATAGTTCCGGGCCTGCCGGAAGGCGCCCCGCCTCGTCGTCCGCTGGCGGTACAGGACGCGCGCATCAGGTGCCCAGCCGAGCGTGTATCCGGCATTCTGGAGCCGCCAGGCGAAGTCCACCTCTTCATGCCCGTGAGGGAATGACTCGTCCATACCACCTAGGGCAAGGTATACGTCTCGGCGGACGCCGAGGTTTGCCCCGACGGCGTAGGGTAGGTGCCCGAACACGGATCCGAGGCCTTCGGCGTTGGGGGCCATGTCGCCAAGCTCGGCCGACGCGTCAGCCACGTCCACCACAACCATTCCGCCGACGGCGTCGTACCTGCGCAGCGCATCTCCCAGGGACCGGAGCCACCCGGGGGTGACCCGGTCGTCGGCGTCACAGAACACGACGTACGGAGCGGCGGCGGCCCTCACCCCCTCGTTGCGCGCATGGGCCACCCCGGGCCGATCGCCTGAATCGACGACGCGCAGGCCCGGTATCTGATTCCCAAGCGATGTGCAGATCTCCGCCGTGCCGTCGGTCGAGCCGTTGTCCGAGACTACGATCTCGAAGGCTGGGGCGTCCGTCTGGCTCGCGAGAGCCAAGAGCTGCTCCCGGAGCGTGGCCTCTCCATTCCGCACGGGAATGACTACCGTGATCTCCGGCGTCGCTACTGTTCTCATGCCCTCTGCTCCCCCATGGCGTAGATTCGCTCCATTGACGCTAGGAACTGTTCCCGGCCGTAATGCGCCATGGCCCAATTCTGTGCCTCGCGCGCACGTTGCTCGAAATGCACGCTGTTCTCGAGGACATCAACCACGCGCTCAGCGAACTCGACGGCCTGATCCATGACGCCGGCATAGTGCAGTTCGGTGCCGATCCCCTCGGCACCGACGCTCGTTGTCACGACCGGCACGCCCGTAACAAGCGCATCGATGACCTTGAACTTTGTTCCGGCACCATGAAGCAGCGGGACGACGACGACCGCCGCCTGAGCGTAGAGAGGAGCCAGATCCTCGACGAAGTCGAGCAATTCGACTCCCTGTGCGGCGGCCAGCGACCGCAGCTCGAGGCCCGCGCCTGCGCCCGCGACCCGGAGTTTGGCCGAGGGGACACGGCGCTTGATCAGGGGCAGGCACTCCGTGATGAACCAAGCCAGGCCCTCGGCGTTGTCCCAACGGTAGAGGGCGGCAACGAAGAGCATTGTCCCAGGCTCGGGCGTGCGGCCCGACGGAGGCTCATCGGGTGCGAGTGGCGGATTGACCACATGCACCCGTGCCCGGCCGGGTGGCAAGAGGCCGCGGTCCTTCTCACTGAGCACCACGACCTCATCGGCCCGGCGCATCAGCGCTTGCTCAAGCCTGCGGGCAAGCATGGCCGCCCACGCCCACCTCAAGCGCCGCAGCGGCGTCGTAGCCCGGTCGCGCGAGCGCGAAAAACGCTGGGACAGCACGTCGTGCAGCGTGCACACGATGCGGGCCGAGGGGTTCATGCCGCGAACGAACGGAAGGATCGTCCCGACTTCTTCCCACTGGAGGTCGACAATCACTGCTCCGCTGATCGCTCTGCGCACATCCCGCCTGAAGACGACCCCACCTAGGTAGTTGGGAGGACCAAGGATGGGCAGAACCACGTTGACCGTAAGGCGCAGGACATGCGCCCACCGCTCGCGTCGTGGCCTACCTCCCACGAAGTCGTGACGGGGAACTAGCTGGCCCCGAGCTGCTCTGCGGGAGGAGTCGCCGTCGGGAACGTAGAAGATGCAGTCCCGAGTGCCCCAGGCCTGCTCGACAAAGTGGACATACTTGGCCCCGGCGTTGTTGGGATTGGCGCACGGAAGCTGGGGCGATATCGCGACAATGGTCAAACGAGTCTCCCAAGCGCCACCAGCTGGCTGAATCCGGGACTTGCCTCCACCAATGCGTCGAACGTTCCCTCCGACTCGACCGACCCATTCGCCATGTAGACGATCTTGTCCGCATGCCGCACCGTCGAGAGCCGGTGGGCAACGATGATGATAGTCATCGACCCGCTCAGCGCATCGATCGTCTCCGTCAGCCGATGCTCAGTGACGTTATCGAGGGCCGAGGTGGCCTCATCGAGTACGAGTACGCCGGGTTCACGGTACAGTGCGCGGGCAATGCCGATCCGCTGCCTCTGTCCGCCCGACATCCGAACGCCTCGCTCACCCAGGCGCGTCGACAGGCCCTCCGGAAGCCCCGCGACCAGCTCGTCGAGCTGGGACATGGACAGAGCCCGGTTCAGCCGGGCGCGATCGATACTCCTCGGGTCCTCGGCGAAGGCGATATTGCTCTCGAGGGAGTCGTCGAGGAGGAACACGTCCTGCGGCACCACGCCAAGACCGGCGTACCAGCCGGCCAGATCGGCCCGAATCTCGCGTCCACCACACCGCACCGTACCCGCGGTCGGTTCGAGCAGGCCAAGGATGACATCCAGCAGGGTACTCTTCCCTGCTCCGCTGGAACCGACAAACGCCGTGGTCTGCCCCTCCTCGATGGTGACGTTCACCGACCGGAGGACGGGCTCGGTCGAGTCCACGAAGCTGAATTCGACACCATCGAGCTCGATGTCTCCCCTGTAGGAGCGGACCGCGGAAGGGTACTCCTCGTAGTCACGGTGTTGGTCCAGAGACTGCACCTCATCGGACAGGATGCGAAGACCAACCTGTCCGGCGCGGATCACGCCGCTCGTTGCGACGAGCCGGTTGATGGTCGGGAGGATTCGCGTCGATCCCGCGGCAAACACGCCGATCACGGACAAGGCCTGGTCGGGGGTCCCTGTGGCGAACAGGAGCACTGCGACGGCGGCGATGGCGACGACGAGGCCGATCTCAAGCACGTATTTCGGAAGCTCAGAGACAAGGGACAATTCGCGCGAAGCCCTCGCCCTGTCCGCCTTGGCGCGAGCAAAGCGACTCACGAACACGCTTCCCGCTGCCGCGAGCCGCGACTCGCGGAACCCGTTGATACCCGGCATGAGAGCAGCCCAGGCATCGAGATCGGACTGCGCCATAGTCTCGCCGATGACGCCATACCGGTGTTTGAGGCCCGCTTGGGTTCCCCAGCCCATCGCAAGAAACAGGACGACGGCGAGGAGCGTGGCCCACGGGGATACGGCAAACAGCACGACGCCGATCGCGACGAGGGTAAGTGCGTCCGCCGCGAGGCTCAATATGCCGAGCACGACCTGCGAGAACGTCTGGGGTATGGCCCCCGAGATGTTGCGGTGAACCTCGGCGAGCTTGCGCTCGCGGTGGGTCGCATAGGGCGCCATGACGTAGCGCCGCATCAGCTCGGTGGCCGCCTCAGCCTCGAGCGCCGTAGCGTGCCCCAGCAGCCACCAGCGGAATACGATACTGAACGCACTCTTGACGATGAACGCCAGGGCCACAACGGAAGCCGTCGCGATGAGGAGCATCTGGGGCTCTGTTGACCCGATGGCGGAGGAGATGAAGCCGAGGGCCCCCGTCTTCCGGTCCGCACCTGTGACGACCTGCATCAGGGGGAGCATCGCCGCGACCCCCAGCATGTCGAGCCCCGCGATAATCACCGACCCGACCACTGACGCGGCCATCCAGCCGCGCCACGGCCTGCGCACGAGGCCCATGACGGTCTTGAGCTTGTCAAGCATGCCTGTCCCCCGCGGCCGTGCGGCAGAGGTCAAGCACACCCTCGGCCCACACATCCCAATTCAGGACAGTCGCATGGCGACCTGCGGCCCTCGTCGAATGACCCGCACGGACCATGGGATCGGCGAAGGACGCCAAGGCGTCTGCAGCCCGGTCAACCATTGCGGTCCCCGGCTCAATGAGCAGGCCGGTCTCGCCGTGGGACACGATACTGGCGGTTCCGCCGCTATTCGTCGCGACAACCGGGAGCCCGAACGCGTGAGCATCGGTCATGGTGACGCCCCCTGCGTTGGCCGTGGCCAGCTCGAGCAGCACATCGTGCGAGTCATACACCGCCGGCATCTTATCCCGCTCGATCCGACCAAGCGCAGTGATCCAGGGTGGGAGCGGCGGGGCATTCCCGACGACAGTCAGTGATACGTCTACACCCTTAGCCCGAAGGCGCCCTACAGCCTCGACCGCATGCTCCCCGCCTTTGCGCTGCCAATCGCTCGAGACGACGAGGATCCGAAGGGTGCCATTTCCCGTGACTCGGGCAAGGGGTGACGGCCCATCCACAGCCGGCCCAAACGGGAGGACGCGGCAGGTATCAGGATGCACACCGTACTCATCGATGAGCGACTGCCGCGCCCAGTCACTGGCAACTCCAAAGGCTGCCGTACGGCGCTGCGCCTTCCCCGACATGATCCGCCCCTGCACGGCGGACAGGCGATGAAGATTGTCGAATTGGGGGTAGAACCCGCTCATCGCCGCGAAGGTGGCGTCGGTGATCTGCACAACGGGTACCGGGGCCTTCAGGAGCGCGATGTCCTGCGACGCCGCTACGGCCAGAACGACATCCGCTGGACGATTCCGCAGCTCACGCTCCACGTACCGGCCTCGGCGCCTGCTCGTTGCGAGAGCATGCCCAACCAAGTAGGCGCGAGAGCTGAACGAGCCGATGATGCGGGCGGCGGCCCGATCAGCCCATGCGTCCCCCGCACGGCTCGTCTCCAGGGCGTCAACCGTCACCCGGGAGGCGAGGGCTGCATACATCTTCGGTATGACACCGGACCACGCCGCTGGATCGTGGACGCTCCACGGGGTCACAAAGAGTACACGCACGGATGCCCCCTCTCACCCCATCACTCGGCGTGTTCACAAAACGTCCGCTAGTCTATCGCCTTGAAGGCCACGCTCTGACGTCGGCCCGTGGCATCCCCAGGCCTCGGCTCAAGGTGCCTTGAGACGACGCATGGGGGCACTATGGGGAACGGACGGACCGACGCCAGCCGCAGTGGCGTCGCAGCGACGCGTCGGAGGCTGAGGGAAGCGGCACCCATCTGGCCATGGTCGCAGCAGTCCCTGATCGCTTTCGTAGACCTGCTCTCCGTCATCTGGGCGGTCGTCGGCGCGCAGCTTCTGCGGTTCGGGATCAACGACCCGACGCTGGACGTCCTCATCAGGCAGACCCCGTACGCGCTCGTGGGCGGTGCCCTCGCCATCGCCTGGGTGCTGATGCTAGGCCTGTGGGGGACGCGCGACACGCGGATTCTTGGCTATGGTCCCACCGAGTACAAGCGTGTTGCGACGGCCTCGCTGTGGCTGTTCGGAGGGGTCGCCGTCGTCTCGTATGTGTTCCAGCTCGAGACGGCGCGCGGCTACGTCGCGATCGCGCTTCCACTTGGCATCGTTTCCCTCCTCTTCGGCCGTTGGGTCCTGCGTAATGTGCTGGTGCATGACCGCATGGCGGGACGGCGGCTGTCCCGGGTCCTTTTGGTCGGCTCGGCCGACTCGGTCGAGCACCTCAATCGCCAGCTGAGCCGTCACCCGGAGGCGGGCTACCGCCCAATCGGAGCGTTCGTCCCCGGATTCGGCGACCTCGAGGTAGGCGGCCCTGAGTTGCCCCTGCCTGTCGTCGGGTCGGGCCCCTCGCTCGATGAGATCCTGAGCGCGATCTCCGCGACCGAGGTCGACACGGTGGCGATCTCGGGCGGCGCCGCCATCCGCCCCGAGACGCTCCGTCAGCTCGGGTGGGCGCTCGCTGCCCAGGACATCTCTATGGTCATGGCGCCAGCCCTCACGGACATCGCTGGACCCCGCATCCACACGCAGCCCGTAGCCGGGCTGCCGCTGATCCATGTCACCACACCCAAGCTCGAAGGCGCTCAAGGAGTCGCGAAGCGGGGCTTCGATCTGGTCGTTGCGGGCCTCCTGACGGCTGTCCTCGCTGTGCCGATGCTCGTCGTAGCGGTACTTGTGCGGACAGACAGCCCGGGCTCCGCGTTGTTCCGCCAGATCAGGATCGGGCGTGCCGGCGACCCATTTCGCATGCTCAAGTTCCGTTCGATGGCGTCGGATGCCGAGTCCCGGCTCGATGAGTTGCATGCGGCCAGCAATGGCAATGGCGTCCTGTTCAAGATGAAGCGGGACCCGCGCGTCACCCGCTTCGGCCAGTTCATCCGCCGCTACTCGATCGATGAGCTTCCCCAGCTGTTCAACGTCCTCAAGGGCGACATGAGCCTCGTTGGCCCACGCCCGCCGCTGCCGGTCGAGGTTGCCGGCTACGACGACTTCGCCCATCGGCGACTCCTCGTCAAGCCGGGCATCACCGGCCTGTGGCAGGTGAGCGGGCGCTCCGATCTCTCGTGGGAAGACTCGATGCGGCTCGACCTGTACTACGTCGAGAACTGGTCAATGATCCAGGACCTCATGATCCTCATCAAGACCGTGCGGGCGGTCGCCACTTCGAACGGTGCCTACTGACGTGGTCTTCGACCCGTCGTCTCCGTCTCTCCAGGCGCGGTTGAGCTCCCGTACCAACAGCCTCAACGCGGTTCGCCTGTTCTTGGCCTTGCTCGTCGTCATCGGCCACGCGTGGCCTCTCACCGGCAGCCTGTCCGGGCCTCACCTCGAGTTCCTGAGCGACATCGCCGTCAACGGCTTCTTTGCAGTCTCCGGTTATCTCATCGCAGCGAGCAGGGTCAGCACATCGCTGCCCGTCTACTTGGTAAGGCGTATCCTCCGGATCTTTCCCGGCTTCCTCGTCTGCCTCCTCGCCATCGCGCTCGTGTTCTCGCCCCTGGCGGCGGCGCTCGAGCACAGGCCGATGGACTGGCTGTCCGCGGCTGGCTTCGTCATAGGCAACGCTCTCCTCGCGGTTCGGCAATGGGGTATCGGTCAGACACTCGGAGACGTTCCGTACCCATCGGTGTGGGACGGATCCCTCTGGACCCTCGGCTACGAGTTCGTCGCCTACTTGGCATTGGGCGCGGTCCTCACCGTCCCGTGGATCCGATCCCGAATGGGCGTAGTCCTCACGGCGCTCGCCTTGATGTCCATTGCCGGGTCGATGCTCATCGAAGGGCCGGTCCACGTCTCGACAAGCTTCTACCACTACGCCGGCCGCCTCGGCAGCTACTTCCTCGTTGGCGCCGCGATGTACGCTGCGGCCCGCCGAATCCCGGTGCGGATGAGCCTCATCGCGGCGGCCGCCGCAAGCTATGTCGCGCTCTGGTACCTCGGCGCGGACGGAAGCCTTGGTCAGGTCCCGCTCGCGTACCTATTGCTGGCCGTCGGCTCTCGCGCGACGACTGATGTCACAACGCGCAATGACCTCTCCTACGGGCTCTACATCTACGCGTTCCCTGTGCAGCAGTTGCTTGTCGACATGGGGACCGCGCCCTGGGGAGTCCTGCCAAACGCCGTGGCCACACTGGCCATCGCGCTCGGGCTCGCCTGGCTGTCCTGGCGGTTGATCGAGAAACCCGCCTTATCGCTCAAGAACCTCCGACCCGGCGCCGGGATAGGCCTGGCTTGGACGCGCTCGGCGAGGACGGACAGGGGGCGTCTTACATGAGGATCGTCGTCACCGGGGGCGCGGGCTACCTCGGCACCCATACGTCCCTCTCGCTCATCGCGGCGGGCCACGAGGTGACCGTGGTCGACAACTTCTCGAACGCCTCGCGTGATGCTGTACGCCGCACTTCAGATCTTGCGGGCTCCGACATCCCCGTCGTCGAAGGCGACCTGCTGGACCGCCACCTGCTCGAGGAGATTTTCGCCGAGACCCGGCCCGACGCCGTCGTCCATTTTGCCGGACTCAAGTCTGTGGGCGAGTCGAACGCCAAACCGCTGCGGTACATGACCAACAACGTCAGCGGGACGCTCCAACTGCTTGATGCCATGGACGCGGCGGGCGTTCGCCGGATCATCTTCTCCTCGTCTGCCACCGTGTACGGGGTTACCGAGACGGTTCCCACAGCGGAGGACCACCCCCTGTCCGTGACGAACCCCTATGGCCGAACCAAGCTCATGACCGAAGACATCCTTCGGGATCTCGCGGCGTCGGATCCGCGCTGGAGCATCGGGATCCTGCGCTACTTCAACCCGGTCGGCGCACATCCGTCGGCGCAGATCGGGGAGGACCCGCGCGGCGTGCCAAACAACCTTGTGCCGTTCGTCGGCCAGGTCGCCGTGGGACGGTACGAGGCCGTCAGCGTGTTCGGAGGCGATTACCCGACCCCTGACGGCACAGGCGTGCGCGACTACCTGCACGTCATGGACCTAGCTGAGGGCCACGTGGCCGCACTCGACCGGATCGCGTCACGGACCGGGGTAGACGTCTGGAACCTGGGCACGGGTCGCGGATACTCGGTGTTGGAGGTAATCCGAATGTATGCAGAAGTTTCCGGTCGCCCTATTCCGTACCGGATCGTAGAGCGACGGCCCGGCGACGTCGCCGTGAGCTATGCGGACGCGTCCAAGGCTGCGCGGGATCTGGGGTGGAGGGCCGTACGGAGCCTGCGCGAGATGATCGAGGACCACTGGCACTGGCAGGACGCCAATCCGAACGGCTACGACGCGTGACGCCCTTCCCGCCTGCCAAGGGCACTCCTATGCTGATCGTCTCTCCCCACCTCGACGACGCCGCACTCTCCTGCGGGTCCATCCTCGACAGACCCGGTGTGGAGGTTCTGACGGTCTTCGCCGGCAGACCCGCCCCGGCAGTCGCCGTGACGCACGATGTGCTCGCCGGTTTCCCCAATTCGGATGCCGCGATGGACGCCCGACTCGCCGAGGACTACGAGGCCCTCGATCGTTTTGGAGTCGAGACCCACCGCCTGGACCTCCTCGACCTCGCCTACGCGTCGCTCCCCCGCCCTGCGGACGACGCCGATCGGCTGGCCGCCGCCGTGCGCGAGTGGATCGCCGGACACGGGGATCAGGAGCAGTACGTCCTGATCCCTGCGGGGACGGGCCACATGGCCGGACTTCCGGTGGCAGGCGAAGGTGAACCCGGTGCGGCCTCCTCTGCCCAAAGGACCCGCTCATTCGCCGGCGCACTCAAGAGCGCGCTCGGAGCGCTCGGTGGCCGGTGGGTGGCGCATCAGGTCTTCCTATGGAAGAAGAGCCGTGGACTCGTCCACCGCTCGTTTGCCCACCCGGACCACCTCTTCGTCCGAGACGCCCTGCTCGCCCCCCTCCTCAGCGGCCCAGCGACTCACGGCTCCGCCCGCGTGGTGCTGTACGAAGAGCTCCCGTACCTGTGGTCGCGGGCCGGGGACCATGGGGTCGCCGAAGCGCAGGCACGCTTCGGATTCTCAGCGTCCGAAGTCGCGCTCGCCGTCGACCGCCCCGCCAAAGCAGGCCGGATCGGCCTCTATGTGAGTCAGCTGCCACAGCTGGACCCGCGGAAGCGGCGTCTGGAGAAGGCCAGCACCCTGCCCAGCCACGAGCGATTCTGGTCCCTCACACCCCGAGCGGCGAAGCCATGACGACCACCACAGCCGCGTCCATGAGAGAACCCCGCATTCTCGGGCTCTTCGATCACCACGGCATCGTTGACCGCGCTGCCCGGGAGGCGGGGCGTCCCCACGTTCCGGGCCCGTACCGGGTGGACCTCCTCGACGAGCTCGGCTTCGAATTGAAGACCCTCACCCCTGCGCGGGGTCGCTTGCACCGGAAGGTGCGTGACGTCGTCGAGCACCGTTCGGGCGTCGACGTGGACATGCCGCTGCGTGCCGTGACCGAGGCGTGGCGCGCCGACGCGGTCTTCGCAATGTTCGAGCGGCGAGCCCAGTTCGTCTCGCGCCTGCGCCGGCGGGGTCTCCGGCCTTATGCCGACCGCCCCTTCTGGGCCGTCACATGCTGGTGGGCCGAAGAGCTGCTCCATGCAAGCGAGCGCACGCGCGAGAGCATCCGGAGGGACATCGAGGGTATCGACGGCTTGATCGTCTTCAGCGAGAACCAGCGTTCGGTCTTCGCGTCGATCGGCGTGCCCGAGTCCAAGGTATTCCCCGTCGACTTCGGGGTCGATCCCGACTTCTACTACCCCGTTCCGGAGACGAAGCGCCGCTTCCAGGTCTTCTCCGCCGGGGTGGACAGGGGGAGGGACTTCGAGTCGCTCGTTGCGGCAGCCAGGCTGGTCCCCGAAGCGCGTTTCGATATCTTCACTCAGCCAGGGCGCATCGCCGAACCGCTTCCCGGCAACGTCACCCTCCACGCGCCAGTGGACATCATGGCCCACCGCGAGAATCTGCGTTCCGCGGACCTCGTGGTCGTTCCGACACATGATCTGGCATACCCGACCGGCCAATCGGTGCTCCTCGAAGCTTCGGCCTGTGGCGCCTGCGTAGCCGTCACCTCAACCGAGGCGATGGACCAATACATTGACGACGGCGTGACTGCCCTGGCAATGCCATTGCACGACCCATCGGGCATGGCCGAGGTCATCCGTCAGGCTCACCACGATCCGGGACTCCGGGCGCGCATCGGTGCGGCCGCCCGTCAGACGGTGGTCGATAGGTACTCGTTCCGGCGCATGTGGGCCGAGATCGGGGCGCTGATCACCGGCTCAGGGGCCTCGCGGGACTCGTAGCCGTCAGCGCCCGGTGCGGCAGTCGAAGAGCACGATCCTGCCATACCCTCGCGGATACTCCTGGGCCACACACGACTTCACCAATTCGCGATAGGCAACGCCGTCCAGTCCCTGGTGGTCCCCCACGAAGATGACGCGCTCCCTGCCCACCCTGCCGAGGATGGCGACCTCGGCCGAACGGCCGAAGAGGGTGTTCGAATCCGCCGGGCCCTCGACGAGCAGTACGTCGCTGCTCCCGACGAATGGCTCAGGATATGCGGCACCGATAGCGCGTGCCTGATCGTTCTTGAAGACAATCCGGTCTGACCAGAACGCCCGGGCCTCACCGACGGCGGCCGCGACCTTCTTGAAGTCAGCCCCGCGAGGTGTGAAGTCCTTCATGTAGAGCTGCGGCACGAGGAGTGTCGCACCGACGAGCACCAGGGCTGAGGCGTGGACCACGGCTCTCGAGTACAGCTGCCGCGCGCCCAAAGCCGCCAAGAGTCCAATCGAAGGCGCTGTGAAGGTGAGGTACCGAGGGACGTAGAGCGGAGTCGCGACGATCGAGATGCCAACGAGCAAGACGGTGGGAACGCAGGCCCACAGAACGGCGACGACCACGAGCCGCATCTCGTTGACGTACCGCCGGGCGCCGAAGAAGGCCACCGCGCCGAGCGCGGCGACGAAGGCGAGCAGCACGATTGCAGCAGGCTCGGCCCAGGGGGGCGGATACCATCCCAAGGGTTTGTCCTGGCCCTCGAACCATTGGGTGACCAACACGTCCTTGAGCAGTTGCGCCTTGGATGGCTCACGGATCCACGAGACCTGGCCGGTCTGCGGCGCGGCAACGAGGACGAGAGCGATGACCGGTGCGGCTCCGAGTCCCAACGACAGGGTGGTGGTCCAAGGGGAGCGGCGGAGCACGAACGACGCGATGATGAGCGCGGGCAGAAGAAGCACCGAGAAGAGGAAGACGTAGCCGGAGACGGCGACCACAATGCCGACCGCTGCCCACGAACGCCAGTCCCGGCGATCCCACGCGCTCCATACCGCCCACACGAGAAGCACGGCGAGCAGGGCGCTCAAGCCGAACTGCCGGGCCTCGCTTCCGGCCCAAACCACCCGTGGGAGAAGAACGGTCATAAGGCCAGCGGTGGCCCCGAACCGCTGATCGACAACGGTGGTCCCGAAGCGAACGACGGCAAAGCCGACCAGGCCCACTGCAAGCGCCGACGGCATCCGAACGCTCAGGGGTCCCGCCCCGAACACGTCGATCCAGAAGTGCATGAAGATGTAATAGGCCGCGTGTACGGCATCCACCGAGCGGGTGAGCTCGAAGATCTTGCCCAGGGGCCGTGCCGATGCGGCGATCGTGGCGGATTCGTCGAACCACAGCGCGACGCCTGCGGTTCCCACGATGGAGGCGACGACGCCGACGACGAAGACACCCACCCCGGTCGCGAGCCCTTGGATGCCACGAATCTTCTGGAGCTTCGAGCGGGTCGTGCCGCCCTCACCCGCGGGGCGGTGACCGCCCCGATCTGTCACTGTCACCATGAGCTCCCCCTTTAGCAAATGCTATTACCACGGCGCGGATGGCACCCCGGACATCAGCCTCGCGGTCCACGGCGATCCGGTGCATGATCAGCCCCTCGCACACGGCCACGAGTGCGGTCGCGGCCAGCAGCCCGAGGAACCCCTCCACAGTCGTGGGCAGCGCATCCGGCGCGTCTGCACCGCCCCTCTCCTGCTCCACGATGTGCTCGACAACGCCCCCAAGCAGTGCAGCGCGCGTGCGGAAGTAGTTCGACGCCGACCCCCGCGGCACCCCGCCGCCGCATCCACCCGTCCATGTGTGAGTGTCCGCTACGGGGCAAGCAGGGAAACCCTTCGTTTCTTCGCGGAGTACCCCTGACGGGGCGATGATGGGCTCATGACCGAGCCCGACCTGCCCAAGGTCTTCCAGATCGACCTGCCCGAGGAGAACGTCGAGGGGCGCTTCGCCGACTTCGCAAACCTGTGGCACACGCCGAATGTGTTCGTCCTCGACTTCGTCGCGCTCACCCAGCCCGCCCAGCCCGGTGAGGGTCCCGACGGCGAGGCGGCGGAGCTCATCCCCGGACGGGTCGTGAGCCGCATCCGCATTCCCCCGGAACAGGTGTTCGAGCTCGCCGCCGCCCTCACCCGCCAGCTCGGCATCTGGGAGCAGGAGACGGGGCGCAAGCCGCCGGCCAGGCCGCTCTTCGACTCCGAGGGCCGGCAGGTCCGGATCGACGACGAGGGCGTCGACGGGCCCGAATGAAGCCCCTCCTCGCCCTCGCGGTGCTCGCGGCCCTCGCCTCGTGCTCGACGTCCGGGACGCACGACGCCGAGCCGTCCCCTTCCGCGGCCGGCTCTCCGTCGCAGTCGGCATCACTGCACGCCTCAGCACACTCATCGGGGCTGACTCTCGTGAGCGTTCTGGGCGACTCGCATTCGAGCTGGCCGGGTTCCTGGTTCGAGCGGTCGGTCGCGGATGGATCTGTGCCGGGAGCGGCCCTCGGGGTGTTCTCCTCCCACCCGGGCCGGACGTCGATCGCCCTGCAGGCGTGGGTCCCGGAGGCCACGTCACAGGGCGGGGTGGTGCTCGTACAGGCCGGGACCAACGACCTCCTGCTCGACGGTGCGCCGCCCGCCAGGGCCGCACAGGGGGTCGAGCAACTCGTAGGGGCCGTCTCCGCACGTGGGGCGGAGTCGGTGCTAGTCTCGGTGCCTCCATCCGCGACGCTGGGCACTGCCACCAACGAGCTGAATGCGCTCCTCAAGGCCTGGGCCGCTGCTCACGGGGTCCCGTGGCTCGATGTGACGAGCGCCGTCACCGCGGCGGACGGAACCTGGCGTCCCGGGCTCAGCGACGACGGGATCCACGCCAATGCTTCCGGGGGTGCACTCATGGCCGAGGCCGCGCGAGGACAGCTGCCCCGACTGCTAGCCGCAATGTGACGCACGACACGCGCGCTACATGACGTAGAACATTTGCCCCCTTTCAGAACAGCCGATAGGTTAACCTCAGCGCTTGACTTCAACGTCGACTGCGTGCGGGCACCCTGCCCGCGACAGCCGCCGCTAGGGGCGAGGTGTGGGGGATTATCTCGTTTTGTCCTTTCCAGACCCCGGAGCGGTTCCTTCTGGAGAGGACAGACTCGTGACCGAGACTCGCACCAACAATATGCCGTCACGCCGCGCGGTTACTAAGGCCGCCGCGTGGTCCGCCCCCGTCATCGCCGCCGCTGTTGCCGCGCCGATGGCCGCCGCTTCGGGCCAGAACGGCCAGCAGGGCCACATTCGCTGGAACCCCACCAACCCGTACGACACCAGCGATCAGCCGTTCAAGCCGAATGCGGACAATATCCTGCAGGTCATGGCTGACAACCAGTCGAAGGGCTGGGATCCGGGCAACCAGATCATCCTCTCCTGCACGATGGATGTCACATTCGTTGGCCCTTTCCCTCGGACCATCACAGGTGGCGGACCGTCGGGCACCTACTCGCTGACGTTTAGCTCCCCGACGTCGGCGACGATCACCGTCACCGGCGGTTTCTCATACAAGTCGTACATGAACGTCATCTTCCCCAACGGTTCCATCCAGTGGGTTTCGCCTTTCGGCGGCGGGATCACGGCTACGCCGAACCCGACGTTCCTCTCGAACACGGCCACACTCGGCCACTGAGTGTCTCAGCGCGAAGCCGGCCCCCGATTTTGGGGGCCGGCTTCGTCACTTAATCCTTTGGTAGCCCGCCAGACAACTTGCGCCAGCGCCTCACGGACCGCATCAGCCAGCTGACCCGCACCGTACGGGCCGCGTTCGGCGGCGATTCTTCCGGCGGTCTGATGGATGTACGCAGCCAAGGCCGCTAGCTCGACCGGCCGCGCGGCGTCGTGAGCGCCCGAGCCCGAAGCGGTGGCGAGAAGTGCCCCCAGGATGCCCGTGAGGGTGTCGCCACTGCCCGCCGTCGCGAGATACGGGTCTCCTTCGGCCTGGATGAACGCGGTCCCGTCCGGCGCCGCGCATACCGTCGCCGGTCCCTTGAGTAGCACGGTGACGCCGAGTCGCTCAGCCGCCTCGCGGGCCCAGCGCAGCGGCTCCGACTCGATCGCCGCTCGGTCAGGCGAATCTGACACGAAGTTGGCCAATATCCTCGAGAGCTCCCCCGCATGAGGCGTGAGCACAAGACGCTCCCCCGCAACACTCCCGTCCTCAGCGAGCCGGTCGAGGATCTCCGCGAGGCGCGGTTCGGTGGCCCGCCTACCCGATCCATGATCCGCAGCTAGGAGCTCCCCCAGCGCCTCGAGGCCGGAGGCATCCACCACGGTGGGGAGCCCCGACCCGAGTGCGGTCGCGAGCGCGCGGCGCTGCGCGTCGTCGTCCGCGATACCGGGGCCAACGGCCCACGCCTGAACCCGCCCGCGCGGCTCCGCCGACCCAACGATCTCCGGGTGCGCCGCCAGGACGAGGGCCCGCACCGCATCAGGGGCTACGAGTCGCACCATCCCGACGCCCGTCGCGAGCGCGCCGGCTGTGGCGAGCACGGCTGCGCCGGGGTAGTCCTCGGAGCCGGCCACGAGGCCGAGCACCCCGCGCGAGTACTTGTGCCAGTCGTCGCGGGGCACGGGCAGAAGCGCAGCGGCATCGGCGGCGTCGAGGCTCCGCACGTCCGGCTCCCGTAGGTATGGTCGCAGGCCGATGTCCACGATCTCCACGCGCCCGGCAAGCGCACGGCCGCGACCCACGAGCAGCCCTGTCTTGAGGGCGCCGAACGTCACCGTGACGTCTGCCCGCCACACACCGGGGCTGGCCAGACCCGTATCCCCGTCCACTCCAGACGGCAGGTCACACGCGATCACCGTGGCATGGGGACGCGGGAGAGGCGACACGAATTCGCCAGTGAAGCCGGTGCCAAGCACCGCGTCGATCACCACATCAGCGGGCTCGAGCCCGTCGGTGATCCGGCCACCTGCCGCCGTGAAGGCCGCGAGCCCCTCGGCGTGGGCCGTGGTTCCGGTGAGCACCGCCGTCGCACGCACCCCGCGGCGGGCGAGCTCTGCGAGCGCGAAAAGAGCATCGCCCCCGTTGTTGCCCTTGCCCACGACGGCGGCGACGCGCCCGCCGTAGACGCCTCCCCTGCGCTTGAGCTCGCCAACAACCGCGAGTGCGAGCCCGTGGGCTGCCCTCGCCATGAGTGCGGGGCCCCCGCCACCCTGGAGCAGTGGCCTCTCGGCTGCGCGGATCTGGGTGCCGGTGTACGCGGAAACCATGGTGCGAGTCTACTGAGGAGTCATTGCCCGTACAGAAGTTGTGAATTGCGTTGATGGCCTTCCGCGCCGGAGTGGGGCCGATAAACTGACGGGGCTGCTCTCGGCTGTTTCTGATGACGCACCGCGGCGGCATTGGGGACCTGGCCAGTTCGGGCAGGACA
This sequence comes from Sinomonas sp. ASV486, assembly GCF_030908215.1. GTDB lineage: Bacteria > Actinomycetota > Actinomycetes > Actinomycetales > Micrococcaceae > Sinomonas > Sinomonas puerhi. The sequence goes on along the minus strand of NZ_JAVFJK010000001.1, from coordinate 274,755 downwards.
TGAGCGCTTTGGGGGCGTAGTGAAGTCTCGTTGGATGCCGGCCGCTTTGGCCACAGCAGCATTCGTGGTCGTGGCGCTGATCGCGTCCGAGGCCCGGATTGACATCTCGGTGCTGATTTGGTGCGCGCTGGGGATCTTCGGGCTGGTGTTCGGGCTCACGACTGTTGGGGGCGCCCGGCACATCGATGCCCACCCGCAGGTGCAGGCCGTCACTGCGCCAGTCGCACTGGTCGAGCGGGGGCCAGAGTCCTCGTCTGAGTCCTTGTCAGTGGGTGGGGACGAGCTCATCGTCGAGGCCGTCCGGACGCGCACACCCAAGCACGCCGCGGAACTCGCCCTCTAGCTCAGGCTCTCGCCGGACCGGCCCTCCGCAGGGTCAGCCTCCACGGAGCCAGCTTCCTCCGGGTCAGCCCTCCGCGACGACCATCGCGGTGGCGATGCCGCCATCGTGGCTCATGCTCAGATGCCACCGCTTGACGCCGCACTCCTGAGCGACAGCCAGCACGGTTCCCGTGACCTGGACCTCGGGGCCCTTAGGGCCAAGGCCGATCCAGCAGTCCTGCCAGTTCATCCCGGCCGGCGCGCCGAGAACCTTGGCGACGGCCTCTTTGGCGGCGAAGCGTGCGGCGAGCGAGCGCGGATGCAGGTCACGTTCGGCAGGGACGAACAGGCGATCCCTGAGCCCGGGGGTCCGCTCGAGCTGACGCTCGAAACGGGCAATGTCCACAACGTCCACGCCGATGCCAATGATAGCCATGCCGATACTCTATCGGGGCGCGTGAGGCACGTCCGCTCATGCTCGGGGTAGAGCAGCGTCCGCACTGTGGGTCGGCGAGTCGCATCCGACACGCGATATCGCGAGGCCCTTTTGCGAGCAGTGCGGGTTCCATTGGCGCGTCTCTAGGGAAACCCCGTGTTCCACAGTGATTTCTGGCCCACAATGAGCATGAGCCGCCCCAGCCGAAGGCACCCCTCCCCCCTCGCGGGCGCCCCGGAATAGGGTGGGGCCATGGGTACAGACCGGAAATGGGCTACGGAGATCCTGGCAGACGGCTTCGAGCGCGTCCGGGAGGGCGTCGAGCACGTCCTCCTGGGACTCTCCCCAGAACACCTCCTGCAGCGGCCAGGCCCGCACGCGAACCACATCGCGTGGCTGGTGTGGCACCTCACCCGAGTCGAGGACGACCACATCGCTGCGCTGGCCCACGTCCTTGAGGGCAACGACCCGCCAGCCTCCCGCACCCGCGAGGTCCCGCCCGGGCAGGTGTGGGCCGAGTGGCGGGACCAGTTCGCGCTGCCCTTCGGCGAATGGGCCACGGGCTACGGGCAGTCGGACGCCGAGCTGGACGCCTTCCCTCCCACTGCGGCGGAGACCCTGCGGGGCTACCATGAGGCCACGCACGCCCGCACGCTGGCGGTGCTCGACAGCCTTGGAGACGACGATCTCGGACGCGTCGTTGACCTCCGGTGGAACCCGCCGGTCACCGCAGCGGTCCGCCTCATGAGCATCCTCAACGACACGACTCAGCATCTCGGCCAGGCGTCCTACGTGCGGGGCCTCATCCTCGGCTGAGCGGACCAAAGGCCCTCGCGCGCCCCAGCCTCCCGCGCCTACGCTCGTGAGCAGGAGGGCTCATCGTGGCGGCATTGGCGCGGCGGCAGATCGCAATCATCGTCGGGGCAGTGCTCGCTCTCGCCCTCGTGGCCGGCGCGTTCGCGCTCGCCGTGATGCGCTTCGCTCCGAGCCCGACGGCGGGTCCCTCAGCAAGCGCCTCTGTGTCACCGTCGGTGTCACAATCCGCAACGCCAACCTCAACGGCAACACCCTCAGCGCCCGGTAGCCCACCCACCGGAACCGTGCCGGGTCCCCAGCCCAGCGAACCCGCTGCTCCCGCCCCGCCGCAGCCCGAGCCGGAGCAGCCGGCCCCACCCGCCCCCGAACCCCAGCCCCAGGCACCAGTGCTGCCAGAGGCGCTGCGCGGCCTCGACGTGGAGCGGATCGCCACTTCACAGAAGCTCGTGGCCCTCACCTTCGATGCGGGCGCCAACGACGCCGGCCTCGCCTCGATCCTCTCCACGCTCGCCGCCAACCAGGTCCCCGCGACGTTCTTCCTGACCGGCAGGTGGGCGCAGGCCAACCCGGCCAAGGTCGCGCAGATCGCCGCCGCGGGGCATCGGATCGGCAACCACTCGATGACGCACACCGACATGACCACCCAGACCGATGCGCAGATTGCCGCCGAACTCGCCAACGCCCAGGCCGCGATCCAGGCCGGAGGCTCCGACCCGAGACCGCTCTTTAGGTTCCCCTCCGGCGCGCGCAATGCACGCACCATCGCGGCCGTGAACGCCAACGGCTACGCGGCGATCCGCTGGACCGTCGACTCCCTCGGCTGGCAGGGAACCCTTGGCGGGGCCCGCGGACCGGGGTTCGTCACGCAGCGGGTCCTCGCGGCCCTCCAGCCCGGCGAGATCGTGCTCATGCACGTCGGCTCCAACCCCGACGACGGGTCGACCCTGGACGCAGCGGCCCTGCCCGACATCATCGCGCAGATGCGCGCGGCAGGCTACGGCTTCACCACCCTGGACATCCTCCTCTGACCCATCGCCCGCCCCACGGTCTCCGGTACGGATCTCGCGCCCCTCTTCGGGCCTCGGGAACAACGGCGGTCGGCGAGATCTGGCGCATTCCGGCCATTCCGCGGGACAATGGACAGTACAGAACCTCAGAGGTGATCGCGATGCGATGGCTCAAAGTCTTCACGTCCTCCCGAACAACACACCTGCGCCAGCAAGGCGGCCCTGCATCCCACGGCGTGGGCCGGAACCCGGGAATGCCGCATCTCGCCGCGGCCCAGATCCCCGGGCCCGACGCGGGCCGGCTGCTCGCAGGTGAGAACGGCACGATCCCAGACGACGCCGCAGATCCAGTCGAGAAGCAGGGCCACCTCGAGAAGCAGGGCTGGCCGCGCCGGCGCAGCGCGAGCCAGCGCAAGTCCTGACCTGACCACAGTTTCGGGTACAGATCTCGCGTCGATTTCGTCAATCCGGGTACGCCAGCGGCCGGCCACGTTCCTTGTGGAACGGGACCGGCCGCCGTCGTGCGCGTACCCGAAACGGGGGAAACAACCCGAGATCCGTACCCGAAACGAGGAAAAAGGCGCGAGATCCGTTCCCGAAACGGGAGGGGAGGGGAGGGGAAGGCGGGGCCTACTCGACCGTGACCGACTTGGCGAGGTTCCGCGGCTGGTCGACGTCGTAGCCCTTCGCGGAGGCGAGCTCGGCGGCGAAGATCTGCAGCGGCACGGTGGTGAGCAGCGGCATGAGCAGCGTGGGCGTCTCCGGCACGTAGAAGACGTGCTCGGCGTACGCGCGCACGGCCTCGTCGCCCTCCTCCGCGATCACGAGCGTGCGGGCGCCGCGGGCGCGGACCTCCTGGATGTTGGAGACCACCTTGGCGTGCAGCGAGTCGCGCCCGCGCGGGGACGGGACTACCACGAAGACGGGCTGGCCCTCGTCGATCAGCGCGATCGGGCCGTGCTTGAGCTCGCCGGCGGCGAAGCCCTCGGCGTGGATGTACGCAATCTCCTTGAGCTTGAGTGCCCCCTCGAGCGCCACCGGGTAGCCCACGTGGCGGCCCAGGAACAGCACGGACCGCTCGTCCTTCATGCTTCGCGCAAGCTCGCGCAGCGGCCCGGCATTGTCGAGGACCGTCTGGATCTTCTCGGGGATCTTGTTCAGGTCGGCGAGGACGTCCTTGATCTGGCCCGAGAAGATGTTCCCGTGCAGCTGCGCGAGGTACAGGCCCAGGAGGTACGCGGCGGTGATCTGCGCCAAGAACGCCTTCGTGGACGCAACGGCGATCTCGGGGCCAGCGTGGGTGTAGAGCACGGCGTCGGACTCGCGCGGGATCGTGGAGCCGTTCGTGTTGCAGATCGAGACGGTCTTGGCGCCCTGCTCGCGGGCGTAGCGGACGGCCATGAGCGTGTCCATGGTCTCGCCGGACTGGCTGATCGACACCACGAGCGTGTTGGAGTCCACGATCGGGTCGCGGTACCGGAACTCGTGCGCGAGCTCGACCTCGGTCGGGATGCGGCACCAGTTCTCGATGGCGTACTTCGCGACCATGCCCGCGTACGCCGCGGTCCCGCACGCGAGCACGATGATCTTGTTGACCTTCTTCAGCTCGGCCGCGTCGATGCGCAGCTCGTCGAGGATGAGGCGGCCGGACGGGTCGGAGCGGCCCAGCAGCGTATCCGCCACGGCGGCGGGCTGATCGTGGATTTCCTTCTCCATGAAGGAGTTGAACCCGTCCTTCTCGGCGGACGCGGCGTCCCACGAGACCTCGAACTCCTTGCCCTGGGCGGGCGCACCGAAGAAGTCGGTCACCTCGAAGGTGTCCGGCGTGATCGTCACGATCTGGTCCTGGCCCAGCTCCACGGCACGGCGCGTGTAGTCGATGAAGCCGGAGACGTCGGAACCGAGGAAGTTCTCCCCCTCGCCGAGTCCGACGACGAGCGGCGAGTTCCGCCGCGCCGCCACCACCACGCCGGGCTGCTCCGCGTGCACGGCGAGCAGCGTGAACGCTCCCTCGAGCCGCTGGGCGGCGAGCTGCATCGCGCGGGTAATGTCGCCGTCGGCCGCGCCGCGGTACAGGTCGCCGATGAGCGCGGCCGCGACCTCGGTGTCCGTCTCCGAGAGGAACGTCACGCCCTTGGCCACGAGCTCCGACTTGAGCGTCGCGTAGTTCTCGATGATGCCGTTGTGGATGACGGCGAGCTTGCCGCCGTCGGCCAGGTGCGGGTGCGCGTTGGCGTCCGTCGGGCCGCCGTGAGTGGCCCAGCGCGTGTGGCCGATACCGGTGAAGCTCTCAGGCAGCGGGCGCTCGGCGAGCTCGCTCTCGAGGTTCTTGAGCTTGCCAGCCTTCTTGCGGGACTCGATGGCCCCGTCCGCCACGACGGCGACGCCTGCCGAGTCGTAGCCACGGTACTCGAGCCGGCGAAGGCCCTCAATCACCACATCAAGCGCACTGTAGTTGTTGCTGCCGTCCGCGGCGAGGGCACCGAGCCCTTCGCTGCGCTTGCTGCTGCCGACATAGCCCACGATTCCACACATGGCCTCCATCCTACCGGCGTGGCGATGTCGTCCACATTTCGTGATGCCCGCCTCACTTGACAGAATGCACGGGTGAGTCTGGAGAGAACCGAGTTCAGCGGCGACGGCGCCACGCCCTTCGTGGAACTCGACCGTGCCACGTGGGCGCGCCTCGCGGACCGCATGGAGCAGCCCCTCAACCAGAGCGACATCGACCGCGTACGAGGCCTCGGAGATCCGCTCGACCTCCTCGAGATCCGCGACGTCTACCTCCCGCTCTCCCGGCTCCTCTCCCTCTATGTGGAGGCCTCGGGCGAGCTGCACAACGCGACCCAGACGTTCCTCGGCGAGAAGACCCAGCGCACCCCGTTCGTCGTCGGCGTGGCCGGCTCGGTGGCGGTGGGCAAGTCCACGATCGCCCGCGTGCTGCGGGAGATGCTCCAGCGCTGGCCGTCCACTCCGAACGTCCAGCTCATCACGACGGACGGCTTCCTCTACCCGCTCACGGAACTGACCCGCCGGGGCATCCTGGACCGCAAGGGCTTCCCCGAGTCCTACGACCGGCGCGCGCTCCTGCGCTTCGTCGCCGAGATCAAGTCGGGGGCCGAGGAGGTCCGGGCACCCTGGTACTCCCACCTCACGTACGACATCGTGCCCGGACGCGAGGTGGTGGTCCGCAGGCCGGACGTGCTCATCGTCGAGGGCCTCAACGTCCTCCAGCCCGCCCGCGCCCGCGCCGACGGCACCGCCGGTCTGGCCCTGAGCGACTTCTTCGACTTCTCCGTCTATGTGGACGCGAAGACGAGCTACATCGAGCATTGGTACGTGGAGCGGTTCCTCAAGCTCCGCTCGGGGGCGTTCGCCCAGCCGGAGAGCTACTTCCACCGGTACGCATCCCTCTCCGACGAGGAGGCGGCGACGACGGCGCGCAGCATCTGGAAGCGGATCAACGAGCCCAACCTGGTCCAGAACGTGCTGCCCACGCGCGGCCGTGCCCAGCTCGTGCTCACCAAGGACAAGGACCACTCGATCCGCCGCATGCTCCTGCGGAAGGTGTAGCCCAATGGTCGAGCGAAGCGAAGCGGAGTCGAAACCCCACACCCTCACGCGCCGCAGCCTCACCCTCGCCGCCCTCGCCGCCGGCCTCACCGCCTGCGCCCCGGAGTCCCGCGCGGTTCCGCCCGTGATCGATTCCTTCACGAGCCCCCCGCCAATCGTCTCGGTGGGGCCGTCTGCGACCCCCACCGAGGCGAGCACCACGGCGGCACCCGCCCCCGCGCCGTCGTCCGCTTCTCCCGCCTCGCCCACCAGCGAGCGGTTCGGCGCGTCCACGGATCCGGGCAACCCGCTCGTCGTCGTGAACAAGAGGCTTCCGCTCAACCCGATCGACTTCGTGCCGCAGCTGACCACGCCGCGGGTGCAGCTCGCGACCAGCGGCGAGAGCACGCAGGTGAATCCGACGACGGCGCGGGCGGCCGAGGCGATGTTCGCCGCCGCCGCGGTGGCCGGGTCGCCGATGACGCTTCTGAGCGGCTACCGGTCGTACGCGACGCAGGCGTCCACCTACAACGGCTGGGTGGCGAGGGAGGGGAAGGCGATGGCCGACGTCGCGTCGGCGCGCCCCGGATTCTCGGAGCACCAGACCGGCTGGGCGTTCGACATCGGCGCGCCGGGCGGGACATGCTCCGTGCAGCCGTGCTTCAAGGACACGCCCGCGGCGCAATGGGCGGCGGCGCACGGCCACGAGTTCGGGTTCATCGTGCGCTACCCGTGGTGGTTCCATGAGACCACCGGCTACTACTACGAGCCCTGGCACCTGCGCTACATCGGCGTTGAGGCGGCCACGGCCATGCACGTCCGCGGAGCCAACACGCTCGAGGAGTTCCTGGGCCTCCCGGCCGCGCCCGCCTATTGACCTGCTGGTTGAGCGAAGCGACTCCACCGCCCCGCCACGCGGGGGGAAGATATAACCTCGCGTTCACGTAGACGCCGGTTTCCTGGCAGTAGCATTAGCCCCATGCTGAGTGGATTCAGAGATTTCATCATGAAGGGCAACGTCGTTGACCTTGCCGTGGCCGTCGTCATGGGTGCCGCCTTCGGCGCCGTCGTTACCTCGTTCGTCGGTAACATCCTCATGCCTATCGTTTCCCTGCTGGTGGGCCAGCCGAACTTCGACGAGTTCCTGGTCTTCGGGCCGGTGAAGATCGGGTTCTTCCTCACCGCCCTCATCAACTTCCTCCTCATTGCGGCTGCGATCTACTTCGCTGTCGTCATGCCGATGAACCACATGATCGAGCGCCGCAACCGCAAGCTCGCCATCAAGGACGAGGAGCAGGGCGAGGCCATCGACCCGCAGATCGCGCTCCTCACCGAGATCCGCGACTCGCTCCAGGCCCCGCGCCCGTAACTCCAGCCCCCGATTTCCCCAGCGACAACGAAGCGCGACGCCGGCCCCTCACCTCGCGAAGGTGGGGGCCGGCGTCGTGCTCGGCACGGTCAGCGTTGGGCGACGGCCGCGTCGGCGAGCTTCTCGGCGCCGTCCCGCAGTGCCGCCTGCAGGCGGCCTTCGCCGAGCCGCGACGCGGTGGAGGCGAGGATGATGGCGCTCGCGGCGCGGGCCTCCTGGAGGCGCCACGGGTCGGGCTGGGCACCGTGTTCCGGGCCTGAGCCGGGCCACGGGACCGGCCACTTGTGGGGCCAGCTGCCGCAGTAGTCGTCGACGAACTCCGTAAGCCAGCCAGCGGAATCCTCACCCCGGATGTCCGCCTCGATGGCGAGGTGGATGAGGCGCTGGGTCATACGGGCGGCGGCGGTGGCGAGGTCGTCCGGAGGCCCCGGAGGGAGCGGCTGCGGATTGAGCGCCACAGCGGCGAGCCGGTTCGACCGGAAGGCCGAGCGGGGGATGATCGCGTCCCATGCCTCGGGACGCAGCCGGGCGATCACGGACAGGAGCTCGTAGTTGGCCATTCGGTCCTCCATGGTGGAACAGGCAGGTTGACCCCAGCTCGGGCGTGGCCCGTGCAGCCAGTATCGCGGGTCGCGGGCGCGGTAGGAAGAGTCGGTGCAACGCGCTGATGCCCCTACTGGGCGATCAGCTCCACGATTCCGTAGACGCCCGAATCGATGACCCTGCCGGCCCGGAAGCCGGCCGCCGCGCCGAGGGCCTGGAGCTCGGCGGCCGAGCGCTGCCGCCCCTCGGTCTGGGCCAGCATCATGACGTCCGAGATCGAGACCGGGAACGAGGCAACGTTGGGCTCCTGCAGCCACTCGAGGACCAGCACCCGGGCGCCAGTTGCGGCCGCAGCCCGGACCGTGCGGAGCACCTGACTGCATTGCTCGTCATCCCAGTCGTGCAGAACGTCCTTGAGCAGGTACACGTCGGCGCGGGCCTCGAAGCCGGTGAAGATGTCGCCCTCGACCGCGCGAACGCGCTCTGCAACTCCCCGACCTGCCAGGTACTCACCCGAGGCGGCGAGCGGACCGGCCTGGTCAACCAGCACGCCGTCGAGGGCGGGGCACGCCTGGAGCACCGCGGCGAGCATCGCGCCGACTCCCCCGCCCACATCGCACACGGTTCCGTGCTCGGGCCACGGGTAGGCGGCGACGATGAGAGGCGCCGCGAGGAGGGTGAGCTCGTGCATGGTGCGGGCGAAGCCGGCCTCTTCGTCCGGGTGTGCCGCGAGGTGTGCCCACAGCGTGGTTCCCGTGGCCGCGTTGAAGGCAGGCTCGCCGTCCGCGAGGGACTCAGGAAGGCGCAGCCAGCCTGCGAGCACCGCGTCCGACGTCGCGTACCGCACCCACCCTGCCATCGAATGCGGTGAGTCCTCGAGCAGCAGCCGGCCCGTGCGGGTGAGGGTGAAGCCACCGCGGCGGTCGAGCCTGACGAGGCCGAACACTGCGAGGCCGCGCAGCACGCGGTGCACGGTGTCGGCGTGCAGGCCCAGCTCCGCGGCAACCTCCGGCGCCGTCCGCCGGCCGCCTGCGAGCGGCTCGGCGAGGCGAGTGTTCACGGCCGCGCGCATGAGCGCGATGGCCGCGACTCCCCCGCTGACCTCGAGGAAGCGCGCCTGCGGCGGCTTGAGCGCCGCGGCAGTCCGTTCAAGGGCCCCGCTGAGGCTTTGGACGGCTCGGACGACGGCGGGCGGCGGCGTGCGCATGAGCCGAGCGTACCGTCCCGCCCAAGGTGCTTGGACTCAGGCCGTCTCGAGCGCGAGTTGGCTTTGCACCACGCGCGCGAGTCGCTCGGCGATGGCCTGGGCGGTGCCCTCGTCGGCGGCCTCCACCATCACGCGGACCACGGGCTCGGTGCCGGAGGGGCGCAGGAGCACCCGCCCGGTCTCCCCCAGCTCTGCCTCGGCGGAAGCTACAGCCGCCGCCACGCCGTCGTCCGCGGAGACGCGCGCCTTGTCCACGCCCTTGACGTTGATGAGCACCTGCGGGAGACGGGTCATGACTGAGGCGAGGTCCCTGAGCGGCTTGCCCGTGCGGGCCACCTGGGCGGCGAGCTGGAGGCCGGTGAGGACTCCGTCGCCGGTAGTCGCGTAGTCGGAGAAGATGACGTGGCCGGACTGCTCACCGCCGAGGGAGTAGTCCCCGGCGCGCATCTCCTCGAGCACGTAGCGGTCGCCCACGGCGGTCTCGCGGACGGCGATGCCAGCGTCGCGGAGCATGAGCTTGAGGCCCAGATTGCTCATCACGGTGGCCACGAGCACGTTGTCGCGCAGCTTGCCGGCCTCCTTGAGGGCCAGGCCCAGGACGGCCATGATCTGGTCGCCGTCCACGATGGTGCCCTCGTGGTCCACGGCGAGGCAGCGGTCGGCGTCGCCGTCGTGCGCGATGCCCAGGTCCGCGCCGTGCTCCAGCACTGCCGCCTGCAGCGGGCCGAGGTGGGTGGAGCCCACGCCGTCGTTGATATTGAGCCCGTCCGGCTCGGCGCCGATCACGATCACGTTCGCGCCAGCATCCTTGAACACCTGCGGCGAGCAGCCCGAGGCGGCGCCGTTGGCGCAGTCGAGGACCACGGTGAGCCCGTCGAGTCGGTGCGGAAGGGTGGTGAGGAGGTGGACGATGTAGCGGTCCTCGGCATCGGCGAACCGCTGGATGCGGCCCACGCCGGCGCCCGTGGGGCGGTGCGGCTCCTCGATCAGGAGCGCCTCGATCTGGTCCTCGACCTCGTCGGGGAGCTTGTGCCCCCCGCGCGCGAAGAACTTGATCCCGTTGTCCGGCGCCGGGTTGTGCGAGGCAGAGATCATGACGCCAAAATCAGCGCCGAGGTCCGCCACGAGGTAGGCGGCGGCAGGGGTCGGAAGGACGCCGGCGTCGTACACGTCCACGCCCGCGCTCGCGAGGCCGGCCTCAACGGCGGCGCTGATGAACTCGCCCGAGGCCCGGGGGTCGCGGGCCACGACGGCGCGCGGCCGCGCGCCGTCTGCAACCTGCCGGTGGCCGAGGACGACAGCCGCCGCCTGGGAGATCTTGAGGGCGAGCTGGGCGTCGAGGAGGCCATTGGCCAGCCCACGCACGCCGTCGGTACCGAAGAGCCTAGTCACCGGGTCAGTCTACTGGCCCGATGGAGGGGCCTCCTTGTCGCAGGAAGGCTATGCCCCCGCCCGCAGCACGGGGAACTGTGCGGTGTACGTCTCGCCTTCCTCGAGGACCTCGGCGGCGGTGCCGACGATCAGCGAATCCGGGGCGTGCGCCACCTTGGTGTCCTTGCGGTCGTACGGGGTGACGTTGAGGATGTACCGCATGGCCTCGAGGCGGGCGCGCTTCTTGTCGTTGCTCTTGATGACGGTCCACGGGGAGTCCCCGGTGTCCGTGTAGAAGAACATGGCCTCTTTGGCGGCGGTGTAGGCGTCCCACTTGTCCAGGCTCGCCATGTCCGTGGGTGAGAGCTTCCACTGTTTCACAGGGTCCGTCTCGCGGGAGGCGAAGCGGTTGAGCTGCTCCTCGCGGCCCACCGAGAACCACAGCTTGTGCAGGTGGATCCCGGAGTTGACGAGCATGCGCTCGAACTCCGGCGCCTCGCGCATGAACTCGTGGTACTCGGCTGCGGTGCAGTACCCCATCACCCGCTCGACGCCGGCCCGGTTGTACCAGGAGCGGTCCATCATCACGATCTCCCCGCCGCTGGGCAGATGGGACACGTAGCGCTGGAAGTACCACTGGGTGCGTTCGGCGTCGGTGGGCTTCTCGAGGGCCACAATCCGAGCGCCGCGGGGGTTCAGGTGCTCGTTGAACCGCTTGATGGCGCCGCCCTTTCCAGCAGCGTCGCGACCCTCGAAGAGGATGAGGACCTTCTGGCCGGTGTCCTTGACCCACAGCTGGAGCTTGAGGAGTTCGATCTGGAGGGCACGCTTCTGGCGCTCGTAGGCGGGCCGGGTGAGCTTCTGCTCGTAGGGATAGCCGTGCCGCCACGCGTCGGGGTCGGCGCTGGGCCTGACCCTGTGGTCGACCTTGCCGATCTCGCGCAGCTCGTCGAGTTCGGCCGCGTAGTCTTCGGTCACGGAAAGGCGTGGATCCTCGGGAACCATGGATTCAGGGTAACGCCGCGGACGCACGACGGCGCCCGCCCGCCCGGGTGCCGTGGGGCACCCCGGGCGACGGGTCGCCGTCGTGAGCCTGAGGACGGAGCTACGCTCCCGACACGAGGCAGCCGCCGTTGGCGATTGTCCCGTCGATCGCACTGATCTGGGCCTGGACGGAGGCGAGCTGGGCCTGGAGGCCCGCCACCACGTCCTTCTGCGTGGCAATCTCCCTCTGCTTATTGCCCTTCTGAGCCTGGATGTCCCGCAGGGTTGCCGCGGCTGCGGTGACCTGCGTATCCAGACTGATGGACTGCTGCTGAAGGGTGGCGAGCTGCTTCTCGGTGTTGGAGATCTGCTGGTTTAGCCCGTCCAGCTTCGAGATGAGCGGGGCGACCTGATTCTGCAGGCCGAGGATACTCTGCTCCGCGGCGGCGATCTGCCCGTTCAGGTCCTTGAGGTGCGTCACGAGGGCATCACTGGCCACGTTCAACGCGGCCAGGTCGTTCTGCATCGAGGTCACTGCAGCCGTGGCCTGGTCCACTGCGGACTGGAGGCCCGGCAGCTGGTCCTGGAGGCCCTTGATCTCAGCCTGCTTGTCAGTGACGGCCTGCTGGGCGGTGCTCAGCGCGTCCTTGGCTGAGGTCAGCGCGTCCTGAAGCTGGGCCAGCTTCTCCTGCTGTGCTTGCAGGTCTGCGATCGCCTGGTCGCGGTTTGCGGATAGGGCCGGTAGGGCGTCGTTCAGGTTCGCGACAATCGCTGCTTGTGCGTCCACAGCGGCCTGGGCATTCGCGGCCGCGGTCTGGAGCGTGCCCAGATCGGTCTGGAGGCCCGCGAGCTCGGCCTGCTTCGAACCCACGGCGGTGTTGGCCGCGTCCACTGTGGCCTGGAGCCCGGGCAGTTGCCCCTGAAGAGCAGAGAGGTCGGCCTGCTTGGTCGTCACGGCGTCATTGGCGCTCGCGAGGGCCGCTTGGAGGGGTGCAGCCTGCTGCTGCAGCGCGCTGCTACTCTGCTGCGCGGCGAGCAGCTGGGCGTTGAGCGAGGTCACGTTGGCCTGGAGGGCCGTGAGGTCGCCCTGGAGCGCGGCGATCTGGCCGTTCGTGGTGGTGATCTGGTTGTTCACCTGAGTCAGCTGCGTCTGGTCAGTAGCGAGCTGGGTCTGCGCAGCCAGCTTCTTCTTGGCCTGTGAGCTCGTCGGGTAGGAGTCAATAATCGCCTGCTGGGCGGCGATGTCGTTCTGCAGCTGGGTCTTCTGCTGATGCAGGGAGGCTAGCGTGTTCTGCGTGGTCACGAGATCGGCCTGCTTAGCGGTGACCGCTTGCTGGGCGGCGGTGAGCTGCGCCTGCAGAGCGTCGACCTGCGCCTGCGCCGCGGCGATGGCCTTGGTGTTGGCGGCGACGGCATCGGCGGCCTTCTGCGCGGCGCTCTGCAGCGCAGCCAAATCGGTCTGGGTCTGGGCGATCTGGGTCTTCTTGGCAGCGAGCGCGTCCGCAGTCTGCTGGGCGGCGGCCTGGAGCGCGGCGAGGTCAGTCTGGGCGTGGGCGATCTGGGCCTTCTTGGCATCGACTGCCGCGGAAGTGTCGGCTGCAGCCTTCTGCTTCGCGGCCAGGTCCGCCTTGGCGTCTGCCACCGCCTGGACCTGCGCGTCGAGCGTGGCCTGGGCCGTTGTGGCGACGCCTTGGAGGCGGTCCAGCTCGGCCTGTGCGGCGTCCGCAGCCGTCTGTGCGGCCGTGACGTTGCCAGCCGCGGTCTGCTCGGCCGCCTGCAGGGTCGTGAGCTCACCTGCGGCCGTGGCGATCTCCGCCTGCTTGGTGGCGAGGGTCGATTGGGCGTCGTCGGCCGTCTTCTGAAGAGTGGCAAGCTCGGCGTTCGCGGTGGCGATCTCGGCGTTCTTGGCGTCAAGCGCGGACTCGGTGCTACTTGCCTGGCCACGAAGGTCGGCGCTGGCCGCCTGCGCCGCGGCGAGCTGCTCCTGCAGGGGTGCGAGCTTGGCGGTCAGGTCGGCCTGCTGGGCCTGCAATGCGGCGAGGGCCGAGTTGGCGGCGTCGATCTGCCCCTGGGTGGCGGTCTGCTGCGAGGTCAGCGAGTCGAGGTTGGCGTACGCGGTCGCGAGCTGGCTGCCGAGCGTTGCGAGCTCGTCGTCGGCCTGCTTGATCGCTGCATTCAGCCCGGCGATCTCCGAGTTCAGCGCATCCGCTTGGGTTTGGAGCGTCACCTTCTGCGCGGCGAGGGCAGCGATGGCGTCAGCATTGCGCTTCGTGGCCGCCCTAAGAAGGTTCTCCTGGATGGTGCCGCGATGGGCCAGCTGGTTCGCGACACCGTTGCAGATGCCTTGCGTGCTGGCGGGAGGCGCTGCCTGGGCGGTCGTGATGCCTCCAGCCATGAGGGTCGAGGCGATGCCCGGCACGAGCACGGCAGCGGCAAGGGCCCGGAACCGGAAGGTGGGCGCGGGTGAAGCAGGAGTGGCGAGATGACGCACGATGTCCCCCATCGTTAGTGAAGTGCGCGAGTGATGTCTCCTGAGACCAGGCGATCCCGTGACGCTAACGCACAATTGGGAGCGTCGCACCACTTATTCGGCGTCCCGAGTACTCGTTTCTTGCAGCAACGAACATTCAGCACACGAGCACTCGCCGCACCGGGTCCATATCCAACGAGAGTCGCCGAGGCACTACTTGGCCGCGCCATCGTGTACTCGATTCTCCGCACCAACTGGTCCGCACCCGTACCCGCCCAGTAGCTTTGAACGCATGACTGAGGTCCATGGGGGGCCGGCCATCGACATTGTCGTGCCGGTGCACAACGAAGAGGATGCGCTGGCTGGCTCTGTCACGTCGCTCGTCGCCTACCTCGAAGAGGCGTTCCAGATTCCGTGGGTCGTCACCATCGCGGACAACGCGAGCACTGACGGCACCCGCGCCATCGGCGAATCGCTCGCCGCCCAGCTCGAAGGGGTCCGTTACCTGCGCCTCGAGACGAAGGGCCGTGGCTTCGCGCTCAGGCAGGCGTGGATGGAGTCCACGGCGAAGGTCGTCGCCTATCTGGACGTCGATCTCTCCACCGACCTCGCAGCGCTCCCGCCGCTCATCGCCCCACTGCTGTCCGGGCATTCGGATATGTCAATCGGCACCCGGCTGGGCCGCACCGCACGTGTGGTGCGCGGGCCCAAGCGGGAGATCATCTCGCGGACGTACAACGTCATGCTCAAGGGCACCCTCGGTGTGAGGTTCTCGGACGCCCAGTGCGGGTTCAAGGCACTTCGAGCGGACGTGGCGCGCACCCTGCTCCCGCACGTCGAGGACAACGCGTGGTTCTTCGACACCGAGCTGCTGGTCCTGGCCGAGCGGGCAGGTCTTCGCATCCACGAGATCCCGGTCGACTGGACCGACGACCCCACGAGCACGGTGGACATTGCCCAGACAGCCATGGACGACATGCGCGGGATCGTCCGTGTTGCGAAATCCCTCGCCCTGGGCCGGATCCCCCTCGCCGCCATCTACGCCGAGCTGGGCCGTCGCCCCTTGCTCCCCGTACGGCCGCCGTCATTCTTCGGCCAAGTCCTGCGCTTCGGCGCGGTGGGGGTCGCCTCTACGATCGCCTACGCCGTCCTCTACCTCATGCTTCAGCCGCTCATGGGAGCCCAGCCGGCCAACTTCTCGGCGCTGCTTATTACCGCCGTGCTGAACACTGCCGCGAACCGGCGCTTTACCTTCGGCATCAGCGGCCCTGCGCACTATGGCGTCCAGCAGTTCCAGGGCCTCATCGTCTTCGGGCTCGCGTGGGGCCTTACGTCCTCGTCTCTCGTGGTGCTTCACGCCCTGAATACGGATCCCGGCGCGACTGCCGAACTGGTGACCCTCACGGCCGCCAACGTCGTGGCCACCGTCATGCGCTTCGCGCTGCTCAAGGCGTGGGTCTTCCGAAGGCGCACGACGGCGGGTGGCCGGGTCCGCGCCGACACCGCCTCCGCGCGGGCGATGGATGCAGCCTGAATGGCGGCTCTCGCTGAATCCGCGGTGCATTCGGACCGCCGGTTCGGATCGCTCGAGCGGGCCGGGCTCGCGATCATCCTGGCCGCAAGCGCGTTCCTGAACATCTGGAATCTCCCGGCGAATGGCTGGGCAAACGCCTACTACTCGGCCGCAGTGCAGGCCGGGCTGCATGACCCCGTTTCGTTCTTCTTCGGTTCCAGTGACTGGGGCAATGCCATCTCGGTCGACAAACCGCCGTTGAGCCTGTGGCTCATCGGGCTCTCGGTCCGCGTGTTCGGGCTGAACAGCTGGGGCCTCCTGCTCCCGCAGGCTCTCTTGGGAGTGGCCACGACGGCGCTCGTCTTCGTCATGGGTCGCCGATACCTCTCCCCCGTAGCCGGGCTGGTCGGGGCAGCAGTCTTCGCGACCACGCCGATCGTCGTCCTCATGTCCAGGTACAACAACCCTGACCCGCTCATGATGTTCCTGCTGCTTCTCGCGCTGGCTGGCGCCCTGAGGGCGGTCGATACGGGGCGGGCGAGGTGGGCGGTGGCCGTAGGCGTAGCCCTCGGCCTGGCCATCCTGACCAAGCAGCTCCAGGCCCTGCTGGTGGCTCCAGCTCTTGCAACCGTTCTGATTGCGGGCGCGTGGGGTCGGGCGCGCGAGATGCTGCTGCTGGCCACATCTGCCGCGCTGCCATTCGTGGTGACGGCGGCGAGCTGGTTCGCAATCGTTGAGCTGACTCCCAAAGATCAGCGCCCGTACATGGGCGGGTCGACGACGAACAGCGCCATTGAGCTCACCTTCGGCTACAACGGGATGCAGCGGATCGTGAGCCAAGACGACCCGGTCACCTCTCTGATTCCAGCCCAGTACCGCAGTGCCGGTCCAGACACCGGGCTCTTCCGACTACTCAGTGCCAACTACGCCCAGGAGGCTAGCTGGCTCCTGCCTGCGGCCTGTGCAGCCGTCGTGCTCGTCGCGCTGGGCCTGACCCGAATTCGTCGCCGAATCTCTAGGCTCCTTGCGATGGCGGGTGCTGTCTGGTTCATTACGGCCTACATCACGTTGAGCTTCATGGGCGACCAGATCCATACCTACTACACCGCAAGCATCGGCGTACCCATGGCACTCGTCCTCGGTTCTGGTGTCCACATACTCGCGGCCCAGGATGCACGGCGGCCTATTCGAATCGCGGCTGCGCTGGGCGTTATCGCCGCCACTCTGACGTGCTCGGCAATCCTGCTGTCTGTGGCCATGTGGCCCCAGTGGATTGCTTGGCTTGTCTTGGGAATCGGGCTCGTCGGGGGTCTCCTCACGTTCGTGAGGCCCCCTTGGAACACTGTGAACTGGGTGGCGTCGCTTCTCAGCGGATTCGCCCTCCTCGCAGGGCCCATGGCTACCTCAGTGGTCAACGCGGCCACTCCCCAACAGGGCTCAAACCCCCTCTCCGGCGGGGTGACAGTCAGCGACAAGACCATCAGCCACTTCTTGGCCGCCGTGGGCCGGGGCGACCCACGGTGGGCGCGCGACATATCCATGGGGTCGGACCCAACTGCAGGCGTAAACCTAATGCTCCGCGAAACTCCTCAGACCTGTACTTGGGCCGCGGCTACCGTACCTTCTCAGAGCGCCGCCAAACTACAGCTCGCTAGCAATCACCCGGTCTTGGCCCTCGGCGGATTCGCCGCAAGTGATCCGTGGCCAACCTTGTCCCAGTTTCAGAGCTGGGCCTCCTCGGGAAGAGTCTGCTATTTCGTTGACTCTGCTTACGACGATCCGTTTCTCCACCCCGCATCCGAAGCCTTGAAGACGGTCGAGTGGATCAGGACGACGTTCCCGTCGACCGAGATCGATGGCGTCCGGCTCTTCCGACTTCAGTAACGGACACACCCGACCACGGCCGAAGGCCCGCCCCGCAGGTGCGGAACGGGCCTTCGGCGTGAACAGCTGGGAATCAGCGCTTCGAGTACTGCGGTGCGCGGCGGGCCTTCTTGAGACCGGCCTTCTTGCGCTCCACGACGCGGGCGTCGCGAGTGAGGAAGCCGGCCTTCTTGAGTGCCGGACGGTTGTTCTCGAGGTCGATCTCGTTGAGCGAGCGCGAGACGCCGAGGCGCACGGCACCGGCCTGGCCCGAGGGGCCACCGCCGTGGATGCGAACGATCACGTCGTATGCGCCCTCAAGGTCGAGGAGCTTGAACGGGTCGTTCACTTCCTGCTGGTGCAGCTTGTTCGGGAAGTAGTTCTCAAGCGTGCGGCCGTTGATGGTCCACTGGCCGGTGCCGGGGACAACGCGGACACGGGCCACGGCCTCCTTGCGGCGACCAACGGCGGCACCGGCAACGGTGAGGGCGGGGCGCTCGCGCTTGGCTTCCTCGGCGGCAGCCGGGGCGCTCTCGGACGTGTAAGTGGTGGGGGTCTCCTCAGCCTCGGCGGCCGGGGCAAGCTCTTCGTTCTGAGCCACAGTGTTCTCCTTGATGAATTCTTTGGAAGTGGCCAGTACTACTGGGCGACCTGGGTGATCTCGAAGGTCTTGGGCTGCTGGGCAGCGTGCGGGTGGTTCGGGCCCGCGTAGACCTTGAGCTTGGAAATCTGCTGGTCAGCCAGCTTGTTGTGCGGGAGCATGCCCTTGATGGCCTTCTCCACGGCGCGGACCGGGTTCTTCTCGAGCAGCTCCGCGTAGGTGACGCTGGTCAGGCCGCCCGGGAAGCCCGAGTGGCGGTAGGCGCGCTTCTGCTGGAGCTTGGCGCCGGTGAGGGCCACCTTGTCCGCGTTGATGATGATGACGAAATCGCCCATGTCCATGTGGGACGCAAAGGTCGGCTTGTGCTTCCCGCGCAGCAGTGTTGCGGTCTGGCTGGCAAGGCGACCCAGAACGACGTCGGTGGCGTCAATGACGTGCCACTGACGGTCGGCGTCGCCGGGCTTCGGTGTGTACGTACGCACAGTTATTGCCTTCGTTTCTTGGTCTGGTAGGGGCGGTGAGATACACCCCTATGTCTTCGGTGCGCTACCGGACCAGAGGTGAGGGCTCCCAGACCAGTCATCCCGTGCTACTCGATAGCACCCCGGGAGCCGGCGTCCTGCAACTGGACACTCCCGCGGCGCGCATCATCGAGTCAGGACACGCACAACGACTACCTAGGATATCCCGCCGCGGCACGGCGGGTCAAAGCGACCCCACCGACCGTTGCTGGCCCGCCTTCGAAGGCACGCCTGCCCAACGCCCCGACTACTTGAACACAGCCTTCACGAACTGAGTACATGCGGGCCTTCACTAGGTAGTTCTTGGGGTACTCGAAACGAGAAATTCGAGTACAGAGGAGTAGTGCGCTGGCGCGGATGGTAATGACAGTCTGACGGCTGTAGACCCGACGGCGCTCATAAGGGGGCAACGTTGCCATTGGTCTCGCACGCTTGAAAAGGACCCATCATGGACAAGCTCATGGTCTCCCTCATGACGTTCTGGAACGACATCACCTCCACCGAGAAGGAGAAGGGCGCCACCGCGACCGAGTACGCACTCCTCGTCGGCCTCATCGCTCTCATCATCGCCGTCGGCGTCCTCGCCTTCGGCGGGGCGCTCAACACGTGGTTCAACAACCTCGCCACCAAGGTCGCAGCCTGGTAGTAGCCATCTGGTAGCAGACGCACCGAAAGAGACCAACAGCTAGGGGGGATAGATGGAAGAGCAACAGCCTGTCCAAGAAGAAACCATCACCACGACAGGTGAGGAGGGTGCCACCGCGACCGAGTATGCACTCCTCGTCGGCCTCATCGCGCTCATCATTGCCGTCGGCGTGCTGGCCTTCGGCGGGGCGCTGAACACGTGGTTCAACAGCCTCGCGACAACAGTTGCAACCTGGTGAATCGGCGGGCAGCTGGGCGGACAGCCGTCCAGCTGCCCACAACCTAGTTGGGGGGGAAATGAAGTCGAGACATGCAGCGAGAGACCGCGGAGCGGTCGCGGTCGAGTTCGTACTAGTCGCCCCGCTCTTCTTCTCAGTGATGCTCGGCATCGTCGAGTTCGCCAACTTCTTCCGCGTGCAGATCAGCGTTACCCAAGCCGCCAGAGAGGCCGCCCGGTCCATGGCGATCAGCAACAACCAGGCCACGGCGACAGCGGCCGCCACGGCGGCAGCGCCGACCATCGGGCCGCTGAGCTATGCCTTCTCCCCCGCGACCTGCGCGCCAAACCAGACCGTGACCGTGAGTATCCAGTATTCGATGCCGAGCCTCACGGGCATTGCCGGGCCGTGGACCGTCTCGGGCGTCAGTGCAATGAGGTGCGGGGGATGATCCGGGGCGCCTGCGCCGACGGGGAACGCGGCGCAATCGCCATCCTGTCCGTCGTGCTCATGCTCGCCCTCATCGGTGTCGGCGCGGTGGCCGTCGATCTCGGTCAGGTGTATGCCGAGCGGGCGCAGCTCCAGAACGGAGCCGACTCCGCCGCCATCGCCATCGGGCAGCAGTGCTATAAGAACCAAACCTGCACTTCGTCTTACGCGGGCGCTTGGACAACAGCGGCGCAGCCACTGGTCAACGGCAACGCGAACGACAATGCCTCGACGATCCAATCGGTGACGTTCCCGGTAGTCAACGGACTCCAGGAGGTCGTCGTGACGACCTCGACGAGGGACGGCGCGAGCGGAGCAGGATTCCTCACGCCCCTCTTCGCCAAGGCCCTCAACGTGGCCCCCGCAACCGTCGGGGCGCAGGCCACCGTCAGCTTGAAGCCACCCGGAAACGGCGGAGGCTTCCCGCTCGCTTTCTCCAACAGTTGCTTTGACCTCCAGAGCGGCCAGAAGGCCGGGAACATCATGCAATTGGAGTGGAAGCCCGGGATGACCTGTACGGGTCCATCCGGAACGGCGATCCCCGGGGGCTGGGGTTGGCTGTTGCAGTCGGGGCCATGCCAGGCGACGACAACGAGTGGGGGCAACTACATCCCGACTGACCCGGGCAATGGCGTGAACAGGCTCACACCGTGCCAGTCGATCCTGCAGGGCTGGATCGACACCATCAACGCCGGCGGTCAAGTCAATGTGATCTTTCCGGTCTTCGATCAAGCGATCGCACAGGGTGCCGGGGGTCAGTTCCACATCCTCGGTTACGCCACCTTGCGGATCTACGGCTGGCATTTCGCCAACGCAGGCTCCCCCTATGAGTTCCACGACACGGTCGCGGATCTGACGGCTCTTGGAATCAATCCCCTGTACGCGTGCAGCGCTGGCGTCGATCGCTGCGTCATCGCGCAGTTCGTCCGCTTCGACACCGTGGACCCCTCCACTGGGACCGGTTCAGGGAACGACCTCGGCACCACCGTGGTCACCCTCATCAAGTAGCAATCATCTAAGGAGATACCCGTGAGGACCCGCCTACTGGGAGGCGTGGCCGCTCTGATTGTCGCAATCATTGGCGCCGCACTTCTCATCATTTATGTCAACGGAGCCGACGCCCGCGCGTTCGCCAACACGGAGACGCAGGACGTCTACGTCGTGCAGAAGCCAGTCATTGCCGGCACTGCGGTCGGAAGCCTCGGGGATTCCGTCGCCAAGAAGCCCGTTCCCAAGGGCGTCCTCGCAGCTGACGCAGTCGCGGACCTCGGGGCCATCCAGGGGAAGGTCGCGTCGGTGGCCCTCCAGCCGGGAGAACAACTCCTTGCGTCCCGATTCGTGGAAGCTGGCGCACTCAATGGTCCCGGCCGCGCGGCCGTCCCGGCCGGTATGCAGGAAGTCACGGTCCGGCTCCCCATCGAGCGAGTCGTCGGAGGAGCCCTCTCTGCCGGCGACACAGTGGGCGTCTTCCTCTCGTTCTCCAAAGAGGAAAATGCGCCCTCGCAGACTCAACTCTCGTTCCACAAAGTGCTCGTGACCGGCATCCAAACCACATCGGGGGTTGCGGCGCAGAACAATGCGACAGCCTCCCCACAGCCGAGCAGTGGAGGCGGCATCAACAGCGGCGGTGGTGGTGGCACCTCCGAATACCTCGTGACCATAGCCCGTACAGCCGCTGACGCCGAGAAGATCATCTTTGCGGCCGAGTTCGGCAAGCTGTACCTCTCAAAGGAGCCCTCGTCTGCGGTCGAGAACAGCGGAGGCATTGATCGGGCGAAGGTCCTGCGATGAGCCGCTTCGCTCTCATCACAGCAGACGCTGACTTCGAACACCGCATCCGGCTGGCTGCGGCGAGCCTTCCTGGCGCCCTCCAGACCTTCCAGGCGAACTTCCTGCCCGCCAGCATCGACGACGTGTTCAACCAACTCGTGGGTGAGCCGATCGAGGTATTGATCCTCGGGCCGGACCTGCGATCCGACGACGCTTTCAAATTCGCCACGGCGGTTGATGCGCGTCATCCGCACGTGAGCCTCATCTACGCGGCCCAGCCGACGCCTGATCTGGCCCTGGCGGCCATGCGATCCGGCGTCAGGGATCTCGTGATCCCCACGGCCGACTCAGAGTCCCTCCGCAGCCACCTTGAACAGGCGGCTGCCTCGGCTACCTCTCGGCTCGCAGCGGCACCGCCGATCGGCACCATCGGCGATGAGTCGGAGCACGCGCACGGGCGGATCATCGCGGTGATGTCGCCCAAGGGAGGTGTGGGCAAGACCACGATTGCCACAAACATCGCCGTCGGGCTGGGCAAGATCGCGCCGATGTCGGTGGTCATCGTGGATCTCGATCTGCAGTTCGGCGACGTCGCGAGCGCCCTCATGCTCAACCCCGAACGGACCATTCTCGATGCAGCGAGCGGGCCGATGGACTCCCTTTCGCTCAAGACCTATCTCGCGCCGCATCCGACGAATATCTATGCGCTGTGCGCCCCGAGGAATCCGGCCGACGCCGACAAGATCTCCCCGGACGGGATTGCGGAACTCATCAAGCACCTTGCGGCGGACTTCCAGTACATCATCATCGACACATCGCCCGGCCTGGGGGAGCATGTTCTGGCGACTCTGGACCAAGCGAGCGACGTGGTGTGGGTTTGTGGAATGGACATTCCGAGTGTGCGCGGCCTCAAGTCGGGCCTCGAGATCCTCAACGAGCTTCATATGCTCCCTGAACATCGGCATGTGGTGCTGAATATGGCGGACCGCAGGACTGGCATCACGCTTCAGGACGTTGAGGCCACCCTCGGGGTGCCAGTCGACGTCGTCCTCCCCCGCTCGCGCTCGCTCCCGCTTTCGACGAATCGCGGCGTCCCGGCGCTCCAGGACGGCCTGCGGGATCCCGTAGTCAAGGGTCTGCGCAAGCTCATCGATCGGTTCAGGCCCCAATGGGACAACCGTGACCACAAGCAATTGCACCGAAGGGCGGACTTCCAGTGAACCTATCAGACCGCCTTCTGGATGCCCGCGGTGAGCGACGCCCGCCCGCTGTGTTCGCGGCGCCGCCGGAAGAACACGGGAATCTTGAGACGACGGCGCTGCCCGTCACCGAGCTAGAACTTGCCGCGCCCGAACACACCGCGACGAACCTCAGCACCCGCGTTCAGGCCAAAGCCGCAGCCGACGCCGAAGCCCGCCTCGCCGTCCACGACGTCGCCACGCCCGGGAGCGTGCGGACGAGCCTCGCGCTGAGAGAGCTCAAGCAGAGGGTAAGCGTCGAGCTGTATGAGCGCGTCGGGAGTCGCATCACCGACTCGGCACTCAGCGAGGCCGACCTCCACGACTTTGTCCGCACCGAGCTTCGTTCCATCGTCTCGGACCAGTCGGTGCCACTGTCCGCAAGTGAGCGCGAGCGGCTCATCGACGAGACGATGGACGATGTACTCGGACTCGGGCCGCTTCAACGATACATTGACGATCCGAGTGTCACTGAGGTGATGGTCAACCGCGCCGACCAGGTCTACATCGAGCGCCACGGCCAGCTCTTCGCTACTGAGACGACGTTCTCTTCCGAGGAGCAGCTGCGCCGCGTCATCGAGCGAATCGTCTCGCGCGTGGGCCGGCGCATCGACGAATCGTCGCCCCTTGTCGACGCGCGCCTCTCAGACGGTTCTCGTGTCAACGCAATCATTCCGCCGCTCGCCGTGAACGGAGCGGCACTCACGATCCGCAAATTCTCGCGCGAAGCCCTCAGTGTCAATAAGCTCATCGAACTGGGCACACTGAACCCCGAGATGGCTGAATTGCTTGATGCTTGCGTGCGGGCACGCATGAACATCATCGTTTCGGGCGGTACGGGCACAGGCAAGACCACGCTCCTCAATGTGCTCTCCTCGTTCATCCCGCACGACGAGCGGATCGTGACGATCGAGGACGCCGTAGAACTCCAGCTCCAGCAGGAGCACGTGATTCGCCTCGAGAGCCGCCCGCCCAACATCGAGGGCCAGGGCGCTATTACGATCCGTGACCTTGTGCGTAACACGCTCCGCATGAGGCCGGACAGGATCATCGTCGGAGAGGTCCGTGGAGGCGAGACTCTCGACATGCTCCAAGCCATGAACACGGGGCACGACGGCTCGCTCTCGACGGTCCATGCCAACTCCCCTCGTGATTCGATCGCACGCCTCGAGACTCTCGTGCTCATGGCCGGAATGGACCTGCCCCTACGGGCGATCCGCGAGCAAGTTGCTTCGGCCGTCAACCTCATCGTGCACCTCACGCGCCTCCGCGACGGAACGCGGCGTGTCACCCACGTGACCGAAGTCCAGGGCATGGAAGGAGACGTGGTCACTCTGCAGGATGCATTCCTGTTCGACTACGCTGCCGGACTCGATGCCGACGGGCGATTCCTGGGCAAGCCGATCCCCACTGGAGTGCGCCCACGGTTTACGGAACGATTCCGCGATCTGGGAATCCAGATCAGCCCATCCATCTTCGGCCAACATTACGGGAAGATGTGACGCTGTGGATTCCCCCTTCATGCTTGTAGCCGGCATTCTGGCCATCTACGCGGGGCTCCTGCTCTTCGTGATCGTTGTTCTGCGTTCCCGGAAGACCGTCGCCATTGGGCGACGCCGGCCTCAACAGCAGGAAATCTCTACGTCAGCCCTGACCAAACTGACCAACACCGCCGTCAGTGCCATCACCAAGTCGTTGCAGGGACGGCAGCTCCGATTCGCGAACGCAGACAAGTTCGAGCAGGCGGGCCTCAAGATCCGCGTTGGCGACTTCGTCCTCATGGCCGGGGCAGGCACCCTCGTGGGTGCCATTCTGGGCTTCGTCCTCGGTGGCTTGGCCCTCGGCCTCCTTTTCGCCGTGGTGGTTCCCATCCTCTTCGTTGTGGGCCTCAACACCCTCGCCTCACGTCGGCAGGCCAAGTTCGCGGAGCAGCTGCCGGACACGCTGCAGATGCTCTCCGGAAGCATGCGAGCTGGCCACAGCCTGCTGCGGGCCGTCGATGGAGCGGCGAGCGAGGCAGAATCTCCCATGGGTGAGGAGTTGCGGCGCGTGGTCAACGAATCGCGTATCGGCCGTGACCTCACGGAATCACTGCTCGAGACTGCGTCGCGCATGAAGAGCGAGGATTTCCTCTGGGTGGCCCAAGCCATAGAGACCCATCGGGAAGTCGGCGGCAATCTCGCCGAACTCCTCGACAACGTAAACGAGACGATCCGCGAACGAGCCCAGATCGCCCGCCAAGTGCGGGCCCTGAGCGCTGAGGGCCGTACGTCTGGTGTAGTGCTCGTGTCGCTGCCGATCATCATGTTCTTCCTCATGATGCTGGTGAATCCGTACTACGCGACCACCTTCCTCACGACCGTGCCGGGTTGGATCATGCTCACCGTCGTCGTCATCATGCTGCTCGTGGGCACCTTCTGGCTCAGCCGACTCATCAAGCCGAAGTACTGAGGAGCTAGACATGAACGTCTTAGCAATTGGAGCAATCCTTGCGATCGTGCTTCCAGTCGCCTTCCTGACCTGGAGCATCGTCACACCAGACCGGAGCGCGCGAGCCGCGATCGAGAAGAACCTCGGACTCCTCAAAGCCGGGCCGAAGCATTCCACGACGTCGATCTCGGAGGCCCTCACGGCTCTGTCTCGCAGGATCACTCCCGTCGGCTACACCGCATGGCTCGACGGAAAGCTTGCAGGCGCCGGACGGCCTCGGTCATGGCCCCTGGACCGCGTGCTCGTCGCCAAGCCCCTTCTGGCCCTCCTCGGGCTCTTCCTCGGCATACTTGTTCTGCTCCCCCACCCGGACGGCCCTCGCTTCCTCCTGCTGATCGCCCTCGGGGTGCTGTTCTACTTCGTGCCCGACATCCTCCTGAACAACTCCGCCCAGAAGAGGCGGCACGCGATGCAACTGGCGCTGCCCAACATGCTCGACCAAATGCTCATCTCGGTCGAGGCAGGCATCGGATTCGAAGGCGCCATGGCTCGGGCTTCTGAAAGCACGACGGGTCCATTGTCCGATGAATTCGTCAGGACACTGCAGGATATCCAGGTGGGCCGCTCACGCCGCGAGGCCTATACTGATCTGGCCGCCCGGGCCAGCTTCCCGGATATCAGGTCGTTTGTTCGATCCATCGTCCAAGCCGACCAGTACGGCATCGCCATCGCCAAGGTCCTCAAAACGCAGGCCCAGGAGATGCGGCTCAAGCGACGGCAGCGGGCCGAGGAGCATGCCATGAAGATTCCCGTGAAGATCCTCTTCCCCCTGATTTTCGCAATCCTTCCGGCCATGTTCATCATCATCCTCGGCCCAGCAATCATGGGCATCATCAAGACCTTCTCGTAGAGGCCCGCCGTGGAACTTCACAGATCTGAGCGCATATTTCGGCGAGGCGCGGAACACCCTGAACGAGGAGCGACTGCGACCGAGTATGCCGCACTGTTAGGCCTTATCGCTGTGGTCATTTCGGTGGGTATTGGTCTATTCGGTGCGGCTCTGGGAACTTACTTCACAACAGCTGCGACATCGATCAGGACCATTCTCGGTATCCCGTGACGCCCTCACACGCCCGTTCTGGGCCCTACAGACGGAGCCCCCTCCCGGAACCCAGACCCGGGAGGGGGCTCCTCAGCCCTAGTACAAGACGCGACACCCTTGCCGAATTCGGAGGCAATTCCCTCAACGCTCTCCGACTCGTGTTCGCAGTAGCCGTCATTGTGTCCCATGCATGGTCCCTCGGCGGCTACGGACCGGAACCGTCGCTGTATGGGCTCACGCTCGGAGGCGCGGCCGTCACCGGCTTCTTTGCCATTTCCGGATACCTCATCACCCTGAGTGCCCAGCGAACTCATTCAGCCGTGGACTTCTTCGCCAGCAGGTTCGCGCGAATCTACCCGCCCCTCATCGTTGCCGCACCGTTGGTCGGATTCGCCGCCGCGGCGATTGGGGCGTTGATGAATCCTGGTTCCTTTGATCTCGAAGGGGCGGCGGCGTTCATTGTCACAGCTCTCACGCTCCTCCTCGGCATACTGCCGAGTCCCCGCGTCGGGACAGCCTTGCAGGGAAACAGCGACCCGCTCCAATGGGACGGTCCTCTTTGGACACTTACGTGGGAGGCGCTGTGCTACGTCGTCATCGGATTCGTGGTCTTCGTCATCGGGCAGAAAGTTCGTGCCAGATTCCTCCCGCTGGTCATCCTCAGCCTGCTAGCGATCGTGACTTTGGTGACGCTGGCCCGAGCTGCCGCAGGTCTCACGGCGTCACCCCACCCGATCCTGATGGCGCCGCCTCTCATCGGAATCTTCCTCGCCGGATCCTTGCTTGCTCTCGTACGCCACCACGTACCGACTGGCCCTTGGACGCTCACATTGGCGATCGGCGCATCGTGGGCAGCATTCGCCTCCGGGCTAGGTCCTGCTCTAGCGTCCCTCCCCCTCGCCTACATTGTCTTGAGGGCTGGCTCAAGCAGCAGACTGTCCAGGATCGGGGCCCGATACGACATCTCCTATGGCCTGTACATCTATGGTTGGCCCGTACAGCAAGTCCTAGCGCTTACGCACGTGCCTGCCAACGCACCCCCTCTTGCGTATGCTGCGTTGGCCCTAGTGGGAACGTGGCCGCTGGCGATGCTAAGTTGCGTGCTGGTGGAGCGCCCAGCACTCGGAGCCCGAAAAGCGTGGAGTGCCTTACGCGCAGCGCGGCGTACTCCGGCTTCGTCCCTCGATCAGAACTGAGCACGCCGTCTCAGCTGATCTGCTCCCGTCGTGCCCGCGTGAGCTCCGCCCGCTCGGCCATCTCCGCCGCGGATTCCGGGTACCCGACCTCCTCGAGCACGAGCGGGTGCGCCGGCGCGAGGCGCGTCTTCGCGTCCCGCACACGGGCGAGCATGCGCTCGTGCAGCCACTCAACGCTCTCGAGCCCCTCCCCCACCCGCAGCGCCGAGCCGACGAGGGCGCGCACCATGGTGTGGCAGAAGGCGTCCGCGCGCACCCGGGCAACCACCACGCCGCCGTCCAGCCGCTCGAACGAGAGCTCCTCGAGCGTCCGGACCGTCGTGGACCCCTCCCGCGGCTTGCAGAACGCGAGGAAGTCCTGGAGCCCCAGAAGCTGCTCGGCGGCGGCGTTCATGCGCGCCACGTCCACCTCCGCGCGGTGCCACAGCGTCGTACCGCGCAGCACCGGGTCCCAGTCCTCGGGCCGGTCCGCGATCCGGTACGAATAGCGCCTCCACAGCGCCGAGAACCGCGCGTCGAACCCCGGCGGAGGAACGACCGCGCGATGCACCACGAGCGCGCCCGTCGCCTCCCCGAGCACGCGGCTCAGAGCGCCGCCCAGCCTCCGCACGAGGGCGTGCTCCGGCGACTCCGATGACCGCCGCGAGAGACCGGCCCACTCGTCCCCCGTGAGGTCCAGATGCACCACCTGCCCGCGCGCGTGCACCCCAGCATCGGTGCGCCCGGCGACCACCACACGGACCGGCCGACGCAACAGGAGCGCGAGCGCCTCCTCGAGCGTCCCCTGAGCCGTGCGAAGCCCGGGCTGCATGGCCCAGCCGCTGAACGGCGCGCCGTCGTACGCGAGATCGAGCCGCACCCGCACCGAACGGCTCTGAAGAGCGGCGCCCGAGCCCGCGCCGTCGTGCGCCCCAGAGACCACCAGAGGCGTCCCAGGACCCCCCGAAGACGCCAGAAGGCCCCCGTTCCCAGAATCGGGAACGGGGGCCTTCTCTGCACTCATGAGCCCAGTCTATCGAGGCGTCATGGCGCGTTTCAGCGGGAGCGCTTCTCGGCGTTCTCGTTGGCAGCAGCCTCGGCCTCGGCGGACTCGGCCTCGGCTGCGGTCTCGCGGGAAGCCTCAGCAGCGGACTCGGCCTCGGCGGCCTCCTCCTTGACAACCTCGGTCTCCG
The DNA here is from genome assembly GCF_030908215.1 of Sinomonas sp. ASV486. Lineage (GTDB taxonomy): Bacteria > Actinomycetota > Actinomycetes > Actinomycetales > Micrococcaceae > Sinomonas > Sinomonas puerhi. Next base: position 245,921 of record NZ_JAVFJK010000001.1, on the reverse strand, counting down.
ACTCGGCGACCTCAGCCTCGACAGCCTCGGTCTCCTCGACCTCAACGGCCGGAGCCTCGACGGTGGCGTCAGCCTTGGGGGCAGCCTTGGCGGTGGCCGAGGAGGCCTCCTTCACCACAGCCTGCTTGCCCGAGATCGGCTCGAGCACGAGCTCGATGACAGCCATGGGCGCGTTGTCGCCCTTGCGGTTGCCGATCTTGGTGATGCGGGTGTAGCCACCGTTGCGCTCCGCCATCTGCGGGGCGATCTCGGTGAAGAGCTCGTGGATGATGCCCTTGTTCGTGTTGGTGCGCGCCGAGATGGCGGCCTGGACACGGCGGCGCGAGGCGAGGTCGCCGCGCTTCGCGAACGTGATGAGGCGCTCGGCGACCGGGCGGAGGCGCTTGGCCTTCGTCACGGTGGTGGTAATCCGCTTGTGCTCGAAAAGAGCCGTAGCAAGGTTCGCGAGCATGAGGCGCTCGTGAGCAGCGCCACCGCCCAGACGCGGGCCCTTGGCGGGTGCTGGCATAGTAGTTTCTCCTCGTGTGGGACGCTGCCGGCACGGGACCGGCAGCGGGCAGAATTGTCTTAGAGCTCGTCGTCGCTGAAGGCAGCGTCGTCCTCGTCGCCCGCGGCAGCGCGCGCGGCGAGGGGGTCGAATCCGACGGGCGAATCCTTCAGCGAGAGGCCGAGCTCGAGGAGCTTGGCCTTGACCTCGTCGATCGACTTCGCGCCGAAGTTCCGGATGTCCATCAGGTCCGCCTCGGAACGGGCCACGAGCTCACCCACGGAGTGGATGCCCTCGCGCTTGAGGCAGTTGTACGAACGGACGGTGAGGTCCAGATCCTCGATCGGAAGCGCCATGTCCGCGGCGAGTGCGGCATCCGTCGGGGACGGGCCGATCTCGATGCCCTCGGCGGCGGTGTTCAGCTCGCGGGCGAGACCGAACAGCTCCACGAGGGTGGTGCCGGCGGAAGCAACGGCGTCGCGCGGCACGATGGCCGGCTTCGTCTCGACGTCGACAATGAGCTTGTCGAAGTCGGTGCGCTGCTCAACACGGGTCGCCTCCACGCGGAAGGTCACCTTCAGCACGGGCGAGTAGATCGAGTCCACCGGAATCCGGCCGATCTCCGCATCCCCGGACTTGTTCTGCGCCGCAGACACGTAGCCGCGGCCGCGCTCGATGGTCAGCTCGAGCTCGAACTTGCCCTTGGAGTTCAGGGTGGCGATGTGCAGATCCGGGTTGTGGATCTCCACGCCGGCCGGCGGCGCGATGTCCGCGGCGGTCACGACGCCGGGGCCCTGCTTGCGCAGGTACGCGACGACGGGCTCGTCCTGATCCGAGGAAATCGAGAGGCTCTTGAGGTTGAGGATGATCTCGGTGACATCCTCCTTGACCCCCTCGACCGTGGTGAATTCGTGCAGCACGCCGTCGATGCGGATGCTGGTCACTGCCGCCCCCGGGATCGAGGAGAGCAGCGTACGGCGCAGCGAGTTGCCCAGGGTGTACCCGAAGCCCGGCTCCAGCGGCTCGATGACGAAGCGGGAGCGGTTTTCGGATACTACTTCTTCAGACAGGGTGGGGCGCTGTGCAATGAGCACTTGGTTTTCCTTTCAGGAAGCATCCGCTATATGACGCAACACAGATGGATGGGGTCTGAACTAAGTAATGAAGCCAGGCGGGGCATCCGTTCGAGGCGGGCACTCGGCGTCGTGCGCCATTTCTGACGCACGACGCCGGGCGGTCACCTCTCGCGGACGGGTCCCACCGGCCCCGGCAACTTGTTAGACGCGGCGGCGCTTGGGCGGGCGGCAGCCGTTGTGCGCGCTCGGGGTCACGTCCGAGATGGAACCGACCTCGAGGCCAGCGGCCTGCAGCGCGCGGATCGCGGTCTCGCGGCCCGAACCCGGACCCTTCACGAACACGTCGACCTTGCGGAGGCCATGCTCCTGGGCGCGCTTCGCAGCCGACTCCGCAGCCTGCTGGGCGGCGTACGGGGTGGACTTGCGGGAGCCCTTGAAGCCGACCTCACCGGCCGAGGCCCACGAGATCACAGCACCGGACGGGTCCGTGATGGACACGATGGTGTTGTTGAAGGTGCTCTTGATGTGCGCCTGACCGAGCGCGATATTCTTCTTGTCCTTGCGGCGCGGCTTGCGGACCGCAGCACGAGTCTTCGGGGGCATTTAGCTCTCTCCTACCTGAGGTTTCTGGGTGACCGAAGCCGCTATCAGCGGCCGGCCTTCTTCTTGCCGGCGACGGTGCGCTTCGGACCCTTGCGGGTGCGAGCGTTGGTCTTGGTGCGCTGGCCGCGGACCGGGAGACCCCGGCGGTGGCGCAGACCCTCGTAGCTGCCGATCTCGACCTTGCGGCGGATGTCGGCGGCCACCTCGCGGCGGAGGTCACCCTCAACCTTGTAGTTGCCCTCGATGTAGTCACGCAGCTGGACCAGCTCGGCGTCCGTCAGGTCCTTGACCCGGACGTCCGCGCTGATGCCCGTGGCAGCGAGCGTTTCCTTTGCACGGGTGCGACCCACGCCATAGATGTAAGTAAGCGCGATTTCCAGCCGCTTTTCGCGGGGAATGTCAACGCCAGCGAGACGAGCCATAGTGGCGGTTCTCCTTGTGTTCACCGGAGGTCGTAGGCAGTACACCCGCTCGTTCTCGAGCGGCCCCAGCCTCCGGACCGGGGGTCAGCTGTCCGGGCCCATTCGTCCCAGCGCAGCTTGTGCTGCCTTCTCTAGTTATTGCGTGGGCGTTGCCCGGGTTAGTCCCTCTCCCTGACGGGGAAGGATCAGCCCTGGCGCTGCTTGTGGCGCGGGTTCTCGCAGATCACCATGACCCGCCCGTTACGGCGGATCACCTTGCACTTGTCGCAGATCTGCTTGACGCTCGGCTTGACCTTCATGGTGTTCCCTTTGCGTGTTCTGCAGGTGGTCAGCATGAACGCCCGGGTGCCCCCGGGCGTGCTGCTTACTTGTAGCGGTAGACGATCCGGCCGCGGGTCAGGTCGTACGGGCTGAGCTCCACCACTACGCGGTCCTCAGGGAGGATGCGAATGTAGTGCTGGCGCATCTTCCCCGAGATGTGAGCAAGTACGACGTGCTTGTTCGTCAGCTCAACGCGGAACATCGCGTTGGGCAGCGCTTCAGTCACGACGCCCTCGATCTCGATGACACCGTCCTTCTTGGCCATAGCCTCCGCTTACTGTCTGCCGCCGGGCGCACTGTGCCCCCGACGGACGTGTATGGTTTGACGACTGGCGTCCCCGCACCCCCAAAAGGGCATGGGAGGACCGACAGCCAACACACAACTGTACGCCTCATGGGACCGGAAGTTAAATCGGCCCATGGTACACGGGCCCCTGCCCGACCGGTCCGCCCGCGGCCGCCCGAGACCGAGTCCTGCACGCGGCATGGGAGAATTCCTCAATCTGAGGGACCGCTTGGGGGGACGAATGGCCGAGGCTGCTCAGCGTCAGGGAAACGCTGCCGTATTCATTGATCTGGAGAATCTGTTCGGAGGGTATTCCAAGGACGTGGGCTCGGTGCCACTGGCGCCGATCGCCAGGCAGCTCCTGAGCCTCCTCCACAACGGGAACCGGGCCCGGGCCACGGCTATCCGCGCCTACGCGAACTGGGCCCAGCCGGCCATGCGCTCCTATCAGGACGATCTCCTCGCCCACGGGATCGAGGCCGTCCAGGTCTTCTCCTTCACCCGGAACGTCAAGAACGCGGCGGACATCCAAATGTGCGTCGACGTCCTTGCTGAGGCTCAGGACCGGCCGTGGACGGATACCTTCGTCATCGTGAGCGGCGACGGCGGATTCGTCCCGCTCGTCCGCCGGCTCCGACAGCTCAACAAGCGCGTGATCGTGGCCTCGACCAACCACGCAGCCGCTGGCGCCGTCAACCGCCTCCTGGCATCGGCCGCCGACGAGTACCACGTGCTCGAGGTCGCCTCGCCTGAGCCAGCACCAGCGAAACCGGCCGCCGCGCCCGGCCGGGCTACCGGTCCGACCCTCAAGGAATACCGCGCCGAGATCCTCGCGGCGATCGAACGCAACCCCGGGATGCGGGTCAAAGGCAGAGTCGACGGCTCTCCCCTCGGCCAGCATCTGCGGCAGAAGTGGCCCTCCGTGACGTTCAAGGACTTCGGCTCGGCCACGCTCGGCGCCTTCGTCGAAGAGCACTGCGGGCTCGCGGTCCACCGGCCCGGTGCCCCCACGGCACCTGCGGCCCCGCCGGAGCCCCAGCGCCGGGTGAGCCCATCCACGCAAGCCAGCGCGCCGCCGTCGTCCGCGGAGCCCTCCGACGACGAGAACCGAGCGGCCTACCTCCGTGCCGTTCGGGCCCTCTTCCTGAGCGGACCGCTTGGCGCGGTGGTGGACGCAAGGAAGCGGCTGCCCGCCGCCGAGGCCGGGTTGCTCGTGCGCCGGCATGTTGCCGGAACCGACTTCAGCGACGTCGGGTATAGCAAGTTCGCCGGGATGCTTCAGGATGCGCTCGTGGCAACGCCGTTTGCGCTCGACCGCGACGAGAGGCATGGCTACGTGGTGCACCGGCGTTCGGCGTCTGCCGCGGGCTAGGACTGGCTGGCCCCTGCCTCAGCAGTGGCCTTGATCTTCTCGAGCAGTTCCGTCTGGCTGCGCTCCGACATCTTCATCACGAGGGAGTCCACGGCCGCATCAGCCCAGTTGGACGGGAGTACCTCGTATGCGTACGTGAGCTTGGTCCCGCTGCCCTCCGGAGCCACGGAGATTCTGAACTCGGGGCCAAAGGAGGACTTCGAGGTGAAGTGCTCGTCCGGGACGTACTCGGTGTACTCGTGGGTCGTCTTCAGCGGGATGCCCAAAACCTTCCAAGACGCCGTGAACGTTGTCCCAACACCCGCGGGTGTGACCGTGTGGTTTGAGATCTCGACGTCTTCCCCCAGCCACACCGAGGGGTCCTTGACGAGCTCGAACACCCTCTCGACCGGCGCCGCGATGCTGATCTCGTCCGACGCGGCCAGGAGGTGAGTGCCCCGGGGCTTCTCGTCGGCAGCGGTGACCGCCTTCTGCCCCGTCTCGACGAGGCTCTTGACGTTCGCCACCATTGCCTCAATGTCGCCTTCGGTCCATTTGACCAGCAGCGCGTGGAGCGGGACGCGAACGAGCGGCGTCTGAACGTCGATGTCTTCGTCAACCGTGAGGGCGGTCCCGCCTTCGACCGGCTCGAGGGCAAACGTCACAACGGGTCCGGCCGAGGCCTTGGAAACGATGCGCTGGTTGGGGATCACTTCCCGATACTCGTGAGTCACAGACATGTTGACGCCGAAGATCTTGGCGGTCCACTTGGCCGACGTACCCACTCCGCCGGGCTTGATGTCGAGGTCGGTGACCTCGGATTCACTGGGGAACGCGAGCATCCAATCGGTCGGATCGCTCAAGAAGGCGAACACCTTTTCCACGGGGGCATTGATCGTGACGCTCCGGACGAGGCTCTGTGCCATCGTTCTCATCTCCTCTGGGAGGGCGGCCAGGCCGCCTTCGGATCGGCTGCGCCTTCAGTCAAGCGAATCGCGGACGGCCGGCCCAGAGGAGAAGGTCCCCGGGGTCGCGATGCCGACGGCCGCAGAAGCCATCGGCCGGAGGCCGACAAGCCGGGGCCAAGGCGCCGAAGCCGCAACCCGCAAGAGGGAGGCCCGTAGGCGCCGCTGGAAGCTGGGGCCCCGGAGCCGGCGGCCGCAGGATCCCGCGCGTCCCTCCCCACCTTTCGGTACCGTGCTCCCCAGCTTTAGCCTTCAACCCGCAGGATCCCGCGGAACCCGCGAGCGCCGAGCGCCGGCACGCGCCAAGAGCTGGGGAGCACGGTACCGATCAGCCATCCGTGCAGCACCCAGAGAGACCCGACCGGGTGCCGTCTCATCCGAGACCTAGGGAGCACGGTACCGATCAGCCATCCGTGCAGCACCCACCGGACTCGGCCCGCCCTAGAGGTCCTCTCGCGAAGAGTGCTTCCTGCGCGGAAGGCCCTCGAAGGCCTTCTCGGCTGCCAGCCGGCCGCAACGCGTCCCTTCGCGTCGATGCGGCACCTTGCCCACGCCGGACCACCGTGTCGCACCTTGTCCACATATGAGTTGTTGTCCACATAGGAGTTGAAGCCGCCGCAGTACCGGATTGGAGCCAGCGACGATGAGGGCATGCCCAACGTCAAGGAGCTCGTCGCTCTGAGGAATGGCGCCGCCCGCACGGGGGAACTCCTGTCCCTGGGCGTGAGCCGCCGTCAACTGCAGGCAGCGCTGGCGAAGGGCTCGATCGAGCAGCCGGCGCGGGGCGTCGTCGCACTTCCCGACGCCGACCCCCTGCTCGTGCGGTGCCTGACGACCAACTCCCTCCTGACCTGCGTGTCCGCAGCCGAAAACCACGGACTCTGGGTGCTGCACGAGCCCGAGAAGGTGCATCTGCTCCGGTCCGACGGGCGCCTGGTGTCGGACCGAGCCGTAGTGCACCGGCAGTCGTGGGCCGCTGCCGACCCGGGGAGCCGGTTCGCATCCCTCGCCGACGTGGTGCTGCATGCCCTCTCCTGCCTGCCCGAGCTTGAGGCCCTCGTGATTGCCGAGTCCGCTGTCCAGAAGGGATTGTCGAAGGACTACCTGCTCGCGCAGTTGCCAGGGCGCCGCAACGGCCGTGTACGCGCGGTGCTCGATCTGATCGAGCCGGGGGCCGACTCGCTCGTGGAGACTCTTGCCCGGACCCATCTGCGCCGGGCAGGCCTGCGCGTACGGTCGCAGGTAGAGATTGGAGGCGTCGGTTGGGTGGATCACCTCGTCGAGGAATGCGTGATCCTCGAGACCGACGGCAAGGAGCACCAGAAGCCCGCGAGCCGGTACAAGGACTACGCGCGTGATGCCCACGCGCAGACGCTGCGTCTGGCGGTAGTTCGGGTCGGCTACGGCGATGTGGTGCATCATCCGGATCAGATGGTTGAGCGGGTCAAGGCCGTCGTGGCGGCTCGGCTTTCCATGGGCAGGCTGCCAGTCCTGTGAGGCGTGCGTTCCTCCCCACCTTTCGGTGCCTTCGTCCCCAGCTTCTGCCTTCAACCCGCATGATCAAGGGGCTCGCGGACACGCTGCAACGCGGGTGGCCCCAAGAGCTGGGGACCACGGTACACGCTCGCGTGGCCGCCTCCGAGGCCGACCACAGCACGCGCAAACCTCTATCCGCGCGCCAGCCACGAGCCGACAGGCCCCCGCCGCCAACCCACCAGTCAGCCCGCACGCCGCTCACGCCGCCGGGTAGGGCTCCCAGGAACCAGCGGGCGTTGTGACAGCGGTGGCCGAACGGACTCCGTCGAGGATCGCCTCGCGCACAGCTTGGGCGGCGGCGATCTGGACCATCATGAGCCCCACGACGCGGCCCGCGTCCGTCGAGCGGTCGAACTCGATGGCCCTCGTCGAGACACCGAAGATCGTGTCGCCGTCGACCTGCGTATGGCTGGGGTCCAGGGCCCGGGCCAGGCCCGAGTGCGCGGCGGTCGCGAGCCGCCTGCTCTCCGCCGGTGTCAGTGCCGCGTTGGTGGCGACCACCGCGAGCGTCGTGTTCAGCGACTCGGGCGAGCGGGCGGCGTCGTGCACGGTGCCGTTGACCACGGGCGCGCCGGACCAGCCCTCCCCCATATGCGCGCCAGCCTCGGCGAAGACCGGGAACCCCGCAGCGTTCACCACGGCGATCGCTCCCACGACGATCCCCTCAGGCAGCGAGACCTCGGGCGCCCCGGGCGGCCCCGGCACGGCCCCGCCGGGAAGTCGCACGGAAGCCATCCCGACGCCGCCCTTGTACTGCCCCCTGCCGAGCACCGCACCGGTGCCGGCCCCGACGCAGCCGCGGAGGCCGCCGTCGGACGCGTCCTCGAGACCCACGGCAGCGGCAGCGGCCGAGTACCCCATCGCGGCATCGGGTCGCGCGCGGAAGTCGCCCCCGCGGCCGAGGTCGAAGATCACAGCCCCGGGCACGATCGGCACCACGCCGCCCATCACAGGATGCCCCTGACCCTGCTCCTCGAGCCACAGCTGGACACCGCTGGCGGAGGCGAGCCCGTACGCGCTCCCGCCGGTCAACGCGATCCCGTCCACGGTCTGCACGAGGGTCGAGGGGTCGAGGGCGTCAGTCTCGATCGTTCCAGGCCCACCCCCTCGCACGTCCACCCCTCCGGCGCTGCCGGGAGGAAGCACGACGGCGGTCACTCCCGTGAGCCACCCACCGTCCGTGCGCTGTGCGTGTCCAACCCGGAGCCCGGGCACATCGAGAAGGGATCCCATGGGCCCATTCAACGCGGGGGCCCGTGATGTTGGCCACTCCCGATACCAACACAGGGTTAACTCTCGGATACACGAGGGGAAATTCATCCCACGTTCACCAGATTTCGGTGACCCGTAACATCGCGCCATGATCCACTATCCCGGGGGGTTTTGGAGTATGCCCAAGACCGAAGGAAGGTCTTCTCAATGTCCTATGCCATCCGCCGGGTTCGTCCATGAGCGATCTAACACTGGAACGCAGTTCGCAGTCCCCATCAGCTCAGCCGAAGCCAGAGCACCGGCGCCCACGATTCGCAGGCCGCACGCGGCGCGATTTCTGGGTCTTCCTCGCGTTCGCCCTCCCGAACCTGGTGCTGATCGGGGTGTTCACGTACCGACCGCTCTTCACGAACCTCCAGTACTCGTTCCTCGACTGGACGCTCGGCTCGAAGACCGCCCGGAACATCGGGCTCGACAACTACGTCACGTTCTTCACGAGCGACGACGCCCCCCGAGTCCTCGGCACCACGGGCCTCTTCACGGTACTCACCGTGGGGCTCTCCATGGTCTTGGGGATCCTCGTGGCCCTCGCCCTGAACGCGAAGGTCCGCGGCACCACATTCGCTCGGTCAGCGGTGTTCGCCCCCTACGTCCTCTCGGGCGTGGGCGTGGGCCTCGTCTGGATGTTCATCTTCGACCCCGGCTACGGCGCCCTCTCGTGGGTCCTGCGGAGCTTCGGCGCGAAGAGCCCGGAGTGGTTCAACAACCCGCAGCTCGCGCTGACGATGGTCATCATCGTGTATGTCTGGAAGAACCTGGGCTACTGCGCGGTGGTGTACCTCGCGGGGCTGCAGTCCCTCCCGAACGACGTCATGGAAGCCGCGTCGCTCGACGGCGCCGGGCCTGTGCGCCGCTTCCTGAGCATCAGCCTCCCGCTGCTCTCCCCCACCACGTTCTTCCTGCTCATCACCACGATCATCTCGAGCCTCCAGGCCTTCGACCTGATCAGGATCATGACCCCGCTCGGCAACGGCACGAGCACCCTGATCTACGAGGCCTACCTCCAGGCCTTCGGCGCGTACAACCGCGCCGGCTACTCGGCCTCGATCTCCGTGGTCCTCTTCGTGATCCTGCTCGTCATCACCGTGGTGCAGATCCGTTTCGTCGAGAAGAAGGTGCACTACGCATGAGCGCCCCCGCACCCGTCGAAGTCTCCGCCCACGCCGGTGAACCCGTCCGACCGCGTCCGTTCTCGTCGCAGAACCTCGTCCGCACCATCGCCGGCGGCTACCTGCCGCTCATCATCGCGACGCTCATCATTGCCCTGCCCCTGCTGTGGATGGTGCTGAGCTCGTTCAAGACGCCACACGAAATCCTCACGACGGACCTCAAGATCCTCCCCGACTCGGTCACCCTGGACAACTACGCCACGGCCATGACCACCGTGCCGTTCGGGCGGTTCTTCCTCAACTCGGCGATCGTCACCGCCGTCGGAGCCACCGTCAAGGTCACCCTCGCGATCATGACCGCGTACGCCCTAGTGTTTGTGCGCTTCCCGTTCAAGAACGTGATCTTCGTGCTCATCCTCGTGGCGCTCATGGTTCCCTCGCAGGTCTCGATCCTGCCGAACTACGTGCTCATCGCGGGCATCGGCGGGAAGAACACCCTCTGGGGCATCATCCTCCCGGGCCTCGGCACGGCATTCGGTACGTTCCTCCTTCGACAGCACTTCATGACGCTGCCCGGCTCGATCCTCGAGGCGGCGGAGATCGACGGCGCCGGTCACTGGAAGCGCCTGTGGCAGGTCGTGGTGCCGATCTCGGTCCCCTCGATCGCCACCGTGGCGCTCGTGACGATCGTGTCCGAGTGGAACGACTACATCTGGCCCCTCATCATCACGGACAAGCCCGAGGTCATGACGCTGCCCGTAGGCCTGACCCTGCTGCAGAACTCCGAAGGCGGTGGCGGCACCTGGGGCATCCTCATGGCGGGCGCTGTCCTCGTGATCCTTCCGGTGCTCATCGTCTTCGCGATGCTCCAGCGCTACATCGTCGCTGGCCTCACCCAGGGCTCCGTCACCGGCTAGGCGCTGCGGGCGGAGTCGGCGCACGACGCCGCCCGCTCGCCTCGAGCGCGACGCTGGCCACCCGCCGTCGTGCGCCCCCAGACCCGTTCCCCAAAGCACCCATAACGAAAGGCACACCATGTCATTCCGACTCGACCGCCGCCATTTCCTGGGCCTGGCCGGAGCCGGCACAGCCGCTGCGGCCCTCGCCGCGTGCGGTGGCCCGGACACCTCGGGCACCGCGGCAACCACCGCCGCAGCGGACATCGACTTTTCGGGCGTCAAGCCCGCCGCGACGTTCGACTTCTGGTCGAGCCACCCCGGCAAGTCCGAGGATGTCGAGAAGCAGCTCATCGAGAAGTTCCAGACCGCCAACCCGAGCATCAAGGTCAACCTCGTCACGGCGGGCGCCAACTACGAGGAGACCGCACAGAAGCTCCAGGCCGCCCTGGCCGCGAACACGGGCCTGCCGGCCGTCTCGGTGCTCTCGGACGTGTGGTGGTTCCGCTTCTTCATCAACGACAGCATCATCTCGCTGGACTCGCTCAACAAGCAGCTGGGCGTCAACGTGGGCGACTACCGCGACTCGCTCGTGCAGGACTACCAGTACAACAGCAAGCAGTGGGCCATGCCGTATGCCCGGTCCACGCCGCTGTTCTACTACAACAAGGACCACTTCAAGGCCGCTGGTCTGCCTGACCGTGCGCCGACCACGTGGACCGAGTTCGCTGAATGGGCCCCCAAGCTCAAGGCATTGGGCGCTGCGCAGAACGCGTTCCAGTACGGCCCGCTGGCGGGCTACGCCGGCTGGACCATGCAGAACAACCTGTGGGGCTGGGGCTCGGGCTGGTCCAAGGGCTGGGACATCACGTGTGACTCGGACGACGCCGTCGCCGCGATGCAGTGGATCCAGGACTCGGTCTACAAGGACAAGTGGGCCGGCGTGTCCTCGAAGGATCAGGGCGCCGACTTCGCGGCAGGCATCGCCTCTACCACGATCAACTCGACCGGCGGACTCGTGGGCATCCTCAAGGATTCGAAGTTCAACGTGGGCGTCGGCTTCCTCCCGGGCGGCCCCAAGGCCTCCAAGCCCGTGGTCCCGACCGGCGGCGCCGGGCTCGCGATCTCCGCGGGCGTGACCAAGGAGCAGCAGCTCGCCGCGGCCATGTTCATCAAGTTCGTGGGCGAGCCCGAGAACGCCGCGCTCTTCTCCTCGGCAACCGGCTACATGCCGGTGCGCAAGTCCGCGGACATGACCGCAGTGCTGGCCAAGACACCGCAGATCCAGACCGCGATCGACCAGCTCGCCGTGACCAAGGTCCAGGACAACGCCCGCGTCTTCCTCCCGGGTGCGGACCAGGAGATGGGCAAGGCCGTCGCCAAGATCGTCACTCAGCAGGGCGACGTCAAGGCCACGCTCGCGGACCTCAAGAAGACGCTGACCGGCATCTACGAGAAGGACGTCAAGCCGAAGCTGAAGGCCTAGCCTCCGCCTGCGGCAACCGCACACAACGGCGCCGCTCACCTCCCGGGGTGAGCGGCGTCGTCGCGCTTCACGGGCGTCGGAGGACGGATCAGACCCGGACGACGAGCTTGCCGCGCACGTGGCCGGTCTCGAGCCTGCGGTAGGCCTCGGCGGCATGGTCGAGCTCGAAGACATCGGCAATCTCGACCTTGAGCGTTCCCTCGGCCGCGAGCTGTGCCAGCTCGGCGAGCTGCTCCGAGTGGGGGCGGACCCACACGTACTGGCCGCCGTAGGTGTCGCGGGCGCGAGGGTCGGTGATCGAGGCAACCATGCCGCCCTCGCGGAGCAATTGCGGGACCGTGTCCATCGCGTCGCCGCCCACGAAGTCGAGGATCACGTCGAAGCCCTCGGGGGCCAGGGCCCTCGCGGCGTCCACGAGGCCGTCTCCGTAGGCGACAGGCTCCGCCCCGAGCGAGCGGAGGTAGCCGTGGTTGGGCTCCGACGCCGTGCCGATCACACGCGCGCCCGCGAGGACCGCGAGCTGGACTGCGAAGGAGCCCACGCCGCCCGCGGCGGCATGGATGAGCACGGTCTGCCCGGCCGAGACGCCCGCCCGCCGCACGGTCTGGAGCGCCGTGAGGCCGGTGAGCGGCAGCGCGGCGGCGGGCTCGAAGCTCAGGCCCTCAGGCTTCCGAGCCGCCGTCCGCACGGGAACCTCCACGTACTCGGCAAGCGTCCCGCCGGAGATCACGTCCTTGCGGGCATAGGCGAGGACCTCGTCGCCCGCGGCGAACTCGGGAGTGTCCAGGCCCGGCCTGACCACGACGCCGGCGACGTCCCAGCCCGGCACCGCGGGGAACACGGTATCGAGCACACTGCGGAGGTAGCCTTCGCGGGCCTTGTAGTCCACAGGGTTGATGCTCGCGGCCTTCACCTTCACGAGCACGGAATCGGAGCCCGGATGCGGCGTGGGGAGGTCAGTGAGCTCGAGGACGTCCGCGGAGCCGTAGGTGCTATAAGTCAATGCCTTCATGCCTGTGGCCAACCCGGCGCTGCCGAGAGGTATTCCGTCAGGACGGGATCGGGACCGGGGCGACCCCGAGGGGCTCCAGTTCGGAGGCGCCGCCGTCCTCCGCCGTGAGCACCCAGATGCCGCCCGTGTGCCGCGCCACGGAATGCTCCCACTGGGAGGCGCGCGCGCCGTCCGTCGTCACGACGGTCCACTCGTCGTCGAGGGTCTTGGTCTCGATGGATCCGCGCACAAGCATCGGTTCGATCGCGAGGGCCATGCCCGGCTTGATCTTGGCGCCGCGGTGGCCGGTGCGGTAGTTCAGCACGTCGGGCGCCATGTGCATCTCGGAGCCGATGCCGTGCCCCACATAGTCCTCGAGGATGCCGAGCGGAGCGCCGTCCTGGGCGGACACGAAGTCGTCGATCGCGTCACCGACGTCGCCCACGTGGGACCCGGTGGCAAACGCCGCGATGCCCCGCCACATGGCCTGGCGCGTCATCTCGGACAGGCGCACGTCCTCCGGATCGCCCTCCCCCACGATCACTGTCCGGGCCGAGTCGGCATTCCAGCCGCGCACGATGCACCCGCCGTCAATCGAGAGGATGTCGCCGTCGACGAGCTTCCGCGGGCCGGGGATGCCGTGGACCACCTCGTCGTTGACGGACACGCAGATGTGCTTCGGGTAGCCGTAGTAACCGAGGAAGTTGTACTGGGCGCCGGCGGCGTCAACCACTTCGGCGAACGCCGCGTCGATCTCGTCGGTCGTGGCTCCCGGCTTCACGGCGGCCACGGCCGCGTCCAGCGCCCGGCTCAGCAGGACGCCCGCCTCCGCCATGATCCGCAGCTGCCCGTTGTTCTTGTACTCGATCTTCCGCTGGCTGCCCACAGCCATCCTCTCCTCGTCACTCACCCTCAGGACTGACGAAGCGCCGCCCGGAGGTTGCCCGCCGGACGGCGCCACGCGTCGTCGTGCTCAAAAAGCCTCTACGAGGCCGACTTGACGGACTCGATGGCCGCCAGCACGCGCTCGGTGACCTCGTCGACGGCGCCGATGCCGTCCACGCGGGTCAGCGTGCCGCGGTCCGCGTACTGCGACACCACGGCCTCAGTCTGCGTGTGGTACAGGTGGAGGCGGTGACGGATCACGGCCTCGGTATCGTCGCTGCGGCCAGTCTCCTTGGCGCGGTTCAGGAGGCGGGCAACCAGCTCGTCGTCGTCCGCGGTGAGCTGGAGCACGACGTCGAGCTGCTGGCCCTTCTCCGCGAGGATCCCGTCGAGGTACTCGACCTGGGCCACCGTGCGGGGGTAGCCGTCGAGGAGGAAGCCGTTGGCGGCGTCGTCCTCGAGGAGGCGGTCACGCACCATGTTGTTCGTCACGGAGTCCGGGACGAAGTCGCCTGCGTCCATGAACTTCTTGGCCTCGATGCCAAGCGGAGTCTGCTCCTTGACGTTGTAGCGGAAGATGTCTCCCGTGGAGATCGCTACGATCTCGAGGCGCTCGGACACACGTTCTGCCTGGGTGCCCTTGCCGGAGCCGGGAGGGCCAATAAGGAGCATTCTCGTCATCGCAATAGTCCTTCGTAGTGCCGCTGTTGGAGCTGCGCATCGATCTGCTTGACCGTCTCCAGGCCAACGCCCACCACAATCAGGATCGACGTGCCACCGAACGGGAAGTTCTGGTTCGCGTTGACGAGCACGAGCGCGATGAGCGGGATAAGAGCCACGATTCCCAGGTACAGGGCACCCGGCATCGTGATGCGCGAAAGTACGTACTGCAAGTAGTCCGCAGTAGGCTTCCCGGCACGGATGCCGGGGATGAAGCCCCCGTACTTCTTCATGTTGTCGGAGACCTCTTCAGGGTTGAAGGTGATCGCGACGTAGAAGTATGTGAAGAAGATGATCAGCAGGAAGTAGATGACCATGTACATCGGGTGATCGCCGCGGGTCAGGTTGTTGTTGATCCACTCGACCCAGCCCGCGGGCGCGGAGCCGTCATGCGGGGTGTTGAACTGCGCGAGGAGCGCGGGCAGGTAGAGCATGGACGAAGCGAAGATCACGGGGATCACGCCGGCCATGTTGACCTTGATCGGGATGTACGTGCTCGTCCCGCCCACGGTGCGGCGGCCGATCATGCGCTTCGCGTACTGAACCGGCACGCGGCGCTGGGACTGCTCGACGAAGATGACGAGCGTCATGGTGACGAGGCCGATCACGAGCACAATGAAGAAGGTGCCCGGGCCCTTCGAGGTCCAGATCGCGCCCAGCGAGGACGGGAACTGCGCGGCGATGGACGTGAAGATCAGCAGGGACATGCCGTTGCCGATGCCCTTCTCCGTCACGAGCTCGCCCATCCACATGATGAGGCCGGTTCCGGCCGTGAGCGTGATGACCACGAGGATCGTGGCGACGATGCTCGTGTCCGGGATGATCGGCAGCTGGCAGTTCGGGAACAGCTGGCCCGAACGGACGAGCGAGACCAGCGTCGTCGCGTTCAGCAGGCCCAGCGCGATCGTGAGGTAGCGCGTGTACTGGGTCAGCTTCGTCTGGCCGGACTGGCCCTCGTCGTACAGCTCCTGGAACCGCGGAATGACCACGCGGAGCAGCTGCACGATGATCGACGCCGTGATGTACGGCATGATGCCGAGCGCGAAGATCGACACCTGGAGGAGCGCGCCGCCGCTGAACAGGTTCAGCATCTGGTAGATGCCGGTCTGCTCGCCCTGGACGCCCGGGGAGATGCACACCTGGACGTTGTGGTAGTTCACTCCCGGCGAGGGGATGAAGGCCCCGAGCCGGAAAATGGAAATGATCGCGAGCGTGAACAGCAGCTTGCGCCGCAGGTCGGGCGTCCGGAATGCCCGGCCAATCGCAGAAAGCACGCTTCTCCTCCCCCGAGTCGAGGAATGTAGAGTCGTCACTCCGAGACGCGGGTGAGCGCTTCGGAGCATGGGTCCAGCTCACGAGTCTAGCGGCACGGGCCCCTGAGCGGATAATTGGGCGCCCCGTCCCGGGCCGAGCGGCACCTACGGTGCGGCGAACGGGGAAGGGCCCGGTCGCCGTCGTGCGCCCCGCGCCGCCGCACGCTGGGGCCGACTTAAAGCGTGAGGCCCCGGTCGGCGTCGTGAATAATCACGACGCCGACCGGGGCCTTTGTGCTCACGGCGTCAGCCGGGTGCCACTAGCCTCTCAGAGGACGTTCGCGGAACCGCCGGCCGCGACGATCTTCTCCGAGGCGGACGCCGAGAAGGCGTGCGCCGTGACGTCGACCTTGACGGTGATGTCGCCGGAGCCGAGAACCTTGACCGGCTCGTTCTTGCGAACGGCGCCCTTGGCCACGAGATCCTCGACCGAAACAGCGCCACCCTCCGGGAAGAGCTCGGAGAGACGGTCCAGGTTCACCACCTGGAACTCGACGCGGAACGGGTTCTTGAAGCCACGGAGCTTCGGCAGGCGCATGTGCAGCGGAAGCTGCCCGCCAGCGAAGCCAGCCTTGACCTGGTAGCGGGCCTTCGTGCCCTTGGTGCCACGACCGGCGGTCTTGCCCTTGGAGCCCTCACCGCGACCCACACGGGTCTTCGCGGTCTTGGCGCCAACGGCGGGACGCAGGTGGTGGACCTTGAGCGCGGAAGACTTCTCAGCCTTCTCAGTCTCTGCCTTGGCAGCGTTTTCGTTCTCAGCCATTTACTTCGCCTCCTCAACCTTCACGAGGTGCGGAACCGTGTTGACCATGCCAACGGTGACCGCGTCTGCCTTACGGGTGACCGTGTGGCCGATCCGCTTGAGGCCGAGCGACCGCAGGGTATCGCGCTGGTTCTGCTTGGCGCCGACGACGCCCTTGATCTGCGTGATCTCCAACGTGGCGTCGGAGGGAGCCAGGTTCTTCGCCATGACTCATGCACCTGCCTTCGTGTTCTGGAGGTTCCGCACGAGTGCAGCCGGAGCGACATCTTCCAGCGGAAGGCCACGGCGTGCAGCCACGGCCTGCGGCTCCTCGAGGTTCTTGAGCGCCTTGACCGTCGCGTGGACGATGTTGATGGCGTTCGAGGACCCGAGGGACTTGGACAGCACGTCGTGGATACCGACGCACTCGAGCACGGCGCGCACCGGACCGCCGGCGATAACACCGGTACCCGGGGCAGCCGGACGGAGCAGGACGACGCCTGCAGCGGCCTCACCCTGCACGAGGTGCGGGACGGTCGTGCCGACGCGCGGCACGCGGAAGAAGGACTTCTTGGCCTCCTCCACGCCCTTGGCGATGGCCGCGGGGACCTCCTTGGCCTTGCCGTAGCCGACGCCGACCATGCCGTTGCCGTCGCCAACCACCACGAGGGCGGTGAAGCTGAAGCGACGGCCGCCCTTGACGACCTTGGCGACGCGGTTGATGGTCACCACGCGCTCGATGAACTGGCTCTTCTCGGCATCGCGACCACCGTCGCGGCCACCACGGCCACCACGGTCGCCGCGGCCCTGGCCACGACCCTCGCCACGACGGCCGCCGCGGCGGTCATCGGTGGCGGGAGCGGACTCAGCAGCCTCGGGTGCATTCTGCTCAGACACGTTGTCCTTCTCTGCGTTCACTGCGTTCTCTGCGCTCACAGGGCCAGCCCACCTTCACGTGCGCCGTCCGCGATCGCAGCAACGCGGCCGTGGTACTTGTTGCCACCGCGGTCGAACACGACGGCCTCGATGCCAGCAGCCTTCGCACGCTCGGCGATGAGCTCGCCCACGCGCTTGGCCTTGGCGGTCTTGTCGCCGTCGAACGCGCGGAGGTCGGCCTCGAGGGTCGAGGCGGAGACCAGCGTGATGCCCTTGCTGTCGTCGACAACCTGGACGAAGACGTGACGCGAGGAACGGTTCACCACGAGACGGGGACGCTCGGCGGAACCGATGACCTTCTTGCGGAGACGGAAGTGGCGACGGGTCCGAGCCTGCTGCTTGGACTTGGCGGCGCGCTTCTTGTTGATACCCAGAGCCATGGTTACTTACCAGCCTTTCCGACCTTGCGGCGGACAATTTCGCCGGCGTAGCGGATGCCCTTGCCCTTGTACGGGTCGGGCTTGCGCAGCTTGCGGATGTTGGCCGCAACCTCACCGACCTGCTGCTTGTTGATGCCGGAGACCGAGAACTTCGTCGGGTTCTCGACCGCGAACGTGATGCCCTCGGGGGCATCGACGTTCACGGGGTGCGAGAAGCCGAGCGCGAACTCGAGGTTCGAGCCCTTGGCCTGCACACGGTAACCGGTGCCGACGATCTCGAGCTTCTTCTCGTAGCCCTTGGTCACGCCCTCGATCATGTTCGAGATCAGGGTGCGGGTCAGGCCGTGCAGCGAACGCGAGGCGCGCTCGTCGTTCGGGCGGGTCACCGAGAGGGTCGTGTCGTCGAGGGAGACCTCGATCGGGCTGGCCACAGTGTGGGTCAGCTCGCCCTTGGTGCCTTTGACGGTCACCACGGAGCCGTCGATCTTGACCTCGACGCCGGCGGGGACGGTGATGGGGAGACGTCCAATGCGGGACATATCTTCTTCTTCCTTCCCTTACCAGACGTACGCGAGGACTTCGCCGCCGACGCCCTTCTTGGCGGCCTGACGGTCAGTCAGGAGCCCAGAAGAAGTCGACAGGATGGCGATGCCGAGGCCGCCCAGCACGTGCGGGAGGTTCGTGGACTTCGCGTACACGCGGAGGCCCGGCTTGGAGATGCGGCGAACACCGGCGATCGAACGCTCACGGTTCGGGCCGAACTTGAGGTCCAGGGTCAGCTTCTTGCCGACCTCGGCGTCCTCTTCCTTCCAGCTGGCGATGTAGCCCTCTGCCTTCAGGATGTCTGCAACACGGACCTTGAGCTTCGACGACGGCATGGAGACCGTGTCGTGGTAGGCCGAGTTGGCGTTGCGCAGACGGGTAAGCATGTCTGCGACGGGATCAGTCATAGTCATTGTGGGCTCATGCCCTTCCTCGTAACGGTTTCCGGCTGTGCCCTCTTGGGCGCGCCGGACCTTTCACGCAGTGATTCAGTCTTCGGTCTTGAACGGGAAGCCGAGGTGCTTCAGAAGCGCACGGCCCTCGTCATCGGTCTTCGCGGTCGTGACAACCGTGATGTCCATGCCACGGAGGCGATCGATCTTGTCCTGGTCGATCTCGTGGAACATCACCTGCTCGGTGAGGCCGAACGTGTAGTTGCCGTTGCCGTCGAACTGCTTGCCCGAGAGGCCACGGAAGTCGCGGATACGGGGCAGCGCGAGGGTGACGAGGCGGTCCACGAACTCCCACATACGGTCGCCGCGAAGCGTCGTGAAGGCGCCGATCGGCATGCCCTCACGAAGCTTGAACTGGGCGATCGACTTGCGGGCCTTCGTGACCTGCGGCTTCTGGCCAGTGATCAGGGTGAGGTCGCGCACGGCGCCCTCGATGATCTTCGAGTCCTTGGCGGCGTCACCGACGCCCATGTTGACGACAACCTTGACCAGGCGGGGAACCTGGTTGACGTTCTCGTACTTGAACTCTTCCTGGAGCGCCTGCTTGATGTTCTCCGCGTACTTCGTCTTCAGACGAGGAACGACCTTCACCGGAGTCTCGACAGTCTCAGTCATCAGATGTCCTTCCCGGTGGCCTTGGAGTAGCGGACGCGGACGTTCTTCGTGACGCCGTCCTTCTCCACCGTCTCGACGCGGAAGCCAACCCGGGTGGGCTTCTTCGTCTCGGGGTCCACGAGGGCCACGTTGGAGACGTGGATCGGGGCTTCGACCTGCTCGATGCCGCCGGTCTTGGTGCCGCGCTGCGACTGGCCGACCTTGGTGTGCTTCGTGACGCGGTTGATGCCCTCGACGAGCACGCGGTTCGTCTCGGTGAACACCTTCAGGACCTTGCCCTGCTTGCCCTTGTCACCGCCCTTGTCCTGCTTGGTGCCGGTGATGACCTGGACCAGGTCGCCCTTCTTGATCTTTGCGCCCATAAGTCAGAGCACCTCCGGAGCCAGCGAGACGATCTTCATGAACTTCTTGTCACGCAGCTCGCGGCCGACCGGGCCGAAGATGCGCGTGCCACGGGGGTCGCCGTCGTTCTTGAGGATGACTGCAGCGTTCTCGTCGAACTTGATGTAGGAGCCGTCCGCACGGCGGCGCTCCTTCTTGGTACGGACGACGACGGCCTTGACCACGTCGCCCTTCTTCACGTTGCCGCCAGGGATCGCGTCCTTGACGGTGGCGACGATCACGTCGCCGATGCCTGCGTAGCGGCGGCCAGATCCACCGAGAACACGGATGGTGAGGATTTCCTTCGCACCCGTGTTGTCGGCGACCTTGAGCCGCGACTCCTGCTGAATCACTTCTACTCCTTACGTCACGCCGGTTCTCGTACCGCGTTGCAGCATGCGGCCGAGCCTTGCGGAACGGTTGTTGGGGCGTCTCTCGACCCGTCTGGATGTGGCCAGAACGGGCCTGAATCACCGTGCCGAGCGCATTTGTCCCCTTCCTGCCCGAGAGCAGCGCCGGGGCGCTCCCCTTCGGCAGAAGGGCATTATGCGGTGGCACGATGGTTCACGAGGTACTGACGGCATGGCGAAGCCAACCGTACAAGCTCAATATCGTACCACGGCGCTCCTGTCCACCCCGAACGCCCACCTCCAACCCTCGCCTCCACCCCGAACGCCCACTGAGCAGCCCACGCAGGCAGGAACGCCCGACGCCGCTCATGTCCACCCCGAACGCCCACGCCCACCCCGAACGCCCACTGAGCAGCCCGCGCAGGCAGGAACGCCCGACGACGCTCACGTCCACCCCGAACGCCCACTGAGCAGCCCGCCCAGGCGGGAACGCCCGACGCCGCTCATCTCCACCCCGAACGCCCACGCCCACCCGAACGCCCACTGAGCAGCCCGCACAGGCAGGAACGCCCGACGACGCCGCTGGGGTCCCGACGTCGTGCTCCCACTGGCAGTGCTGCCGTAGCGGACAAGCGCCCTTCAAGCGCGCTTGTCCGCTACGGCAGCGCTGCTGGCTGGTCGCAGGCCCATCTGGATGAGCTTCGCGCGAAACTGGGCAGGCCTTTTCAGATCGGACCAATCGAGCCGCAGCACCGGATGGTTGAGACCGAGGAGCCGATTCTCCCGCTTCTTCTCGCGGCGGATGATCTCGCGGGGGTCCTCGCCATGCGTGAGTTCGGTGCGGAAGTACTTGCCCCAGCCATCGAACTCGCCAACCGGCTCGAGCTTCCCCGGAGCCGTCACGGCACGGTTCCCCTCAACGTCGCCCCAGTAATAGTCAGTGCGTCCCACGAATCCGAGCTGGTCGAAGTGTTCCGCCTGGAGCATCGGTTCCGGGAAGCCGAAGAGCAGCATCAGCGCCCGCCCCACGGACTCACCCGGCGACTCGGCGCCCGAGCGGGCCAGGCGTGCGATCCGCTCCGCCCGGGATCGGTGCGAGCGGTGCGGAAGCGCTGCGATCGCGTCGGCCACCGCAGCGCGGTCAAGCAGCGGGACATCGGGCTGACGGCGAAGAACCCCATCTGCGACGGTCAGCGCCCGCGCGAACTTCGCTGTAGCTAGAACCTCCGCAAGCGCATCGGCGAGCGGGACAGCTTCGAACTCGCCGACCGGGATTGACTCGATGGCGGCGTGGTGGTGCCGTCGGATCTGGTGCGAACCACGTTCTCTGGCCTGCATTGCGGACGCCGATTCCCCCCGGACGTCAAAGGTGCTCGGCCGCACGCCAAGTCGGCTGGTTGTCACTGTCGCGACATCTACCGTCAGCGGCGCCTTCACCGTGGGAACCCGATGAAGGAACAAGGCGGTCTCGCCGCAGAAGACCACGCCTGGATTGGCCAGCGCGTGCGCCGCCAACGTCAGGCGGAAACGGCCATCGGCCTCAAGGCCGCACCACACGTCGGTCGGGACATAGAAACCACGGCGCAACCTCGCGATCGCCCCAGCCGCGAACTGGCTCCGCGGATCGGCCGAGGGCCCGTGGAGGTCGCGGCGCGACGTGTCAATGAGATGTCCGAGTGGGTCCATGACCACGAGTTTTGCGGCCGAGAACGCGACGCGCATGCCCCAGTCCGCGCTATGTGGACAACACGCGCTGCGGTCCGCCTGTGGAGGACGAGGGAGGAGGACGAGCGACCGAGTCCGGTCCATGGGGCCCACGCCTGCCCAGTCGTGCCGACGGACCCGAGCGGACTGACCGACAGGTCTGCCGCTCGGGTCCTGCACCCAGACCCGGCACCCCGGGCCCACCCACCGAGGTCCGGTACCCCGGCACCCCGGGCCCGGCACCCACCAGCTCAGCGCCCCGGGCCCGGCACCCACCAGCCCGGCACCCCCGGGAAGCGCTGACGTAGCCGACGAGCGCGCTTGAGAGCGCCTTGTCCGCTACGTCAGCGCTGCCCGAGTAGTGATTGTGCAGAGCAGGGATTGCGGCCGCAAGGCGCAAGGCGGAAGGCCCGCCCCCTCCGAAGAGGGAACGGGCCTTCGCAGCACTGCAGGGAGACGCGGGAGCCGCGAGTCCTTACTTGGCCTTCTCGAGGATCTCGACAAGGCGCCACCGCTTGGTGGCGGACAGCGGCCGGGTCTCCGCGATGAGAACAAGGTCGCCGATACCGGCGGAGTTGTTCTCATCGTGGGCCTTGCGCTTCTCGGTACGGCGGATGACCTTGCCGTAAAGCGAGTGCTTCACGCGGTCCTCAACCTCGACGACGATCGTCTTGTCCATCTTGTCGGACACGACGTAGCCGCGGGCGGTCTTGCGCTGACCGCGCTCCTGGGCAGAAGCGTTCTCCGTCACGTTGTTCTCTTCGCTCACTTGGCGTCCTCCTCGGCAGCCTCGGCCTGCTCGGCCTTGGCAGCCTTCTTAGCCGCCTTCTTGTCGTCCTTCGCCTCGACGACCGCCGGAGCGGCCTCGGCACGAATGCCGAGCTCGCGCTCGCGCAGGATCGTGTAGATGCGGGCGATGTCCTTCTTGACCGCACGGAAGCGGCCATGGTTCTCGAGCTGGCCGGTGGCCGACTGGAAGCGCAGGTTGAACAGCTCTTCCTTGGCCTTCTTGAGCTCCTCGAAGAGGCGCTCGTTGTCCAGCTGGTCGAGCTTCTCAGCCGTCAGGTCCTTCGAACCGACTGCCATTCTCATTCACCACCTTCGCGGCGCACGATGCGCGCCTTCAACGGGAGCTTGTGGATGGCGAGGCGCAGGGCCTCGCGCGCCACCTCGTCAGAGACACCGGAGAGCTCGAAGAGCACACGGCCGGGCTTGACGTTGGCGATCCACCACTCCGGAGAACCCTTACCGGAACCCATGCGGGTTTCGGCAGGCTTCTTGGTCAGCGGACGGTCCGGGTAGATGTTGATCCAGACCTTGCCGCCACGCTTGATGTGACGGGTCATGGCGATACGAGCGGACTCGATCTGACGGTTGGTCACGTAGGCAGGCGTGAGGGCCTGGATGCCGTACTCGCCGAACGAGACCTTGGTGCCGCCGGTAGCAGCGCCGGAACGACCCGGGTGGTGCTGCTTGCGGTGCTTCACACGACGCGGGATAAGCATTTAAGCCTCTCCTCCTTCTGCCGCCGGAGCAGCGGCTCCTTCTGCTGCCGAGGCTGCAGGGGCCTCGGCTGCCGCGGGGGCAGCCTGAGCCGGACGGTCGCCGGCCGGACGACGGCGGCGCTCGCCACCGGGACGACCCGGACGGTCGCCGCGGTCGCCGCGGTCGCCGCGGGGGCCGCGGGACGGAGCGGCGGCTGCCTGGGCAGCCAGCTCCTTCGACGTCACGTCGCCCTTGTAGATCCAGACCTTCACACCGATGCGGCCGAAGGTGGTCTTGGCCTCGTAGAAGCCGTAGTCGATGTTCGCGCGGAGGGTGTGCAGGGGCACACGGCCCTCGCGGTAGAACTCCGAGCGAGACATCTCGGCGCCGCCGAGGCGGCCCGAGCACGCGATACGGATGCCCTTGGCACCGGCGCGCTGCGCCGACTGCATGGCCTTCTTCATCGCGCGGCGGAACGCGACGCGGCTCGAGAGCTGCTCCGCAACGCCCTGGGCGACGAGCTGTGCCTCGATCTCGGGGTTCTTGACCTCGAGAATGTTCAGCTGGACCTGCTTGCCGGTGAGCTTCTCGAGCTCGCCGCGGATGCGGTCCGCCTCGGCGCCGCGGCGGCCGATCACGATACCCGGACGGGCCGTGTGGATATCCACGCGGACACGGTCGCGGGTGCGCTCGATCTCGACCTTGGCGATGCCGGCGCGCTCCATGCCGTTGGTCATGAGCTGGCGGATCTTGACGTCCTCACGGACGAAGTCCTTGTAGCGCTGACCGGGCTTGCTGCTATCGGCAAACCAGTGCGAGACGTGGTCGGTGGTGATGCCGAGTCGGAACCCGTGCGGGTTGACCTTCTGTCCCATTTAGCGGGCCTCCTCGTTCTCCGGGGTCGCCACGACCACAGTGATGTGGCTGGTGCGCTTCTTGATGCGGTATGCGCGACCCTGGGCACGCGGCTGGAACCGCTTCATGGTCGGGCCCTCGTCGACGAACGCCTCAGAGATGTAGAGGTCGCTCTCGTCGAACGCGACGCCGTCGCGGTCGGCGAGGACACGGGCGTTGGCCATCGCCGAGGCGAGGACCTTGTAGACCGGCTCCGAAGCTGCCTGCTGGGCGAACTTCAGGATTGCCAGAGCCTCATTCGCCTGCTTGCCACGAACAAGGTTGACGACGCGCCGGGCCTTCATCGGCGTTACGCGGATGTGACGCGCAATTGCCTTGGCTTCCATTGCTTTCCTTCTCTTTCTCAGAGCTAAGCGCTGCTGCTGCCTCACGGCAGGGATCAGCGGCGCTTGCCCTTCTTGTCGTCCTTCACGTGGCCGCGGAATGTCCGCGTCGGGGCGAATTCGCCGAGCTTGTGCCCGACCATCGACTCGGTGACGAAGACCGGGATGTGCTTGCGCCCATCGTGCACGGCGATCGTGTGCCCGAGCATGTCGGGGATGATCATCGAGCGGCGGGACCAGGTCTTGATGACGTTCTTGGTGCCCTTATCGTTTTCCCTGGCGACCTTCACAAAGAGGTGCTGGTCAACGAAAGGACCCTTCTTCAGGCTGCGTGGCATGTGTCCAGGCTCCTATCGCTTGTTCTTGCCGGTACGACGACGACGGACGATGAGCTTGTCGCTCGCCTTGTTGGGGCGACGCGTGCGGCCCTCGGGCTTGCCGTTCGGGTTGACGGGGTGACGTCCACCGGACGTCTTGCCCTCGCCACCACCGTGCGGGTGGTCAACCGGGTTCATGGCGACACCGCGGACGGTCGGGCGGACGCCCTTCCAGCGCATGCGGCCGGCCTTGCCCCAGTTGATGTTCGACTGCTCGGCGTTGCCGACCTCGCCGACGGTCGCGCGGCAGCGGACGTCGACGTTGCGGACCTCGCCCGACGGCAGGCGGAGCTGGGCGAACTTGCCCTCCTTCGCCACGAGCTGGATCGAGGCACCGGCGGAGCGGGCCATCTTGGCACCGCCGCCCGGACGGAGCTCAACAGCGTGGATCACGGTACCGACCGGGATGTTGCGCAGCGGCAGGTTGTTGCCGGGCTTGATGTCGGCGTCCGGACCGGACTCGACGATGTCGCCCTGAGCGAGCTTGTTCGGCGCGATGATGTAGCGCTTGGTGCCGTCCACGAAGTGGAGCAGCGCGATGCGCGCGGTGCGGTTCGGGTCGTACTCGATGTGAGCGACCTTGGCGTCGACACCGTCCTTGTCGTGACGACGGAAGTCGATCAGACGGTACTGGCGCTTGTGCCCGCCGCCCTTGTGACGCGTCGTGATCTTGCCCGTGTTGTTGCGGCCGCCCTTCTTGGGGAGCGGACGCACCAAGGACTTCTCCGGCGTCGAGCGCGTGATCTCTGCGAAGTCGGCCACGCTCGAGCCGCGACGGCCCGGGGTAGTCGGCTTGTAGTTACGGATTCCCATTTACCTGTTCCTCGTTAAAGTGGTCTCCGCTCAGGCGAGCGGACCGCCGAAGATGTCGATCGTGCTGCCGTCCTTGAGGGTGACGATGGCACGCTTGGTGGACTTGCGCTGGCCCCAGCCGAACTTGGTCCGCTTGCGCTTACCCGGACGGTTGAGAGTGTTGATCGAGTCGACCTTGACCGAGAAGATGCGCTCGATGGCGATCTTGATCTCGGTCTTGTTGGAGCGCGGGTCCACCAGGAAGGTGTACTTGCCCTCGTCGATCAGGCCGTAGCTCTTCTCCGAGACAACCGGCGCGATGACGACGTCCCGCGGGTCCTTGTAGCTGGATGCGTTCACTTGGAAGCCTCCTCATTCGCAGTGCTGTGTCCCTGGGACTTCGACGCCACGAACGCATCGAATGCAGCCTTCGTGAAGACCACGTCGTCGGAGACGAGAACGTCGTACGTGTTCAGCTGGTCGGCGTAGATCGCGTGGACCTCGGCGAGGTTGCGCACCGAAAGGGCAGCGGCCTCGTCGGCACGGTCGATCACGACGAGCAGGTTCTTGCGGTCCGAGAGGGAGCGCAGGGTGCTGAGCGCGTCCTTCGTGCTCGGCTTCTCACCGGAGACGAGGGACTCGACGACGTGGATGCGGCCGTTGCGGGCGCGGTCAGAGAGGGCGCCGCGGAGGGCAGCAGCCTTCATCTTCTTGGGGGTGCGCTGGCTGTAGTCACGCGGCACGGGACCGTGGACGACGCCGCCGCCGGTCATGTGCGGGGCGCGGATCGAACCCTGACGGGCGCGGCCGGTGCCCTTCTGCTTGAACGGCTTGCGGCCGGCGCCGGACACTTCGCCGCGGCCCTTCACCTTGTGCGTGCCCTGGCGTGCAGCGGCCAGCTGGGCAACGACGACCTGGTGCAGCAGCGGGACGTTCGTCTGGACGTCGAAGATCTCTGCGGGGAGATCAACGTTGACAGTTGCGTTAGCCATGAGTTCAGGCTCCCTTCACGGCGGTGCGGACGAGGACGACCGAGCCGCGGGCACCCGGAAGGGCACCCTTGATGAGGAGCAGCGAGTTCTCGGCATCCACGGCGTGCACGGTGAGGTTCATGGTCGTCTGGCGCTCATTGCCCATGCGACCGGCCATGCGGAGGCCCTTGAAGACGCGGCCCGGGGTGGCGCAGGCACCGATGGAACCGGGCTTGCGGTGGTTCTTGTGAGCACCGTGGGAGGCACCGACGCCGTGGAAGCCGTGACGCTTCATGACACCGGCGAAGCCCTTGCCCTTGGTGGTGCCGACGACGTCGATCTTCTGGCCGGCCTCGAAGGTCTCCACGGAGATCTCCTGGCCCAGCTCGTACGAGTCGGCGTCGGCGGTGCGGACCTCGACGAGGTGACGGCGCGGGGTCACGCCAGCCTTCTCGAAGTGTCCGGTCAGCGGCTTGTTGACCTTGCGCGGATCGATCTGGCCGTAGCCGATCTGGACCGCGGTGTAGCCGTCGGTCTCGGGGTTGCGCAGCTGGGTGACGACGTTGGAGTCGGCCTTAACAACAGTGACGGGGATGAGCTTGTTGGTCTCGTCCCAGACCTGGGTCATGCCGAGCTTCGTGCCCAGCAGGCCCTTCACATTACGGGTAGCGGTCATAGTTTTCTCAGCACCTCCCTCTAGAGCTTGATTTCGATGTTGACGTCAGCCGGCAGGTCGAGGCGCATGAGCGAGTCGACCGCCTTCGGCGTCGGGTCGATGATGTCGATCAGCCGCTTGTGCGTGCGCATCTCAAAGTGCTCGCGGCTGTCCTTGTACTTGTGCGGAGAGCGGATGACGCAGTACACGTTCTTCTCCGTCGGCAGCGGAACGGGGCCCACTACCGTTGCGCCTGCGCGCGTGACCGTCTCAACGATCTTCCGAGCCGAAGTATCGATGACCTCGTGGTCATACGACTTCAGCCGGATGCGGATCTTCTGTCCCGCCATATCGCCTGACTCGCTTTCGTCTGTCTAGCCCTGCTGGTGTCAGTTCACTGTTCTGTTGGCTGTGGCTGCCGAAGCATTCAAGGTTGTAACCACCACCGGCCGCACTGCCTGAATCCGGATTCCCGGGTTCCTCAGACAACCGGCCACTCCGACCCCCGCGGTCGGGCGTGTCGCGCCGATTGGCACGCACGTACCCTTAGCCTTTTGCGAAGGTGGGTCATATTTGGTCTCCAGCCTGGACCCTGCACCCGGCATTATCCGGATCGGGACGCGAAGGAGCGCTTGAACAACTCATCTAGTCTGCCAGACAACTGCCCGTAGCGCCAATCGACGCACGCGGCCGCTTCGCCGCACCTCTTGGCGGACCCCTGCGGTCGGCGCGAAGATAGGCGCATGCCGCGTGCCGCCGTCGAACGCCTCGCCAGCCTGATTCCACACGACTTTACTCTCGGTGTCGCGACTTCCGCGTTCCAGATCGAGGGCGCCCTCGACGAGGATGGCAGAGGATCCTCGAGCTGGGATGAATTCGCGGCGCGCCCGGGCGTGATCGACTCCGACGGCTCCCCCGCCCTCGCGTGCGACCACTACCACCGAAGCGGCGAGGACTTGGACCTCGTGGCGGGCCTCGGAGTGGACGCCTACCGTTTCTCCATCGCATGGTCCCGTGTGCAGCCCGAGGGCCGCGGCGCGTGGAACGAGAAGGGGTGGGACTTCTACGACCGGCTCATCGACGGCATGCTCGCGCGCGGCCTCTCACCCATGGCCACGCTCTTCCATTGGGACACACCGCTCGCCCTCGAGCACGACGGCGGGTGGCTGGCCCGGGCGACCGCCCTGCGGTTCGCCGAGTATGCCGCCGAGGCCGGCAGGCGGTTCGGCGACCGGGTGGACCGCTGGGTCACGCTCAACGAGCCGGTCTCACTGACCCTCAACGGCTATGCACTCGGCATCCACGCGCCGGGGAGGCAGCTGCTCTTCGACGCCCTGCCTGCCGCTCACCACCAGCTCCTGGGCCACGGACTAGCGGTCCAGGCGCTGCGCGCAGCACGTGTGCGCGGGCAGATCGGCATCACGAACATGCACGCGCCGGTCCACCCGGCGAGCCGCGGCCCGCTCGACTGGATCCATGCCAAGAGTGCCGACGTCCTGCTGAACAGGCTCTACGCAGACCCCGTGCTGCTGGGCCGCTACCCGAGGATTCCGTCCCTGGGCCGGCGACTCAACCCCACCGACCGCCGCACGCGCGCGGACGATCTCGCGACCATCCACGCGCCGCTCGACTTCTACGGCCTCAATTACTACTACCCCGCACGGATCCGTACGGGCCCAGGTCCGACCCCCAACGGGGTCCAGCACACGGCCGCCATCGGCAAGACGCCATTCCACCTCGCCGAGCTCCCCGAATACGCGGTGACCGGCTTCGGGTGGCCCATCTCGCCTGAGTACTGCGGGGTGGTGCTCGGCGAGCTCAAGCAGCGCTACGGTGCTTCCCTGCCGCCGGTCTACATCACCGAGAGCGGGGCGAGCTTCCCGGAGCCGTCCCAATCGGACGGCATGATGCACGACGACGCGCGCGTCGCCTACCTCGCGTCGCATCTTGAGGCTGCGCTCGCAGCCGTCGGACCGGGCGGCCCTGCCGAAGGGGTCGACCTGCGCGGCTGGTACGTGTGGACCCTCACCGACAACTTCGAGTGGGCCGCGGGCTACACCCAGCGGTTCGGGCTTGTGCACACCGACTTCGCGACGCTCGAGCGCACGCCGAAGGCCTCGTACTACTGGCTTCAGCAGCTGGCCCGGGCTCGGCACCGGCCAGCCGTGAGCGCGTGAGGCCCGCGCCGGCGTCGCGCCAGCCCGACTGGCGCCGGACCCACCCGTGCCCGCGCTGCCCCCACCCGCGCTACCCCAAGCCGGGGCCCGCACTCAAGCGGACCGGCCCTACTCCCCGCGGTCCGATCTGCGGATCTGCCGGAAGCGCTCGATTTCGCGCTTGAAGTTCTTGCGCACCCAGAAGTAGCCAGCCACCAGGACGATGGCGAAGGCGATGACGACGATCCAGCTCACGGCGAAGGCCTTCCCTCGGTTGGCTCACGGGACTCCGGGCCTGCGCCTACCGTAGCAGGGTGCCACGCGGGCGGCGCGCCAGCCACCAGACGGCCGCCGCGATGATCGCGAGGCCGAGGATGCCCAGCAGCGCGTACACGTAGGCGCGTACGGACCAGAGCACACACGCCACCACGCCGGCCACGCCCCAGATCGTGAAGCGCCTCTCGCTCAGGAGGAGCCCTGCCAGCGTGAGCACCGCGAAGGCCACGAGGAGCCAGACCTGCTGGGCGTTGTCCCCCTCGAAGAGCGTCCACAGGCCCGTGAGCGTCAGGGCGCCGGAGGATCCCTCGAGCCAAGCCCTGCCGACGGCCACGGAGCGTCGGACGTAGTAGCGCAGCAGGGCTATGACGGCGGCGACAACCACGTACCACTGCACGAGCCAGAAGGTGCTCGGGTCATGGCCACCGGCAAAGACCGCGCGCTGCACAGCGGCGGTCAGGACGACCGCGCCCACCTCGACGCCGAGCCGGCGGAACCTGGGCCACAGCTCGGGTACGACGACGGCGACGAGCGCCGCGACGAGGAACGGGAGGACTACGGCGGCGGGCGCATTCCACGCCGTCGTGCCCGAGGCCGCGAGGGCCACGACTGCGGCGCCCGAGAGCGACCAACGGCGGACCGGATCGGCGGCAAACCGACCCGCCGCCCCGACGCGCTGCCCCCGGCGCCCGGGCCACCTGCCCGACCAGCGCAGCGCAACAGCTGCGGCCGCGGGGACGAGTGTTCCGGCCATGACCCGCACCGGCTCGCGCCAGACCACCGGAAGCCCATCGACGAGATCGAGCGCAATGGACGACCCGGCGGACAGGGTGAGGAGGACGCCGAGCGGGAAGGTGATCACGCTGATCCACTCAGTCGCCGTCCACACGTAGCTCGCGGCGAGAAGCACCGCCGCGGCCGCCCCGACCGCCACGCCGAGAATCCACGAGCGCTCCGGCATGGCAAGGACGACTGCGGACACCGCAAAGGCTCCAGCACCGGCAGTCCACGCCCAGGGAAGAACCTGTCCACCCCGCTGCGCGCGCGGCTCCCACCGGGCCATGCCCGCGATGTGGGCGAGCGCGACCGCAGCGAGGAGGAGCGCGGTCGACTGGCCGCTGAGCAGAGGATGGACAAGGATCTGCCCGGCCTGGAAGTGCATGCTGGGCCCGAGTGCCACGGCACCGAGAAGGAGCCCCGCGACACCCACGTACCCCGCCCTGGGGTGGCTCCGGAGCGTCGCGAGGACACTCACCACCACGAACAGCGCCTCGAGCAGGATGACCCAACGGCCGCCCTCCGGCCCCTGCCGGGCGAACAGGAGATAGCCGAGCGGTACCGCGAGCTGGCCCGCGAGGCCGCTCCAGTAGGTCGCTTCTTGGAACGGCAGCGCCGCCGTCGCGTGGGCCAGGACGCGGCGGACGACGTGCTGGAGCGCCAGCCCCACCGCGAGGACGACGCTGATCCATGTGGGCGACGCCGTGGCGTCCTGGGCCACCAGCATGGCCAGCGCCACGGGGAGGGCGCGGGCAGCCACGAGGTGCGCTCCCTTGGATGCGGCCTGGGGAGCGAGATACACCATGGCGGCCGAGAACACCGTGAACAGCGCGGTGAGGATCTCGAGGACCCGGAGGTCTCGAGCCGCGACGACGGCCATGACCGCCAGCGCCACCGGCGCGACGGCGGCCGAGGCACGCCGTAGACGGAGCGCCATCCCTGCGAGCGCCGAGGCTACGGCGAAGGCGACCACGATGATCGCGGCGAGGTGGCTGAGCGAGTCGGTCATGCCGACACCGCGGAGGCGCTCCATCGCCACCGCGGCGGTCGCAGGAAGGGCGACGCCGAGGACGACTGCCGCGTCCTCGAGCGTCCACCGGAAGCGGCGTCCCGTGCGGTGGCCCCACAGCTCGACCGCGATGGGGACGGCAACCTGCACGAGGACCACCGCGGCGAAGATGTGCACGCCCGTGATGCGCTCGCCGAACGCCACCGGCCGCCACCCGTCGAGCTCGAGCTCTCGGAACACACCGAGGGCCAGGAGTGTCGCGGCACCTCGGGCCAGCCAGATGTATGCCCAACGCCGGATGGTGGACGACGCACGCCACGCGGAGATGCCGAGCACCGAGACGGAAAGGGCCAGCACCGCGTTGGAGAGCCCGCCTTCGCCGACAAGGAAGGCCTCGAGGGCAAGCACACCGAGCAGGAGGTTCGGCACGGACTCCCCCACGGCTACAAGCCCCGGACGGCCGGTGACCGAGCCGTCGGGATCCAGGCCGACCGGGACTGACGGCACGAGGAAGAGCCCAGCCCAGAGGCCCACGGCACCCGCGCAGGCGACAGACACGGCGGGACCGTAGAGTGGCGACAGATGGCTCGCCGGGGCGAACAAGGTCCCACCCGCGACGCCGACTGTCGTCACGGACACGAAGGCGGTCGAGGCCAGCACCCACGTCATCGCACCCCGACGGTACTCCGGAAGCCGCGCTGCCCCCAGCACGCCTGTCCCGGCCAGTTGGGCGGCGGCTGTGGCCAGGACCGCAAACGCGACGGCCGCGACCCTGGATGAGGGGCGCGTCGAGTCGGGCAGGAGCGCCGCCACGATCGAGGGCACGGCAAGCAGGGATGCGAGCCGCGCGGCCGCAACGAAATGGATCCGTCCCCAGACGGGCAGGGAATCTTCGACCGCCCGGGCTGGCGGCCACACCGCCCTCGAGGCGAAGTAGAGGCAGCCCTCCACGGCGAGGACAGCGAGGGGCCAACGGGCCAGATCGAGGAACGGCAGCACCGCGAACGCGAGGACCGGCAGCCAATCGGCCGGCGCACCCCACCGCCAGGCCACGAACTGCGCCGTGACCCCGAACACGGCCGCGGCAATGAAGAGGTAGCCGTCCGCCCCCGGAGTCGACACGGCCGAGACAACGGCGACCAGCGCGGCCTGCACGAAGACCCCGGTCGCCTGTTCCACCCGTGCCACGCGCGGCGACAGGCCAAGCCCGGGCGCCGCCCGCCACTCGAGCGCGGCGGAGGCGAGAGTCCCCAGCGCGATCATGACGACGGCGGCCACCGCCCCGGCCGCCAGGGCGGAGTGTCCGAACCAGGTCAGCCCGGCGTCCGCCGCCTGCGCCGCGCCGACCCCGGCAGCGATCGCCGACGTCGTGCGTGCGCCCCACCACGAGAGTCGCCGCATGAGCGCACGCCCGGTGAGGAACGAGGTGGCGGCAAGGTAGACGCTCATCGCCGCCACAAGGCCCGGATACTGCCAGCGGTCCAGGCTTTGGACCGTGACGGTGGCGGCAACGAAGGTCGATGGCACCACGTAGGGGTGCAGCTGTGCGATGGGCCGGAGATACAGGGGCGGCACCCATCTGGGCTCAACTGCGGAGACCAGCGCGAGGACTGCCGCGGCCCCGATGAGGGCTGCATAGTCCGCCGCGAGGGCACCGCCGAGCACTTCCGTGCCAGACCAGGCTGTGGTGAACACGAACGTCAGGCTCAGGTAGACGAGGACCCGGCTTTCGATGCGGACGGCGGCAAAGCCGAAGGCGACGAGCCCCACCAGGCTCGTGATGAGCCACGAGAGGCTGGGCCTGTGCAGCACGACGATATCGAGGCCGAGGCCCGTGACCGGTAGGAGCGCGAGGCCCGTCCCGGCGAAGGCAACGGCCGCAGGGCGGAGCCTGGGGAACCGCGCATGGACCACCAGGCCGGCGACGTAGAACAGTGCGGTAACCCCCGCCAGCCCGGCGAGGCGCAGGCCCTTGTCGACGCTGCTCGTGAGGAAGAGCGCGGCTGCCGCCACCATCAGGAGGGCAGCAGCGTACAGGGCGATGTTCGCACTCTGGATCCCGCGCCGTTCCCTGCGGCGTGCGGCCTCCTCGGCCATTTCCTCAGGAGACCGGCTGGGCATGGGCGATGGCGCCTGGCGGCGGGGAGCCGTCGGAATGGACATCACCCGGCGGCCCGCGCGCGGCATTGCTGCCGCTCCGGGCTGGGCTGGGCCCCAGACGGTGGGCGCACCGGGCGACGCCATGGGCGGCGCTCCCGAGCCGACAGCCGGCCAACTGCCCGGCACCGCGACGGCCGACGGCGCCGCCGGCGTGGGCAGGGCGGCAGGGGCCTTGGGCACCACGGGCGCCGGGGCGGACGTCCGCAGGGCCTGGGCCCAACCGGCACGGTGGCCCTCGTAGTACCCAGCGCGGTGCCCTTCGAGGTATCCCGCCCGATGACCGTCCGTGTAGCCGGCCTCGTAGGGACCCTGCCCTTCTGGTGCCCTAGCGTCCACGACTGCCTCCGTCGCCTGCGGTCTGCCCGATCGTGCAACGTCTATCCGATCGGGCATCATTTATCCATTTGTCAGACGAAGAATATCGCTCCGCGCAGGCACCCCATAGAGCCGAAAGGACCCCGTCGCGGTGAAGCGACGGGGTCCTCTGGGACCAGCCCTGAAGGGCGGCAGTTCCTCGAAAGTGAGGAGACTACTTGATGATCTTGGTCACGCGGCCCGAGCCAACGGTGCGGCCACCCTCACGGATAGCGAAGCCGAGGCCCTCTTCCATGGCGATCGGCTGGATGAGCGCAACGGTCATCTCAGTGTTGTCGCCGGGCATGACCATCTCGGTGCCCTCGGGGAGGGTGATGACGCCGGTCACGTCCGTGGTACGGAAGTAGAACTGCGGGCGGTAGTTCGAGTAGAACGGGTTGTGACGGCCGCCCTCATCCTTGGAGAGGATGTAGACGTTCGCCTCGAAGTCGGTGTGCGGGGTGATGGAACCCGGCTTCACGACGACCTGGCCGCGCTCGACGTCCTCGCGCTTGATGCCACGGAGCAGAAGGCCACAGTTCTCGCCGGCCCATGCCTCGTCGAGCTGCTTGTGGAACATCTCGATACCCGTGACCGTGGTCTTCTGGACCGGGCGGATGCCGACGATCTCGACCTCGGAGTTCAGGGCGAGGGTACCGCGCTCGGCGCGGCCCGTCACGACGGTGCCACGACCGGTGATCGTGAAGACGTCCTCGATAGGCATGAGGAACGGCTTGTCGCGGTCACGGATCGGGTCCGGAACGTTCTCGTCCACAGCCTCCATGAGCTCCTCGACCGACTTGACCCACTTGGGATCGCCCTCGAGAGCCTTGAGGCCCGAGACGCGGATCACCGGGGCGTTGTCGCCATCGAAGCCCTGCGAGGAGAGGAGCTCGCGCACCTCCATCTCGACGAGGTCAAGGAGCTCCTCATCGTCGACCATGTCGGCCTTGTTGAGGGCGACGAGCAGGTACGGAACACCAACCTGGCGGGCAAGCAGAACGTGCTCACGCGTCTGGGCCATCGGGCCGTCCGTCGCAGCAACCACGAGGATGGCGCCGTCCATCTGCGCCGCACCCGTGATCATGTTCTTGATGTAGTCAGCGTGACCCGGAGCATCGACGTGAGCGTAGTGGCGCTTCTCCGTCTGGTACTCGATGTGGGAGATGTTGATGGTGATGCCGCGCTGGCGCTCCTCAGGAGCGGAGTCGATCTGCGCGAAGTCGCGCTTCTCGTTGAGATCGGGGTACTTGTCGGCAAGCACCTTCGAAATGGCAGCGGTCAGCGTCGTCTTGCCGTGGTCAACGTGGCCGATAGTGCCGATGTTGACGTGCGGCTTAGTCCGCTCGAACTTTGCCTTCGCCACTGGTTCCTCCTAGAACTGATACAGAAGACTTGCTTCCAGCCGCGACTGTCGCAGCTGAAACTTTTGCAAGTCTACTGTGGGCTGTGTTTTTTCGTGAAATCACGCGGAAGTATACCCCCGCGCGGAGGGTGACCCACCGCCGTCGTGCGCGTTCTCCCGTGCGGGAGAGCACCCACGACGGCGGCGAGCCGCGGTCCAGAACTACTCGCCGCGCGACTTCTGGATGATCTCGTCGGCAACAGCCTTCGGGACCTCAGAGTAGCTGTCGAACTGCATCGAGTAGACAGCACGGCCCTGGGTCTTCGACCGAAGGTCGCCAATGTAGCCGAACATCTCGGACAGCGGCACGAGGGCGCGGATGACCTTGACTCCGACAGCGTCCTCCATGGCCTGGATCTGGCCACGGCGGGCGTTGAGGTCGCCGATGACGTCGCCCATGTATTCCTCAGGCGTACGGACCTCGACGGCCATCAGCGGCTCGAGGAGCACAGGGTTGGCGCGGCGTGCGCCCTCCTTGAACACCTGCGAACCGGCGATCTTGAACGCCATCTCCGAGGAGTCGACGTCGTGGTAGGCGCCATCGGTGATCGACGCCTTGACGCCGACCATCGGGTAGCCGGCCAGGATGCCGAACTGCATGGCGTCCTGGATGCCCGCGTCGACGCTCGGGATGTACTCGCGCGGCACGCGGCCACCCGTGACGGCGTTCACGAACTCGTACATCGTGCCCTCGGCGGTGTCGAGCGGCTCGAACGTGACCTGCACCTTGGCGAACTGGCCGGAACCGCCAGTCTGCTTCTTGTGCGTGTAGTCGACCTTCTCGACCTTCTTCTTGATGGTCTCACGGTACGCGACCTGGGGCTTGCCCACGTTCGCCTCGACCTTGTACTCGCGGCGCATGCGGTCCACCAGGATGTCCAGGTGGAGCTCGCCCATGCCGCCGATCTCGGTCTGGCCCGTCTCCTCGTTGTGGGAGACGGTGAACGTCGGGTCCTCGGCGGAGAGCTTCTGGATGGCCGTGGACAGCTTCTCCTGGTCACCCTTGGTCTTCGGCTCGATGGCCACGAAGATCACCGGCTCCGGGAAGGACATCGACTCGAGGACGATCGGCGCGTTGACGTCGCAGAGCGTGTCACCGGTCGTGGTGTCCTTGAGGCCGATCACCGCGTAGATGTGGCCGGCGTGGACCTCATCGACGGGGTTCTCCTTGTTGGCGTGCATCTGGAAGAGCTTCCCGATGCGCTCCTTCTTGCCCTTCGTCGAGTTCAGCACCTGGATGCCCGAGGTGGCCTTGCCCGAGTAGACGCGGATGAAGTTGAGCTGCCCGAAGAACGGGTGCGCCGCAATCTTGAACGCGAGAGCCGAGAACGGCTCGTCCTCGCTCGGCTTGCGGGTGAGCTCGATCGACTCGTCCTTGGGATCGTGGCCGACCATGGCCGGGACGTCCAGCGGGGACGGGAGGTAGTCGATGACGGCGTCGAGCATCGGCTGGACGCCGCGGTTCTTGAACGCGGAGCCACAGAAGACCGGGTAGATCTCGGAGTTGACCGTGAGCTTGCGGATGCCCGCCTTGAGCTCGTCGACCGAGACCTCTTCGCCCTCGAGGTACTTCTCCATGAGCTCTTCGGAAGCCTCGGCAACGGCCTCGACGAGGTCGGCGCGGTACTGCTCGGCCTTCTCCTGGAGGTCGGCAGGGATCTCCTGCGTCTCGTAGGAGGCACCCATGGTCACGTCGCCCTTGGCGTCGCCGGGCCACACGAGGGCCTTCATGGTCAGCAGGTCTACAACACCGATGAAGTCGCTCTCGGAGCCGATGGGCAGCTGCATGACGAGCGGCTTGGCACCGAGACGCTTGATGATGGTGTCTACGGTGAAGTAGAAGTCGGCACCGAGCTTGTCCATCTTGTTGACGAAGCAGATGCGCGGAACGTCGTACTTGTCAGCCTGACG
Source organism: Sinomonas sp. ASV486 (assembly GCF_030908215.1). Lineage (GTDB taxonomy): Bacteria > Actinomycetota > Actinomycetes > Actinomycetales > Micrococcaceae > Sinomonas > Sinomonas puerhi. Next base: position 208,533 of record NZ_JAVFJK010000001.1, on the reverse strand, counting down.
CCACACCGTCTCCGACTGGGGCTCGACGCCCTCCTTGCCGTCGAAGACGGCAACGGCGCCATCGAGGACACGCAGGGAGCGCTCAACCTCAACCGTGAAGTCCACGTGGCCCGGCGTGTCGATGATGTTGATCTGGTTGTTGTTCCAGAAGCAGCTCACGGCGGCAGACGTGATCGTGATGCCGCGCTCCTTCTCCTGCTCCATCCAGTCGGTCGTCGACGCGCCGTCGTGCGTCTCGCCGATCTTGTGCGTCATGCCCGTGTAGAAGAGGATGCGCTCGGTCGTGGTGGTCTTGCCGGCATCGATGTGCGCCATGATGCCGATATTGCGGACCCTGCTGAGGTCGGTAAGCACGTCGAGTGCCACGGTGTCTCCCTGTTTGTCCCTAATTGGCTGCGCGCCCGCCGCCGGCCCTCGTGGGGCCGGCGGCGAACCCTGGTCTTACCAGCGGTAGTGGGCGAAGGCCTTGTTCGACTCGGCCATCTTGTGAGTGTCCTCGCGGCGCTTCACCGCGGCGCCGAGGCCGTTGGAAGCGTCGAGGATCTCGTTCTGGAGACGCTCGGTCATCGTCTTCTCGCGGCGGGCCTTGGAGTAGCCCACGAGCCAGCGGAGGGCCAGCGCGGTCGCGCGGCCCGGCTTGACCTCGACCGGAACCTGGTAGGTCGCGCCGCCGACGCGGCGGGACTTGACCTCAAGGGTCGGGCGGACGTTGTCCATGGCCTTCTTCAGCGCGGCGACGGGATCGCCGCCCGTCTTCTGGCGCGCACCCTCGAGGGCACCGTAGACGATGCGCTCGGCGGTGGACTTCTTGCCGTCGACGAGGACCTTGTTGATGAGCTGCGTCACGAGCGGCGAACCGTAGACCGGATCGACGACGAGAGGACGCTTCGGGGCCGGGCCCTTACGAGGCATTACTTCTTCTCCTTCTTGGCGCCGTAGCGGCTGCGTGCCTGCTGGCGGTTCTTGACACCTTGGGTGTCAAGCGCGCCGCGGACGATCTTGTAGCGGACACCCGGGAGGTCCTTGACGCGGCCACCGCGGACGAGCACGATCGAGTGCTCCTGGAGGTTGTGGCCGACGCCGGGGATGTACGCCGTGACCTCGACGCCGCCGTTGAGGCGGACACGCGCAACCTTGCGGAGGGCAGAGTTCGGCTTCTTCGGGGTCGTGGTGTACACACGGGTGCACACGCCACGACGCATGGGGCTGCCCTTGAGGGCAGGAGCCTTGGTCTTGGAGACCTTCGGCGTGCGGCCCTTACGGACCAACTGCTGAATAGTAGGCACTTTCGCTCCGTACTTTGTACTTGCGTACTTCGTTGAACTTTCGCCGACGCGGGCCCCTGTCGGGGATTCGGTAGACGCTGTCGGTTGCTTCGCACTTCCGCGGGCAACCAACCGTAGGCGTGCAAAAGTGTGGCATCCGTTGCGCACCAACCCCGCAACCCGGAAACAGGCCCCGTCATCGCCGCGCGGACGCGTCCAATCTGACGGCCTTCATCCATTGCCACACAGAAACAATCGAAGAAAGCCTATCACGGCCGGGGTCTCCGACTGAAAACGGCGCACGACGGCGGCCCTCGCCGAACGCTGTGCACTCCCCTACCTCGGGGGCCAGCCGAGGCGAGGCGGGCAGACGCCGGCGGCCGGCACCCCGCGAAGGGTACCGGCCGCCGTCGTGCGCACGAGGCGCGTGCACTATGAACGCTACGAACTCAGCGGTAGTCGCCGCCGAGGTCGTAGTCGTCCAGGGGGATCGCGTGGAACTCCTGGACGCCGTCGCCGTTCAGCGGATCGTAAGCGAAGTCGCTGAACGCGCTCGGACCGGTGAAGAGCGTCGCCTTGGCCTCCTCGGTGGGCTCGACCGTAATGTCCGTGTACCGGGGAAGACCGGTACCGGCCGGGATGAGCTTGCCGATGATGACGTTCTCCTTGAGGCCCAGCAGCGGATCGCTCCTGCCCTCCATAGCCGCCTGCGTGAGGACGCGGGTGGTCTCCTGGAAGGACGCGGCCGAGAGCCAGGACTCCGTGGCGAGCGACGCCTTGGTGATGCCCATGAGCTCGGGACGGCCAGAGGCCGGCTTCTTGCCCTCGGACACGACGCGGCGGTTCTCGTCGCGGTAGCGGCGGCCCTCGGCGAGCTCGCCCGGCAGCAGATCCGTATCGCCGGACTCGATGACCGTGACGCGGCGCAGCATCTGGCGGACGATGACCTCCACGTGCTTGTCGTGGATGCCGATGCCCTGGCTGCGGTACACACCCTGGACCTCGTCGACGAGGAACTTCTGCGCCTCGCGCGGGCCCTGGATGCGCAGGACCTGCTTCGGATCGACCGGGCCGTTGACGAGCTTCTGCCCGACCTCGACGCGCTCGCCGTCCTCGACGAGGAGACGGGACCGGCGGGAGACCGGGTAGGCGATCTCCTCGGTGCCGTCGTCCGGCGTCAGCACGAGCCGAAGCTGCTTCTCGGTGTCCTCGACCGTGATGCGGCCAGCCGCCTCGGAGATCGGCGCCACACCCTTCGGGGTACGGGCCTCGAAGAGCTCCTGGATACGGGGCAGACCCTGGGTGATGTCCTCGCCGCCGGACGCCGAGACGGCGCCACCGGTGTGGAAGGTACGCATGGTCAGCTGCGTGCCGGGCTCGCCGATGGACTGCGCGGCGATGATGCCCACGGCCTCGCCGATGTCCACGAGCTTGCCCGAGGCCAGCGAACGGCCGTAGCACTTCGCGCACGTACCGACTGCCGACTCGCACGTGAGCACCGAGCGGACCCGGATCTCCGTGATGCCGGAGTCGATGAGCTCGTTGATGAGCACATCGCCGAGGTCGGCGCCGGCCTCCGCGAGGACATTGCCCTCGGAGTCGGTGACGTCGACCGCAAGGGTCCGCGTGTAGGCCGTGTTCTCGACGTTCTCGTCATGGACGAGCTCGCCGTTGTGGTCCGCCGTCGCGATCGTGACCATGAGGCCTCGCTCGGTGCCGCAGTCGTCCTCACGCACGATCACGTCCTGGGACACGTCCACCAGACGACGCGTCAGGTAGCCCGAGTTGGCCGTACGGAGAGCCGTATCGGCCAGACCCTTGCGGGCACCGTGCGTCGCGATGAAGTACTCGAGGACCGAGAGGCCCTCGCGGTACGAGGACTTGATCGGGCGCGGGATGATCTCGCCCTTCGGGTTGGCCACGAGGCCACGGATACCGGCGATCTGACGGACCTGCATCCAGTTACCACGGGCACCAGAGGAGACCATGCGGTTGATGGTGTTCATCTTCGGGATGGACTCCCGCATGACCGCAGCGATCTCGTTGGTCGCCTTGTCCCAGATCTCGATGAGCTCGGAGCGGCGCTCCTCGTCATCGATCAGGCCCTTGTCGTACTGGCTCTGGATCTTCGCGGCACGATCCTCGTAGCCGGCCAGGATGGCCGGCTTGGCCTCGGGGACGGCGATGTCGGAGATCGCCACCGTGACGCCCGAACGCGTGGCCCAGTGGAAGCCCGCGTCCTTGAGGTTGTCCAGCGTCGCCGCGACCACGACCTTCGGGTAGCGCTCCGCGAGGTCGTTGACGATCTTGGAGAGCTGGCCCTTGTCCGCAACGGCCTCGACCCACGGGTAGTCCTCGGGCAGCGTCTGGTTGAAGACAACCTGACCGAGCGAGGTCTCCACGAGCGCCGGCGTGCCGGGCTCCCAGCCCTCGGGGGCCGGACGCTCGGCCGAGGGCACGAAGCCCTCGAGACGGATCCGGACCTTCGAGTTGAGGTGCAGCTCGCGGGCGTCGTGCGCCATGATCGCCTCGGCCACCGAGGAGAACACACGGCCCTCGCCGACGGCGCCCTCACGCTTGGTGGTGAGGTGGTACAGGCCGATGATCATGTCCTGCGAGGGCAGGGTGACCGGACGGCCGTCCGACGGCTTGAGGATGTTGTTCGAGGAGAGCATGAGGATGCGCGCCTCGGCCTGGGCCTCGGGGCTCAGCGGCAGGTGCACAGCCATCTGGTCGCCGTCGAAGTCGGCGTTGAACGCCGCGCACACGAGCGGGTGCAGCTGGATGGCCTTGCCCTCGACGAGCTGCGGCTCGAACGCCTGGATGCCGAGACGGTGCAGGGTAGGTGCGCGGTTGAGCAGCACCGGGTGCTCGGTGATGATCTCCTCGAGCACGTCCCACACCTGCGGGCGGTAGCGCTCCACCATCCGCTTGGCGCTCTTGATGTTCTGGGCGTGGTTGAGGTCCACGAGCCGCTTCATGACGAACGGCTTGAACAGCTCGAGCGCCATCTGCTTCGGCAGACCGCACTGGTGCAGCTTGAGCTGCGGACCGACGACGATGACCGAACGGCCCGAGTAGTCCACACGCTTGCCGAGCAGGTTCTGGCGGAACCGGCCCTGCTTGCCCTTGAGCATGTCCGAGAGGGACTTGAGCGGGCGGTTGCCCGGACCCGTCACCGGACGGCCACGGCGGCCGTTGTCGAACAGCGAGTCCACAGCCTCCTGGAGCATGCGCTTCTCGTTGTTGACAATGATCTCCGGCGCACCGAGGTCAAGCAGTCGCTTGAGGCGGTTGTTGCGGTTGATCACGCGGCGGTACAGGTCGTTCAGGTCGGACGTCGCGAAGCGGCCGCCGTCGAGCTGGACCATCGGGCGCAGCTCCGGCGGGATCACCGGAACGGCGTCGAGGACCATGCCCGTGGGCTTGTTGTCCGTGGTCAGGAACGCGTTGACGACCTTGAGGCGCTTGAGCGCACGGGTCTTGCGCTGGCCCTTGCCGTTCTGGATGATGTCGCGGAGCAGCTCCGCCTCGGCATCCAGATCGAACGACTGCAGGCGCTTCTGGATCGCCTCGGCGCCCATCGAGCCCTCGAAGTACATGCCGTAGCGGTCACGGAGCTCGCGGTAGAGCGCCTCGTCGCCCTCGAGGTCGGCGACCTTGAGGTTCTTGAAGCGATCCCAGACGGCCTCGAGGCGCTCGATGTCGGCATCCGCACGCTTGCGGATGGTCGCCATCGTCTTGTCGGCGACGTCGCGGGCCTTCTTCTTGTCGGCTGCCTTGGCACCCTCGCCCTCGAGCTTGGCGAGGTCGCCTTCGAGGTCGCGGGCCACCGCCGCGATGTCGGAGTCGCGGGTGTCCACGAGGCGCTTGCGCTCGAGGTCGTGCTCGGCCTGGAGGTTGGGCAGCTGCTCGTGGCGGCGCTCGTCGTCGACCTTGGTGATCATATAGGCCGCGAAGTAGATGACCTTTTCAAGGTCCTTCGGGGCCAGATCGAGGAGGTACCCGAGGCGCGACGGAACACCCTTGAAGTACCAGATGTGCGTCACGGGCGCGGCGAGCTCGATGTGCCCCATCCGCTCGCGACGGACCTTGGCGCGGGTCACCTCAACGCCACAGCGCTCGCAGATGATGCCCTTGAAGCGCACGCGCTTGTACTTGCCGCAGTAGCACTCCCAGTCACGGGACGGGCCGAAGATCTTCTCGCAGAAGAGTCCGTCCTTCTCGGGCTTGAGCGTGCGGTAGTTGATGGTTTCCGGCTTCTTGACCTCACCGTGCGACCAGGTACGGATGTCGTCCGCAGTCGCGAGGCCGATCTGCATGAAGCCGAAGGAGGATTCGTTGGACAATGTGGTCCCTTATCTCTCGTGTCTCTAGAGTCTTTGCTGCTGCCGGTGGTGGCGGAGGGATCAGACCTCTTCGACGGAGCTGGGCTCGTCGCGGGAGAGGTCGATGCCCAGTTCCTCCGCAGCAGTGAAGACTGCATCGTCGGCGTCACGCATCTCGATCGTCGCGCCGTCGGTGGAGAGGACCTCCACGTTCAGGCACAGCGACTGCATTTCCTTGATGAGGACCTTGAAGGACTCCGGAACGCCCGGCTCGGGGATGTTCTCGCCCTTGACGATCGCCTCGTAGACCTTGACACGGCCGTGGATGTCATCCGACTTGATCGTCAGGAGCTCCTGGAGCGTGTACGCCGCGCCATAGGCCTCGAGCGCCCACACCTCCATCTCGCCGAAGCGCTGGCCGCCGAACTGCGCCTTACCACCGAGCGGCTGCTGGGTGATCATCGAGTACGGGCCAGTGGAGCGGGCGTGGATCTTGTCGTCGACAAGGTGGTGGAGCTTCAGGATGTACATGTAGCCCACCGAGACCGGGTCCGGGAACGGCTCGCCGGAGCGGCCGTCGAAGAGCTGGGCCTTGCCGGACGAGCCAATGAGCCGCTGGCCGTCGCGCGTGACGTTCGTCGAGTCGAGGAGACCGGTGATCTCCTCCTCGCGGGCGCCGTCGAACACCGGCGTCGCCAGGTTCTGGTTCGGGCCCACCTCGCGCGGCATCTTCGGCAGGTTCTGGATCCACTCGGGCTCGCCCTCGATTTTCCAGCCCGTCTTGGCAATCCAGCCGAGGTGCAGCTCGAGGACCTGGCCCACGTTCATGCGGCCGGGGACGCCGAGCGGGTTGAGGACGACGTCAACAGGGGTCCCGTCGGGGAGGAACGGCATGTCCTCGATCGGCAGGATCTTCGAGATGACGCCCTTGTTGCCGTGGCGGCCGGCGAGCTTGTCGCCGTCCGTGATCTTGCGCTTGGCAGCCACGTAGACGCGGACGAGCTGGTTGACGCCCGGGGGGAGGTCGTCGTCATTGTCACGGTCGAACACGCGGACGCCGATCACGGTGCCGGACTCGCCGTGCGGAACCTTGAGGGACGTGTCGCGGACCTCGCGGGACTTCTCGCCGAAGATCGCGCGCAGGAGGCGCTCCTCGGGAGTCAGCTCGGTCTCGCCCTTCGGGGTGACCTTGCCGACGAGGATGTCGCCGGCCTCGACCTCGGCGCCGATGTGGATGATGCCGCGCTCATCGAGCTGCGCGAGCACCTCCTCGGACACGTTGGGGATGTCGCGGGTGATCTCCTCGGCGCCCAGCTTCGTGTCGCGGGCGTCGATCTCGTGCTCCTCGATGTGGATCGAGGACAGGACGTCCTCGGCCACGAGGCGCTGGGAGAGGATGATCGCGTCCTCGAAGTTGTGGCCCTCCCACGACATGAACGCGACGAGAAGGTTCCGGCCGAGCGCGAGCTCGCCCTGATCCGTCGCGGGCCCGTCGGCGATGATGCCGCCGAGTTCGAGACGGTCGCCCTCGTTCACGAGCACGCGGTGGTTGTAGCAGTTGCCCTGGTTCGACCGGGAGAACTTGCTGATGCGGTAGTTCGTCTCGGTGCCGTCATCGTTGAGCATGACGACGAGGTCCGCGGAGACCTCGGTGACAACGCCGGCCTTCTTGGCCACGACGACGTCGCCCGCATCCACTGCGGCGGCGCGCTCCATGCCGGTGCCGACGAACGGCGCCTCGGAACGGACGAGCGGCACGGCCTGGCGCTGCATGTTCGCACCCATGAGGGCGCGGTTGGCGTCGTCGTGCTCGAGGAACGGGATGAGGGCCGTGGCCACGGACACCATCTGGCGCGGGGAGACGTCCATGTACTCGACCTCGTCGGCCGGGACGAGCACGGGCTCGCCGCCGCCGCCGCGCTGGCGGACGAGGACCGTCTCCTCGGCAAAGGAGCCGTCCTCGTTCAGGGGCGAGTTCGCCTGGGCGATCTGGACCTCGGCCTCGTCGTCGGCCGTGAGGTAGTCGACCTCGTCGCTGACGACGCCGTCGGTCACCTTGCGGTACGGCGTCTCGATGAAGCCGAACGGGTTGATGCGGCCGTACGAGGCGAGCGAGCCGATGAGGCCGATGTTCGGGCCTTCAGGGGTCTCGATCGGGCACATGCGGCCGTAGTGCGACGGGTGGACGTCACGGACCTCCATGCCAGCGCGGTCGCGGGAGAGTCCGCCGGGGCCGAGCGCCGAGAGGCGACGCTTGTGGGTCAGGCCCGAGAGCGGGTTGTTCTGGTCCATGAACTGCGAGAGCTGGGAGGTTCCGAAGAACTCCTTGATCGCAGCGACCACCGGGCGGATGTTGATGAGGGTCTGGGGCGTGATCGCCTCGACGTCCTGCGTCGTCATGCGCTCGCGGACAACGCGCTCCATGCGGGACAGGCCCGTGCGGACCTGGTTCTCGATGAGCTCGCCCACGGCACGGATGCGGCGGTTGCCGAAGTGGTCGATGTCGTCGACCTCGACGCGGACGTCGACCTCCTCGCCGTCGCGGGTGCCCTTGATCGTCTTCTCGCCAGCGTGGAGCGCGACGAGGAACTTGATCATGGCGACGACGTCCTCGATGTGGAGGATCGACGCCTCGGGGTCCGAGAGCGGGCGGTCGATGCCGAGCTTGCGGTTGACCTTGTAGCGGCCGACCTTGGCCAGGTCGTAGCGCTTGACGTTGAAGTACAGGTTGTCCAGAAGGGCCTGCGCGGCGTCGACCGTCGGCGGCTCGCCCGGGCGGAGCTTGCGGTAGATGTCGAGGAGTGCGTCCTCGCGCGTCTCGGTCGTGTCCTTCTCGAGCGTCGCGCGCATCGAGTCGTACTCGCCGAACTCCTCGAGGATCTGGCCCTCGGTCCAGCCGAGCGCCTTGAGCAGCACCGTGACCGACTGCTTGCGCTTGCGGTCGAGGCGGACGCCGACCTGGTCCCGCTTGTCGATCTCGAGCTCGAACCACGCACCGCGCGACGGGATGATCTTCGCGGTGTAGATGTCCTTGTCGCTCGTCTTGTCCGCGGTGCGCTCGAAGTAGGCACCCGGGGAACGCACGAGCTGCGAGACCACGACACGCTCGGTGCCGTTGACAACGAACGTGCCCTTGTCGGTCATGAGCGGGAAATCACCCATGAAGACGGTCTGCTGCTTGATCTCGCCCGTGTTGTTGTTCATGAACTCGGCCTTGACGTACAGCGGGGCCGAGTACGTGGCGTCCCGGTCCTTGCACTCCGCCATCGTGAACTTCGGGTCGGCGAACTCGGGATCGGAGAAGCTCAGGGACATCGTGCCCTGGAAGTCCTCGATCGGGGAGATCTCCTCGAAGATGTCGGCAAGGCCGGACGTCGTCGCCACACTGTCATCGTTCTTCGCCTGGGCCTCGACAACGCGGGCCTGCCAGCGCTCGTTCCCTACGAGCCAGTCGAAGCTCTCGGTCTGGAGGGCCAGAAGATTCGGAACATCCAGCGGTTCGTGAATCTTTGCGAATGAGAGCCGACGGTTTGCACCGTCGGTGGTAGCGGTTTGGGTTTCAGAGGTGCTCGAGGCGACCAAGAGGGATCCTTCCACAGACCTTCAGGATTGTCCGCACCCTCCCCAGACAAGGCAAGACCCACCCAACTTGTTCAGTTGACCGTGATTGCCGTCCCGAGAGCCCACCGCTATATGAAGGCAACGGTTAAAGGGAGAACGCAAAGAATCACCATACCGCAGATGGGCGCACGTGTCTACCGCAGACTCCGTCCCCGGTCAAGTGTCTCCTCGGAGACGACCCCGGAGGGGCAGTCTCAACGAGTCGCCGGAGGCAAACCGCGAGCAACACTGTACACCCGGGGGACAGACCGCGAGCGGGTGCGCCGATGGCGCGGGTGCGCCGGTAGCACAGAGGTATCACAGAGGGATGCGCCGGTCGCAGAGAGGTGGTTGGGCTGTAGCCTGATGCACAGGAGATCAAAGGAGAGATCCATGAGCAACGGTGCTTCCGGCAACAATGATGTTGTCATCCTGTCCGCCGCGCGGACCCCGCTGGGTCGGCTCAACGGGCAGCTCGTCTCGTTCAGCGCGGTGGACCTCGGGGCTCATGCCATCACCGCGGCGATCGCCCAGGCGGGCATCGGAGCCGACGCGGTCGACGCCGTCATCATGGGCCAGGTCCTGCAGGCCGGTGCTGGCCAGAACCCCGCCAGGCAGAGCGCCGTCGCCGCGGGAGTGGGCTGGAACGTCCCGTGCGTGACCATCAACAAGGTGTGCCTCTCGGGGCTCACCGCAGTGATCGACGCCGCGCGGCTCATCCGCTCGGGCGAGGCGACGGTCGTCGTGGCGGGCGGTCAGGAGTCCATGTCCCGCGCGCCGCACGTCCTTCCCGGCTCCCGCCAGGGCTGGACCTACGGAACTGTCGGCGCGCTCGACGTCGCGGCGCATGACGGCCTCACGGACGCCTTCGACGGACAGTCCATGGGCCTGTCCACCGAGGCGAAGAACCTGACCCTCGGGATCGACCGCAAGTCCCAGGACGAGGTCGCGGTGGCCTCGCACGTGCGCGCCGCGATCGCGCAGAAGGAGGGCGTGTTCGAGGGCGAGATCGCGCCCATCGTTGTGAAGCAGCGCAAGGGCGATCCGATCACGCTGACCGAGGACGAGGGCGTCCGCCCCGGCACCTCGCTCGAGACCCTCGCACCGCTGAGGGCGGCCTTCGCCTCCGACGGCACGATCACCGCAGGCAACTCCTCTCCCCTCTCCGACGGCGCCGCAGCCCTCGTGGTGACGACCCGCGCCTACGCCGAGGAGCACGGGCTGCCCTGGCTCGCCGTGGTGGGGAAGCCGGGACAGGTTGCTGGCCCCGACAACTCGCTGCACTCGCAGCCTTCCCACGCCATCCAGCAGGCGCTCTCCCGTGCCGGGTGGACCACTGAGGACCTCGACTTCATCGAGATCAACGAGGCCTTCGGCTCCGTGGCCGTGCAGTCCCTCAAGGACCTGCACTACTCGCTCGAGAAGTGCAACATCCACGGCGGCGCGATCGCGCTCGGCCACCCGATCGGCGCCTCTGGGGCCCGGCTCGCTGGCCACGCAGCCCATGAGCTCGCCCGCCGCGGTTCGGGCAAGGCCGCCGTGTCGCTGTGCGGCGGCGGCGGTCAGGGCGAGGCGCTCCTCCTCTACAGGGACTGACCCGTGAACGACGACGACGTGGCGCACGACGGCGCCGGGCCGGGTGCCGCCCGAGGCGCGGCTCCCGCGCGGGGTGCGGGACCGGCGTCGGGCGCCCCCGGCGATGGAGAGCCCACCGACGGCAAGCCCACAGATGGCCATGCGCGGTTCCTCGCCGACGCCAAGTCGCGCGGCGTCGAGGTCGAGGTGGCCGAGAGGGGCCGGGCGCACAGCCTCGAAGAGGCGGCCGCCAACCTGGGGATCGAGCCACGGGACATCGTGAAGTCGCTCGTGGTGAAGCGCTCGGACGGCTCGTTCCTGTTCGCGCTGATTCCCGGCGACCGGCAGATCTCCTGGCCCAAGCTCCGAAAGCTCGTCGGCGTCAACAAGCTGTCCATGCCTCCGGCCGGGGTGGCCCTCGAGGCGACGGGCTACGAGCGCGGCACCATTACCCCGCTCGGGTCTACGACCGCGTGGCCGGTGTGGGCGGACTCGTCGATCTCGGGCCGCATCTCGCTCGGGGCAGGTGTCCACGGGCGCAGTGCGTTCGTCGATTCGGGCCAGCTGTTCGCAGCCCTCGGGGCGTCCGTCGCGGACATCAGCGACCCCGCCTGACGCCCGCTCCGACAGCTGGCGCCGCAGCGCACCGTTCGTGAACGATCCCTTCCACACGGAAGAGGCCCCGCATCCGTCGTAGACGGTTGCGGGGCTCTTCGCAGGAGCCGGGGCTCCGGGTGAAGCGGGGAACCTACTTGAGGGTGACCCTGGCGCCAGCGGCCTCGAGGACCTCCTTGGCCTTCTCGGCAGCTTCCTTGGTCGCGCCCTCGAGGACGGCCTTGGGGGCGGCGTCGACGAGGTCCTTGGCCTCCTTGAGACCGAGGGACGTGAGGGAGCGCACCTCCTTGATGACCGCGATCTTCTTGTCGCCAGCAGCCTCGAGGATGACGTCGAAGGCAGTCTGCTCTTCCTCGGCAGCAGCCTCGGCGCCGCCGGCGGGGCCCGCGACGGCAACCGCAGCAGCGGTGACCTCGAAGACCTCCTCGAACTTCTTCACGAACTCGGAGAGCTCGATGATCGTAAGCTCCTTGAAGGCCTCGATCAGCTCGTCCTGGGTGAGCTTCGCCATGATTGGCGTCCTTTCGCTAGGTGGTGCTCCGCCGTCGTACAGCGCCGCACCGAGAGTGGGGGTGGGTGGAAGAGAATCAGTTCTCTTCGGCGGGGGCCTCGGCGGCGGCCGGAGCCTCAGGTGCTTCGGCCGGAGCCGCAGCCTCCTGCGCCGTGGCCTCCTCAGCAGCGGGAGCGTCGGCGGCAGCCGGAGCGCCACCCTCCTCCTCGAGCTTGAGACGCAGTGCGTCGATGGTGCGTGCAGCCGCGGCCATGGGGGCCTTGAGGATGCCGGCAACCTTGGCGAGCTGCAGCTCGCGGGACTCCAGTGCCGCAAGGGCAGCAACGGCGCTCGCATCGAGCGCCTTGCCCTCGAAGAAGCCGGTCTTGATGACCAGCTGCTTGTTGTCCTTGGCAAAGTCGGTCAGGCTCTTGGCAGCCGCAACGGCGTCACCCTTGATGAACGCAATCGCGGTCGGTCCGGCAAGCTGGCCGTCGAACGCATCGACGCCGGCCTCCTTCGCGGCGATGGCGGTCAAGGAGTTCTTGACGACCGAGAACTTGTTCTCGGTGCCGAGCGAACGACGCAGCTTCTTGAGCTGGGCGACGGTGAGCCCGCGGTATTCGGTCAGGACTGCAGCGTTCGACTCCTGGAAATCCTTGGTGATCTCCTCGACAGCTGCCACCTTGTTAGGCGTTGCCATAACCCTCCTTCCGGGGAACAGTGCCGGTGGGGGCGGTCCCGGGAACGTGAAACGCCCCGCGCAGATGCACGGGGCGTGGCATTCGGGCTTGTCGGCCGCGAGCGTTCGCTCAGTTCACCTGCGCAGGCCGCCCCATGCTCGGGGACCTTCGGTGGAGACGCGTACCGCTTATCGGCACGCACCATCCATCGACCGGCGGTCTTTGGTCCTTCAACAGTACGCGACGATGCCCAGCATGCCAAATCGAAGCGCGTCCGATCAGGCGGGCTGGACCGCGTCCGATCGGGCGGGCTGGACCGGGGCCGGGCGGAGGGGGCCCGAGAGGCGGACCGGGGTACGTTCCGCCGCCCGGGACGCGCACGACGTCGGTGACTCACCGGCGGCGACCGGCCCGCCGGCGTCGTGCGTCGCGTGAGGTGTCAGGCCGGCGCGCGTCCTGCCGCAGCCTGCGCGCGCCTGCGGCCCATCAACAGGGCCAGGACAAGTGCCACCAGGGCAGTCGCGGCCAGAAGCAGCAGCCCGATCGCGTAGGAGTGCTCCTGGGCATTGTACGTGGCACCCATGACGAGCGGCGGGAAGTAGCCGCCCAGTCCGCCCGCAGCGCTCACCACGCCTGTCACGGCGCCGACAGTTCCGGGAGGGGCCTGCTTGCCGACCCATGCGAATACGCCGCCCGTGCCGAGCCCGAGGGATGCGGCCATCGCAAGGAACGTGAGTCCGGTGGCGACCTCGCCGGAGGGCTGGGAATTCACGACGAACGCGAGGCCAGAGACGCCGATGAGCGCAACGACCACGACCAGCTTCGACCCGATCCGGTCGGCGATGATCCCGCCGATCGGGCGGGCGATGACCGCCGCGAGTGCGAAGCCTGCCGTGCGCGTGCCGGCCGAGGTGAGGTCGAAGCTGTAGATGTCCCGCAGGTAGGTGGGAAGGTACGTGCTGAAGGAGACGAACCCGCCGAACACCACGGCGTAGAGGAAACAGAGCTGCCACGTGACTGCCATCTTCGCGGCGTTCACGAGCTTGCCGAAGCTCCCGGAGGTGACCGGTGTCCAGGTCGGCGATTCGCGCATGAAGAAGAACACGACCGCCGCCATGATCAGGAGGAGGGCGGCAACGATGATGTGGGTCTGCCAGTATCCGATCGAGGTGACCAATCGCGGCGTCAGGAACGCCGAGAGCGCCGTGCCTCCCATGCCCATCCCGAAGATCCCTGTTGCAAAGCCCTGTCTGCTCTTCGGGTACCACGCCGCAGAGAAGGGGATGCCGGCCGTGAACACTGTGCCCGCCACTCCGAGGAAGAAGCCGACGACGAGCAGGAGCGCATACGACTTCATGCTGCCCGCGAGCGCGATGAGCAGGACGAGGGGCGCAGTCAGCACGAGGATGACGGTCAGGAGCCGCCTTCCACCGAACTTGTCGGTCAGAACGCCCACGGGCACGCGGCCTACGGCGCCGACGAGGACGGGCATGGCAACGAGTGCACCCGTCTGCGCCGCGTTGAGTCCCAGATCATGCGCATAGCGCGTGCCGAGGGGCGCAATCACGGTCCAGCCCCAGAAGCCCACCACGGAGGCCAGGGTCGCGAGGGTGAGGTTGCGGGCGGCCCCCGGGTGGGATGCCGCGGGATCACCCGTGGCGGCTGCCGCAGGGCCGGCAGCTCGGCGGGATCTAGGGTCGGGTGCGGTGCTCACGGGTCCTCCTGGCCTGGGGATGGGTGCTCAGGTGCTCAGTGCTGCTTGGCTCAATGGTCGCGGTCACGCGTGCCGGTGGTCTCCCAGCCTCGGCGAACCTCGCGGGCGCCCGGAGCCGCGCCCTCGTCGCGCGTGCGGTAGACGATGTAGGGACGGAACAGGTAGTGGAACGGTGCCGTCAGGGCGTGCACGAGCCGCGTGAACGGCCACATCGCGAACAGGATCATTCCCACGACCGTGTGCCACTTGAACTCCATCGGCGCGGCGGCCATCGAGGCGACGTCCGGCTGCAGCACGAAGAGCGATCGGAACCAAGGGCTCACGGTCTCGCGGTAGTCGAAGGCGGTGTTGGAGGGCTGCGCGGCGCTCACGAGAGTGGTCCACACGCCGAGCGCGATGGCCCCGACGAGGAAGACGTACATCGCCTTGTCGTTCCGGGTCGTGGCCATGAACACAGGGCCGGTCCGCCGTCGGCGGATGACGAGCAGGACAATGCCCAGCAGCGTCGAGACGCCCGCGATGAGGCCCACCGAGAGCGCGAGGGCGTGATAGAGGGCCTCTGACATGCCCACGGCATCGGTCAAGGACTTCGGGATCACGAGCCCCACGAAGTGCCCAGCGACGACGAACACGAGGCCGTAGTGGAACATCGGCGAGGCGATCCGCAGGAGTCTGGACTCGTACAGCTGGGACGAGCGCGTGGTCCAGCCGAACTGGTCGAACCGGTAGCGCCAGATACTGCCGCCGATGAGGATCAGCACCATGAGGTACGGGGCAACGCCCCACAGCAGGACGTCCATCAGTGCGCTCCTTGAGTCACAGTGCGGCCGCTCCGGTTCTGCGGCGGCGTGGCCTCTGCAAGCGGCAGGAGCCGGGGGTCGAAGGGCTCGAGGCCCACCTGCTCGACGGGCGGGCCCGCGAGCGCCATGGCCTCAGCACGGCTCGTGGGCGACGGGCCTGGCAGCGTGCTGCAGACCGCCTCGAGGACGGGCGCATAGACCGGCGCATCGGCGGCCAGCTCGATCCGCAGGAGCTCGAGGCTCGCACGGTACTCCGCAAGGAGCGATCGGCCGACTGTATAGTCCACCCGCGCGGTGAATTCGAGGACGAGCGGAAGGAAGTCGGGGAGTTCACCGCCGAGGTCCACGAGCCAGCCGCTGTCGCGGTACCGCTGCTTGAACCGCCCGAGGGTCTCTCCGCGGCGGCGCGTGTCCCCGTCTGTCCAGTAGGAAAGGTGCAGGGCGTGCCGTCGCGAGAGGTCGAACGTGTCCACGTAGCGGCGGCACGCGACCGGCTCGTCGTCGTCCGCTATCTGAGCCGCGGTCGCCTCGAGGAGCCGCGGCAGCGGACCAGCTTGCTCTGCGAGCGCGGCCCGCAGCGTGGGGAGCAGTCCGCGGACCCGCACGTCCGGATAGTCGAGGAGCACGGCGGCCGCCGCGTACAGGACACGGTTGCGCGGTTCAGTCCCCCGCATCGCCGCCCCCGTTCGTCGGGAACAGGCCGTCCGGCACACCGCGACCGTCCCAGTTCAGCAGGTTGACGCGCCCGCGCAGGGAGCCCGGCTGCGCCTCGCCTCCCGACGTCTGACGCTGCTTGAGCGCGTGGAACGTCTCCACCGCCACGGGGACGGGCTTGCCGCTGCCCTCGCCGAACACGTCCGACGGGTACATTCCGGGGCCGTCCTCGAAGTCGAGGGAGCAGCCCATCTCCTCGAGGTTGTGCGCCTGCTCGACGTGGGCCTTCGGGATCACGTAGCGATCGCTGTACTTCGCGATCGCCATGAGCCGGTACATCTCCTGGATCGTCTGTCCATCCAGCCCGACGCCCTCGGCGATCGACTCGTCGGTGCCTGTCCCGAGCGAGATTCCGCGCATGTAGGCGCGCATCGCGGCGAGGCGCCGCAGCACGCCGTCGATGATGCCGGTGTCTCCCGCGGTGAACAGCTCGGCGAGGTACTCGGACGGAATCCGGAGGGCGTCGATGGCTCCGAAGAGGGTACCGGCGTCTTCCGCATCGTGGCCCTGGCTGCTGAGGAGGTCCACGATCGGGGACAGCGGCGGGATGTACCAGACCATCGGCATGGTCCGGTACTCGGGATGCAGCGGCAGGGCCACTTGGTAGACCTTGGCCAGCTTGTAGATCGGCGAGCGCCGAGCGGCGTCGAGCCAGTCCTCGGGGATCCCGTCGCGGCGGGCCGCTGCAATCACGTCGGGGTCGTTCGGATCGAGCAGGAGGTCGAGCTGGGCGCGGTAGAGGTCCTTCGGATCGGGGGTCGACGCCGCCGCGGTCACCGCGTCGACGTCGTAGAGGAAGATGCCGAGGTACCTGAGGCGGCCCACGCAGGTCTCGGAGCAGACGGTCGGCAGGCCGATTTCAATGCGCGGGTAGCAGAACGTGCACTTCTCGGCCTTGCCGCTCTTGTGGTTGAAGTACATCTTCTTGTACGGGCAGCCCGTGATGCATTGGCGCCAGCCACGGCAGCGGTCCTGGTCCACCAGCACGATCCCGTCCTCGGCCCGCTTGTAGATAGCCCCTGAGGGGCAGGAGGCCATGCAGGAGGGGTTGAGGCAGTGCTCGCAGATGCGCGGGAGGTAGAACATGAACGTCTGCTCGAACTCGAACTTGATCTTCTCGTTCGACTCCCGGCGGAGCTTCTCAACGATCGGATCGAGTTCGCCGTTCTGCATGGAACCGCCGAGATCGTCGTCCCAGTTCGCGCTCCACGTGATCTTCGTGTCCTCGCCCGTGATGAGGGACTTGGGCCGGGCCACCGGGAAGTCATCGCCGAGCGGGGCCTCGATGAGCGTCTTGTAGTCGTAGGTCCAGGGCTCGTAGTAGTCCTTGAGCTCGGGCTGGACCGGGCTCGCGAAGATCCCGAGGAGCTTCTTGACCCGCCCCCCGCCCTTGAGCCGGAGGCGTCCGCGCCGGTTCAGTTCCCACCCGCCGCGCCACCGCTCCTGGTCCTCGTACCTGCGGGGGTAGCCCTGACCAGGGCGGGTCTCGACGTTGTTGAACCACACGTACTCCGTGCCCGCGCGGTTGGTCCAGGCCTGCTTGCAGGTCACGGAGCACGTGTGGCACCCGATGCACTTGTCGAGGTTCATCACCATGCCGACTTGGGCCATGACCCTCATGAGACTGCCTTCCGGTGGAGAGTTCCCATCAGTACGTGACCTCCTGCGAACGCTTGCGGATGGTGCTGACCATGTCTCGCTGGTTGCCTGTCGGGCCGAGGTAGTTGAACGCGTACGAGAGCTGCGCGTAACCGCCGATGAGGTGCGTCGGCTTCACCAGGAGCCGGGTGGCCGAGTTGTGGATGCCGCCGCGCCGTCCCGTGGCCTCCGACTTCGGGACGTCGATCGTGCGCTCCTGGGCGTGGTACACATACACGACGCCGGCCGGCATGCGGTGGCTCACGATCGCGCGCCCCACGAACACGCCGTTGGCGTTGACGCATTCGATCCAGTCGTTGTCCTCGACGCCGATTGCGGCAGCGTCCTCGGAACTCATCCAGCACGTCGGGCCGCCCCGCGAGAGCGAGAGCATGAACAGGTTGTCCTGGTACTCGGAGTGGATGGACCACTTGCTGTGCGGGGTGAGGAACCGCACCGTGACCTCCATGCCGTTCTGCCCGAGCCGGGGTTCGCCGAAGAGCCGGTGCATGTCCAGCGGCGGCCGGTAGATCGGCAGCGCCTCGCCCAGATCCCGCATCCAGTCGTGGTCGAGGAAGAAGTGCATCCGCCCGGTGAGCGTGTGCCAGGGCTTGAGGCGTTCGACGTTGATGGTGAACGGCGCGTACCGCCGACCACCGGTCTCGGACCCCGACCATTCGGGGCTCGTGATGACGGGGACCGGGGCGGCCTGGGTGTCCGCGAACCGGATCAGCTTCTCCTCCGAGCCCTCGGCGAGGTCTGCGAGGCGGCGGCCCGTGCGGCGTTCGAGCTGGCGGAAGCCCTGCACGGCGAGTTCGCCGTTGGTCGTTCCCGAGAAGGCGAGGACCGCCTCGGCGAGCTTCGCGTCCGTGTCGATCGCCGGCAGGCCCGCCGCCACGCCGTGGGACATGACGCCGTTCGCGCCCGCGAGCCGGTCGAGCGTGTGCCCGAGCTCGAACGTCACGTTCTTGACCGTGAACCCCTTCTCACGGGCGAGGGGACCGATGGCCGCGAGCTTCTCGGCGATGGCAGTGTAGTCGCGTTCCACGACGGTCACCTGCGGCATGGTCACGCCTGGGATGGCCGGGACGTCCGCGTCCCGCCAGTCACGCACGACGCCGCCGGGCTGGGCGATCTGTCCCGGCGTGTCATGCTGGAGCGGCACCGTGACGAGGTCTCGCCGGACCCCGAGGTGGGTGCGGGCCTGCTTGGACAGCTCCTGCGCGAGCAGGTGGAACATCTCGAAGTCCGTCTTCGTCTCCCACGGCGGATCGATCGCGGGGCTGAAGGCATGCACGTAGGGGTGCATGTCGGTAGAGGAGAGATCGTGCTTCTCGTACCAGGTCGCGGCGGGGAACACGATGTCGGAGAGGAGCGTCGTGGACGTCATGCGGAAGTCCGCAGACATCAGCAGGTCGAGTTTGCCCTCCGGCGTCTCCTCGCGCCACGCGACGTCCCGCGGGTGCGGCATGCCCGGCTCGGCCTCGTTCCCCATGACGTTGTGGTGCGTCCCGAGGAGGTTCTTGAGGAAGTACTCATTGCCCTTCGCGGACGATCCGAGAAGGTTCGAGCGCCACAGCACGAGCGTCCGGGGCCAGTTCTCGGGGGCGTCGATGTCGTCGACCGCGGCGGTAAGGGCGCCGGCCTTGAGCTGTGCAGCGACGTAGGCGGCCTCAGTCTCCGCGGCCCCGGCCGCGACGGCCTCGTGGGCCTCATCGGCGACCTCGAGCGGGCTGCGGTTGAACTGGGGGTAGAAAGGCATCCAGCCGAGCCGGGCCGACTGCGCGATGGCGTCCGCCGTATGCATGCCGTCGAGGTTGCCCTCGGCCAGCGGCGAGGCGAGGGACGAGGCGGAGTAGCCGTCGTTGCGCCACTGGCCGGTGTGCATGTACCAGTACGAGGTACCCGTCATCGTGCGCGGCGGCCGCGACCAGTCGAGTCCGTTCGCCAGCGAGACCCAGCCCGTGAGCGGGCGGGTCTTCTCCTGGCCTACGTAGTGGGCCCATCCCCCGCCGTTGCGTCCCATCGAGCCAGTCAGAAGCAGCAGGGAGAGGACCGAGCGATACGTGACGTCGCCGTGGAACCACTGGCAGATGCCGGCGCCCATGATCACCATGGACCGGCCGTTGGACTCCTCGGCGTTGCGGGCGAACTCGCGGGCGACCCGGAGGCACTGGGCGACGGGAACGTTGGTGATGCCTTCCTGCCAGGCCGGGGTGTAGGGGGTGCTTGCGTCCTCGTAGCCGGTGGGCCACTCCCCCGGCAGGCCGGGACGGGCCACGCCGTACTGGGCCAGCATGAGGTCGAACACCGTCGTGACGGTCCTGCCGGACACCTCGCGCACGGGGACACCGCGGCGCAGCACCGATCCGGAGCCGTCCGCGGCTTCGAAGCACGGGAGCATCACTTCGGCGACGCGCGACGGCGGGGCGACCCCGCCGCCGTCGGCCGCGGAGAGCAGCGGGTCGACACTGCCCAGATCGAGGTTCCAGCGGCCCTCGTCGGAGGAGTTGTACCGGAAGCCGATCGATCCGTTCGGGACCACGGGCTCCCCCGTGGCGGAGTCGAGCAGGACCGTCTTCCACGCGGCGTCGGCCTGGCCCTCCTGCCCCGGAAGGTCCGCGGCGGTGAGGAACTTGCCCGGCACGAGCCCCGCGCCGTCCTGCGAGGGGACCAGCGTGATGAGGAACGGCAGGTCCGTGTAGCGCTTCGCGAAGTCGGTGAAGAACGGCACTTCGCGGTCGAGGTAGAACTCCTTGAGGATTACGTGGCCCATGGCCATCGCTAGCGCCGCATCGGTACCGGCCTGCGGCGCCATCCACTCGTCGGCGAACTTGGTGTTGTCCGCGTAGTCCGGGCTCACGACGACGACCTTCGTGCCCCGGTAGCGCACCTCGGTCATCCAGTGGGCATCCGGCGTACGGGTCACCGGGACATTCGATCCCCACATCACGAGGTAGGTCGAGTCCCACCAGTCCCCCGACTCCGGGACGTCGGTCTGGTCGCCGAACACCTGGGGGCTTGCCACGGGCAGGTCGGCGTACCAGTCGTAGAAGCTCGTCATGACGCCGCCGATGAGCTGGATGAACCGCGTACCCACGCAGTGGCTCACGATCGACATGGCCGGGATGGGAGAGAAGCCAGAGCAGCGGTCCGGCCCGTAGGTCTTGATCGTGTGGACATGGGCGGCCGCGGCCATCTCGACGGCCTCGTTCCAGCTCGCGCGGACGAGTCCGCCCTTGCCGCGCGCCTGTTGGTAGCGTCGCCGACGCTCCGGGTCCGAGACGACGTCGGCCCAGGCCTGCACCGGGTCCCCGAGGCGGTGCTTCGCCTCGCGGTACATCTCGAGCAGCACGCCTCGCACGTAGGGGTAGCGCACGCGCGTCGGCGAGTACGTGTACCACGAGAAGGCGGCACCGCGCGGGCAGCCTCTCGGCTCGTATTCCGGACGGTCCGGTCCGACGGACGGATAGTCGGTCTGCTGCGACTCCCAGGTGATAATGCCGTCCTTGACGTACACCTTCCACGAACAGGACCCTGTGCAGTTCACGCCATGGGTCGAGCGCACCACCTTGTCGTGGCTCCACCGGTCCCGGTAGAACACGTCACCGGCCCGTCCGCCCTCGCGGAAGACGGCACGCCCATCGTCCGTCTCCTCCCAACGTGTGAAGAAGCGCCCCATCGCGAGCATCGCGTCTGAAGCGCTTCCATCGAGTCCTGAGCGGATCGGTCCGGCTGCCATGGGCACACTCTAAGAATCGGAGGATCGCCGAGGGAAGGCCATAAGTCCCTAGGGCACACAAATTTGCTCTAATTCGATACCAGCTTTAGGAGAGCGGGTCCTCAAGCCGACGCGCATCCTCGACGGCGGCCGCGACATTCCTCGTCAACAGCACGAGCCACGCTAGGATGTCCCCCGCGACGACGAGCTCCATCGCGGTCATGTTGTAGTACCCGAGCGGCCACCACATCATGACCGAGAGGACCGCCCCCGCCAGCATGAAGTAACCGGCGAGGTAGAACGTCCGGCTGAGCCCGGGAAGCCATGCGTGCGCGCGGAGCACGAGCAGGGTGTAGACGGCGGTCATGGCCGTGGCCATTGAGTTGTGCACCGGAATGGAGAGGTCCACCGCCACGAGCCCGGTAGCCGCAAGGAACGCGCCGATGGCGGCGATGCACGCCAGCAGAACGGCCTCGCGGTTCCGGGCCAGCACGACGCCCGCATGCTCGCGGTAGAGGTCGAGCGCCCGCACGTCGCGGGTCATGTACTCGGCGAGCAGCGCAATCACGGCGCCAGCCGTCACGAGCGTTCCGTTGAACGCGAGGGAGACCCCATAGTCGGCCGCTCCGAGCACGCTCATGTTGACCTGCCACCAGTCGGAGCGGTTGGTCGTGACCATCGAGGTCAGGACCCCGGCAGCCAGGAATGTGGCAATGAGGTTCGAGAGCGCATAGCTGTCCATGCGCGAGCCGGACTGATAGGCAGCGTAGGAGGCGAGCGCGCCCGCGAGCGAGGTCAGGAGTGCCGCCGCGAACGCGTCGAGCGTGACGCCGCTGAAAGCCCGCTGGAAGATCTGGAAGCTCGCCCACGTCACCATGAACGCGATGGCTGCGTGCGCGAACGCGAGCGCGACCAGGCCGAGCAGCCGCCTCCATAGGGCCCGCTCGGCGAGCCATCTTCGGTCGGGCTCCGCATAGGAGCGGCGGTAGGCGACAGCGCAGGCCAGGAGAGCGGCGAATCCGGCCACGAGCGCCGCGACGTCCCCCACGCCGTGGTCGCCGGAAAGTGCCGGACGGCGGCCGGCGAAGGCCGCAAGTGCCACCGCAAGGCCCAGGAGGACGGCCGCAAATGCCGCGAGGAGGGCGTGCGCCTCGACGGCGGTCGCCGTCATCGGCTCCCCCAGCCGGTCGCCGGGCGTGCGGCGCCTGTGGTCGGGCCCGGCGTCCCGGCTCACGCAAGCCTCCGGTACCACTCGCCGTCGTACCCCGCCGGCCTGAAGCCGAGGGCCTCGTTGATTGCGAGCATGTGCACGTTCTCCTCGGCGTTGGACGTCACGACCTTGCGCGCACTGGGGAACCGCGCGCGGTACTGGGCGAGGTTGGCGAGCTTGATCCACATCCCGAGGGAGTGGCCGCGGTGCCCGATCCGCACGAGCGTGTCGTCCTGATCCCCGACCTCCTCCTTGCCGCGCCTGATCCACAGGACCGTGTAGGCCGCAAGCTGACCGCTCGCCCGGTGCCGCGCCACCGCGTACAGAGGCGTGGTCCCTCCCTCAGCGAGCAGGCCGTCCAGGGCCGCGACACGCGCTGCGTCCCAGACGGCGGGCTCGTAGACATCCTCGCCCTGGGGCGCATCGACGGACATGCGCGCGAACAGCTCCGCCATGCCTCCCCGGTGCTCTGGCGGGACCCCCTGCCAGAGCAGGAGGTCGTAGTCGGCCGCCGCCCTGGCGGTCGCGGCCGCCTCGAGTGCCGCCCACACGGCGTCGTGCTCCGAGCCCTCCTCGGGCAGCACCACCTCGCTGAAACGGGTCACCTGGCTCAGCGAGAAGCCGGCCGCCCGCGCGAAGCGGACGGATCGGTCGCGGGCGGGGAGCGTGCCGGTGCCCGTCGAGGGCACGACGGCGTCGGACGGCCCCTCCGCGTGCACCGAGCCCACAGGATGCTCGGTGAAGGTGTCCAGAAGGGTACGGCCGCGGCGCGCGGCCTCCTCGGCCACCGTGGCGGCAAGGAGGCGGCCGATGCCCCGTCCCGAGGCCTTGTCGAGCACCTCGACGTGCACTGTGGCCCGGTTGAGGTCCTCCTTGAGCGGGGTCCGGCAGATCGCCCGGCCCACCATGCGGCCGCCCTCGCAGACAAAGAACAGCGCAGACGAGTCGTAGGCGGAATCCCGCCATACCCGCAGGCGGTACTCAGGCGGGGAGCAGCGGTCCTCGTGCCCCCAGATCTGCCGCTGAACGGCATCCGCGAGCTGCGAGAACTCCATGAACTCAGCGGCCTCCGGCCCCTCAAGGCTCGGGGGCAGGCGCAGCCGCTGAACGCGGTGCTCAGCGCTCATGGGCGCAAGTCTAGTGCGACACCCGCGGGCGCCCGTGGAACGCGGGCCCGCCGGCAGAAGAGCCCCCTCCCGCAGGGGGAGGAGGCTCTTCAGCGGTACAGCCTTCGGGGCTGGATCAGCCCTCGATGATGACCTTGGTAGCGTTCGGGTCAACCGGGATGCCCGGGCCGAACGTCGTCGCGACGGTCGCCTTCGTGATGTAGCGGCCCTTCGAAGCGGAGGGCTTGAGGCGAAGCACCTCTTCGAGAGCGGCCGCGTAGTTCTCGGCCAGCTGGCGGGCGTCGAAGGAGGTCCGGCCGATGATGAAGTGCAGGTTCGAGTGCTTGTCGACGCGGAAGTCGATCTTGCCGCCCTTGATGTCCGTGACGGCCTTCGCGACGTCCGGGGTCACCGTGCCGGTCTTGGGGTTCGGCATGAGGTTGCGGGGGCCGAGGATCTTGCCGAGGCGGCCGACCTTGCCCATGAGCTCCGGGGTGGCGACGGCGGCGTCGAAGTCCGTCCACCCGCCCTGGATGCGCTCGATGAGGTCATCGGAGCCGACGACGTCTGCACCGGCGGCCTCGGCGGCCGCGGCCTTGTCGCCGGTCGCGAACACGACGACGCGGGCGGTCTTGCCCGTGCCGTGCGGGAGGTTGACCGTGCCACGGACCATCTGGTCCGCCTTGCGGGGGTCGACGCCGAGGCGGAACGCGACCTCGACGGTGGCCTCCGACTTCGACGGGTTGATCTCCTTGGCGAGGGCCACGCCCTCGGCGGGAGCGTAGAACTTCCCGGCCTCGATCTTCGCGGCCGCTGCCTCGTATGCCTTGCTGCGCTTTGCCATGCTGCTCTTGATCTCCTTGTGCAGGTGTGGTCATTGTGGGCCGCGCTCGGCCCTGCCACGTACTTCTTCAAGTGGCGGTCCCGTGTGGTGACCGCCCGATAGTGGGGTCGGAACCCCGCTTCGAGGGACTCAGCCCTCGACGGTGATGCCCATACTGCGGGCGGTGCCCGCGATGATCTTCTTCGCGGCCTCGACGTCGTTGGCGTTGAGGTCCTCGAGCTTGGTCTTGGCGATCTCCTCGACCTGCGAGTCGGTGAGCTTGGCGACCTTGACGGTGTGCGGCGTGGCCGAGCCCTTCTGGACGCCCGCAGCCTTCTTGATCAGCTCAGCGGCCGGCGGGGTCTTCGTGATGAAGGTGAAGGAGCGATCCTCGTAGACCGTGATCTCGACGGGGATGACGTTGCCACGCTGGGATTCCGTCGCGGCGTTGTACGCCTTGCAGAACTCCATGATGTTGACACCGTGCTGACCGAGCGCAGGACCGATCGGCGGGGCCGGGTTGGCGGCGCCTGCCTGGATCTGCAGCTTGATGAGGCCGGTGACCTTCTTCTTGGGAGCCAATGTAGGGTCCTTTTCTTCCTTACGTGTCCTGGAGCAGCAGGAGCGCCGCCCAGGTGGTGACTGCCATGGCCCGGCAGTCGGCCGCCCCGGGACCGGAAGGCATCCGGTTCCGGGGCGAAGTCTTCAATTGTACTGTGTCGCGCGTTCCCCGGCCGAGCTCAGATCTTCGAGACCTGATTGAAGGCGAGGGTCACAGGGGTCTCGCGCTCGAAGATCGAGACGAGCACCACGAGAGTCTGCGACTCAGGCTTGATCTCCGAGATCGTGGCCGGGAGGGTCTCGAACGGGCCCTCCTTGACGATGACGGACTCGCCGACCTCGAAGTCGACGGCGACCGGTGCGGCCTGGGCCTTCAGGCCTGCCTTGCCGGCGGCCTTGGCCTCGGCGGCCTGCTCGGCCTCGAACACGGGGGCGAGCATCGAGACGACCTCGTCGAGCGTCAACGGGACCGGGTTGTGGGCGTTGCCCACGAAGCCCGTGACGCCCGGGGTATGGCGGACAGCGCCCCACGAGGCGTCCGTCAGATCCATGCGCACGAGCACGTAGCCGGGGATGCGGACCCGGTTGACGATCTTGCGCTGGGCGTTCTTGATCTCGACGACTTCCTCCATCGGGACCTGGATCTCGAAGATGTAGTCTTCCATGTCCAGCGTCTGGATGCGGGTCTCGAGGTTGGCCTTCACACGGTTCTCGTAGCCCGCGTAGGAGTGGATCACGAACCAGTCGCCCGGCTGGCGGCGGAGCTTGGCGCGGAACTCCTCGGCAGCCTTCGCGGCGGCCTCGGCCGGGTCCTCATCCTCGGCAGCCTCGTGCTCGCCGGAAGCGTCGTCGGCCTCGACAGCGGCAGGCTCGCCCGCGGCGTCGTCCGCCTCGTCAGCCTCGAAATCAGCGGTTTCCGAGCCGGCTTCTTCGGAATCGATCAGCTCGACAGTCTCATCCGCTGCGGACGAGTCCTCGTCTGCGTCCGCTTCCGTGTTCTCGGCGTCAGCGTCGTCGGCTGGGGCACCGGCGTCATGGGAAACGGCAGGCGCGGCGGGGGCAGCGGCGGCGTCGGAGAAGGCAGGCTCGAAGGCCGCCTCCTCGTGCTCGGTCCCGCGATCCTCGAGCTCGTGCTCAGACACTTAGTCTCCTGCTTTCCTCGTAACGACTGACTCGTTGTACCCGTTGCGGCTTAAATGGCTCATCCGCACACCGTCCCTGATTCCGGTCTCCCGGTCTCAGGTCCTGGTCTGCGGATCCAAGCCTATTTGGTGGTGGTCGACCCGCCGAAGACCCAGCCGACGCCAATCCCGAAGAGGAAGTCGAGGATGAACACGACCACCATCATCACGACGACGAATGCCAGCACCACCAGCGTGTAGTTCACGAGCTCTTGACGCGTCGGCGTGACGACCTTCCGAAGCTCGCCAATCACCTGCCGGACGAAGAGCGCGATCCGGCCGAAGAAGCCAAGCTTCCTGGCCTGCTTGGGGCGGCCCGAGCTGCTCGAAGCTGTTTCGGTCAACCGATTCCTCGCTCACTCGCTGTGCCCGCAGGACTTCCCCGCCGGATCCGTTCTGTGGGTGCGGGAAGAACCCGGAACGATCCGGGCTGATTCCTGCGCAGGGCAGACAGGACTCGAACCTGCAACCTGCGGTTTTGGAGACCGCTGCGCTACCAATTGCGCCACTGCCCTTCGGCGGCAAACCGCCTGAGACGCGGAATAGCCGTGGACTACCTTACCAAGGATCCGAGGACATCATGCCATCGCGGATCCGGCAGGCACAGCCACTCACTGCTTCCGGCGCCGAGGAACTAGTTTACGCACATTCTTCACCGACGTCGAACCGCGTTGCGGCCGGGACCCCGTGCGGCGTGGATGGACCGCCTAGAGTGGGTACCACCAGCCCCACGACCCTAAGGATCGCCCCATGACCTCCGCACGCGTCTCCCAGCGCATCGGATCCATCGCAGAATCCGCCACCCTGGCCGTCGACGCGAAGGCGAAGGCCCTCAAGGCCGCTGGCCGGCCGGTGATCGGCTTCGGCGCCGGCGAGCCGGACTTCCCGACGCCCGGGTACATCGTCGAGGCGGCGATCGAGGCAGCACGCCAGCCGCGCTTCCACCGCTACTCGCCCGCGGGCGGCCTGCCCGAGCTCAAGCAGGCCATCGCCGCGAAGACGAAGCGGGATTCCGGCTACGAGGCCGATGCCTCCCGGGTGCTCGTGACCAACGGTGGCAAGCAGGCCGTCTACAACACGTTCGCGACACTCCTCGACCCGGGCGACGAGGTCCTCCTCCCGACCCCGTACTGGACCACGTACCCGGAGGCGATCCGCCTCGCGGGCGGCGTCCCCGTCGACGTGTTCGCCGGGCCAGAGCAGGGCTACCTGGTGACTGTCGACCAGCTCGAGGCTGCCCTCACCGAACGCACGAAGATCCTCCTCTTCGTCTCGCCCTCGAACCCGACGGGCGCGGTGTACTCCCCCGAGCAGACCAAGGAGATCGGCCAGTGGGCCGCCTCGAAGGGCCTGTGGGTGGTCACCGACGAGATCTACGAGCACCTCACGTACGACGGCGTGCCGTTCACCTCGATCGCGACGGCCGCCCCCGAACTCGGCGACAAGGTGGTGATCCTCAACGGCGTCGCCAAGACGTACGCGATGACCGGCTGGCGCGTGGGTTGGATGATCGGCCCGGCCGACGTCATCAAGGCCGCCACGAACCTCCAGTCGCACGCGACGAGCAACGTGGCCAACGTCTCCCAGATGGCGGCCCTCGCGGCGGTGTCCGGGCCGCTCGACGCCGTCGAGGAGATGAAGGTCGCCTTCGACCGGCGCCGCAAGACGATGGTCAGCATGCTCTCCGCGATCGACGGCATCAACTGCCCGACCCCGAAGGGCGCCTTCTACGTCTACCCCGACGTGCGCGGGATCCTCGGCAAGGAGATCGCCGGCATCCGCCCGGCCACATCCGCCGAGCTCGCCGCACTCATCCTCGACAAGGTCGAGGTGGCGATCGTCCCCGGCGAGGCGTTCGGTCCGAGCGGGTACGTGCGGCTCTCGTATGCTCTCGGCGACGCTGATCTCGCCGAGGGCGTGGGCCGCATCCAGGAGCTGCTGGGCGCCGCGAAGTAGTCACGTCCGTCCCCGGACGCGCAGGTGACTCCCGGGGCGTGGCCCGCAGATCTGGGAGTCACGTCCTGGGACTCACCTTCCGGGAGTCAACTCCTGGGGATCACCAGATGCGCCGGTCGGCGGCCCAGCGCGAGAGCTCGTGCCGATTGGTGAGCTGGAGCTTGCGCAGCACAGCCGAGACGTGGGTCTCGACCGTCTTGACGGAGATGAAGAGCTCCTTCGCGGTCTCCTTGTACGAGTACCCTCGGGCGATCAGGCGCATGACCTCGAGCTCGCGCGCGGAGAGCTTGTCGAGCTCGTCGTCGGCCACGGACTGGGTGCCGAAAGCGTCCAAGACGAAACCCGCGAGCCGGGGCGAGAACACGGCGTCGCCCCCCGCCACGCGCAGCACGGCGTCGGTGATCTCGGGGCCGGAGGCCGTCTTCGTCACGTAGCCCCGGGCGCCTGCGCGGATCACGGAGACGACGTCCTCGGCGGCATCTGAGACGCTGAGCGCGAGGAACCGGACCTCGGAGAGCAGGGCGGCGCAGCGGGTCAAGACCTCCCGACCGCCGCCGCCCAGGCCTCCGGGCAGGTGGACATCCAGCAGGACCACCTGCGGGCGGAGCTCCTCGATGGCCTCGAGGGCACCCTCGACCGTCCCCGCCTCGCCGACCACCCGGACGCGCTCGTCGAGGTCGGCCTTGAGACCCGAGCGGAAGATCGTGTGGTCGTCCACAATCACCACGCTCACGGGCCCGACGCCGGATGGCTGGCTCATGACTCCTCCGTTCTGGGCAGCCGCAGCCGCACCTCTGTGCCATCAGGCCCGCTCACGATCGTCGCCTCGCCCCCGTGGCGCCGCATGCGCCCCACGATCGACTCGCGGACCCCGAGCCTGTCCGCGGGGACGGCGTCAGGGTCGAAACCGGTTCCGCGGTCCTTGATGAAGACCTCCGTCGCGTCCTTGCCGGACTCTGCATAGACGGACACCGGGCCTGCCCCATGGCGGACGGCGTTGAGCATCGCCTCGCGGGATGCCTGCAGCAGCGCGTCCTGGGCCTCCGCGGCGCGGGCACCCTCGGACCCGTTGCCCGGCTCCGGGCCGCCAGCCCGCGAGCCGTCGCCGGGCTCGGTCCCGCCCACGGTGACGACGTCGATCGGCACCCCGTGGAGGTCCTCGACCTGGCCGGCGAGCTCGGCGATCCGGTCCGCGAAGGTCCCCTGACCGCTGCGGGAATCCCGGTACAGCCACTCACGGAGCTCGCGTTCCTGCGCGCGGGCCAGACGGGTGACGTCTGCCTCGCTGCCCGCACGGCGCTGGATGAGCGCAAGGGTCTGCAGGACTGAATCGTGAAGGTGTGCGGCGATCTCGGCCCGCTCCTCCTCGCGCACGCGGGCCGCGCGCTCGGCGCCGAGCTCGCGCCAGAATTTGAGTCCCCACGGGAGCAGCACCAGCGCGACGCCGGCCAGGACGGCGAAGGAGGCGAGCAGTGCGAGGCCCAGCACATTCCACTGGCTCCCCGACACGGCGAGCGTCACTCCGGCCACCACAAGAACGATGCCGGCGCCGAGCCGCAGCCACCCGGTCCAGCGCTCGCCACCGGCCCCGCGGACGAGCTTCTCGCGCCGCTCCTCGTCGAGCTGCATCCACGCGAGCGCCACACCGCCGAGGATCGCCGCAACGGGAACCACCGTGTCGAGGGGCACATCGATCCCGATGAGCGGACCGCCCAGAGCCACAGCACCGAGGAGGAGCACGACGCCGAGCAGCACCTCCCGCGCGTAGCGCGGCATGTGCGCCCGCGGCCGCGGGCCCCCCTGCAGGTGGACGGGGACGCTCACCGCCGGGGCGATCGGAGACGCCGGACGACGGGTCTGGCGCCTCTGCGCCTCGGCCGCCGTCGGCACCATGATCCACAGCCACCCGTACAGGACGATCCCCGCCCCGCCGAGGAGGGCCGCGGCCGCCATGATCCATCGGACGACGTCGGTGCGGAGCCCCAGATGCCGGGCGAGGCCGGAGCACACGCCCGCGATCACGCGGTCCTCCCCCCGCACGAGCGGCGGCCGGACGATGGCGGTGTTCATGCCTCCATCCAAGCACCAATGCCCCGCCTCAGGGTCGCTCCGAGGCCGAACCCGGGGGTCTTTCAGGGTTTGTTCAGGGTGTCCCCCGATGGGTGCGCACGAGGCCGGGCGGAAGGATGGATGCATGAGCAGCGAACAGACCCCTGGCGGTCAGCCAGCACCCCAGCCTCAGGACGACGAGCCCCACCCGACCAGCGAGCCGACCCGGGACGAGAGCCCCCACGTGGGCTCGGCCCGCACCGACTCGCCAGATTCCGGCTCGCCGCGCCCCGGTAGGGCCCAACCCGCGCCCCGGGGCAACGACTTCTTCAGCTGGATCCGCGGCCTCGGCGTCACGCGTGGCGGCGACCGATGGATGGGCGGCGTCGCGAGCGGCCTGGCCCACCGCTGGGGCGTGGATCCTGTCCTCGTCCGCGGCCTCTTCATCGTCGCGGCGATCTTCCTCGGCATCGGGGTGCTCGCCTACGGCCTCCTGTGGCTCCTTCTCCCCGAACCGGACGGCCGCATCCATGTCCAGGAGGCCGCACATGGGCGCTGGACGGCCGGCATGACCGGCGGCCTCATCGTCACGATCCTCGGCTTCGGCGGTGCGCGTGCCGGATTCTGGTTCGGAGAGCGCGGAATCGGCGGCGCCTTCTGGGGCCTCTTCTGGGTGGCCGTCGTGGCCTGCTGCATCTTCTCCATTGTGCGGGGCGGCCGTCGGCGGTCGATGCGCGTGGGCGCGGGACGCGCGGGATACGGCAGCGGGTACCGGGGGTCGGGATACGGCCCGTATCGGTACTCCGCCCCCCACGCTGCGGGCACGCCGCCTTACGCGACTCCGACGGCGGGTTCTGAGTCCGCGGGCGGCGTCCCCACCGCCGGTGACCCCTACTACGCGAAGCCAACCACCCCGCCGTCGTACTCGACGGACTACAGCGGCTACGCCGGCTATGCCGGCAATACGGGCTACGCCGGCAGTACCGGCTATGCCGGCGATACGGGCGACGCGGGCTACGCCGGCGCACCGGCGGCACCCCCGTACTACGGCGGATCCGTTCCGCCCGTTCCCCCCGCGGCCAACCAGCGGCCCCCGCGAGCGCCCCGCCCTCCACGGCGGCCCCGGGCCTCGGCCCCCTACCTGCTCGTGGTGCTGGGTATGGCGGCCCTCGTGGCCGGCGCCCTCGGCGCTCTCGTCGCCACGGGAGCCATCACCCTCGCGGCGAGCGCGGTCTGGACGGTTGTCGCCATCGTGATCGGCCTCGGCATCCTCGTGGCAGGCCTCCGCGGTCGCCGGGCTGGCATCCTCACTCTGTTCGCCATCGTGGCCCTCGTGGCCAGCGCCGCGACCCAGAGCGTCGACCGGTTCTCCAACCTCCAGTCCCGGCAGTCCAGCTACGCCCCGACAAGCCTCCAGCAGGCCGCCGGCGGCTACGACCTCGCAGCGGAGAAGGGGACGCTCGACCTGAGCGCCCTGGACGCTTCGGGCCCGCTCGCGAGTGAGACCGTCATTCCGGTCAAGACCACCATGAGCGACGTCGTCATCACGGTCCCGAAGGACATCCCCGTGCAGGTCAGGACCTCCTCGACCATGGCCAAGGTCCAGACACAGGGCCAGACCTCGGCGGGATTCTCCCGGCACGACACCACCACCTACAACTCCGGCCGGCCGGGGTCAGCCCTCGTCCTCCAACTGGACGCGACCCTGAGCAACGTCACGATCAACGAGGAGCGCTGAGATGAGCACACAGCAGGACTTCCGGCCCGAGACTTCCGGGCCTTCCATCGGCACAATCGTGTGGGGAGCAGTGGTGATCGTGGTGGG
This sequence comes from Sinomonas sp. ASV486, assembly GCF_030908215.1. Lineage (GTDB taxonomy): Bacteria > Actinomycetota > Actinomycetes > Actinomycetales > Micrococcaceae > Sinomonas > Sinomonas puerhi. Next base: position 176,679 of record NZ_JAVFJK010000001.1, on the reverse strand, counting down.
AGCGTTCATGCTCGCCAACCGGCTGGGATGGTTCAGCATCGATCCCGGCTACGCGGCTGCCGGCATCCTGCTCGTCGCCGGGCTCGCGCTCGTAGTCGGCGGGATCGCGGCCTCGCGCCGCCGCCACGTTCTCACGCACGACGGCGCGGCGGCCACCTCAGGCGGCGACCTCACGGGCGCTCCGACCACCGCCGATGCCTATGCCGAAACCCGGCGGCCAAGCCCCTACGACAGTTCCGCGGGCCAGACGGGGACCCGCAACCCGCCCGCGACAGACTGACGGTAGACGCCCAGCCCACGCCGCTATCTGCCCCAATCAGCACGCCAACCAGCACCCCACCCAGCACCCCACCCAGCACCCCAACCCTAGGAGAGACCATGGAATCCTTCTTCAACGCCCTCCGCTCGGCAGGGCTCAAGCGCGGCCCCCGCCGCATCGTCGGAGGCGTGCTCGGCGGCATCGCCGACAGGCTCAATATCGACCCGGCGTTCGTCCGCATCGTGTTCCTCGTCCTGTGCCTGCTCCCCGGCCCGGCGATCCTCGCCTACATCGTGGCCTGGGTCCTCCTTCCGGACCAGGACAACCGGATCATCCTCGAGGGCTGGATTCGGCCCAAGGGCGTGGGCCCCGCAGGCCCCGGCCCCGGGTCAGTGGGCCCCGGCCCGGGCGACCCGACCGCGTGAGCTGAACCCCTCGGGCCCCCGCCAAACGCGGGGGCCCAATGCCTCTAGAGCCGCCGTATCCGCCGCTCGACACTGGAGGCATTGGTTCACATGGGAAGGATGGAGCCATGAGCACCGAACACCCATACGGGGGCTCCGGAACCCCCTCCCCGGGCCAGCCCTCCGGCCGGGCCGGGGCCGACTTCTTCGCTTGGATCCGCGGTCTGGGCGTCCACCGTGGCCCAGACCGCTGGGGCGGAGGCGTCGCCAGCGGCCTCGCCCACCGGTGGGGCGTCGATCCGATCCTCGTCCGCGGCCTCTTCGTGGTCGCCTCGATCTTCCTCGGCGTCGGCCTCCTCGTCTATGGCCTCATGTGGCTGCTCCTACCAGAGCCGGATGGCCGCATCCACGTGCAGGAGGCCATGCAGGGCCACTGGACAGCGGGCATGACCGGAGGCCTGGTGTCCACGGTCCTCGGCCTCGGCGGGACGCGCACCGGGCTCGCCTTCGAGGCCACCGGCAACGGCCCGCTCTGGGGAGCCATCTGGGGTGTGTTCTGGGTGGCCGTGACCGTACTGATCGTGGTCACCATCGCGCGGTCACGCCGCTCACGCCGAGGTGGTCTCTCTAGCCCATCCGCTTCCTCCGGTCCACCCGCTGCCGGTATGCCGACGGGCGACGGCGTGTTCCCCGCGTCGGTCGCTCCGACGGGCGCCCCGACGGATTCCCCGCCGCCGCTCTACCCGCCGGGGACCTTCTCGGGTCAGGTACCTCAGGGGCCCGCAGGGGCGCCGTGGCCGCCGGGAACCGCGGCCCCAGAGGCCCACTACCTCGCGGATCCTCGGTACGGCCAACAGCCCTCCGGCGCAACGACCGCCGGCGCCACAGCGCCGGTGTGGGTGCGTCCGCATCGGCCCGGCCCGGGCGGCCCCTTCGCAACGGTTGTCGTGGGACTCGCGGTCCTCGTCGCCGGCACGCTTCTGGCCTTCCAGCTCGCGGGGAACGCGATCGTAGATCCTGCCTCGGGAGCGCTGTGGGCGATCGCCGGTGCGATCATCGGCCTGGGAATCGTTGTGGCAGGCATCCGCGGACGTACGGGCGGGATCCTGTCCTTCTTCGCCGTCGTCGCCCTCGCGAGCGCAGCCATCACGCAGCCTGCCTACCAGCTGAGCCGGTCCCAAGGAGCGGTCAGCCTCTCCCCCACCACCGTCGCGCAGGCGACCTCGGGCTATTCCCTCACCGGCGCGTCGGGGCAGCTGGATCTTCGAGGACTCGATTCCGCAGGGCCGCTCGCCAGCGAGGCAGTGGTCCCGGTGCACATCACCCTCAGCGATATGAGGATCACGGTCCCCAAGGACGTCCCGGTCCGGGTGGAGGCTAGCGCCACCCTGAGCAACGTCCACTTCGGCTCGAAGTCAATCGCCGGGATCACCGCGAAGGACACTGAGACCTACAACGCGGACAAGCCGGGAGCGGTCCTCGTCGTCAAGGCCGACGTGACGCTGGCCAACCTCGACATCCGCCAGGAGCAATGAGATGAGCACGAACTTCAAGGCACAGCACGAGTACCCGCAGGGTCCAAGTGTGGGCACGATCGTCTGGGGTGCGGTCCTCGTGGCGACCGCCGCGCTCATCATCGTGGGCCGCATCGGATGGCTCTCGGTGGACCCCGGCGTCGCCGCCGTGGTCCTCCTCCTCATCGCGGGTCTGGGTCTCGTCGTCGGCGGCGCCCTCGCAGGCGCACGCCGCCGCCGTACTGTCGGCACAACGTCCGACGCTGCGGTCGGCACCGCAGCAGGCGGCGCGGAGCGCACGATCCGCGAGGACGCGCCGTCCTCCGATGACGCCCGGTCGGGAGATGGGCAGCCGATGCGAAGCCCGTATGCCACTGACATCAGGCCGTCCGACCCGAAGACCCATCAGGACGGCCCCGCCGTCTGAACGCCTGTCCCGCGTCCGAGCCCGCGCCGTCGTGCGTCACGGCCCCCCGTCATGTGGTGTACGCCACGGTCGCCGTGGCTAGAATGGGCGCGGGCTCAACGCGGCGCCTCCTCCACACCACCGGCGGACCGCCTGCGCAGCGCATCGGCCGCACCTACGGGAAGGCCCCTGAATGAAGATCGGCATCCTCACCTCCGGCGGCGACTGCCCCGGGCTCAACGCTGTTATCCGCGGTGCGGTGCTCAAGGGCATCGCCGTGCACGGGCAGGAGTTCGTGGGGTACCTGGACGGCTGGCGCGGCGTCGTCGAGGGCGACGTGATCGATCTGCCCCGCACCAGGGTGCGGGGCATCGCCAAGCAGGGCGGCACGATCCTGGGCACATCCCGCACCAACCCGTTCGAGAACGGCGGCGGACCCGCGGTCATCAAGGGCCACATGGACCGCCTCGGGATCGACGCGATCATCGCCATCGGCGGCGAGGGGACGCTTGCCGCGGCCCGGCGCCTCACGGACGCCGGCCTGAGGATCGTGGGCGTCCCCAAGACCGTCGACAACGACCTCGACGCGACGGACTACACGTTCGGCTTCGACACGGCCGTCGAGATCGCCACCGAGGCGATCGACCGGCTCCGCACCACCGGCGAATCCCACCATCGCTGCATGATCGCCGAGGTCATGGGGCGCCACGTCGGGTGGATCGCGCTGCACTCGGGGATGGCCTCTGGCGCCCACGCAATCCTCATCCCGGAGCACAAGGTCACGATGGACCAGGTCACCACGTGGGTCCAGCTCGCCCGGGACCGCGGCCGCGCACCCCTCGTGGTCGTTGCCGAGGGGTTCGTCCTGGAGGGCATGGCCGCACCCCACTCCGAGCGAGGCCTGGACACCTTCGGCCGCCCCCGCCTCGGTGGCATCGCGGAGCAGCTCGCCCCCGAGATCGAGGCCCGCACGGGCATCGAGACCCGTGCGACAACCCTCGGGCACATCCAGCGCGGCGGCGTTCCGACCGCCTTCGACCGGGTTCTCGCCACCCGGCTCGGCATGGCCGCGATCGACTCCGTCGTGGAGGGCCGCTGGGGCACGATGGTCTCGCTGCACGGCACCGAGATCGCCCACGTCGGCTTCGAGGAGGCCCTCGGCCGGCTCAAGACCGTGCCGAAGCACCGGTACGACGAGGCCGCGGTCCTCTTCGGGTGAGCATGCCCCACTCGTTCCACGAGGGAAGCCGCGGGATCGTGCGGCTTGCGTGGGCGCGTCGCCTCGGCCTTCCCGACCTGTCCTTCTCGGACGACGGCGAGCGGCTGCTCGGGTGCCGTGACGCGGCGCGCGAGCTGGTCGCCGTCGTGCTCTTCGGGCAACTGGCCCTTTCGGGGCCGACAGAGCTCGTCGAGGCGGCGGCCGACCTCGACGTCGACGACCTCGTGGAAGGGGGCGCGCTCCTGCGCCTAGCCGGTCCCGGAGCACACGGGCTGCGGACTGCTGTGCTCGGGTTCGCTGACGAGCTTCCTCTCGACCAGCCGGACGCCGAGCCGCAGGTCTCCCGCGGTGCACCGGAGGCGATCGAGCTCGAAATGCGCTGCCCACCCGACGATGTCTCCTCTGCCGGGCTGACCGAACGGGAGCATCGCTTCACCGTCATGCTCCCCGACGGGCCGGCAGCGTGCGCCGCATATTCGGAGCGGGATGGGCTCCTCGCCGACCTGAGCGTCCTGGTCGCCCCCAGCCTGCGGCGGCGCGGGCTCGGGCGGCTCGCCGCCTCCGTCGCTGCGCACGAGGCCCTGGCCGATGGGCTGATCGTCCAAGTGGCCGTGCCGTCCCACGCGATCGCGGGGCTCCGGCTCGCGGACTCGCTCGGAATCAAGCCTCAGGGGCATCTCACCTCAGTCACGCTCCCCCGGCGCTGACGCGCGCCGCGCAATATCACTCGCACACCGGGTGACTTCAGCGCCACACCCGGTGACCTCAGCGCCACACCCGGTGACCTCGGCACCACACCCGGTGACCTCGGCACCACACCCGGTGACCTCGGCACCACACCCGGTGACCTCGGCACCACACCCGGTGACCTCGGCACCACACCCGGTGACCTCGGCGGAGGTGTCAGCGGCGGGAATCGGCCACTGTGTCCCGCGCACCGGCGCCCGGCTCGGGTGCGGCGGCCGGCTTGACATAGAAGAACGCAACCACGAGGCCAATGACCAGCACGGCCGCGGGCAGCAGGACGGATTGGGCCATCGCGGTGGTGAACGGCGCCTGGATGAACGGCGGGAGCGGCCCGCTCGCGAGGGCTGCGGTGCTCTGGGACGCACCGCCCGGCCTGGCCGGGAGCTCTGCGGCGAGCCGCGCCTGCATGAGGGCGGCGATCGCCGCGCTGCCGAGCACCGCGCCGATCTGGCGGGTCGTGTTGTAGATGCCCGAGCCGGCACCCGCGAGGTGCGGCGGGAGGCTCCGGGTCGCGAGCGTGGCGAGCGGGCCCCAGAGGCCGGCGTTGGCGATGCCGAGGACGGCGCCGGGGATGAGGAGCACCCAGATGGGCTGGTCCGGCGTGAGCAGCACGTAGTAGAGGACGAGCGACACGACGAACAGGAGCATGCCGCCGATGTTCATGACCTTCGCGTGCCCACGGTCTACGAAGCGTCCGGCCACCGGCGCGAGTCCGCCGGAGAGCACGGCCATGGGGATCATCATGAGCGCCGACTGCGTCGGCGTCATCCCCCGGACCAGCTGGTAGTAGAAGATCGTCGGCAGGCCGAAGGATGTCACCGCGAAGCCCACGGTCGAGATGCCAAGGTTGGAGAGCGTGAAGTTCCGGTCACGGAAGAGGCCCAGTGGCACGAGCGGTTCGGCCTTGTTGCGCCACTGCCACAGCACGAAGACCGCCATCACGACCACACCGGCAGCGATGAGCCCCCACACCGTGACGGGGCCCGAGATCTCGCCCCACGAGTAGGTCTGGCCTTCCTGGATGCCGAACACGATGAGGAACATGCCCAGACCGCTCAGGATGACGCCGAGCCAGTCGAAGCGGTGCGAATGGGTCGCGAGCCTGGGGACCCTGCGCCACGCGAGGACGAACCCGACAACGCCCACCGGAATGTTGATGAAGAACACCCACTCCCAGCCGAATCCGTCCACGAGCAGCCCGCCCAGGATCGGGCCGACAAGCATCGCGACGCCCGCCGTCGAGCCCCAGATGCTCATCGCGGTGCCGCGGCGCTCGGGTGGGAAGATCCGCGTGATGACGGCCATGGTCTGGGGCGTCATCAGGCCCGCCCCTAGGCCCTGCGCCACGCGCGCGGCGATGAGCGATGTGATGTTCCCCGACAGGCCGCACCACAGCGAAGCGAGGGTGAAGAGCACGAGCCCGATGAGGTAGATGTTCTTGGGCCCGAAACGATCCCCGAGCCGCCCGGTGATCAGGAGCGGCACGACGTAGGCCAGCAGATAGGCGCTCGTGACCCAGATGACCTCGTTGATGTCCGCACCGATCCCCCGCATGATCGCGGGGTTGGCGACGGAAACGATCGTCGTGTCGATCAGGATCATGAAGAACCCGATCACCAGCGCCCACAGAGCGGCCCACGGCCGTTGAATATCTTCCATCCGACTAGGTTCTCACGTTACTGAGGACAGGGCCGGTCCGCAGGTCGCCGCCGAATGGGGCGGCCGCTAGCCGGCCGTCCCGAAGCGGTCCAGGATCTCGGCTCGGCCGAACAGGTGGGCGGCCTGACGCGCCGTGGGAGATCCCGCGTCGGGGTTTGCCCCCAGCGCAAGGAGCTCGTCGACGACCTCCGAGTGGCCTTTGAAGACGGCACCGGCGAGCGGTGTCTGTCCGCGGTCGTTGGCCGTCTCGACATCCGCACCGTGCTTGCCGAGGAGCCGCACGAGCGCTGGATGTCCGTGGTACGCGGCGAGCATCATGAGGGTGTCGCCGGACTCATTGGTCAGAGTGGCAGGTGCGCCGGCCGAGAGGTAAGAGCTCAGCGCGGTCTCGTCGCCGGCGCGCGCGGCGTCGAAGAGCTTGCCGGCGAGCGCGATGACGTCGTCGGGAATCTGGCTGTGCGGGGTGTCGGTCATGCGTTCCTCCTGAGCAATCCGGTGGGACGACCGACGACCTGGCCGGCGTCGGGCGCGACAATGGGCTCTTGAGCGGCGGCGTACTCCTCGCCCTCGGCCTCGCCGTGGACCACGAGGGCGGCGTCCGGGTCGACCGAGCGCTTGAGCACGGCGAGGGCAATCGGACCCATCTCGTAGTGGAGGGCCGCAGACGTCACCCGGCCCAGGGGCCTGGTGGCGTCCCCGGCGCCCCCTGCGGCCACCACGGGGCTGCCCGCCGCGGGCAGGGTGTGGGTAGAACCGTCGAGCTGGAGGAGGGTGAGGCGCCGCGGCGGGTGCCCGAGGTTGTGCACGCGCGCGATCGTCTCCTGGCCCTTGTAGCAGCCCTTCGAGAGGTGAACGGCAGTCCTGAGCAGGTCGAGCTCGTGCGGGATGGTGCGCTCATCAGTCTCGAGCCCCCAGCGCGGGCGCCACGCGGCGATGCGCAAGGCCTCGGAGGCCATCGTGCCGGCAAGCCCCACCCCGTCGGCCTCAAGGGCCTCGATGGCGTCGGCGAGCCGCGAGCGCTCCACCACATGCTCGAACCACGGCCGGTCGAGGCCCGGGTGGTGGGCGTCATCGACGGCCGCATAGCTGTAGCCGCCCGGCGCAACGTGCGGCCAGGGGTCGGCCCAGACGAGCGCAGCAGCGTGCGGGCCGAACGCATCGAGGGACTCGAGCCGCCGGGTCGACGCGAGGACGCCCCACCGCTCGGACTCGTCGGTGACCTCGACGCGGAGCATGAACTTCATGGACGTCAGCCACGTGGCGAGGCCCCCCGCCTCGCCCGCCTCGACGAGGAGCCAGGCCCGCTCGCCGTCGTCCATGATCCGGGCGTCGAACTCGATCCGGCCCTGGATGCTCAGCAGGAGCAGCTCACTCGAGTCCCCCGGCCTGAGGCCGGTGACCTGCTGGGAGGAGAGGGTCGTGAGCCACGAGAGCCGGTCGGGGCCCGCGACGGTCACGACGCCGCGGTAGGAGAGGTCGACGGCGGCACTCCCGTGCGCGAGTGCCCGCTGCTCCCGCATAGGGTCGCCATAATGGGCGGCCACACCCTCGTCGGGGCCAAGGGCCGCGACAGCACCGTGCCGCGCAAGGAGTGGGGAAGCGTACGTCATGATCAGTCCAACGCGTGAAGGGGAGATTTCACTCCCGGCGGTCTACTCTGATGGCGCTTGTGCGCTCCGCGGCCCGGAGAGCCGGCGGAGGATCGCGGAGGCGTGGGGAGCGAGCGGCGCGCCGGCCGCTGCCACGTCCCAGCGCCAGAAGAGGTCCGAGTTCACGAGTCCGAAGATGCGCGTGGCCGCCTTGTAGTCGCGGGCATGCGCACCGCGCAGCACGGCGTCCGTGCTCAAGTGGATCTGCGGGCCCTTGATCTGCCCGTAGTACAGCTCGGCGATACTACCTGGATGGACGATCGTGGCCGTGATGTCGAACCCGTCCTGGCTGTTGCGCAGGGACTCGACCGCCTCGGCGGACGTGTAGGTCGGCACGATGTCCGGCGGAGCGAGGCCCGGCCCGCCGTCGGCGTCCTGAAGCGGACGGTCGATCTGCCAGTAGCCCATCTCAGTCGCAAGGGGCCGGATGCGGTTCCCGTCCTCGTCGGCCAGCCAGCTCTCGGCGGTGTACTGCAGGTAGGGGAAGCCGGCGTCCACGAAGACCATGCGCTGGATGAAATGGGGGTCCTCCCCCTCCCCGGCACCGAGTCGGCCCCGTCCCTCCCATTCCCCGATGAGCCACGACAGTGGGACAAGCTCGGGGGTCAGTCCGGATGGGATCTCGATGGGCACTCAGGACTCCTTGGCGGCAGGGACGTCGTCGCGCCCTAGCGCTGGCCCTTGAACAGCTTCCAGACCACGAGGCCAGCGAACCAGGCCATGGCGACCGAGGCGACAGCAAGAAGGACGATGAAGAAGATCTCGAAGGCAACAACGCTCATAGCGCCATCGTAACGCGTTCCCGGGCAGTGCTTGCCCGGCCTGCGTCACACCACGAGCATGCGGTCCATGAAGTAGGCGATGGCTCCCACCGCAAAGGCTGGCGCGAGCCCGAGCGCCACGAACCCCAGGGCCGCGACCCTGTCCGGGCGGGTGCTGTTGAGCGCGCGGAAGGCCGCGAGGACGGCGCCGATCACGACACCGGCGATGGTCGCCGGCAGCACGGTGATGTCCGCGAAGACGAGACCGGCGAGGGGTGCCGCGAGGCCGGAGAACACGATGGCAAGCGGCCCGACGATCGTGTCCGGCCAGCGGATCATCCCGATCAGGAGCGCGACCACGGTGGTGATCGCCGCGACGAGGAGCATGGATCCCGCCCCGGTGAGGCGCGCCGTCGCGATCCACCCTGCACCGAGGCCGCACAGGAGAACCCCGGCGCTCGTACCGAAGGCCGACTCGAGGCGGTGGCTCTGCCCCGTGCCCCGGATGAGCTGGACCACGACGGCGGCCATGACGCCCGCGGCGATGGCGAGCGGCGTCCATGCGAGGTACTCGGGGCCGGGCACGAAGGCCGCGGCAGCCGCCGAGGCGACCCCCGCGAGCGCGACCACGGCGCCGTTGGTCTTCTTGGCGGGGATGCCCAGGAAATGCGGCCAGCCGAAGCCGACGACGACGGCGACCACGGCCACTGAGATGAACTGGGCCACGGTTCCGCCCATGCTCGACCCGACAGCCACCCCAATTCCCGCGATCGCCACGGCCCCGCTCGCCACGGAACGCGTCCAGGCCTTCACATTGCCCTCCCGTGCGCTGCCCTCAGGTCAGTGTTAGTCACCCTGCCATCCTCCCTCACTGCCTCCCACGCTGCCGCCCGCATTGCCGCCCCCAATGTGACGCATGCCCCGGAAATGCGGGCTGTCCGCCTATAATTGGGCGTCATAGGTACCCTGCCCGATGCCGTGCAGACATCTCTTCGGGAGGAACCATGTCGCACATCCTGCTCCTGACAAACGCCACGGGCTCGTCGGTCGACATCCTTCCGGCGCTTGAGCTGCTCAACCACCGCGTCCACATCCTGCCTGCCGAGCCCACGGCGCTGCTCGACGCAGACCCCTCGGACGTCATCTTCCTCGACGCGCGCAGGGACCTCGTGGGGTCGCGCTCGCTCACCCAGCTCTTGAGGGCCACCGGCCTCGCCGCCCCGCTCATCCTGATCCTCACCGAGGGCGGCATGGCCGCCGTGTCCTCTGCGTGGGCGGTCGACGACGTCGTGCTCGACTCCGCGGGTCCGGCCGAGGTCGAGGCGCGCATCCGGCTCGCCGTCTCCCGCGCGTCGACCGTCGAGGAGCCCGAGACTGAGATCCGCGCGGCCGGCGTCGTGATCGACGAGGCGAGCTATACCGCCAAGGTCAACGGTGCGGCGCTCAATCTGACGTTCAAGGAATTCGAGCTCCTCAAGTACCTCGCCCAGCACCCAGGGCGCGTGTTCACGCGCCAGCAGCTGCTCACCGAGGTGTGGGGCTACGACTACTACGGCGGCACCCGCACCGTTGACGTCCACGTGCGGCGGCTGCGCGCGAAGCTGGGCACCGACCACGAGGGGCTCATCGGAACCGTGCGCAACGTCGGCTACCGCCTCACCCTGACCCGGCTGCCCGAGGATGAGCTCAGCGAGGCCTGAGCCCCAGCCCGCCCAGTCCACGCCTCATCAGGCCCGCTGCCCCGTCAGTGGCACTGGTCCGCGCACGCGGTTCTCAATGCTGAAGTTCGTCAGAGTCGGAAGGTAGCGGTCATCGGAGTACTCGACCGGCCGCCCGCCGGAATCGTAGGTGGTCCGGCGCTCGCGCAGCAGCGGCGCCCCGATGTCGACGCCGAGGAGCTGGGCGTCCGCGGTCGACGCGGCGATGGCATCGACCGTATGGTGCGCGCTCTCTAGCCAGATCCCGCGCTCGCCCAGGAACTCCACGATCGACTCGGTTCCGGCATGCGAGTCGGCGAGGTACCGGCCCACATCCAGCACGAACGAGCTGCGTTCGAGCATCGCGGCCTCGCCGTCGAGGAGACGCAGGCGGAGGATGTTGACAACGAAGGCTCCGTCCGGCAGCTCGAGGGCACAGCAGGCCTCGGCGCTCGCCTCCCGCCGGGCGGCCTCGAGCGTGCGCTGGCCGGGGTTCAGGTTCTCCTGCCGTGCCCACTCGGCGAACGGCAGGAACGTCGAGAGGGGCTGGGACTTGGCCCCCGACCGCACGGTAGGCCGCCGTCCGCGGCCCCCGAAGAGCAGTCCCTCGTCGCGCAGCGATGTGAGGGCCTGCCGCACGGTGCCCCGGGAGACGCCGAATTCGCTGCTCAGGGCAGCTTCGCTCGGCAGGCTCGTGCCGGCGCGCCACCGCCCGGTCGAGATCCGGCTGCGCAGTTCGGCCTCGAGCTTCCGGTGCAGCGGCGGCGGACCGGGCTGTGAGGACATGGTTCGAGCGTACAAGCGGAGATCCTGCCTGCCGCCTGAAATCAAGCGGCCCCGAGGTGAACACTCGCCGAATACTGCAGGCCTCGGCTGGCATCACCGCGGCTGGAGACGGACACAGGGCCCCGCACGGTGTGCGGGGCCCTGTGTCCCTCTGAGATTCGCCTGCAACTCGTCTGGGAATCGTGGAGGACATACGGGTCGAACGTATCGAGGCCACCCCACTGGTGGATCCCCCCTGCCCGTCGACTGGCCAGTCGGCTGGTCGGCGGCAGATGTCGACTGTACCTGAGACCCGGCGCGCGGGCAAACTCCTGCCGATTCGCGCGCCGTTCGCTAGCCTTTCCCCATGACCAGCGCATACCCGCAGGATTGGCCAGTCACCGTCGTCGAGGGACGCGTGCCCAAAGCCCTGTGGGCCGAGATCCGGGACCTGCTGGAGGCCGCCGAGGACGCGGACGGCAATCCGTCCCTCTCCGAGCAGACCACGGTGCTCCTGAAGTCCCCGGACACCCGTGCGGAGGAGATCCTGACGGTTGCGGTGCATGCCCTCGACGACACCTCGGGATCCTCTGCCCCCGAGGACCTCGCGGGTCTCGCCGCGATCGCCTTCGGGCCCGACGGCTCAGGGGTCGTTGAGCTGGCCGTCCATCCCACCTACCGCAATCAGGGTGTGGGAACCAGGCTCGTCGAGGCGATCCGTGACGTGCGGGCGGAAGCCGGACTCGCGGGCCTCAAGGCCTGGTCGCACGGCAACCACGAGGCCGCGGCGGAGCTCGCGGCCATGTATGGGTTCACGCCGGAGCGCGAGCTGTGGAAGATGGTGCTGGTCCGCCGGCGCCACGAGGACACGCCGGCACTGTCGCCAGGGGTCAGGATCCGGGCCTTCGAGCCGGGGCGCGATGAGGAGGCCTGGCTCGACGCCAACCGCTCGGCCTTCGCCCACCACCCGGAACAGGGGCAGCTTCGGCGCAGCGACCTCGAGGCGCGCATGGCCGAGGACTGGTTCGATCCCGAGGGCTTCTTCCTCGCCGTCGACGAGTCGGACCATCTCCTCGGCTTCCACTGGACCAAGGTCCACCCCGCCCATGGCGAGCACCGTGCCCTCGGCGAGGTCTACGCCGTCGGCGTCGTGCCCGAAGCGCAGGGACGGGGCCTCGGTCGGGCCCTCACGCTCCACGGCATCGACTACCTCCACTCGCTCGGGCTGGGCACCATCATGCTGTACACCGACGCGGACAACCGCCCCGCCGTCGCGATGTACCGCAGGCTCGGCTTCACGGTGTGGGACAAGGACGTCCTGTACAGCACCGCCGACCCCGGGGGCAGGCCAACCGTACAGGTCCGCTAGGTAGGGTTGGCCATTAGGGTTGGCCCCAGACAGGCCACACACCGGCTCTGGAGAGGAACCATGACTGAAGCCGCACGGGACCAGAGCACCACGACCTCTGAGCCCCACTCGCCCACGGCTGTCGCCGAATGTTCGACGCACGACGGCGCCGCCTCGCCAGCCGCCGGAGCAGCGGAACCTGCCGCCGCGCCGTCGTCCGGGACGACCAGCCCCAGGGCCGCCCGCACCGCGCCGGTGTTCGGATCCTCCGAGGTGCCCGCGGCGCGCGCCACCGAGGACCGCTTCTACATCCCCGAGACCGCCCCGAGCCCCACTCCCGACGGCGAGCACGGCACGGACCGCTTCCTCGACCGCGAACTGAGCTGGCTCGCCTTCAACGCGCGCGTCCTCGAGCTCGCCGAGGACCCCGACCTGTTCCTCCTCGAGCGGGTCAACTTCCTCTCGATCTTCGCCTCGAACCTCGATGAGTTCTTCATGGTCCGGGTCGCGGGGCTCAAGCGCCGCATCGCCACCGGGCTCGCTGTCCCCTCCCCCGCCGGTCTGAGCCCGCACGAGGTCCTCGAGCAAATTTCCGAGGCCGCCCACGTGCTCCAGGAGCGCCACTGCAAGGCGTTCGCCGAGCAGATCCGCCCGGCCCTCGAGGAGTCGGGGATCCGGCTCGTCACGTGGGACGATCTGGGCGAGGCAGAGCACGAGCAGCTGAGCACGATGTTCTCCGAGCAGGTGTTCCCGATCCTCACGCCCCTCGCCGTGGACCCCGCGCATCCGTTCCCCTACATCTCAGGCCTCTCGCTCAACCTTGCGGTGATCGTCCGCAACCCTGTGAGCGACAAAGAGCTGTTCGCTCGGCTCAAGGTGCCGGACCAGCTGCCCCGGCTCATCTCAGTGGACGGCCCCCGCGCCGGGAACCTCCCGCGCCGCGCCGCGCGGTTCATCCCGCTCGAGGACCTCATCGCGGTGCACCTCGACCAGCTGTTCCCGGGCATGGAGGTGCTTGAGCACCACACGTTCCGCGTGACCCGCAACGAGGACCTCGAGGTCGAGGAGGACGACGCCGAGAACCTCCTCCAGGCGCTCGAGAAGGAGCTCCTGCGCCGGCGCTTCGGCCCGCCGGTCCGCCTCGAGGTGACCACGGACATCAGCCCCAACGTCCGGGCGCTGCTCGTGCGCGAGCTCGGGGTCGAGGAGCCAGAGGTGTACTCCCTCCCCGCGCCGCTGGACCTGCGCGGCCTTTCCGTGATCGGCGGGATTGACAGGCCCGAACTGCACTACCCGAAGCAGCTCGCGCACACGTCCCGCTACCTCAACGAATCCGAGACGTCCAAGGCCGCGAACGTGTTCGCGGCCATGCGCCGCCGCGACATCCTCCTCCACCACCCCTACGACTCGTTCTCGACCTCGGTCCAGGCCTTCCTCGAGCAGGCGGCCTCGGACCCGAAGGTCCAGGCCATCAAGCAGACCCTCTACCGCACGTCCGGCGACTCCCCCATCGTCGACGCCCTGATCGATGCGGCCGAAGCGGGCAAGCAGGTCCTTGCGCTCGTGGAGATCAAGGCCCGCTTCGATGAGCAGGCCAACATCTCGTGGGCGCGCAAGCTCGAGCAGGCCGGCGTCCACGTGGTCTACGGGATCGTGGGCCTCAAGACGCACTGCAAGCTCTCGCTCGTGGTGCGCCAGGAGAACGACGGGCTCCGCCGCTACTGCCACATCGGCACCGGCAACTACCACCCGCGCACGGCGCGCTACTACGAGGACCTGGGCCTCCTCACGTGCGACGAGCAGGTGGGCGACGACCTGTCCAGGCTCTTCAACCAGCTCTCCGGCTACGCCCCCAAGTCCACGTTCAAGCGGCTCCTCGTAGCTCCCCGCTCGGTCCGCTCGGGGCTCATCGACCGCATCGAGACGGAGATCCGCAACGCTGGGGCCGGCCTGCGGGCGCGCGTGGTCATCAAGGTCAACTCGATGGTCGATGAGGCCATCATCGACTCGCTCTACCGGGCCTCACAGGCCGGGGTGACGGTGGACATCATCGTCCGAGGCATCTGCGCACTCCGCCCCGGCGTGCCGGGACTGAGCGAGAACATCACGGTCCGCTCGATCCTGGGGCGGTTCCTCGAGCACTCCCGCGTGTTCGCCTTCGCCAACGGCGGCAACCCTGTCGTGTACATCGGCTCCGCCGACATGATGCACCGCAATCTGGACCGCCGAGTCGAGGCCCTCGTGCAGTTGCGGAACCGCGACGACATCTCGGACCTGACCGCGCTGCTCGACCGGTACGTTGCGTCAACCACAGCCTCGTGGCATCTCGACACCGATGGCGGCTGGACCCGCCACCACCTCGACGAGGACGGCAAGCCGCTCGAGGACATCCAGTCCTGGCTCCTCGCCTCGCGCGCACGGCAGCGGCCCGTGAGCCTGCGCTGATGGCAGACACCCCGGTCGAGGACCAGACCGAACATCCCGGCGAGCCGATCGCCGTCCATGCCGCCGGGGCCATTCCCTGGCGTGCGAGCGGCGATCGGCTCGAGGTCCTGATGATCCACCGGCCGCGCTACGACGACTGGTCATGGCCCAAGGGCAAGCTGGACTCCGGAGAGACGCTCCCCGAGTGCGCGGCCCGCGAGGTCCGGGAGGAGATAGGGGCCGACGCGCGGCTCGGCATCCCCCTACCGCCTACCCACTACCGCGTTCCCGTGGGGCTCAAGTCGGTCCGCTACTGGGCCATCCAGATCGAGAAGTCGACGACCATCCGGCCCGACGGCGCAGAGGTTGACCAGACCTACTGGTGCAGCCCCGACGAGGCCGAGCGCCTCCTGACCAACCGCACGGACGTTGCGCCCCTCAAGGCCCTCGTCGATGCGCACCGCAGAGGGCACCTCGCGACGCGTCCGCTCATCCTCCTGCGGCATGCGAAGGCCAAGCCCCGAAGCTCCTGGACCAAGGCCGAGGGGGACCGAACCCTCGCCGCAAGCGGCGTCCGGCAGGCCCAGGCCGTGGGGCGCCTCCTGACCGTATGGAAGCCGGTCCGCGTCGTGACCAGCCCCTGGCGGCGCTGTCTCGACACCGTGCTCCCGTATGTGCGGGCATCCCGCTCGAAGGTCAAGATTCGGCTGGTCGAGGACCTGACCGAGCATGGCGCCGCGAGAAAGCCGCGGAAGGCCGCGGCCGCCGTCGTGAGTCTCTTCGACAAGGGCAAGCCCGCGGTGCTGTGCAGCCACCGGCCGGTCCTCCCGACCCTCCTGCACGAATTCCGGACCTTCCTCGCCCCGGGGCTGGCCTCGGAGCTGCCCACCTCCGATCCGTATCTCACGCCCGGGGAACTCATCGTGTTCCACGTGCCCGTCGAGGGGCGGCAGCGCGTCGTGGCCCTCGAACAGGTGAAGCCCTTCGATGACTGAGTAGGCTGGATGCCATGATCCCGACTCCCTACGAGGACCTCCTGCGCGACGTGCTCGAGAACGGCACCCACAAGGGCGACCGGACCGGCACGGGGACCCGGAGCGTGTTCGGCCGCCAGATCCGCTTCGACCTCGCCGAAGGCTTCCCCCTCATCACCACCAAGCGCGTGCACTTCAAGTCGGTGGCACTTGAGCTCCTGTGGTTCCTGCGCGGCGACTCGAACGTGCGCTGGCTCCAGGAGCAGGGCGTCACCATCTGGGACGAGTGGGCGGACGACGCCGGCGAGCTGGGTCCCGTCTACGGCGTCCAGTGGCGCTCGTGGCCCACGCCGGACGGCGGGCACATCGACCAGATCGCGGCCGTCATGGACTCGCTGCGCACCACCCCGGACTCCCGGCGGCACATCGTCTCGGCGTGGAACGTGGCCGAGATCCCGAGCATGGCCCTGCCGCCGTGCCACGCGCTGTTCCAGTTCTACGTGTCTCCGGGCGCCGAGGGGTCCCCTGCCAAGCTGAGCTGCCAGCTGTACCAGCGCAGCGCCGACATGTTCCTGGGCGTCCCCTTCAACATCGCCTCGTACGCGCTCCTGACCCATATGGTCGCCGAGCAGCTCGGCCTCGGCGTGGGCGACTTCGTCTGGACGGGCGGGGACTGCCACATCTACGACAACCACCTCGAGCAGGTCCACGAACAGCTCACCCGCGACGCCTACCCGTCCCCGCAGCTGAAGTTCGCCCGGACGCCTGAGAGCATCTTCGACTACCGGTACGAGGACTTCGAGGTGCTCGGGTACCAGCACCATCCGGCGATCAAGGCTCGCGTAGCGGTGTGAACAGCCGTATGAACAGAGAGACCACGCGCCGCGAGATCGGGCTGATCTGGGCACAGACCCAGGCGGGCGGCGTGATCGGCAAGGACGGGGCCATGCCGTGGCATGTTCCCGAGGACCTGAAGCACTTCGCGGCCACCACCACCGGGCATCCCGTGGTCATGGGCCGGCGCACGTGGGACTCGATCCCCGACCGGTTCCGGCCTTTCTCGGGCCGCACGAACCTCGTGGTCACGCGCCAGCCCGGGTGGGAGGCCGACGGCGCCGTCGTCGTGCATTCCGTCGAGGCCGCGCTCGCGACGGCCGCCGACTCGCCCGGCGCCGAGCTCGTGTGGGTGATCGGCGGAGGGGAGCTGTTCGCCGAGGCGCTGCCGCTCGCGGAGGTGGCGGTCGTGACGATCCTCGATCTCGACGTGGACGGTGACACGTTTGCGCCGGCGCTCGGCAGCGAGTGGCGACTCGGGGCGGTCCAGCCGGACGACGGCGGGTGGCTCACCTCCCGCACGGGCGTCCCCTACCGGATCGTGGAGTTCCGCAGAGGCTCAACGTGACCGAAGACGCCCCCGCGCCCGAGCAGATCGGCCTTGGATTCGCGGAGGTCCTGGCCCTGCTCGCCTTCCACGGCGGCGAGTCGACGCCCGCGACGGCGGCGCTGCTCGGCGTGGACCACTACGCGAACGTCCCCGATCTGGTCTCCGCCGGGGTATCCTCCCTCGTCGCGCGGAGCTACGCGCACGTGGATGCCCAGGGGGAGCTGAGCGTCGAAGGAGCGGTGGCAGGAATCGCCGTTGCCCTCGGGGCCGCCGAGCGGCGGATGCTCCTGACCCTCGAGTCTCCCGAGTGGTCCGACCGCATTGTGCTGCTCGAGGCACCCGAGGTCGCGGTCCTCGCCCGGCCGCGCGCCTACGGGACCTGGTGGGTGCTTCCCCAGCCCGCGGAACTCCCGGGCGCCGAGGCCACCTTCGCCCTCGTCCGCGGCCACCTCACCGAGCATCCCGAGGGCCGAGTGCTGGTTGAGCGGCACATCGAGGGGCACGGGGTCGCTCTCAGCATCCGTCGCGCGGGCGACGGCGGGTGGATGCTCGGGCAGGCAGTCCCGGGCACCGAGGACATCGCCGAGTTCCCGGCCGACGACGACGCTCTCGTCGTCACGCTCCGCGCCGTCCGCGGGGATCAGGTGGCGTGACCTGACGCGGTGAGGCCGACACACGAGGCGGCCCCGCGCCGTCGAACGTCCGCCTTCCGCGCGCGACGGTGAGATGCGTGCCACAGGCGGGCGGGCGGCATCGCCATTAGAATAGTCCCTATGACTTCTTCGGTAGGCTTCGTCGGCTGGCGCGGCATGGTCGGCTCTGTCCTCATGGAGCGCATGCAGGACGAGGGCGATTTCGCCTCGATTGACCCGGTGTTCTTCTCGACGTCCAATGCGGGCGGCGCGGCGCCGTCCTTCACGGGTTCTGCCGCGGGCGACGCCGGTGCCCTCCAGGACGCGTACGACATCGAGGCGCTGAAGAAGCTTCCGATCATTGTGACCGCTCAGGGCGGGGACTACACCAATCAGGCCCACCCGAAGCTGCGCGCCGCGGGGTGGGACGGCCTGTGGATCGACGCGGCGTCGACGCTGCGCATGAACGAGGATTCGATCATCGTCCTCGACCCGGTGAACCGGACGGTCATCGACGAGGGCCTCGCGTCCGGCGTGAAGGACTTCATCGGCGGCAACTGCACCGTCTCGTGCATGCTCATGGGCCTCGGCGGGCTGTTCCGCAACAACCTCGTCGAGTGGGGCACATCGATGACGTACCAGGCCGCCTCCGGCGGCGGCGCGCGCCACATGCGCGAGCTCCTCACGCAGTTCGGCACGCTCAACGGCGCCGTGGCCGCGGAGCTGTCCGACCCGGCGTCGGCCATCCTCGAGATCGACCGCAAGGTCCTCGCTGCCCAGCGCGGCGGCGTCGATGCGACGCAGTTCGGCGTGCCGCTCGCGGGCTCGCTCATCCCGTGGATCGATGCGGACCTCGGCAACGGCCAGTCCAAGGAGGAGTGGAAGGCCGGGGTCGAGACCAACAAGATCCTCGGCACCGGGGCCGGAGCCGCGATCGAGCCCGTGATCATGGACGGGCTCTGCGTGCGCATCGGCGCCATGCGGTCCCACTCCCAGGCGCTCACGCTCAAGCTGCGCGAGGACCTATCCGTCGCCGAGATCGAGAAGCTCATCGATGCAGACAACGAGTGGGCGCACGTGGTCCCCAACGAGAAGCAGGCCTCGATGGACCAGCTGACCCCCGTCGCGGCGTCGGGCACGCTCGACATCCCCGTGGGCCGGGTCCGCAAGCTCGAGATGGGGCCGGAATACATCTCCGCCTTCACGGTGGGCGACCAGCTCCTCTGGGGCGCGGCCGAGCCGCTGCGCCGCATGCTCAAGATCGCCACCGGGACGCTCTGAGTCTTGCTGCTGAGGCGGCCGGGACCGCATCGGCAGGATGCTGACGCCCAGGAGCGAACCCGCACCGCATCAGCGGCCCTATGCGTCGTGCTGCGCCAGCGCACGAGCGGCCCTACGCCACATCAGCGGCCCTCGACCGCATGGGCGGCCCGGACCCCGGCCGCTCATGCGGTCAAGGGCCGCTCTTGTGTGGCCGGCCGCGAGTCGATCTCAAAGCGTCGGCAACGGCTCAGGCCGTGCGCCGCCGGGCGCGGTCCATCGCGGCTTCGATCCTGCGCCGAACATCGTCCGGCCTCTCAAGATCCGACCAACGAAGCCGGATGAAGATCCAGCCTTGTTCCATGAGCAGGGCCTCCCTGCGCCGCTCGGCCAAGAGCACCGCCGGCGTCGGCTCGTAGTCCATGTACTTCCCCTCGCCGTCGAACTCGATGATGATCATGAGTTCCGGCCAGGCGAAGTCGGCCCGGTATTCCCCCTCCGGTGTGGAGAGCACGAGCTGAACCACTGGCTTCTCGAAGCCGAGCCGCTCGACGAGCACCCGGACGCGCGATTCCCCCGGCGACTCCGTCGCGGATTCGAGCGCATCGAGGACCTTCGACGCGCGGCGCCGCCCACGCGCTGACCCCGCCGCGACGGCCCGCACAATGTCCACGCGGGGCACACCCCGATGGAGCGCGCTGTCCCCAATAACCACCGCTTCCTCGTACGGCAACTGCCGTGCGCAGTCCGCAATCGTCCGCGCCATCGACGTCGCTCTCAGCCGTCGCCCGCGGCGGACCACAACCACGACGTCCTCCGTCGCGAGCTCGAGTCGATGGGACAACGAGTCAGCGCCCCGACTCGTACCGGATCCGGCGTAGCCAACGGCCACATGGACCTCTGGGCCGACATTCCAGACCGAAAGGCCGTGGAGGATTGCCGCGGTGCTCAGACAGTAGACCGCCGAGCCGCCGGTTCCCTCGATGTGCGCATCGACTCGTGCGGCGTCCTTCTCCCACGGCTTGAGACTTGTCCAGCGGTGAAGGGGAATGTAGGCCCCTCGCCTGAGCCTCACAATCACGCCCACTCTGACGGCTCCAGTCAGGAGCCGGTCGTCAATTCCCGCCTGACGGAGCGCTGCTGTCGAAGCCACGTCTCGCGGGGGCCACCTCGGTGCGATCAGGGCCTGAGCGGTGCGCTTGTCCATGTGCCGATCCTCGCCCGGCTCCCACGCCTCTGACAACGGGCCTCGACGCGCCTGTGGATAACCGCGCCGACGGGACACTGAGCGCCCCGCGCCTATCCCGCCCAGTAGGCCTCGATCCGCCTGACTGCCTTGGCCACGCCGGCCGAGGCGGCGGGCCCCAGTTCCTCGAACAGGTCGAGGTCCACTCGGGGCGCTGCGGGCGTACCGCCCTTCGTCCACGTGCCGACAGCCCGGCCGCCCACGGTCACCATCGACTTGAAGATGCCGTTGAGCCCCGGGACGATGCGCTCGAGATAGGGGTCGGGGATCGCCACGGAGCGGTCCGGGTACCCGATCGCCAGCTCATCGAAGCCCGGCAGCACCGCCGCAGCCCGTGCGCCAGCGCGCGAGTCAGCGAGCGCCGCCACGCCGGGGGCACAGAACAGGGTGCGTTCCCCGAACATGACCTCGGCGGACCCCGCTGCGGCCGCCGCGAACGGGCCCCGTACCCGCCCCACAGGCTGGCCGAACCACCACGCGAAGTCCCGTTCGTCCACCGGCCCGTGGGAGGCGATGTACCGGCCGGCGAGGTGCTCGAGCGCGTCGTCGCCCGCGAGGCCCTCCGCCGCCGGGAGCCACTCGTCCGCGAGACGGAACTCCTGCTGCCTCCCGCGCAGCGGACCCTGCACGAGGACGAGGCGGTGACTCAGGATCGAGATGAGGTGGATCCCGCGCTGGGCCGACGCAGGCTGCCCGGCCGCCTCGAACGCCTCGAACAGCTCGGCGCGGGTCAGGCCGCCCCCACCGGCGAGCCGATCCTCGGCGACCTTCCGAACCACCGCGACGTCCTCCTCGGTGATGCCCAGGTCCCGGTGGCGCGACGACGCCGAGCGCATGACGCGTTCCGATGCGAGCCCCACCAGCGTTCGGACGTCCGAAGCGGCGACTGTGAACAGGGTGCCCCGCATGGTCCAGGTCCGCACGATCCCCCCACCGGCGAGGGCCTCCACCACCGCGGCCTCCGAGCACCCCCGCGTCCGCACCGCGACCTGGAGCAGCCCGGCCGGAAGGTTCTGGCTCTGGAGCGCCGTCATGCGGCGCACCGCAGCGACGGGGTCGGCCGCGAGCCCAAGCGCCTCACCCACCGAGGCGACCGGAAGCAGACCCTGCGCGACGAGCCTGAGGCGGGCCAGCGCCGTCGTGCGCAGCTGGCGCCCGGCCGGGTCGGAAAGTCCCATGGCCCCATCATGGCCCGATATGCGGACAGTCGGCGTCCGCAGCCGTCCGGAACTTCTGCGAGTCAACTTCCGGGAGTCACCTTCTGTGGGTCACCTCAGGTGACTTGCAGAAGGTGACCCCAGACGGGGGATGCGGGTCAGCGCTCGAGGAGGAGGGCGTCGCCCTGTCCCCCGCCGCCGCAGAGCGCCACAGCGGCGCGGCCGGAACCGCGGCGGACGAGCTCGTGCACCGCGCTCACCACGGCCCGCGCCCCCGAGGACCCGATCGGGTGCCCGATCGCGATCGCGCCGCCATTGACGTTCACGCGGTCCATCGGCACGCCGAGCAGCGCCGCCGAGTGGGCGGCAACGGTCGCAAACGCCTCGTTGATCTCCACGATGTCGAGATCCCCCGTCGTCCAGCCCTCGCGGGCCAGCGCCGCGGAGATGGCCTTGGCCGGCTTGTCCGGCAGGGTCGTGTCCGGTCCGGCGATCTGACCGTGCGAGCGCACGACGGCGAGCACCTCCAGCGCGCGCCGCTCGGCTTCCGCGCGGGTCGTCAGCACGAGGGCCGAGGCGCCGTCGGAGATGGGCGAGGCGTTGCCTGCAGTGACGGTCCCGTCCGCGGAGAAGGCCGGTCGGAGCCGGGCGAGGGTCTCCGGGGTTGAGTCCGGGCGGATGCCCTCGTCCTCGGTGACCTCGAGCACCGCGCCCTTGCGCTGAGGGACCTTGACGGGCACGATCTCCTGGGCCCAAATCCCCGAGGCAAGCGCTGCCCCGGCGCGGACGTGCGAGGCAGCAGCCACCGCGTCGGCCTCCTCGCGGGTCAGCCCGAGGGCCGCGTTGGCCTTGTCGGTCGCGAGGCCCATGGCCTCGTGGTCGAAGGCGTCGGTGAGTCCGTCATGGGCGGCGGAGTCGAGGAGTTCGAGGGACCCGTACGCGGACCCCGAGCGCGTCCCGGAGAGCAGACGCGGCGCCTGGCTCATGGACTCCTGCCCGCCCGCCACGACCACGGCCGCCTCGCCCAGCCGCAGCATGCGCGCGGCCTCGATGACTGCGGACAGCCCCGAGAGGCACACCTTATTCACCGTGATCGCGGGCGCCGTGAGCGGGATACCGGCGGCGACCGCGGACTGCCGCGCCGGGTTCTGCCCGGCGCCGCCCTGGAGCACGTGGCCCATCACCACGGCGTCGACGTCCTCGGGAGCAAGCCCCGCGCGGCTGAGCGCGCCGGCCATCGCGGTGCCGCCGAGCTCGACGGCCGAGACTGCCGCGAGCTGCCCGAGCAGCTTGCCCTGCGGGGTGCGGGCCGCTCCGACGATGACTACGTCATCGGCACGCCCTCCGGAACGGGCTTCAGGGGAGGGGTTGTGGTTCTCGCTCATCGTGCTCCTTCCGCCGCGAGCGCCGCGAGGGCGCGCAGCTCATGCTTGAGGGTCTTGCCCGTGGAAGTCTTGGGCAGCTCGTCGGTGAAGTGGATCTCGCGCGGGACCTTGAACCCCGCGATCAGCCCACGCACGTGCGCGGCGAGCTCCTCGGCCGCGAGGTCCGAGGCGCGGGCCCGCACCACGAACGCGACCGGCCGCTCGCCCCAGCGCTCGTCCGGCACCCCGATCACGGCGACGTCGAGCACGTCGGGGTGCGAGACGATGGCCTGCTCGACCTCGATCGTCGAGATGTTCTCGCCGCCCGAGATGACGATGTCCTTGGCCCGATCCTTGAGCTGGATGTATCCATCCGGGTGCATGACGCCGAGGTCGCCCGTGTGGAACCAGCCGCCGGCAAACGCGCGCTCGGTGGCTTCGGGATCCCGGTAGTAGCCGAGCATGACATTGTTGCCGCGCAGGACGATCTCGCCGATGGTGTCGCCGTCGGCAGGGACGTCGACCAGGTCGCCGACCGTGCCGATCTCCACGATGCGCGCCGTCTCGGCCTGCACCATGCCCACCCCCTGGCGGGACAGCTTGGCAGCCCGCTCGTCCGCGGACAGCGAATCCCACGCGGGCTGGTATTCGCAGATCGTATACGGCCCGTAGACCTCGGTGAGGCCGTAGACGTGCACCACCGTCACGCCGAGGTCGCTGAGTCTGCGGATGATCGTGGGCGACGGGGGCGCGCCCGCCGTCGTGATCTTGAGCGGGGCGGCGGCGCCCTGTGGCGTCAGCGTGTGGGCCTGCTCCGCGTCCGCGATGATCGAGCACACGGTGGGCGCCCCGCACAGGTGGGTCACACCGTCGTCGAGCGCGGCCCACACCGCGTCCGCGCGGACGGCCCGCAGGCACACGTGCGTGCCCGCAGCCGCGGTGACAGCCCAGGGCGTGCACCAGCCGTTGCAGTGGAACATCGGCAGGGTCCACAGGTAGCGCGTGTCGCCGTCGAAGCCCTGGTGGTGAGACTCGCCGAGCGCGTTGAGGTACGCGCCGCGGTGCGAGTAGAGCACGCCCTTGGGCTTGCCGGTGGTCCCGGACGTGTAGTTGAGCGTGATGGGCGTCTGCTCGTCGTCGACGCCCCAGACCAGGTCCGGCCCATCGGGCGCGCCCGTGAGCAGGTCGGCGTACAGCTCGCGCTGTCCGTGCTCCGCACCGCGCACGACGGCGCCCGAGGCCTCGCGCGCGCCCGTCGCCGCGGCATCGCGCGCCTCGGAATCGCGCGCCTCGGAATCGGGCACCACGATGACCGGCACCTCGGCGGCGGCCCCGCCCAGGTCCGCGACGCCGTCGACCGTTGCCAGCAGCTCGGCGTCGGCGAACAGGAGCGCGGCCTCGGAGTGCTCGAGGATGTACTTCACCTCGTGGGCCGCGAGGCGCGTGTTGAGGGCAACAAGGACCCCGCCCGCGAGCGGGACCGCGAAGTGGGCGATGAGCAGCTCGGGGACGTTGGGCGCGAGGAAGGCCACCCGGTCCCCGGGCTTGATCCGGGCGGCGAGTGCCTTTGCGAGCCGCTGCGCCTCGGCGCCGAATTCGGCGTAGGTGTAGCGGCGGGCGCCGTGCTCGATCGCGGTCTTGTCCGGAAAGACGGCCGCCGAGCGCTCGAGGAAGCGCAGGGGGCTCAGCGGAGTGTGGTTCGCAGCGTGCATCGGTTCCCCCTAGGCGAAGGCGCCGACGCCGGTCACGTCGCGGCCGATCAGCAGGGCCTGGACGCTCTCGGTGCCCTCGTAGGTGTGGATGGACTCGATGTCCATCATGTGCCGGATGACGTGGTTCTCGAGCAGGATGCCGTTGCCGCCGAGCAGGTCCCGGGCCGTGGTGGCGATGAAGCGGGCCTTGCGCGTGTTGTGGTACTTCGCCATGGACGCCTGTGTGGGCCGCATGGTCCCGGCCGCATCGAGTCGCGCGAGGTGGATGCAGTGCAGCTGCATGCTCGTGAGCTCGGCCAGCATCTGGGAGAGGCGGTCCTGCACGAGCTGGAACCTGGCCAGCGGCTTGCCGAACTGGGTCCGCTGGTTCGCGTAGTTCACGGCGGCCTCGTAGCACGCGGTGGCGTGTCCGAGCGCACTCCACGCGACGCCGAGGCGGGTCGCGACGAGGACCGCCGACGTGTCCTTGAACGTCTTCGAGCCCGGGAGCACGTTCTCGGCGGGAATCCGCGCGTCGGTGAGGCGTATGCGGGCCTGGTGGATCGCACGCAGCGAGCCCTTGCCCTCGATGACCTCGGCGTCGTAGCCCTCGGTGTCCTGCTCGATCAGGAAGCCGCGGACGTTGCCATCCTCATCGCGGGCCCACACGACGGTCACGCCGCCCGAGGCGCCGTTGCCGATCCACTTCTTCTCGCCGTTGAGGACCCAGTGGTCGCCGTCGCGGCGGGCCGTGGTCTCAAGGCTGACCGAGTCGGAACCGTGGTCCGGCTCGGTCAGTGCGAACGAGCCGAGCTCCTCGCCGCGGGCGAGCGGGCCGAGCCAGCGCTCCTTCTGCTCGTCGGAGCCGTGGAACGCGATCGAGCGGAGCGCGAGGCCGCCCTGGACCGCCACGATGGTGCCCAGCGAGCCGTCGCCGCGGGAGATCTCCATGTTGACCAGGCCCGCGGCGAGGGGGCTCATGGGCTCCAGGCCGGGTACCTCGATGCCGTCCGCGAGGAGGTTGAGTTCCCCCATGCGCTTGGCCAGGTGCAGCGGGTACTCGGCCCGGTCCCAATACTCGTTCATCTGCGGCAGTGCCTCGTCGATGAACGCGCGGGCGCGGTCCCAGTGGGCGCGGTCCTCGGCCGGGATGCCGGCGAAGACGGCGTAGTAGTCGGTGTCGAGGGCCTCGGAGACGTCGTAGTCAGGCATGCGGTTTCCTTACGGGCTGGGCGGGTTAGCGGGCCAGGAGCGGGGTGATCCCGCCGGCAGGGTAGTTGGCGCCGAGGACCATACAGCGGTCGATATCCTCGGCGGAGGCGACGACGCCCTCAGCGAGCATGATCTCGACCTCCTCGGCGAGAGCGGCGTGGACGCGCTCGAGGACCTGTGCCGGATCGGCGGGGGTGGCGTCCGCCGTCCCGGCCAGCTGCGGAAGGAGGGCGGCCGCCTCGGGTGAGAGGCCGCCGTCGTCCGCAAGCAGGCGCCGAACGCCGGACTCCGCCGCG
This sequence comes from Sinomonas sp. ASV486, assembly GCF_030908215.1. Lineage (GTDB taxonomy): Bacteria > Actinomycetota > Actinomycetes > Actinomycetales > Micrococcaceae > Sinomonas > Sinomonas puerhi. The sequence continues at coordinate 150,611 of NZ_JAVFJK010000001.1, read as the reverse complement.
GCGGCGAGCCACGGGGAGAGCGGGAAGCGCTCGGGGTAGGCCCGGTGCATCGTGGCACAGATGTGCTGCTGGACGGCGGTGCCGATGTAGTCGATGAGCGTCAGCGGGGTCATGGGGAGGTTCCAGGGGGCGAGGGCGCGGTCGACGGCGAGTGGGTCCCCTCCCGCGGCGGCCGTCGCCTCGATCTCACCCAGGATCTCGGCGAAGAGGCGCGTGAGGATCCGGTTCACCACGAACCCGGGGGCATCCGCGACCGGAACGGCCGTCTTGCCGAGCGCCGCGGCGAGGTCCGCGGCGACGGCCATGGCCGCATCCGACGCGACGGGGGTCCGGACCAGCTCGAGGAGCGGCAGGACCGCGACGGGGTTGAAGAAGTGGAAGCCGACAACGCGCTCGGGATGCGCGAGGCCTTCGGCCATGGCCTCAACCGAGAGCGAAGACGTGTTGGTCAGCAGGAGCGCGTCGGGTGCGATGGCGGCCTCGGCCGCAGCGAAGACCTGTCGCTTGACGCTCAGTTCCTCGAACACGGCCTCGATGACGGCGCCGCAGCCCGCGAAGTCGGCGGGATCGGTCGTGCCGGTGATGAGGCCCGCGATCTCCTCGGCCTCGCCGCGCGCGAGGCGGCCCTTGGCCTCGGCGCGCTCGAGCTTCGCACGGATGCCGGTGAGGGCAGCGTCGACGCGCTCGGGAGAGAGGTCGCTCATCGTGACGGGGAGCCGGAGCTGCTGGGCGAAGAGGGTCGCGAGCTGGCTGGCCATGAGGCCTGCACCGATCACGCCGATCGCCGAGACCCGGCGGGCGCCGAGCTCGGCGGACGACGGCGCGGGGCCGGCTTGGGTAGGGGCGTCGGCCTCGACGGGGGCGAGGCCAGCAGTGGACACAGCGTCGGTGATGTGGGGCACACACCAGATGTATCGTGAAACTGAGTCTCAGGTCAAGTGATACGGAGTGTCAGACCTCGATGGACCCGCCAACCACGGTCCGGTCAGTCAGCTGCGCCGCTCGAGGGTCTCCCCGATCCTCCGTGCGATGTCTTCCGGCATGGCCGAGCGTGGGAAGACCGCAACCACGATGTCATCGGGGCTGGAACCCGGACGGCCGCTGCCCGCGCCCGAGGCGACGGGGCCGGCGTCGTGCGCGACGCCGTAGAGCCGGCGGACAGCGTCGAGCTCGTCCCGCAGCCTGGCGGCGTCGAACCCGGCCTCGCCGCGCATTAGCCCACGGAGGCAGTAGTTGTGGGTCGCGATGACGGTCGACGCGAAACGGACGGCATCGAGGGCGGCAATGCCCGGCACGGTGTCGCGGAGGTAGCGCTGGAACAGCCGCTCGTAGCGGAAGGTCGTGACGAGCTCCTTGTCCCGCAGACCGGGCTCGCGGTTGACCACTTGGTAGCGCAGTTGTGCCAGATCGCCAAGGCCCTCGAAGTGCGCGAACACGAGCTCGGCGGCACGGCACACCGCCTTCCACGGGTCCTCGTGCGGTTCGGCGAGGAAAGCCTGCGCCTGCTCGAGGAGGGTGTCGTGATCGGCGAAGACCACATCCTCCTTGGAGCGGAACTGGCGGAAGAACGTGCTGCGGGACAGACCTGCTGCGGCGGCGATCTGGTCCGCGCTCGTTCCCTCGTAGCCATGCTCGGCGTAAAGGCGCACCGCCGCCGCGGCAACCTCTTGGCGGAAGCGGGCCTGCTCGATCACAGCTCGAGCCCGATGAGCAGCGGCTCATTGTGCAGTTCGATGCCGAACCGGGACTTGACCCCGTCCCGCACCTCGCGCGCCAGCGCGAGGAGGTCCTTCGCGGTGGCGTCACCGCGGTTCGTCAGGGCGAGGGTGTGCTTCGTGGACAGGGAGGCGCGTCCGCCCGCGACGCTGCCCGGCTCGAGGCCGTAGCCCTTCGGGAACCCCGCACGGTCGATGAGCCACGCGGCGGAGGTCTTCACGAGCCCGTCCCCCGCCGGGTACCGGGGGGCGTCCTCGGGGAGGGATGCGGCGACGGTGTCCGTCAGCACGGGGTTCGTGAAGAAGGAGCCCGTTGAGTACGTGTCCCGGTCTCCGCGGTCCAGGACCATGCCCTTTGATGCACGCAATCGCAGGACCTCGCGGCGCACGTCCGTCGCATAGGCACGCTGGCCCTGCTCGACGCCGAGGGCCCGCGCAAGCTCGGCGTACCGTACCGGGGCGCTCATGCGGCCCAGCGCGAGCTGGAACTCGACGGTGAGCACCACATAGCGAGGCGATCCGTTGACCGTGGTCTGCTTGAGCAGCGAGTCCCGGTAGGCGAACTTCAGCTCTGAGGGAACGAAGGTCCTTACGGCGTCTGCCTCGCGGTCCCACGCGCGGACCTGCCAGATGGTCTGCGAGACGTCCTGGCCGTAGGCACCGACATTCTGCACGGGCGTGGCGCCCGTCGAGCCGGGGATGCCGGAGAGGGCCTCGACCCCGCTGAACGCGTGGTGCACGGCGTGGTCCACGAACGCATCCCACGGATGCCCGGCCTGGACCTGGACTGAGACCCCGCCGCACGAGTCGGCCGAGTTCACGGCGAGTCCCTCGGAGGCGATCTTCAGGACGGTGCCGGGGTAGCCGTCGTCGGACACGACGAGGTTCGAGCCGCCGGCAATGATCAGCAGCGGTTCGCCCGCCGTGTCCGCGGTGCGGACGGCATCGATGATCTCGGCCTCGGTGCGGGCCACCTCGAAGCGGGCCGCGGGGCCGCCCACGGCGGAGGTGGTCAGGGAGGACAGGAGGGTCGGGCTCACCCGACAAGCTTAGCCGCGCCCCGTTGTGGGGTCTCTGGCGGCGCCTTGTGGGGTCTCTGGCGGCGCCTTGTGGGGTCCCAAGGGGCGCCAGAGACCCCGCAGCGGGTCGCCAGAGACCCCACAACTCACGGCCAGAGACCCCTCAACGGGCGGTGGCGGCGGGGTCAGGCCGATACGGCGCTCACGGTGATACCGGGCCGGCGGGCAGCCTGGCCCGCGAGGACCAGGCTCACGAGCACGAATACCAGCACCGTCAGGAGCGAGTAGCGCACCCCCGTGAATTCGGCAACGAACCCCAGCAGCGGGGGCCCGCAGAGGAACGCGCCATAGCCGATGGTCGAGACGACCGAGACACGCGCCGCGGCGTGCATGGGATCGTCGGCCGCGGCGGACATGCCCACCGGGAAGCCGAGGGAAGCGCCGAGGCCCCACACGACGAGGCCCACGAACGCGAGCCAGAGCGTCGGCGCGAGCACGAACAGTGCGAGACCCACGAGCGCGAGGATCCCACACGCCCGCAGCGCGGGCACCCGGCCGTGCCGGTTCAGGACGGGTGTGCCGAGGAACCGGCCCACGGCCATGGCCACCACGAACACGCTGTAGCCGGTTGCGCCGACTGCCTGGGTGACGCCATAGCCGTCCGCGAGCGCGAGCGCGACCCAGTCTCCCGCCGCGCCCTCGGCCAACGCGAGTCCCAGCACCATGACACCGAGCAGCACGGTGCGCCGGTCCCTCCACGCGGCCGCGACCTGGGCACGGCCGCCCGAAGACTGCACGCCTTCCGCTCCCTGCACGCCTTCGTCTGGCGCGGCGAGCACGGACGACGGCGCGGCGTCCCCGGCGGCCAGCCCGCCGTCGTGGGCAGCGCGGGACGTGGACGCGGCGTCCGCGCGCAGGAATGTCCCCGCCGTGACGACAGTGACGGCAACGATCAGGCCCGCGACCCCCAGATGCCATGCGAGCGGCACGGCCGCAGCGGCGGCCCATGCCCCCACGACGGCGCCCAGCACCGTGCCGATGCTGAACGCGCCATGCAGCTTGGGCATGATGAACTTCCGCAGAGCCCGCTCGACGGCCGCACCCTCGACGTTCGAGGCCGTGTTCCAGCTTGCCGTCCCGAGTCCGATCACCGCGAAGCCGACGGCAGCCGCGATGGGCGAGCGGGCCACGCTCGCGCCGAGCCCCAGCAGGACGAGGCCCGCACCCACGAGGAGGGAGCCGGCCTGGATGGTTCGCGCGGAGCCGAGGCGGATCACGATGAGCCCCGAGACCGAGACCGACGCGAACGAGGCGAGCGTCATGCACAGCAGGAGCAGGCCGACGCCGCCGGGCGTGAGGCCCAGATCCTCCTTCAGGGCAGGGACGCGCGATACCCAGCTCGAGAAGGCGATGCCGCTCGCGCCGTACGCTGCAACGACGGCGAGGCGCCAGCGGCGCACCTCCGGGGACGGAGCAGGCGCGGGGGTCCCGGACACGCCGCGCTCAGGCGAGCCGGACGAGCGCCTGCGCCTTGGTCAGCACGCGCTGGCCGGCCGCGGTCACCATGAGGTCGATGCGGGCGGTGCGGGCCTCGGGATCGAGCGTCCCCACGGTGCCGACTACCTCGAGGACGGCGCCGGGATCATCGGTGCCCGTTGTGTCGGCCACGGGAACTGGCTTCGTGAAGCGCGTCTGGTAGTCGAGGACGGCGCCGGGATCGCCGGCCCAGTCGGTGACGAGCTGGACGGCCGCGCCCATCGTGAACATGCCGTGCGCGATCACGCCGGGCAGCTCGACGGAGACGGCGAAGTCGTTGTTCCAGTGGATCGGGTTGAAATCGCCCGAGGCGCCGGCGTATTTCACGAGGTCGGCGCGCGTCACCGCGATCTCGCGGCGGCCGATCTCGAGGCCCGTCTCAAGCTGGTCGAAGACAGGCATGACGGCGGTGCTGTTCTCTGCGCTCACTGGCCTTCTCCCCGCACGAGAATGGACGATGTCGTGGTGGCAACCGGGGAGCCGTCCTCCGCCGAGATCTCCGCGCGCGTCGTGACCATCGCCCCGCCGCCCATCGCCCGGACTTTGTCCACATGGAGCTCAGCCGTCAGCCGGTCCCCCGCAACAATCGGCCGGTGGTGCGTGAAGCGCTGCTCGGCGTGGACCACGCGCGAGAAGTCGATGCCCGATTCAGGGTCCGCGATGAGCTGCGCGTCGGCCCGCTGGGCGACGATGATCGCGAAGGTCGGCGGCGCCACAAGGTCGGCGTGCCCGAGGGCATGGGCGGCGTCGACGTCGTAGTGCGCGGGGTGCCCGGCCTTGACGGCACGGGCGAACTCGCGGATCTTCTCGCGGGCAACGTCATACACCTCGGCGGACGGATACACGCGGCCGGCGAGATCGGGGTTGATGGCCATGGGGAAAGCCTAGCGGGCCCGGCCGACAATCTGCGGCGGGTCTGGTCGCGACATCGGTCCCCGCGTAGCGTGCTGAGCAGGATCGACCAGGTGGAGGTTCGACGTGCCGGATGCGGGACTGCTGCTCCAACTCGCGGAGATCGCTGGCATCTTCGTCGGCTTCGGTGCGCTTATCAGCGTGCGGAGCGCTGATTCGAGTGACCCGTTCGTCGTCTCGACGATACGGTACGTCACGTGGGTGGGAGTCTGGGTCCTGATCTCCTCCCTCGCCCCGGTGGCTCTCAGCCGATTCGGTCTAGCCGGACGCACTCTCTGGCTCCCGTGCGCTCTGCTCGCACTCGTCGTCTTCATCGTCTTGTGGCTGACGGATACCTTGTCTCCCGAATCGAAGTCGTTCGGGAAGATGACCGCCAGGCCGCTGCTAGGGCTCAGGACACTCTACCTAGGCGTCGGAGGGCCCCTCGTGCTGGGGCTCGTCGGCTCGCTCGTCGTCGTGGCCCTGGACATCTGGCCCGAGGCAGCGCAGGGCCTCTACTTCGCGGCTGTCTCCTCGGGAATCGCGCTGGCCGGGTTGACCCTTCTCACCGTGGTCTTCATCGCACCGCACAGGTGAGAGCATCTCCTGCGATATGATGAATTCATCAAATCATCATATCGCCACGGGAGGACCCGCCCATGTTCAGCGACCGCGAGGCCCCGCTCTACGAGATCAAGGCGAACCTGTTCAAGGGCCTCGCCCACCCGGCGCGGATCCGCATCCTCGAGATCCTCGCCGACTCCCCCACCCAGTCGGCGCCCGTGAGCGAGCTCCTCGAGGGAACCGGGCTCGAGGCCTCGCACCTCTCCCAGCACCTCGCGACGCTGCGCCGGCACCGCGTCGTCACGAGCGTGCGCACGGCCAGCACCGTGACCTACTCGCTCGCCCACCCGAAGATCGCCGAGCTTCTGGCGATCGCCCGCACCTTCCTCCTCGACAGCCTCGCGGACACCCGCGAGCAACTCGAGGCGGCGTCCGCGCTGCCCGCTGTCGGCATCGTGGGCGCCGCAGCGACGCACGACGGCGCCGCCCGGTGACCGCCGTCGGCTCGCCGCGCGCTGGGCGCAGCCCGGTGTCCCATGCAGTGGTCCACGCCCTGACCGCGGCCCGCTCACTCCTGCCCCACCGCTCGGACTACGCCTCGCTGCGCAAGACGTGGCGGGGCGACCTGCTTGCCGGCCTGACGGTCGGTATCGTTGCCCTGCCCCTCGCCCTCGCGTTCGGCGTGAGCTCCGGAGTCGGCGCCGAGGCAGGACTCGTCACGGCGATCGTGGCCGGGCTCGTCGCCGCCGTCTTCGGCGGATCGCACGTGCAGGTGTCCGGACCCACGGGCGCGATGGTCGTGGTGCTCGCACCGATTGTGGCGACCCACGGCGTCGGGGCCGTCGCCCTCCTGTCCGTCCTGGCCGGCGTCATCGTCGTGCTCCTCGGCGCGACACGGCTGGGGCGAGCCGTCGCGTACATCCCGTGGCCCGTCGTCGAGGGCTTCACGCTCGGCATCGGCGTCATCATCTTCCTCCAGCAGGTGCCGTCCGCGGTGTCCGCGCACGTCATGCCGGGGCAGAACACCGCCGTTGCCGCATTCGAGGCGCTGGGAGCCGCTCCATGGCCGCGCGCGGTGGCGAGCGTCGGCGTCGTCGTGTTCGTAGCGGCGGTGACGCTCCTCGTGCCTCGCCTCCACCGGGCATTCCCCGCGAGCCTTATTGCGATCGTGGCCGCCTCGTTCGGGGCGGCGCTGCTCGGGCTCGACGTCGAGCGGATCGGTTCGCTCCCCCCGTCGCTCCCCGCGCCTTCACTGCCCGGCCTCGCCGACCTGCCGGAGCTCACTGGGCCCGCGGTGGCCATCGCTGCGCTCGCGGCAATAGAGTCGCTCCTCTCGGCGCGGGTCGCCTCGGGGCTTGCCGGCCCGGACGGACGGGCCACTGGGCCCTACAACCCGGACCGCGAGCTCGTGGGCCAGGGGCTCGCATCGCTTGCGGCGGGATTCTTCGGCGGCATGCCCGCGACGGGCGCGATCGCCCGCACCGCGGTCAACGTCCGTTCAGGCGGGCGGTCGCGGCTCGCGGCGATCGTGCACGCGCTCGTGCTGCTCGGCGTCGTCTACCTCGCGGCACCTCTCGTCGCCCAGATTCCCCTCGCGGCCCTTGCGGGCGTGCTCATGGTGACGGCGGGCCGCATGGTGTCGGTCCGGACAGCGCGCCGCGTCCTCGGGTCCACACGGCATGATGCGGTGGCGTTCGTCCTGACGGCGGTGATCACGGTCTCGTTCGACCTCATCGTCGCCATCCAGATCGGCCTTGTGGCGGCGGCCCTGCTCACGCTGCGGCAGTTCGCCAAGCTCGGCGGTGTGCGGCGGGAGCCGATCGTCGGCCCGGCCCACGACGGCGACGAGCGCATCGCCGTCTTCCGGCTGGATGGCCTCATGTTCTTCGGCGCCGCGGAGCGGATCCTCTCCGAGATCTCGGGGCTGTCGTCGGCCCCGGGCATCGAGGTGGTGGTGCTGCGGCTCTCACAGCTGCGATATCTCGACGCAACGGGCGCTCAGGCGCTCGTCGAGGTGATCAGGCTCCTCGAGGCGCGCGGCATCACCGTACTGCTCAAGGGCGTGCAGGAGCAGCATCTCCATCTCGTGCAGCGTGTGGGCGTCATCGCCGAACTGCGGCACCACAGGCACCTCTTCGACTCGCTCGACGACGCCGTGGAACACGCCCGCAGCCACGTGCACCGCGCCCGGAGCGTCTGAGGTCACCTCGTGGGAGCCACCTCAAGTGACGCTCAGGACGTGACCTTCAGGAGATGACCCTCAGACGCAGGGGGCTACTGCTTGAGGCGGCGCTTCGCGTCGCGGACCCGGATGCCAAGCCCCGCAAGGTGAGTGACGAGGCCGACGCCGATGATCGCCATGGACGCGTAGACGAGCCACGTGATGTGGCTCAGGTTGGCAATGACGGTCAGCACGATCCCGACGCCCAGGAAAGCCATGCCCGAGAACACAACCTTCTTGTACAGCGGCGACGCCGTCTCCCAGAAGTCGTTCGTCACGGGGTCCCTGTCCGCGCTCAGACGGCCGGCTGGACGCCGAAGGCGTTCGCGAGCTTCATGATCTTCTCGGCGCGGCCGAGACGCGGCAAGTCGGAGCCGTCGCGGATCACGCGGCCGCTTGCCTCGAAGTCGTGCATGAAGTCGGAGGCCCACGCGACGTCGGACGGCGTCGGGGAGATGACCTCGTTGATCACCGTGGTCTGGTCGATCGCGAGGCACAGCTTGCCAGTCATGCCCATCATGACCGTGATGGCGCTCTGCTCGCGCAGGATCGGGTGATTGGTGCCCACCGTCGGGCCGTCGATGGGCCCCGGCAGGTTGCCCACCCGGGAGGCGACGACAAGCTTGGCACGGGGGTAGGCCATGGCCTCGGGGGTCGCAGCCATGCCGGTGTCCCGGCGGAAGTCACCCGAGCCGAAGGCCAGGCGGAAGGCGCCCTGGGCCTTGGCGATGTGGTTGGCCTCCTCGATGCCCACGGCGGACTCGACGAGCGGGATGACCGGAGTCTTGCCGTCCATACGGTGGAAGCTCTCGGTCACCTGATCGGCGGACTCCGTCTTGGCAAGCACGACGCCGAGCAGGCCCGGATTGCCGCGCAGGCCGGCGAGGTCATCGGCCCAGAAGGGGCTCGTGGCATCGTTCACCCGCACCCATGCGCGTCCGCCGTCGGCGAGCCACCGGGACACGTTCTCGCGGGCGTCGCCCTTGTGCGACGGATCGACGGCGTCCTCGATGTCAAGGATCACGGCATCCGCGCGCGAGGCGGCGGATTCTCCGAAGAGCTCCGCCTTCATCGCGTTGACCAGGAGCCACGACCGGGCAATCTCGGGGCTGACCGAGCGCACAGGGCGGCCGAATCGCTCTTCGCTGGCCGGACGGGTCGAATCGGCGGAGGCAGTTGACGTCATAGGCCAACCGTATCGCCGAGGGCACCCCCGCCGCACATCCGGCCCCCGCCGCGGCCTGGGTGCCGCGGACCGCGGGTCAGATCACCGGGCGCCGAGCGCGTATCGGGCGGTCCAGCCCCCGCAGGCTTCCCACCATCGGATGCCTGCGGGTAGGCCCACCGAGACCGGTTTGACGATGGGATTCCGCGAGTCGGGCTTGGACTGTCCCTCGGGCGCGGCTGGGGACAGGGATGCGTCATACTCGGCCATCAGATTCTCCTGACTAGTGTCCTGTCGAAGAATCGGGCTCCCCAGCCGGCTCGATGACTCCAGACTGACGGCGCAACCGTTTTTATGTCAAGCGATTTTATGAACTGGCGCTCCTACCGCGCAAGATAGACGCGTCTGCCGGTGAGGCGGTCCGCGTCGATCCGTACGAAGTGGTCGCGCACTCCCCCGGCCCACGGCTCCTCCACCATCTCGCCGAAGAGCGCAGTCAGCTCGTCCGAGTCATGCACGGCCTCGGCGCGGCCGCTGACCAGCACCGACCATCCGGACTGCGTGGCCGGATCGGCAGCGTCGAGCTGGAGCGCCACGCCGCCCTGTGGCAGGCCGCGCGCCACGGTGCCATCCGGGGTAGTGCGGAAGTACAGCGCGCCAGAGTGCACGAGGTACCGGACCGGATACACGGCCACCCGGCCGTCGTCGACGAACGCGAAGCGCCCGATGCCGGTGGAGCCGAGCAGTGACCAGCACTGCTCGACGTCCAGCTCATGATCCTCGTGGCGAGCCTCGTGCCCATACCGGAAGCTTGAGCCGACCTCAGACATTGTGCCCTCCTAGAGTGATCCCACCCTAGGTTGGCATGCCGCCGCCCGAGACGGAAGTGCCGTTCGGCCTATGGCACGCGCACCCACGCCGTCGCGTCGGACGGGAGCTTGCCGCCCTCGACTTCGGCCGTTGCGAGGAGCACCTCGCCCTCGGGAAGCGCCGCGGCGGCCGGCCCGAAGTTGGTCACGACGTGCCAAGCGCCCTGACCGGACCCCGGGCGCACGAAGTGGAGGACGTCGTCGTCCGACGACTCGGCCCATTCGAGGTGTTCCGCCCCCTCGAGCTCGTGCCGGAGCGCAAGCGCGCGGCGGTAGAACGCGAGGGTCGAGCCCGAGTCCGCCTCTTCCGCACTCACCGCGTAGTCCTTGAACCACGCCGGCTGCGGAAGGTGTGCCTTGTCGGTGCCGAACCCGAACGACGTGCCCTCTGCCGGCGCGGCCTCCCAGGGGATCGGCACCCGGCAGCCGTCACGGCCCACGTCGACGCCCCGGTTGCGGAAGAACGTCGGATCCTGACGGTCCTTCTCAGGAATGCGGCCGACCTCCTGGAGCCCGAGCTCCTCGCCCTGGTACAGGTATGCAGAGCCCGGCAGCGCCAGCATGAGCGCCGTCGCGGCCTCGGCCCGACGCAGGCCCAGCGCGGCGTCGACCTCGGCGGGATCCCCGCCGTCGAGGAGCCATTCCTTGCCGTCTGCGCCGGCGCCGCCCCGGCCCGAGCCCTTGGGGAGGCCGTACCGGGTCGCGTGCCGGACCACATCGTGGTTCGAGAATACCCACGTCGAGGAGGCACCGGTCGCCGCGGCCTCCGCAAGGTTCTTCGTGATGATCTCCCGGAACTGGCCAGCGTCGAAGTCCGCCTGGAGCAGGTCGAAGTTGAACGCCTGCCCGAGGCCCTCGGGCGAGGCGTACTTGGCGCGGCGGTCCGCGTGCACCCACGCCTCGGCGACCGCCGTGCGCGGCGGGTTGTACTCGTTGAAGACCTTGCGCCATTCGGCGTAGATCGAGTGGACCTCGTCGCGGTCCCACAGCGGGTGCTCGCCCGAGGCGAAGAGGTCGGCCCGGTGGATCGTCTCGAGGTCGTCGTGGGCCGCGTCCATGTCCTTCTTGAGGCTGTGGGCCACGTCAACGCGGAAGCCGTCCACACCCCGGTCGGACCAGAAGCGCAGCGTGGTCAGGAAGTCCTCATGGACCTCGGGGTTGTCCCAGTTGAGGTCCGGCTGCTCTTTGGCGAAGAGGTGGAAGTACCACTGGCCGGGAGTGCCGTCGGCCTCGGTGACGCGCTCCCAGGCCCCGCCGCCGAAGATCGAGGTCCACTCGTTGGGCGGAAGCTCACCGTTCTGGCCGCGGCCCTCGCGGAAGATGTAGCGCTCACGCGCGGCCGAACCGGGCGCCGAGGCCAGCGCCTCCTGGAACCACACGTGGCGGTCCGAGGTGTGGTTCGGGACGATGTCGACGATGACCTTGATGCCCGCCCCGTGCAGGGCAGCGACCATCGCGTCGAAGTCGTCGAGGGTGCCGAGGCGGGGGTCGACGTCGCGGTAGTCGTCGACGTCGTAGCCGCCGTCGGCGAGAGCGGACGGGTAGAACGGGCTGAGCCAGACGGCGTCGACCCCGAGCCTGTCCAGATACGGCACGCGCGAGGTGATGCCGGGGATGTCACCGATGCCGTCCCCGTTAGAGTCAGCGAAGCTGCGGGGGTAGATCTGGTAGACGGCCGCCTGGCGCCACCAGTCGGCAGAGGGGTTCGTGAGGTCCTGCTGAACGGTGGCGGGCACCGGTCCTCCTGTTCGGGGGTTCATCTTCGGGGGTTTTATATTTAGACTCTAAATCAAAGCCGCAGACCATTATTCTGCGGAACCGAGGGGGAGGTCAAGGGGATGCGGACAGGACCGGCGGCCGGGCCCCACGTCGTCCGGCTCGCCAACGCCGACACCGTGCTCCGCCGCCTGCGCGATGCCGCCGGCGCCGGCCTCACAGCGAGTGAACTCGTCGGGGCCACCGGCCTCACACGCGCTACGGTCATCGCGGTATGCGACGATCTCGTGGGCCGTGGCTGGGCTCTCGAACTCTCCACCGAGCGCGCCGACGGGACGGCTCCCGGCCGTGGCCGGCCTCCCCGCACGTTCGCGTTCCGCGCAGACGCGGGCGTCGTCATCGGCCTCGACATGGGGGCGGGAAAGACGACGGCGCTCGTCGCGGACCTCCTCGGCACCCCCGTGGCCACCGCAAGCGGCACCTTCCCCGCGGGAGCACCGGGCGAGGAGCGGATCCGGATCGTGGGCACGACGGCGCTCACGGCCCTCGCTTCGGCCGGAATCCCACCGGGACGGGTCCTCGCCGTCGGGGCAGGCATCGCGGCTCCCGTGGACCGCGACGGCCGGATCGCGGCCGGTCAGGGCTTCTGGCGGCAGTTCGATGTGGGCCTCGCGGACGGCCTTGCCGAACGCCACGGCTGGCGGGTGATCCTCGAGAACGACGCCAACCTGGCGGCCCTGGCCGAGCAGTGGCGCGGCGCGGCGCGCGGTGTGGACGACGTTGCGGTGGTCCTCGCCGGCGAGCGCCTCGGCGCTGGTCTCCTCGAATCGGGACGGCTCCTGCGGGGCAGGCACGGTGGGGCCGGGGAGCTCTCCTTCCTGAGCCTTGTCTCGGGCGCGGAGGGCCCTCACGGCATCGGGCAGCTGGCCCGCGCCTGGGGCGCCGAGGAGGCACTCGCACCTGCAGGCCTCGCGGGCCTCGCGCCCCGCGAGGTGACGGCCGAGGTGGTCTTCGCCGCCGCACGCGACGGGGACCCAGGCGCCCTCCGGGTCCTCGGTCGGCTCTCCGAGCGGATGGCCCGCGTCGTGGCGGTCCTCGGCACGCTCCTCAATCCGGAGCTCGTGGTACTCGGCGGGGCCGTCGCGGATGCATCGTCGGCGCTCCTCCCCGGGATCCGCGGCGCGCTTCCGTCGCTCACGGACACCCCGCCGCGCGTCGAGGTCTCCCCGCTCGGCGGCGGTGCCGTGGCGCTCGGTGCCGTGCGCCGGGCCCTCGACGACGTGGCCGAGCGGGCGCTCGACATCAGCCTGCCCACACCGGCCTGACACCTGGCGCGTCAGGGGATGGGACGGCCTCGCGCGGCTGTGAAGAGGGCGAACCACTCAGGTCCGGTCATGGCCTCCGCGACCTCCTGGGCGCCCGCGCACGCCCGGATCCGCTCAGGTGTCGAGGACCCGATTACGGGCGAGATCCCCGCTGGGTGCCGCATGAGCCATCCGAGCACGATGGCCTCGCCCGTGGTGCCGCGCTCCTGGGCCATCCGCGCCACGAGGTCGGAGGTGGCGAGGTCCGCCTCGGCGCGTTCGCCGACGGAGTCCCCGGGCGGCGTCGTGCGTCCCGTGAACCTGCCGCCAGCGAGCGGCGACCACGCCTGGACCTCTGCGCGGACGCGCGCACAGTGCTCGAGCGTCCCGTGCGGGAAGCTGACCGCGGCGCCCTCGGGGTGGTTGACGAGGATGCCGCTTTCGACGAAATCGTGCCGCCCGAGGCTCAGCTCGAGCTGGTTGGCCGCGAGCTGAACGGGAAGATGCTCCTGGAGCGCGGCCATCTGCGCCCCGGAGAAGTTCGAAACGCCGATCCCCTTGATGAGGCCCTCGTCGAGCAGGCGCACGACGGCGCGCCCCACCTCGGCGGGGTCGGCGAGCGGATCGGGCCGGTGCAGGAGGAGCTGGTCCAGGCAATCAGTGCGCAGTCGGGTCAGGATGCCCTCGACGCCCGAGCGGATCGCGTCCCCGCTCAGGTCATAGCGTGCACCGAGTCCGCGCTCGGCAAGGCGGATCCCGACCTTGCTCTGGATCCAGATCCGGTCCCTGAGGCCGGGCCGGGAAGCCAGGACCTCGCCGAAGACGGCCTCGGACGTTCCACCGCGGTAGATGTCCGCGTGATCGAACCGCGTGATGCCGATCGCCAGGGCGGCATAGACCGCCTCGGCCGCGCGTGCGGCGTCGTCCTCGGTGTAGTGCGAGGAGCCCCACGCGCCGCCGAGGCCCATGCAGCCATAGATCAGTCGAGAAGTCACACCGGAAGCTTAGCCCGGAGGCCCTTCACGAGCGGCTTGGTCACGGCGAACGCGATTGCGGCGAGGAGGAGCGAGGCGGCCGCCGAGATCCCTCCGACGCCGAGGAACTGGGTGCCTGCGAGGACGCCGAACAAGCAGAGGACGGGGTAGTGCCAGAGGTAGATCTCGTAGCTGATCCGGCCCACGTACGTCAGCGGCGGAAGCGAGAGCACGCGGCGGATCACGCCGTTCGCGCCGCCTTCCCCGCCACGGGTCATGGCGACAATCAGCAGGAGGGCGCCCGCGGCCGCGGCGAGCGTGTCCACCGTGGTGAGCGGAACCAAGGAGGAGTGCACCACGGAGAAGGCGATGAGGCCCAGGCCGGCCACGCCGTGCCAGGCCTGCGCACGGGCGTCCGAACGGCGCAGGACGAGGGCCAGCGCGCAGCCCGCGAGCAGGGCGCAGGCCCGCAGGATGACGGACATGTGTCCGGTGACGGCCTCGATCGTCAAGGCCGTGGCTGCCAGTGCAAAGGTCGCGATCAGCGCGGCAGCGAGGGCGCGGCGCATACGGCGTCCGTGGACGGTGCGGGCGCCCTTCACGAGGAGGATCAGGGCCACGGGCCAGACGAAGTAGAACCATTCCTCGAGCCCGAGCGTCCAGGTGTGGGCATAGGCCGAGATGCTGTCTGCGCCCGTCTCAGCTCCCACCGGCATGAGGTAGAACAGGGCCATCACAGTGCCCCAGAGCGCATTGCCGAGCCCCATGAGCACCGAGATCGGCACGAACACGACCACGAGCATGATCAGCAGCGGCGGGTACAGCCGGACCGCGCGGCGGACGTAGAACCGACGCAGCGAGATACGGCCGTTCGAATCGTGCTCCTCGAGGAGGAGCGTGGTGATGAGGAAACCCGAGAGGACGAAGAAGATGTCGACGCCGCCCGCGCCGCCGAAATGCAGCGGCATGACCGCGTGGTAGACCACGACGAGGGTGATGGCAAGAGCGCGGATGCCGTCGAGCGCTGGTACGTGGCCCAATCTCCCCGCGCGGGGTCGGGCCGGCGCTGCTGTGGTTAGGGTCGTTGCTGCCGTCATATTTTCCTCTCGTCGGGTCCGACAGAGTGTAGCGGACCCGTCTTGAGGGGCCTTTGAGGAAGGCATTACCCGATCTCGGGCAAACGAAAAGGACCCCCGGTTTTCCGAGGGCCGCCGATCGGGACGAAGTGGACCGTGAACCATGCCGCGGCGCGCGGGACGAACGTGCAGGCAGCCGGACTACGGGGCGAACAGCTCGAGGACGCTCCGGTCCCTCAGCGCATCATGCAGGAAGACCCGCCCGTCCTCGGCCCAACGCACAGGGGGAAACGGAGCGCGCGACGATGCTCGGTCAGGAGGGAACGGAGCGCGCGACGATGCTCGGTCAGGAGGGCCACGGATTGAACGCGCGCAGCTTGGCCTCCTCGAGCTCGGCAGCATGTACGCGCCGGCTCGCCGCGCCGTAGCCGATCATACCGCCGATGAAGAGCATGACGCCCAGCAGGAAGACGAGGGGTGAGATCCCGACAAGGCCGAGGAAGGTGATCACCGCCGCCCCGATCGTGAAGAGCATCCACAGCGACTTCGAGCGCTCGGCCGACCGCGACAGGCGCCGTGTGACCGCTATAGCCGCCTCGAGCCTCTCGGCTGCAGCGCGCTGCGGATCGTAGGGCTGCCGGTATTGGGGCTGGGGAGTCTGCTGCATGGCCGGGACCGCTTTCGTAAAGACGGGGGATTAACTGCCCATGGTGCGCGCGTCCCTTGCGAACCGTCAAGGTAGCGGAAAAGGTACCCAGGCAACAGTGTCACGGCCACAGTCGGCCCATTCTCTATATCGGCCGATCTACTGCGGATACGACAATGGCCCCGGAAATCCGGGGCCATTCGCCGTAGCGGTGCCGGGACTCGATCCCGGGACCTCACGATTATGAGTCGTGCGCTCTAACCAGCTGAGCTACACCGCCAGAGAGCCCCCCACGGGAATCGATCCCGTGACCTCCATCTTACCAAGATGGCGCTCTACCACTGAGCTAGGGGGGCAACAGACAGATACTTTACCGGACGGGCCGCAGCCTCACCAAATCGGGCGACGCTGTCCTCTCCGTCCGGATCGAGGGGTGCAGGCGCTCCGCACGCAGCCGATGAAGCTTCGGGTACGGGGCTGACTTTGGGACTGCCCGAGAGCCGTAGCGCGACCGTTTCAACCTGCGCTTGGGCGGCTGTATCCTGCGCGGCCCGCGGAATGCAGCGAGCCCGTTCCCGGAAGGCTCCCGGGAACGGGCTCGAAGGGGGTTGATCACCTCGTCAGAGGCAGGCGCCCAGTGGCGCCGGAGCGCTGATTCACACGGTCACCACTGATTCACACGGTCACCACTGGCGGCCGCGGCTGCCGTCCTTGCTCTGGCGCGGCTTGCGGGGAGCGAAGTTGCCGCGGTCGTCGCGGCCGCCGAAGCCACCGCGGTCGTCGCGATCACGGCCGCCGAAGCCACCGCGCGCGCCGAGGCCACCGCGGTCTCCGCCGCGGTCGTCGCGGTCGCGGCCGCCGAAGCCACCGCGGTCTCCGCCGCGGTTCCCGCGGAACCCGCCGCGCGAGCCGCGGTCGCCGTCGTCCGCGCGGGCGGGGCGGCGGCCGTTGTCGAGCTCGAGCCTGATGAGCTCGCCGCCGATGCGGGTCTTCGACAGGGCCTTCCACTGCTCAGAGCTGAGATCGGCGGGAAGCTCGACGAGCGAGTGGTCGGCGCGGATGTCGATCCCGCCGATCTGGCTCGAGCTGAAGCCGCCCTCGTTGGCGAGCGCGCCGACGATCGAGCCGGGCATCACGCGGTGGCGGCGCCCAACGGCGATCCGATACGTCGCATTGCCTTCGGTGAGCGAACGGGACGGGCCGCGGGTGCCGAAGCCGTCCTTGTTGCGCTCGCGCTTCTGGAACTCGGGGGCGGAGGGGAGCTCCTTGACGAAGAACGGGGTGTCGCCCTGGACCATGACAGCCAGCGCGGCGGCGATCTCGGCCGCCGGCACCTCGTGCTCCTCCTCGTAGGAGGCGATGAGGTCGCGGAACATCGCGACGTCCTGGGACTCGAGGGTCTCGGTGATGCGGTCCGCGAACTTGCTCATGCGCAGCGAGTTGACCGTCTCGGCGGTCGGCAGGTGCATGGGCTCGACAGCCTGACGGGTGGCCTTCTCGATCGCGCGCAGGAGGTACTTCTCGCGCGGGGTCATGAAGAGGATCGCGTCGCCCTTGCGGCCCGCGCGGCCGGTGCGGCCGATGCGGTGCACGTAGCCCTCGGTGTCGTGCGGGATGTCGTAGTTGATGACGTGGCTGATGCGCTCGACGTCCAGGCCGCGGGCGGCGACGTCGGTCGCGACGAGGATGTCGATCTTGCCGTCGCGCAGCGCCTCGACGGTGCGCTCACGCTGCGCCTGGGCGATGTCACCGTTGATCGCGGCGGCCTGGAAGCCACGCGCCTTGAGCTTGTCGGCGAGGTCCTCGGTGGCCATCTTCGTGCGGACGAACGCAATGACGCCGTCGAACTCCTCGACCTCCAGGATGCGGGTCATGGCATCGAGCTTGTGGGAGCCCATGACCTGGACGTAGCGCTGGCGGATGTTCGTGCCGGTCGTGGTCTGGGACTTGACCGAGACCTCTTCCGGCATGTTGAGGTACTGCTTCGACAGACGGCGGATCTGCGAGGGCATGGTTGCGGAGAACAGGGCGACCTGGCGGCCGTCCGGGGTCTGCTGGAAGATGCGCTCGACATCCTCGGCGAAGCCCATGCGGAGCATCTCGTCCGCCTCGTCGAGCACGAGGTACTGAAGCCCGGAGAGGTCGAGGGAGCCCTTCTCGATGTGGTCGATCACGCGACCGGGGGTTCCGACAACGACCTGGGCGCCGCGACGCAGGCCAGCGAGCTGGGGGCCGTATGCCGAGCCACCGTAGACGGGCAGGACGGTGAAGTCCTCGAGGTGCTTGGCGTAGGAGGTGAACGCCTCCGCGACCTGGAGCGCGAGCTCACGGGTCGGAGCCAGGACAAGGGCCTGCGTGGAACGGGACGGGCCGTTGAGGTCGTGCAGCTCCGCGAGGCGGGACAGCGCGGGAACGGCGAACGCGGCCGTCTTGCCGGTGCCGGTCTGGGCGAGGCCGATGACGTCGCGGCCCTCGAGCAGGAGGGGGATGGTCGCGGCCTGGATGGGCGAGGGCTTCTCGTAGCCGACGTCGGTCAGGGCCGCGAGGATGCGGGCGTCGATCCCGAGGTCGGTGAATCGAACACCCTCATCGTCGTCGTCCTCGGACTTCGCGTCGGCCTTCGAGGCCTCGGCGGTGGCGGGGGTGACCTCGGCGTCAGAGGCGGTGACCTCAGCGGCGGCGGGGGTGACCTCGGCGTCAGAGGCGGTGACCTCGGCGGCAGGAGAGTCGGTGTGCTCGGGAATCTGGGGGGTCTCGGAGGGGGCTTCGAACAGCATTTCGGACAAGGGGTATCCTCGCTCTGGGGAGCCTGGGGGCTCGTCGGTCAGTTAACGAGCCCAGCGCTCTCTCAATCCCAGGCAGGGCTCTACGCTGCGTCCGGCACCACAATGCACCCGTACAGCGTTCCTTCAGCCGGACTCCCCTATGCAATTGCCCGCTCTGCGGCGGGCCCCAACACGCTACCGTCCTGCCTCAAGAATTGGGCAGAAAAGGGAATTCCGGAAAGTGGGGGATGTAAAGATCATACAGGACGCACGACGCCGCCCGCTCGCCGCCCGCCGTCGGGCGAGGGTGAACTTCAGCACACCCTTCGCGCCGACCGCTAGTCGGCGACGCGCTCGGCCACGGTGAGGACGTACCTCCGCAGCGCCGGGGCGAGCCGGACGTCCCCCTCGGCCTCGGCATCGAGGAGGGCCTGTGCCATCTCGCGCGTGGGTTCGGCGAGCCACTCGCCCACACGGACCCCGTGGCCGGGGATGTTCTCGACGCTGAAGGTCGTGCCAGCACCGATGTCCCCTGGGGTGACGACCCTCAGGTACGCCCCGGAGAGGCCAGCCCGGGTGAACCATGAGACCCAGCCGTCCTCCCCCATGCGCCGGGCGAACGTGGCGCACGGAATGCGGGGCATCGTGACCTCCAGCACCGCGCCTGACGAGAAGCGCCAGCGCTCGCCGATCACGGCATTGCTCGCGGTGATGCCCTCGACCCTCAGGTTCTCGCCGAAGAGGCCCGCGGGAATCTCGCGGCCGAGCTCACGGGCCCACAGGGCGGCGTCGTCCTCCGAATACGCGTAGACGGCCTTGTCCTCGCCGCCGTGATTGGCCCGGTCGGCCTGCACATCGCCGTAGAAACCGAGCCGCCGGACGCGGACCGGGCCCTCGACGGGGCGCTTGTCGATTCCAGTGACGCCGACCGACCCGGCGTCGGGCAGGAGCTGATGGACTCGACAGACAGCGACGACGCGGGCGGTCTTCATGTCCACAGGGTACCCTCGCTGGTCCTTCGTAGCCCCTGTCACGGGTCGAAGCGGTAGCCCATGCCTGCCTCGGTGTGCAGGTGGCGCGGGTGAGCCGGATCGTCCTCGAGCTTGCGGCGCAGCTGGGCCAGATACACGCGCAAGTACTGGGTCTCCTTCTCGTACGCGGGTCCCCACACCTGGGTGAGGATCTCCCGCTGGGTCACGAGCTGGCCCGCGCGGCGCACGAGGAGCGCGAGGATGTTCCACTCGGTGGGGGTCAGGCGCACGTCGGCCCCCTTGAACAGCACGCGGCGCGCCGCGAGGTCCACGCTCAGGTCTCCTGTCTGCACGCGGGGCACCTCGCCCACGCGCGGCCCGCGCCGTGCGGCCGCCCTGAGCCGTGCGAGGAGTTCCTCGAGGCCGAACGGCTTGGTCACGTAGTCGTCGGCACCGGCGTCGAGCGCCTCGACCTTGTCCTCCGACCCGTGGCGCGCGGACAGCACAATGATGGGGAGGTCCGTCCATTCGCGCAGGCGGCGGATCACCTCGATCCCATCGATGCCCGGAAGGCCGAGATCCAGGACGAGGACGTCGATCGGGCGCTCCGCCGCGATCTCGAGGGCCGCCTCCCCCGTCGCCGCAGTCAGCGCCTCGTAGCCGTGGACGCGCAGGTTGATCTGGAGTGCGCGGGCGAACTGCGCCTCGTCCTCCACCACGAGGACGGTGGTCGGTGCGGCCCTGCCCGACGGGCTCATGCGCTAGTCCCCCTGGTCTCCGGGCCCGAGGACACCGCCCGGCCGGGCGGTACGCCCGGAGCGAGGGGAAGGGCGACCGACATCGTGAGCCCGCCCCCCGGCGTCTCCTCGGCCTCGATGCGCCCACCCATGGCCTCGACGAAACCCTTGGCCACCGCGAGCCCCAGACCCACGCCGCCTTTCGCGGTGTCGTCGCCGAGCCGCTGGAAGGGGCGGAACACGAGCAGCAGGTCCTCGGGCGGGATGCCCTCACCGTGGTCCACAACCCTCAGCACCCCGCAGGGACGGCCGTCTGCATCCTCGACGCCGCTACGGGACGTGATCTCGACGGGTGCTTCCGGGGCGTAGCGCAGCGCATTCTCGACAAGGTTTGCGACCACACGCTCGAGGAGCACCGGGTCCGCCTCGACGGCAGGGGCATTGGCGGGGATGAGGTCCACGACCCGTTCCTGGCCCGCGACCCCGCGCGACACGACCTCACGCCACGCGACGGGCCTCAGGAGCGGGCGCACGTTGTCCGCCGAGATGCGGGACATGTCCAGGAGGTTGTCCACCACGTGGGAAAGGCGGTCCGTGTAGTCCTCGATGGTGCCCAGGAGCTCCGCTTCCTCCTCGGGCGTGAAGTCGACCGAGGACTGACGCAGGCTGCTCACGCTGAGCTTGATGCCCGCCAGGGGGGTGCGCAGGTCATGCGAGACGGCCTGGAGGATCGCAGTCCTGATCGAATTGCCTTCCTCGAGCCGCCGGTTGGCCTCCCGGCTGCGCGCAAGCTGGGCCCGCTCGCGCATGGCCACGAGGTACACCCCGAAGGCCTTGAGCGTCCGCCGCTCGCCGTCGTCGAGCGAATGGCCGCCCACGAGGAGGGTGTAGTAGCCGTCAGGCGCCACGGCATCATCCGCCGCTGCATGCGAGATGGGCGGCGCCTCCCCCGCCGTCGCCACGACGTCCCAGCCGGACACCGTCCGGGCCGCATCGGCGAGGGCCCTGCCGTGTCCCGTGCGGCCAGGAGAGCCGCTCCGGCCGGCTCCTCCCACGCCGTCATCGCGTTCGCCGCCGTCAGCCCCGCGTGTGCCTCCGGCGACGCCCCGGGAGATAAGGGCCACCGCACGCAGTCCGAGGGCAGAGCGCACCCGTTCGAGGAACTCGTCCATTCCTCCCGTGGATCCGAGGATGCCGAGCGCGAGGTCGCTCATCGCGCCGGCCTCGGCGGCGGCCCGAGTCGCCTGTTCGAAGCGACGCGCCGCGGCACCGACAGCCAGCGCGATCGTGCACGCGACGACGAGGAAAACGACGAGCCCCAGCGCCGCCTCCGGCCGAGCAACGCTCAGGCTCCCGAAAGGCTCGGTGGCGAACCAGTTCAGGGCGAGGTTGGCCACCACCGCGGCCAGGACAGCTGGCCAGAGTCCGCCGACGAGCGCCACCACGACGGTGGCCAGCATCTGGAAGAGGACGACGGTCACGAGCCCGCGGCCGCTGCGGTCCTCGCCCACGAGCCAGAGGGCCGCAGGCTGGACTGCGAGCGGCAGTACGACGGCGATCACCAACCCCACCAGCGTGCGCCGCCGGTCGAGGACACCCAACTCGGCAAGACGAAGGCGGTGCCCTGGCGCCGGGAGGAACGGAGTCCGATGGCTCATCCTGCCATTCTGGCAAACGGACCCCGGCGGCGTGAGGTGTGGCGCGCACGGCCCGATTCCGCGTCATGCGGCTGGCTGCACGTGCTCTCCTCCTTTCGGGGATCGAGAGGCGGCCCCATCAGGAGGAACAGAAGACATGATCGGCGAGACGACCGCGCGCGGAGAACCTGCGGAACGCGGACCACGGGGCGCGGGGGCAGGGACCCTCAAGGAGCTGTGCGCCTCCTTCGTCGACGGCTACCGCCGCCGGGACCCGGCGCTCCTCCTTGGCCTGTACCTCGACTCGGCACGGATCGTACCGGTCTGGAACGAGACGCACCCGGTCTCCCCCGCCGAGGACATCGAGGACCGCATGAGGCTAGGGTTGCCGATGCAGTTCCGGGTCCAGGACATCTTCGAGGATGGCGCACGCGCATATGTGCGCCTGGCCTGGTCCGTCGACGGCACGACGACGGACGGCACCGACCTCGAGCTCTCCGGCACAGCGTCCCTCGACTGCGAGAAGCGGGACCGCCGCTGGTACATCGCGTCGGAGTGGCTCAGGCACGAGGCACCCGGGCTCGAGGGCTAGTTCCGCGTCACCGTGCCCATGAGCGAGGCCACCGGCCGAAGGAACAGGGGCCGTGCAAGGAACCACAGGCCCACAACGACGAGCACTCCCACGGCGAACAGGATGAACCCGAGCCAGTCGTCGCCGTCATGCGAGGCGAACATGTGGTTCAGGTTCCGCAGGGCCCCCGTGGTGAGCACGAGGAAGACGTGCACGATGACGAAGAGCACAAAGAACGCCATGACCGGGAAATGCACCGCGCGCGCCCACTCGAGGGGGTAGGCCTTGTTGAGCCGCGGCGCCTTCTGGTTGGTGGGCCATGCGCCGGACATGCGCAGGCCCGTGACGATCGCCAGCGGGGCGGCAATGAACACGACCAGGAAGTACGTCAGCTGCTGGAGGGCGTTGTAGTTCAGCCAGCCGTCCTCGAGCGGCCAGTCGAGCGAGGCGTACTGGATCACCGCTGAGAGCGCGTGCGGGAAGATGCTCCACGTAGTCGGGACGAGGCGGACCCAGTGCCCCGTGGCGAACATGAGCACGAAGAACACCATCCCGCTGAGGACCCACAGGGCATCGAGGCACAGGTGGAACCACAGGTCGAGGCTGATCTTCTTGGGCTGGCCCTTCGTCTTGACCAGACCCTTGTTGTTGCGCTTCCAGTAGCCCTGCGGGCGTGTGGTGAAGCGCACCTGGAGGCCCGAGCGCACGATGAGGACCAGGAACATCAGATTGAGGAAGTGCAGCACGTTCAGCCAGGCAGGCAGGCCCTCAGGGGCCCAGTCCGGCAGGGGGGCGTGCCCGGGGTAGGTCGCGATGAAGTCCGAGACGGCCTGGGTGCCGCGCAGCAGCTTCGCGGCGAGCACCACGAGGGCGAGCACGACGACGGCGCCCACGCCGAACGCGGCCGGGCGGAACCACGGCGCCTGGGTGAGCGACGGCTTCGCGGGTGAGGTCTGCGGCATGGAAGGAGTCCTCTAGGGTGGGCGGGTTCGATAGAACGGGCTAGAGCCGTGCGATGGCCGCGTCGAGGTCTGCGATGAGGTCATCGGCGTCCTCGATGCCCACGGATAGGCGCAGCAGGTTCACCGGAACGGCCAGTTCGGTGCCCTTGACCGAGGCGTGCGTCATCTCCGAGGGGTAGTTCATGAGCGACTCGATCCCGCCGAGGCTCTCCGCGAGCGTGAACAGGCGTGTGGACTCGGCGACCTTGCGGGCCGCCTCCTCGCCGCCGGAGAACTGGACGGAGATCATGCCGCCGAAGCGGCGCATCTGCTTCGCCGCGAGCCCGTGGCCGGGATGGTCCGGGAGCCC
Organism: Sinomonas sp. ASV486; assembly: GCF_030908215.1. Classification (GTDB taxonomy): domain Bacteria; phylum Actinomycetota; class Actinomycetes; order Actinomycetales; family Micrococcaceae; genus Sinomonas; species Sinomonas puerhi. The sequence goes on along the minus strand of NZ_JAVFJK010000001.1, from coordinate 126,923 downwards.
CGGGTACAGGACCTTCTCGATGCCGGGGCGGCCCACGAGCCACTCGGCGATCTTCTGGGCGTTCTCCGAGTGGCGCTCCATGCGCACACCGAGGGTCTTGAGCCCGCGCGTGGTCAGGAACGCGTCCATCGGGCCGGACACCGCGCCCACCGCGAACTGCACGAACCCGACCTTCTCAGCAAGCTCGTCGTCGTTGACCACGACGGCGCCGCCCACCACGTCGGAGTGCCCGCCGATGTACTTGGTCGTCGAGTGGACCACGATGTCCGCGCCGAGGGCGAGCGGGTTCTGCAGGTAGGGAGACGCGAAGGTGTTGTCGACCACGAGGAGGGCCCCGGCGTCGTGCGCGATGTCTGCGATCGCCGTGATGTCAGAGATCTTCATCATCGGGTTGGACGGCGTCTCGACCCACACGAGGCGCGTCTCGTCCGTGCCTCCGGCGGACACCGCCGCGCGCACGCGGTCGAGGTCGGACATGTCCACGGGCCGGTTCGCAATGCCCCACGGGCCGAGGACCCTGGAGATGAGGCGGTACGTGCCGCCGTAGGCATCGTTGCCGAGGACGATCCGGTCACCGGGCGAGCACAGGGCGCGGATGAGGGCGTCCTCGGCGGCGAGGCCGGAGCCGAATGAGTAGGCGTGGTTGCCACCCTCGAGCGCGGCGAGCTGCTCCTGGAGCGCATCGCGGGTCGGGTTGCCGCCGCGGCCGTACTCGTAGCCGGACCGGAGGCCTCCGATCCCGTCCTGGGCGTACGTCGAGGAGAAGTGCAGCGGGGGCACGACGGCGCCCGTGCGCGGCTCGAACTCCTGGCCGGCATGGACGGCACGCGTGTTGAAGCCGGCCCGCTGAATCTGTCCGCTCTGCTGGTTGTGTTCGCTGCGCTCACCCATACTGCGTCACCTTACTTGTTGAGGTTGGCCAGGAGGTCATGGCGGGTCAGGATGCCGACGGGCGCACCGACGAAGGTGACCATGACGGCGTCCTGCTCGCTCAGCATCGCCTGCAGGGCGGCCTGCCCCTCGAGCGAGCCGATGACGGGCAGCCGCTCGCCCATGTGCTCGGAGATCTTGTCGGTCAGCTTGGCCTCGCCGCGGAACAGCCTGGCGGAGAGGGCGCGCTCGTCGACGGCGCCGAGGACTTCGCCCATGACCACGGGCGGCTCGGCCGAGAGCACGGGGAGGTGGCTCACGCCGTACTCGGTCATGATGTCGATGACGTCGCGGACCGTCTCGTTGGGGTGGGTGTGGATGAGGTCGGGCATCTGACCGGTCTTGCCCTTGAGCAGTTCGCCGACGGTCCGCTCCCCCTCGCCGGGGAGGAAGCCGTAGGAGCGCATCCAGTCGTCGTTGAAGATCTTGGCAAGGTAGCCGCGGCCCGAATCGGGCAGGATCACGACGACGACCGCTTCCTCGGGCAGGTCCCTCGCCGCACGCAGGGCTGCCACGACGGCCATGCCGGAGGAACCGCCCACGAGGAGGCCCTCTTCGCGGGCGAGCCGGCGGGTCATGGCGAACGACTCGGCGTCGTTCACCGCGAGGACCTCATCGGGGACCGACTTGTCGTAGTTCTCGGGCCACATGTCCTCGCCGACGCCCTCGACGAAATACGGCCGGCCCGTGCCGCCGGAGTAGATCGACCCCTCCGGGTCGGCGCCGATGACCTTGACCTGGCCGCCCTCCGACTCGGGGCGGTCCTTGCTGACGTCCTTGAGGTAGCGGCCCGTCCCGGTGATGGTCCCGCCGGTTCCCGCGCCGATGACCACGTGGGTGATCGTGCCGTCCGTGTCCGCCCAGATCTCGGGGCCAGTGGTCTCGTAGTGGCTTCCCGGGGCGCCCGGGTTGGAGAACTGGTCCGGCTTGAACGCGCCGGGGATCTCCTTCACGAGGCGGTCCGAGACGCCGTAGTAGGACTGAGGCGAATCAGGAGCCACGGCGGTGGGGGTCACGACGACCTCTGCACCGTATGCCGCAAGGACCGCCCGCTTCTCCTCGCCGACCTTGTCCGGGACCACGAAGATGCATTTGTAGCCCTTCTGCTGCCCCACGAGGGCCAGGCCCACGCCGGTGTTGCCGCTCGTGGGCTCCACGATGGTGCCGCCGGGGAGGAGCTTGCCGTCTGCCTCGGCCTGCTCGATCATCTTCAGTGCGATCCGGTCCTTGATGGAGCCACCGGGGTTGAGGTATTCGAGTTTGACCAGGACCGTCGCCTTGATGCCTTCGGTGACCTTGTTCAGCTTGACGAGGGGCGTGCGGCCGATGAGCTCGACGACGGACTTGGCGTACTTCACGCCCCAACTCTAACGGCTGGGCGGGTCCATGAGCCGACTCCGCCCGATTGACTGTTTCGAACATATTTTCGATAATTGAAGCATGTCACTCGCATTCAGCTCCGATGTGGTTTCCGTGGGCGCCCCCGCGGCCGGGACGCTGCGCGAGCTCCAGGAACGCATCCATTCACTCCAGGGCAGAAGGAACCGTGAAGGGTCCTACCCCGTCCTTCCCTGCTTCTCCCCGTTCTTCCCCGACGGCCTCCGCGGCGGTGCGGCGTACTCCCTCGAGACGCCGTTGTCCGTGGCGATGGCACTCCTAGCTGGGGCGTCTGCCGAGGGGCAGTGGTGTGGGGCCGCCGGGGTGCAGGATTTCGGCGCGGAGGCCGCCGCCGGGTTCGGCGTGGACCTCGACCGGTTCGTCCTCGTACCAGACCCCGGGGACGACTGGACCGCGGCCGTCGGCGCCCTCGTCGAGGTGCTTCCCCTCGTCCTCGTGCGCCCTCCGGGAACCGTGCGGCCGAGCGACGCGTCGCGGCTCGGGTCCCGGCTGCGCGAGAGGGGCGGGGTCCTGCTCGTCCTGGGCACATGGCCCCAGAGCGAAGGGCGCCTGACGGCCAGCAGCTCGAGCTGGGAGGGCCTGGGCCATGGGCACGGGCATCTGGCGCGGCACCGGGTCCGCCTCGAGCTGAACCAGCGTGGCCGGAAACGGACCGGCACCGTGGAGTTCGGACCGACGAGTGGTGCTGGACTTCCAGGCGCAGCGGCGCGGCCGGATGCGGGATGGCCGAGCACGGGGCTGCCAGATGCCGTCCGCAAGGAGCGGGATCTGGCCGGAAGGATCGGGGCGGCGGGATGAGTCCCGCAACGCCGAGGGCGCTTGTGGTGTGGTTCCCGGACTGGCCGCTGGTGGCGGCCCAGCTGGCCGGGGAGGTGCCTGAGGGTGCAGCGGCGGCCGTCATCGACAAGGGTCTGGTCGCTGTCTGCTCCGCCGACGCCCGGACTGCCGGAGTGGTCCGCGGGCTGCGGGTCCGGGAAGCGCAGGTCCGGTGCCCCGAGCTCGTCACCGTCCCGGCCGATCCCGCGCGCGCGGAACGGGAATTCGACCCTGTGGTCAGAGCCCTCGAGACCGCCGTACCGGGCGTCCAGATCCTCCGTCCAGGCCTGTGCGCCGTACGGGCCCGGGGCGCGGCCAGGTACTACGGGAGCGAGGAGGCCGCGGGCGGCGCCGCTCTCGAGGGCGCATCCGGGCTCGGGCTCGAGGCCCGCGCCGGAATTGCCGATTCGGTCTTCGCGGCCGAGCAGGCGGCGCGGAGCACCCATGAGCTCTCCGGCCTTCGGGTCATCGGGGCCGGGGCGTCTGCCGCATTCCTCTCCCCTCTGCCGGTCGCAGCCCTCGGCGACCCGAGGCTGGCCTCCCTTCTCACACGCCTGGGCCTGCGCACGCTCGGGGACTTCGCCGACCTTCCCGCCGCCGAGGTCCGATCCCGGTTCGGGGCCGAGGGGCTCGCGGCCCACGCCCGGGCCAGCGGACGGGACCCGCGCGCCGTCGTGCCCCGCGTCCCCCCAGCACCGCTCGACAGGACCGCGGAGTTCGAGCCCGGGCTGACACGGGTCGACCAGATAGCGTTCGCCCTCAGACCGGTCGCCGAGGACTTCGTCGCCGGGCTCATGCACGCGGGCCTTGCCTGCACCCTGCTGCGCGTGCAGATCACCGACGATTCCGGTGCCCGCTCCGAGCGATCCTGGGGCCATCCCCACCAGTTCTCTCCCGGCGACGCTGTAGAGCGCGTCCGGTGGCAGCTGCAGTCCGGGCAGGACCCCTCGCCCCGCCCGCGGGAGCGGACGGCCTGGCGCACCACCGGAGACGCCCTCGGGGCACCCGTGGTCCAGGTCCGTCTGCTCCCCGAACGGGTCGATCTGCTCGGCCGCCGAGCCCAGGCCCTGTTCGGTGGTGTCGACGAACGGCTGGACCATGGCCTCCACCGGCTCCAGACCATGCTGGGCCACGGCTCGGTGCTCCATGCCGCCGCTGCCGGCGGGAGGCTTCTGGCAGAGCGATGCCTCCTCGTGCCGTGGGGCGAGGATCCGCCGCTGGGCACCTCAGACCGTGCGTCGCGTCCGTGGCCAGGGTCGGTGCCGCCACCCCTTCCGGCCACGGTGTTCTCCGAGCCGCCGCCGGTGACCCTGCTCGGGGACGATGGACTCCCCCTCGGGGTCGGCGCCCGCGGGGGCCTCTCGGCGGCGCCAGCGTGGTTCGTGCCCGCTGCGGGGGCGAGGAGACGCGCCGTCCGGAGCTGGGCCGGACCATGGCCTCTGCGCGAGCGGTGGTGGGACGCGGCCGAGGGACGCCGGGCCGAGCGGTTCCAGATCCTCGACGGCGACGGCGAGGCCTGGCTCCTGCTCGGGGAGGACGGTAGCTGGTGGGCCGAGGCCCGCTACGACTGACGGCCACGTAAGGCCCCTCATCCAGATGAGGGACTGAAGGGACGCTGAAGGAAGGAGGCCCACATGGGCTGGAGCAACCCGCCGATCCCCTGGCAGCAGCTGCACGACATCCTCGAGGGCAAGGAGGTGAGTGCCGACGAGCTGCGCGGCAGTTCGGGGAGCACCGGCCCGGGCCGCAGCGGTTCAGGGCGGACTGAAGCAGGGCGGAAGCCCATCGAGCACGACGGCGGTGACAGCCCCGCGTGGTCCCGCAAGCGCGGGCCCTACATCCCGCTGCCGGTCCCCAGCAGCACGGCGGCCGTCCCCTACGCGGAGCTTCACGTCCATTCGCACTACAGCTTCCTCGACGGAGCGTCGTCGCCCGAGGAGCTCGTCGAGGAGGCGGTACGCCTCGGCCTGCATGCTCTCGCCATCACGGACCACGACGGCTTCTACGGGGTGGTGCGGCTCGCCGAGGCGGCGGAGGCCTACGGCCTCGCCACGGTCTTCGGCGCCGAGCTGTCGATGGGCCTCTCGGGTCCCCAGAACGGGGTGCCTGATCCGGAGGGCGAGCACCTCCTCGTGCTCGCCCGCGGGGAGGACGGCTACCACCGGCTCGCAGGGGCCATCACGGCGGCCCAGCTCGCGGGCGGCGCGGAGAAGGGGCGCCCCGTGTACGTCCTCGAGGAGGTTGCGGAACGCCTGCGCGGGCACTGCGTCGTGCTCACGGGATGTCGCAAGTCAGCGGTGCGGCGGGCGCTCCGCGAGCACGGCGAGGAGGCGGCGGAGCTCGCGGTCCAGGGGCTCGTCGAGCTGTTCGGCACCGACGGGGTGGCCGTCGAACTCTTCGACCACGGGAATCCGCTCGACAGCGCCCACAACGATGCCCTCGCGGATATCGCCCGGCGTCTGGGCCTTCCCTGCGTCGCCACGAACGCGGTCCACTTCGCCGAGCCCTCGCGGCACCCGCTCGCGACGGCGCTCGCCGCCGTGCGCGCACGGCGCAGCCTCGACGAGCTCGACGGCTGGCTGCCGGCGAGCGACGGCGCACATCTGCGCAGCGGCGCGGAGATGGCCGAGCGTTTTGCCCGCTACCCCGGCGCGGTCGAGAACACGGTGCGCCTGGCAGACGAGCTCGCCTTCCCGCTCCGCTCCGCCCGCCCCAAGCTGCCCAAGCAGGACGTCCCCGACGGGCACACGCCCATGTCCCACCTCCGTGAGCTCGTGGAGCGCGGGCTCGAGGACCGCTATGGGGTGCCCGGCGCGGCGTGGCGCGGCCCAGTCCCCCCGGAGGAGGTCCGCGAGCGCATCGAGAAGGAGCTCGCCGTGATCGAGAAGAAGGACTTCCCGGGCTACTTCCTCATCGTGCACGAGATCGTGCAGTTCGCCCGGAGCCGGGGCATCCTCTGCCAGGGGCGCGGCTCGGCGGCCAACTCCGCCGTCTGCTATCTCCTGAGCATCACGGCCGTGGACAGCATCGCCTACCAGCTGCCGTTCGAGCGGTTCCTCTCGAGCCTGCGCGAGGAGGAGCCGGACATCGACGTCGACTTCGATTCGGACCGACGCGAGGAGGTCATCCAGCACGTCTACGCCAAGTACGGCCGCACCAACGCCGCCCAGGTGGCCAACGTGGTCAGCTACCGCCCCAAGAATGCGGTCCGGGACGCCGCGAAGGCCCTCGGCTACGGGCAGGGGCAGCAGGACGCATGGTCCAAGCGGCTCGAGCGGTGGGACGCGCTCTCCGAGGGGAGATCCGACGACGCCGACGGCATCCCTGCGCGCGTCGTGGCCCTGGCGGAGCAGTTCCTCGGCTACCCCCGCCACCTCGGCATCCACTCGGGCGGGATGGTCCTGACCGAGCGGCCTGTGGGCGAGGTCGTGCCCATCGAGCACGCCCGCATGGAGAACCGCACGGTCCTGCAGTGGGACAAGGACGACTGCGAGTGGATGGGCCTGGTCAAGTTCGACCTGCTCGGCCTCGGCATGCTCGCCGCGCTCCAGTACTGCTTCGACCTCATTGACGAGCACTTCGGCGAGCGCTGGCGGATCGAGGACATCCCGAAGGAAGAGCCAGCGGTCTACGACATGCTGTGCAGGGCGGACTCGGTCGGCGTGTTCCAGGTCGAGTCGAGGGCGCAGATGAGCACGCTTCCGCGGCTGCGCCCCAGGGAGTTCTACGACCTCGTGGTCGAGATCGCGCTCATCCGCCCGGGCCCGATCCAGGGCGGGGCCGTCCATCCCTACATCCGGCGGCGCGCCGGCGAGGAAAACATCGCCTACCCGCATCCCCTCCTCGAGCCGGTGCTCGCGCGAACGCTCGGCGTCCCGCTCTTCCAGGAGCAGCTCATGCAGATGGCGATGGCGATCGGCGGCTGCACGGCCGAGGACGCCGACCTGCTCCGCCGGGCCATGGGCTCGAAGCGCGGGGTCGAGAAGATCGGGAGTCTCAAGGAGAAGCTGTTCGCGGGCATGGCCGCCAACGGGCTGAGCCCCGAGGAGGCGAAGGGGATCTACACCCAGATCGCGGCGTTCGCCGACTTCGGCTTCGCCGAGTCCCACTCGATCAGCTTCGCCGTGCTCGTGTACGCGAGCTCGTGGCTCAAGCTGCACTATCCGGGGGCCTTCCTCGCAGCGCTCCTGCGGGCTCAGCCGATGGGGTTCTACTCCCCGCAGACGCTGGTCGCGGACGCGAGGCGCCACGGCGTCGTCGTGCTCCGCCCGGACATCCTCCGCTCGCTCGCGGACGCCTCGCTCGAAGAGCTCGACGGAGCGCACGACGGCGACGGCTCGCCCGAGTCGGTCGGCTCACCCGGGAGCGGCTCGTCAGCAGGCTCACCGCAGGACTATGCCCTCCAGCACAATGTCTCCGGGCCGGCTGCCGGTCTCGATGCGTGCCTCGAGCGCGTGCAGCCGCCCGTCGGGCCCTTCGATCCGCAGGCGCAGGACGAGACCCTCGCGCACCGCCGGGACACCGCCCGTGCGGTGCGGCTCGGGCTCGGGAGCGTGCGGGGCATCGGACAGGACCTCGCCGAGAGGATCGTGGCCGAGCGAGAGGCTGGGGGCCCCTTCCGGGAGCTGGCCGAGCTGTCCCGGCGGACGGGACTCTCAGCCGAGCAGCTCGAGTCGCTTGCGTCCGCGGGTGCCCTCAACTCGCTCGGCCTCACGAGGCGCGAGGCCCTGTGGCAGTCGGGCGCGGCGGCCCTCGAGCGTCCGGGCCAGCTTCCCGGGTCCCAGCCGTATGTCCAGCCTCCGCTGCTGCCTGAACTCGGCGCCGAGGATGCCGTGGCGTACGACCTGTGGGCCACGGGGGTCGCCACCGATGACCATCCGCTCCGCCACGCCCGCCCGCGGCTCGACGCGCGCGGCGTCCTGCGCATCGACCAGCTGCGCACGGCGAATCCGGGGAGCAGAGTCGAGGCGGCCGGCGTCGTGACCCACCGGCAGCGGCCTCAGACAGCGCAGGGCATCACGTTCATGAACCTCGAGGACGAGACAGGAATCCTCAACATCGTCTGCAGCACGGGAGTCTGGACGCGGTACCGGCGCATCGCGCAGGCGGCACCGGCCATGGTGATCCGCGGCATGCTCGAACGTTCCAAGGAGGGCGTCACCAACCTGGTCGCGGACCGGCTCGAGGCCCTTCCCCTGCGGGCGAAGACCTCGAGCCGGGACTTCCGTTGAATCAGGGCTGGCTGCGCGTCCCGTCTATTCCTGCTGTGGCCTATCCCTGCTGCGGCGCGTTCTCCCACAGCCCGAGAACGTTGCCCTCGGTGTCCTTGAAGTACGCGGCGAAGCCCATCTCCCCAACAGGCAGCTTCGGGGAAATGGTGCTCCCGCCGAGTTCGGCGATCTTGGCCAGGGAAGCGTCGATATCCTCGACGTCGATCGTGATCACCGGCTCCTTGGGCGGGAACTCCTCGCTCCGGACGAACATGCCTCCGTTGATGCCGCCGGCCTCGGTGGGCTGGCCGTTCTCATCGCTGGGCGTGGTTCCGACCATCGTGTAGTCCATCCCAGGGACCGCCATCATGTTCCAGCCGAAGGCCTCGGTGTAGAAGCGGTTGGCGCGGTCGCCGTCGTCCGCGGGGATCTCGAAGTGCACGACTTTTCCAGACATGGTGCTGCCTTCCTTCGAAAGAGTGGGACGCGGGGTCAACGCCCTATCCACGATCCTTGAGCGGTCTCCGGCGTGAGTCAAGACCCGCTCCGATCGCCCACCGATAACGCGCGAATAATGCCGCGTGTGATCTATTTCATGCACTTGCAGATGCACCAACTTTTCGAGCAAAGAAGCGGAAGTGATGACGGAGCAAGAGAGCGGCCTGCGGATCACCGTGGAGCCCTACGATCCGGAGCCAGCTATCTCGGCGACCCGCATGGCACTGCTTGAGCACCCGGCGGTTCGAGCCGTCCTCGGCGATGCCGAGTTGTCCGTCCACAACCTCGAGCTCTCGGACAAGGACTCCGACCGCGCCGGATTCGAAGCGGTCGTCCACAATGCCCGCACCTGCCGCTCAGCCCACGTTTCCGGCCGAGTGGATGAGCTGGAATCGGTCTCGGTGCGCCCCTCGGACTTCCTGCTGCTCGCGAGCGAGGACGAGTACGGTCAGGCCGTCGAATTGGCGTTGCGAGACCCCCGAATTGCCGAACTCGTCGACGCGCACGGCCTCACCCCCTACCGGCCCATGCCGCCAGTTCTAGACAGCCCTGAGCCCGACGGGACTAGACAGCGGGTCATCGCCGTCGGGCTTCGAGGAGAAAGCGGCGACCTGGCACACAGGATCATCGGGGTGCGTCTCGCTGACGGTTCCGTCATCCACGAGCCAGCGGGCGTGGCCCATCCGACGTCGGACAATTGCGAGGCGACGCCGGCGGAAGGAGGATGCGAGCCGTCGGCGGGGCGCGACCAGGTGAGGGTACGCGTCCTGAGGGGCTCGGCCGTGTTGTGGGATCTTGTCGTGGTCCGACCCGAAGCATCGTCGGGGACCAACGGATCCGGAATCGAGCTCCGATACGTCGACTACAAGGGACGGCGCGTCCTCCACCGGGCTCACGTGCCCATCCTGAACGTCGAGTACGGGGGTGCGGGCGTGCGCGCAGGCTGTGGTCCCACCTATCGAGACTGGCAGAACAGCGAGACCTGCTTCGAGGCAGTCGGAAGCGAGCCGGTCGGTCCTGGATGGCGGCTCTGCACGATCCCGCCGCAGACGATCTTGGACAGCGGTCACGACGGAGGAGGCTTCCGCGGCGTAGCCCTGTGGTACCACAACGGGGGATTGAGGCTGGTCAGCCAGCTTCAAGCTGGCTGGTACAGGTATATCTCCGAATGGCATCTCCTTGACAACGGCACCATCCAACCCCGCTTCGGATTCGCGGCAGTCGCCAATCCATGCACCTGCAAGGTCCACACCCACCACGCCTACTGGAGACTCGACTTCGACATCATCACACCAGGCAACAACGTCGTCGAGGAATACAACAACCCGCCAATCATCCCTGGCACCCATTGGCACACGAAGAAATACGAGATCCGCCGGACGAGGGACGCAGCCCACAACAGACACTGGCGTGTGCGCAACAAGGGGACATTCATGGGCTACACCATTCAACCCGGCCCCCACGACGGCACCGCGGATGCCTTCGGCGCGGGCGATCTGTGGGTACTGCGATACCACGCCGGCGAAATCGACGATGGACACGGCTTCTCGACGAATCCCTATGTGTCACGCGCTGACATCGACAAGTTCCTGAACAGCGAATCTGTGGATGGGCAGGACGTTGTCCTGTGGTACGGCGGCCACTTCGTGCACGATCAGGCCCATCCGGGCACAGGCGGCCACATTGTCGGCCCCGACCTCGTGCCCTTCAACTGGTAGACAACTGCCAGCCAGAAGACACCAGACAAGGGGCTCGCGCCCTTGGACTGTCAGTCGCCCGTGACACCATGAGCGGGTGACCCTCGCAGCCCCGCTCCCCCTTACACGACCCGGCACGTCTGCTGGCACAGCGGATGCGGCGGCCATGTGGGAGGCCCCAGCGCACTATTCGCTCGCCGCAACGTGCTTCCCGCTCCAGCGGGGGGACGGCGACCCCACCTTCGCCGCACACCCCGGTGGACTCTGGAGCGCGTTTGGGACGCCGGAGGGGCATGCCTCCGTCCTCGTCACCCACGCCGCCGGCAAGGTGACGGTCCGTGCCTGGGGCGACGGCGCGGCGTCGGCCGTCGAGTCCGCACCCGGGATGCTCGGCCTCACCGACGACTGGTCCGCGTTCGACGACGCCGGTTTCCTGGCGACCCTCCCGCCGGTGGTCCGCGAGGCACGACGCCGCCATCCGGCCCTGCGCCTGCCCGCCACCGGCCGCGTCGTGGATGCACTGGTGCCGACCATCCTCGAGCAGAAGGTCACGACGGTCGAGGCCCGGCGCGCCTACCGGTACCTCGTGCGCCGCTACGGCACGCCCGCGCCCGGCGCCGGCACCGTCGCACCGGCAGGGCTCATGGTCGCGCCGAGCGCCGAGACGTGGCTGGGGATCCCGTCGTGGGAGTGGCACCGAGCCGGCGTCGGGCCCCAGCGTTCGGACACCGTCATGCGTGCCCTGCGCGCGGCGTCGGGCCTCGAACGGCTCGCGTCGAAGACGGCGGAAGAGGCGGCAGCCGCCCTGAAGTCCATCCCGGGCGTCGGCGTGTGGACAGCGGCCGAGATCACGCAGCGCACTCATGCGGACCCCGACTCGGTCTCGGTGGGCGATTTCCACCTCGCGAAGTTCGTGGGGGTCGCGCTCACCGGCGAGCGCACCGACGACGCCGGCATGCTCCGCCTCCTCGAGCCATGGCGGGGCCACCGGCAGCGCCTCGTACGGCTGCTCGGGCTCTCAGGGATCCGCGCACCGCGCTACGGCGCCCGCATGACCATCCAGGACCACCGCTTCCACTGACCGGCCCTCGCCGCCACAGTTCATGAGCGGCAGCAGCGATCCGCGCGGCGCCCGCGTCCGAGCCGCTTTGGTCGTCCCTAGACTGTTCCCATGCCCTTGGCCGCAGTGGGAGCCGTGCTCCTCGTCCTGGGGGGCGCTGCGGCGGCCGCAGGCATCCTGCCCTGGCCAGCGGTGGGTGCCCTCGCCGACCGGATCGTTCCCATCCTCGCGTTCGTCGCGGCGATCACGGTCGTGACGGAACTGCTCAATGCGGCGGGACTGTTCGAGTGGATGGCCTCCCATTTCCGCCGCTGGGGCCGCGGGCGCACCTTGGTGCTCTGGGCGCTCGTCGCCGTGCTGTCGCTGGCCGCGACGGTCTTCCTCTCGCTGGACACGACAGCGGTGCTCCTGACGCCGATCGTCGTGCTCCTCGCCAGGCGTTGCGGACTCCCCCCGCTGCCCTTCGCACTCACGGCCGTGTGGCTCGCCAACACCGGATCGCTGCTCCTCCCGGTCTCGAACCTCACGAACCTGCTCGCCCTGCACAGCCTCGGGAACGTGCCGCCCTCGGCGTTCGCGGCGCGGATGGCGCTGCCCGCGCTGTGGTGCGCGCTCGTGCCGGTGGCCGCCGTCGCGGTCCTCTTCCGCCGGGAGCTGCGCGGGAGGTACTCCACGGTCCGCACCTCCCGTGTGCACGGGCAGCCCGAGGCGCCCGCCCCGCCGGACCCGGTCCTCCTCGGTGTCGGGGCATCGGTCCTCGCGGGGCTGCTGCCCGCCCTCGTCTCAGGTGTTCCCGTCTGGATTCCCTCGACCGTGGCGGCCGCCGTCCTCGTGCTCGCCTTCGCCGCACGACGGCGCGCGGTGCTCAGGTGGGCGCTCGTGCCGTGGCAGCTCCTCCTCTTTGCGGCCGGCCTGTTCGCGGTCATGGAGGCACTCCAGCACCTGGGCGCCCGCGAGCTCGCCGCCGGACTCCTGGGGTCGGGGAGCGGGCCGATCGACCTCATCCGCGTCTCGGCAGCCGGCGCCGCGGGTGCCAACGTGGTCAACAACCTTCCCGCCTATCTTGCCTTCGAGAACGCAGCTGGCAGTCCGGCCCGCCTCGCGGCGCTCCTCATCGGCGTCAACGCCGGTCCCCTCATCACGCCGTGGGCCTCGCTCGCGACCCTCATCTGGCACGAGCAGCTGCGGCGGCTCGGCGTCGCCATCTCATGGTGGGGCTACGCGGCAGCGGGCCTGGTCCTCGTGCCGGTGATGGTCATCCCGGCGGCCCTGCTCGCGGCGATCCCGTGAGCCGTCTGGCGCCGCGTGGGAGGACGGGAAGATGACTGGCCCGGACAGGCTCGAGGACCCTGCCGTGGAGCGGTAACCCCCGTGTCAGCCGAGCCCGAGGCGCTCCACGGCCTCGTCGCGCATCTGGACCTTGCGGATCTTCCCGGACACCGTCATCGGGAACGACTCCCGGATGTCCACGTACCGCGGGACCTTGTAGTGCGCGAGCCGGCCGCGGCAGTATGCCCCGACATCCTCGGCGGACAGCTCCTCGGCGCCGGGCTTGAGGATGATGCACGCCATGAGCTCCTCGCCGTACTTCGCATCCGGCACACCGATGACCTGCACATCCTGGATGGACGGGTGCTGGTACAGGAACTCCTCGACCTCTCGCGGGTAGATGTTCTCGCCCCCGCGGATCACCATGTCCTTGATCCGGCCCTCGATCAGAAGGTACCCGTCGGCGTCCATGCGGGCGAGATCGCCGGTATGCATCCAGCCGTCGGCGTCGATGGCCTCGGCGGTCTTGTCCGGCTGGTCCCAGTAGCCGGCCATCACGGCGTAGCCGCGGGTGCACAGCTCTCCGATGACGCCGCGCTCCACGGTGGCCCCGGTGGCGTCCACGATCTTGCTTTCGAGGTTCGGCATGGTCCGGCCCACGGTCTCGGTGCGCTGGGCGAGGGTGTCGCCGTCACGGGTCATGGTCGAGACGGGCGAGGTCTCGGTCATCCCGTAGCAGATCGCCACGTCCTCCATGTGCATGTCAGAGATGACGCGCTTCATCACCTCGATCGGGCATAGCGATCCGGCCATGACGCCGGTCCGGAGGGTGCCGAGCCGGTAGGAGGAGAAGTCCGGCAGCGCGAGTTCGGCGATGAACATCGTGGGCACGCCGTAGAGCGATGTTCCTCCGAAGTCCTGGACCGCGCGCAGCGTCGCATCGGGCTTGAAGCCCCTTCCCGGCAGGATCGTGGCACAGCCGTGCGAGTACGCGGCGAGATTTCCGATCACCATTCCGAAGCAGTGGTAGAAGGGCACGGGGATCACCACGCGGTCCGCTTCGGTGTACTCCAGGAGCTCGCCGATCGAGTATCCGTTGTTGAGGATGTTCCGGTGAGTGAGCGTCGCGCCCTTGGGGAATCCCGTGGTCCCGGACGTGTACTGGATGTTGATCGGGTCCTCCGCCGTCAGGGTCGCGGCACGCTCGGCGACGGCCGACGCCGGCACCTCGCCCGCGCGGGCAACGAGGGCTTCCCACGTGGTCTCCCCGGGCGTCGACGGGATCCCGGCCTCGAATCCGGCGCTCCCCGCGTGGGGGACCGGCAGGAACACGAGCTCGCGCAGGTCGGGGCACACGGCGAGCGCCTCGCGCGCCATCCCCACGTACTCGCTCGTCCGGTCGCTTGGCGCAACGACGAGCATCCGCATGCCGTTCTGCTTCACGACGAACACGAGCTCGTGGCTCCGGTATGCGGGGTTGACGTTGACGAGGATGGCCCCGATCACCGCCGTGGCGTACTGGAGGATGGTCCACTCGGCGCAGTTCGGGCTCCAGATGCCCACCCGATCGCCTTGTCCGATGCCCGCGGCGAGGAGCCCGCGGGCTGCCGCGTCGACGTCGTGCGCGAGTTCGGCGAACGTCCAGCGGCGGGCGGCGTCAGCACCGCCGTCGGCCGCCGCCTCGATCAGGGCCTCACGGTCGGGGAAGCGCGCAGCGATCCGGGCGAAGTTCGTTCCGATGGTCTCTTCGAGAAGCGCCGCTCCGTTGCGGCCGCCCTCCGTGTAGGACTCCATGGGGGAACGCTACCAAGTGGATAGGCTTGGTGCCCATGACAGATCCCGTTCGTCTCCAGGCCATTTTCATCCCCAACGAGGGCGAGTCCTTCCGTGTCAAGCTAGCCCTCGAGATCGCGATCGAGGAGGTCGTGCGCGAGCCCGGCTGCCTCCAGTATGAGATCACGGACGAGTCCGAGGAGCGGATCGTCCTGTCCGAACTGTGGGCTTCTGCGGAGGACCTCGAGAAGCACTCGAACGGCATCGCCGTGCAGGACCTCAACGAGTCGCTCAGCGCCCTGCTCGCCGAGCCGGTCAAGATCGAGCGCCTCTAACCTCCTCCGCCTGCCCACCCAGCCCTAGACGCGACGGCGCCGCTCCCCAGCTGCGGGAGCGGCGCCGTCGTGCGATGCGAGTGGACTCTCAGTGCGTCAGTTCTCGTTGCCCTTGGCCTGCGCCTCGGCGACCTTCTGGTGGACGTCCTCCATGTCCAGGCCCTTCACCGCGGTGATGACCTGCTCGAGCGCGGACGCCGGAAGGGCGCCGGGCTGCGAGAAGACGAGGACCTTCTCGCGGAAGGCCATAAGGGTCGGGATCGAGGTGATGTTCGCCTGGGCGGCGAGCATCTGCTCCGCCTCGGTGTCTACCTTGGCGAAGACGACGTCCGGGTGCTTCTCGGACGCGGCCTCGTAGGTCGGGGCGAACTGGCGGCAGGGGCCGCACCATGATGCCCAGAAGTCCACCAGGACGATGTCGTTGCTGTCGATGACCTCGGCGAACTGCTCGCCGGTGACGTTCTTCGTTGCCATGCCGCGCTCCTCACTGTTTGTGCGGGTTTCGGACATTTCAACGATACCCACCGGGGTTTCATTCCCACGAGGTCTGCGAGCTCAGATCGCCGCGGGCTCGTGCTCCTGGACGAACTTCTTCCCCGTGAGCGCGATCACTATGGCCACCACGAGGGCCGCGGCCGAGGCGTAGAAGGGCACCGGCGCGCCGAAGGTCTCACCGAGCCACGTGGCGATGAACGGCGCGAGCGCGCCGCCCATCCAGCGCACAAAGTTGTAACCGGCGCTCGCCACGGGACGGGGCGCGTCGGAGACGCCCATCGCGAGCTCGGTGTAGACCGTGTTGTTTACGCCCAGGAGCGCGCCGGCAACGATTGTGAGGACCACGACGGCGGGCACTGCGTGCAGCGTGGCGGCCACGGCCACGCCGACCAGGACGACCGCAAGTCCGGACAGGGTACCGGCGAGGACCTTGATGTCGCCGAACTTCGCCTGCAGCGGCGGCGCCACGAAGACGGAGAACACGGCTAGGGCCACGCCCCAGCCGAAGAACACGGCACCGATGCCGTAGGCGCCCATCCCCAGGATGAACGGCACGAACGCGAGGATCGTGTAGAAGCCGAAGTTGTAGAAGAACGCGCTGCCGGCAACGGACCTCAGACCCGCGTGTCCGAGGGCGAGGAGCGGGTCCCGGAACCGCGTCTTCATGCCCGCGGGCGGCGTCTTGGGCAGGGTGGCCATGATCGCCATGAACGCGATCGCCATGAGCGTCGCGGTGCCGAAGAACGGCATGCGCCACTGCCATCCGCCGAGGAGGGCGCCGGCGAGGGGGCCAAGCGAGAGCCCCAGGCCGAGCGCGGCCTCGTACAGGATGATCGCGGTGGAGGTCCCGCCCGAGGCGACGCCCACGATCACGGCGAGCGCCGTGGCGACGAACAGGGAGTTCCCGAGACCCCAGCCGGCGCGCCAGCCGATGAGCTCAGCCACGCTGCCGCTCGTGCCGGAGAGGCTCGCGAAGACCACGATGAGGGCCAGGCCGATGAGCAGGGTCTTCTTGCCGCCGATGCGGGAGGACACCCAGCCGGTGACGAGCATCATGACGGCCGTGACGAGGAAGTAGCTCGTGAACAGGAGCGAGACCTGGCTCGGGGACGCCTGCAGGTTCTGCGCGATGGCCGGGAGGATCGGGTCGACGAGCCCGATGCCCATGAAGGCGAACACGGACGCCGCGGCGGTAGCCCAGACGGCCTTCGGCTGGCGGAAGAAGGAGGCCTTCTCCGCCGCGAGCGTCTCATGACCCGCGGGGTGTCCCTGATGGGTTGTCTGGTGTTCGAGGGTCGAAGGCTCTGAGTCTTCGACGACGCCGGGTTCGGCGGTCATACGGGCATCTCCTGGTTCGTCACATACTGGTTGATCTTGTCCATCACGGGCAGGGCGGCCCTGAGCGCTGCCCGCTCGTCGTCGTCGAGCACCGCGAGCGCGGCGGCCATCCGCTCAGTGCGGCGGTCGTTGGCGCTGCGGGCAGCCTCGTCCCCGGCCGGGGTACGGCGCACGACGACGACCCGTGCGTCGCGCGGGTCGTTGCACCTTTCGAGGAGGCCGGCCTTCTCGAGACGGGCCACCTGTTCGGTCGCGGAGGGCACACGGACGCCGAGGTTCTTGGCCACGGCCCCCATCCGGAGCCCCTCCCCCGCCGTCATGTTAAGCACACTGAGCTGGGACGCGGACAGCTCGGAGACCTCATCCAGACGGCGTGCAACGTACACGCCGTGACGGAGCGCGTCGCGGAATGCGTGTGCCAGCTCGGCCAACTCGTCGTTCATATTTAGGTATCCTAATAGTTAGGTAGCTTAAATGCAATCGGGACAAGCGCAGGTCACGGCCCGGATGGGGTTGTGCCGCGGCAAGCCCACCACGGCACCCGGCCACATCATCGGGCCCCTGCACGCACGGTGGCGGCGACCACCCGGAACTCACTGCGACGGCGCGCCCCCATCACGACGCAACAGATCGGCCAATTCATCACCGGCGGGACAACGGATGGGCCTTTTCGCCTGGACCAATACCCACAAAATCTGGACCAATACCCAGAAAAGATCCTCGCGAAACAAAGATCCCCGCGAAACCGTGGAGTACGCGGAAAACCCAATAGAACCAGCCAAACGGGATCCGGTCCTACCCCGTTCATCATGAATTAATAGCGCTTCCCCGGCCACTCTTACCCAGTAGCAGGAGAAATAAACGTGTGAATTCCAGCGACTGTCGAATAGCCTCGACTTGGTACGGGACACAACAAAAGGGTCACCCACTCGCGAGCCTTCTTGGCCGGCAAATGGGTGACCCCTGAAACGCGTTCGTCACGCCCGCGACGAAAGCAAACGTCAGCTAGGCATGAGCAATGGTGACAGGCCCGGTTGGCGTCGTGCAGACCGTCTGGCTGACGCCCGTCGTCGCGGCCTGATGCGCGAGTACGGCCACCGGGCCGACCGCCACGTTGCACACATTGGCTGCGACCTGGGCAGCGACGCCGACGTTCGCATTGTTGAGAACACTCACGTCACCAACTTGGACATTGACCAGTCCGCTCTGCGCCTGATTCGCGGCCTGGGCTGGCGCCGCCAGTCCCCCAGCCAACAGTAGGGAGCCGGCAAGCGCTGCACCTGCAAAGGACTTCTTCATGATTCTCATGATTTACCTCCTATGATTAGGTCTGGTCTACGCTACGCAGAGATGCGTAGCGAGGTCAATAAAATTGCCATCTTGAATAGTATTCACCGTGAGGGGCGCGCGCTCCCCGCTTGCGGCTCATTACCCGGGTCTGGAGGTCAATACCCGGAGAACGCAGCTATAAACACCGGCCAAACCAAAATGGTGGACTGGCCAGTCGTCGGCGCGCTGGCGCTAGCCCAGGGGGCCCGAATCGTCGGTGCCGGGGGCCGAGGAGCACCGGTCCGGACCGATCCACGAGCTGCGGCTTACTGTTCGCGCTAATCCAGCCCGAGGCCAGGCAAGGCTAGTGAGCACACCCGTGGGCAAGGCCTGCTCACCCTGTGCCCACATCGACCCGTCCGAGGGCAAAAAGAAGGACCCGCTGTCCCCTCCGTAGAGGTTCTAGCGGGTCCAACAGGCCCGGAATTCCGGGGATTTTGTGGCAGATGAGGGATTCGAACCCCCGTAGGCAATGCCAGCTGATTTACAGTCAGCCCCCTTTGGCCGCTCGGGTAATCTGCCGAACGCCACTCCGCTGACTACGGCAGGCTTGTGGCCGATGCCGTGTTCCGCGGTGCGAGCAAGACAACCTTACAGAACATTCGGCCACGCGTCGAATCGGCCCGAGCACTGCGGAATCAGACGGTCGAAACGTCTCGCGAGCCTGCGGCGCCGGACGTCGGCGAGGCCTCCTCCGAGGAGATCGAGCGGGCGATCTGCGCCTCGAGGAACGCCGCCTGCTCGTCCGTGATCTGGCGGAGGGCGACGGCGCGTGCGAGATCCTGATGGACGCCATTGAGCCGCGCAGAGGGCGCCGGGGCCGGGGACATCACGATGCCGGCAGCGAGGGCAGCGACCGCGACAACGCCGCTCGCCGCCGCTGCAGCCCGTCCTGCAATCGACTTCTTCACGGGCGCATCCCCGTCGGGGCCTGTCGCGTCCTTTGCCACCGGTTCCTCCCCTCTGCCAGCCGTTCATGTGATCCAACGTACCCAGTCCCGCTTGCGATCCCACTGGGCTTCGGCTGTGAGTGAACTGTGGGGCCTCGCCCGGGTCCCGGCCGTCGCATTCCGGCTCTCCGCGGGCCCGAGCGGCTAGGCTGGTTGGCAGCATCAGACCCACGAATCCGGGAGGTTTCCATGGCAGATTCGACATTCGACGTCGTCAGCAAGGTGGACAAGCAGGAGGTCGCCAACGCCCTCAACCAGGCGCAGAAGGAGATCGCCCAGCGCTACGACTTTAAGGGCGTCGGAGCCGAGATCGACTTCAGCGGCGAGAAGATCCTCCTGAAGGCCAACTCGGAGGAGCGGGTCAAGGCTGTTCTGGACGTCTTCGAGTCCAAGCTCATCAAGCGCGGCATCTCCCTCAAGTCCCTCGACGCCGGCGAGCCCTATGCCTCCGGCAAGGAGTACCGCCTCGAAGCCTCCATGAAGGAGGGCATCTCGCAGGAGCACGCGAAGAAGATCTCCAAGCTCATCCGCGACGAGGCACCCAAGACCGTCAAGGCGCAGATCCAGGGCGACGAGCTGCGCGTCTCCTCGAAGTCCCGCGACGACCTTCAGTCGACGATCGCCCTCCTGAAGGGCTATGAAGACGTCGACCTGCAGTTCATCAACTTCCGCTAATATGGCCCGTTCTGCCGCGTGTGGCGGAGATCGTGGAGGGTGTACTCCTCGGGGAGCCCTGCGGCCTTGCGCACGCTGCGCCACTGGTTCCCCGCGGCGTTGCGGTTAAGGAGCAGCCCGGCCTTGAGGTCCGCGCGCTCTCGACGGCGTCGGCGACGCTGAGGCCCGTCTCGCTCTGCGACCGGATCATCAAGACCGTTGCCGAGACGAGCGGCCTCCGCCACCC
The DNA here is from genome assembly GCF_030908215.1 of Sinomonas sp. ASV486. Lineage (GTDB taxonomy): Bacteria > Actinomycetota > Actinomycetes > Actinomycetales > Micrococcaceae > Sinomonas > Sinomonas puerhi. The sequence goes on along the minus strand of NZ_JAVFJK010000001.1, from coordinate 106,924 downwards.
GCTCAGGAGTCGCCCTTCCTCCCGGCCTCGAGGGCTGCTGTGAGTCTGGCCATCTGGTCCGACAGAGACCGGATTTGGTCCTCGAGGGGCTCGTCAATGGCCTCGATTGCTGCCACGGCCGCGTCTGTGACTTCCTTCGCCCTCGCCGCTGTCTCGGTCGACACGCTCTCGACCAGCCAGGATGCAATCGACGCCGTCACGACACCGAGTACCGCGATACCCGCAACCATCAGCCCGGCCGCCGCCAGACGGCCCACGATCGTGACTGGGTAGTGGTCGCCGTATCCCACCGTCGTTATGGTCGTGAGCGCCCACCACAGTGCATCGCCGATGGACTTGATGTTGGCTTCCGGGTCATTCTGCTCCGCATCCAGGGCGGCGAGTGCGCCGCAGTAGACAAGCATGGTTGCCGAGGCGATCACGTAGACCAGCAGCCGCCCGCGCAGAGCGTTTCCCGCACGGCCGTACACCACCTTCAGCAGTGTCACGAGCCGAAGGAGACGGAGCGGCCTGAGCGCCGGTAAGGCCAGGATCGCCAGCTCATGGAGGTTCCGGACGAACCACCGGCGCCGGTTCGGTGCAAGCCAAAGGCGTGCCCCGTAGTCCACTAGGAACACGGCCCATGCCACCCACACCACCTCGTCAGCCCAGATCCCCTCGTTGTCGGGGAGATCCGCGATGACTTGGACCGAGTAGGCGACGAGGAACAGGAGCGCGGCCACCACCATGGGCCACTCGGACATCTTCTGCCAGCGTTCGAGCGTCATAACCGAAAGCTACTCTCAAGGAACGCAACCAACGCCTAAGGGCGGACCGGCAAAATGGACACGCTGAGGCCGTCAGCCCAGTCCCAGCATCGAGCTGCCCCGCGCCGAGGCACTCGGCCTCATGGCAGCCCGGTCACGCCGCCGTAGTTCGTCAACTTCCGCTGACCCGTACACGCGCAGCTGCTAGCATCCGCGCATGTACATCGGCCACTACGCTGCGGCGGCGGCGCTTCTCGCAGTCGCTCCCGAGACCCCGGTGCTGCCCATCGCCGTAGCGGTCGCTTGGCCGGACGTCGTGTGGTCGGGCCTCGTGGCCTCCGGCGTCGAGAAGGTCCGCGTCGACCCGAGCAGCCCGCTCCAGAGCACGATCCGGTTCACGTGGTACCCGTACTCCCACTCGCTTGTCCTCTCGGCAGCACTCACGCTCATCCCGGCCTTGGCCTTCGGCCTGATCTACCAGAGCGCGTGGGTGGGGATCGCCTTCTGGCTCGGCGCCGTCTCGCACTGGCTCCTCGACGTGCCCGTACACGGCAGGGACCTACCGGTCCTCGGGCGGGTGGGCAGCCGCGACGGGCGGGGCGACCGGTTCGTGGGGTGGGGGCTATGGTCCCGCCCGCGCCTCGCCTTCGTGGCCGAGTACACCTTCTTTGCCCTCGTAGCGCTCACGACGGCGCCCCGCTCGGCTCTCGTGGGCCTGCTCGCCGGGGCGCTCCTGCTCCATCTCCTCAACGCGAACTCGTTCTTCGGGTTCACGCGGGGCAACCCCACGGGGACGCCGCGCCGGTACGCCGGCTTCGCGCTCGCCGGCTTCGCCGCAGCGATCGCCTGGTTCACGCTCGCTTGGCAGTAGGGGCGCACGACGCCGCGGGGACGGGCCGCGAGCGAGTCCGCGACCGCCGTCGTACTCACCGCTACGGCGTAGGGTTCTCCGCGTCGTAGCGGGCGAACCGCGGCTGCGCGACGTGCAGCACCCAGACTAGCGCGATGCACACGAGCGCACCGACCACAATCGACCAGCCCTCGCCCAGCCAGGAAGCCGTCCCGCCGGAGAAAACGTCCCCGAGGCGGGGACCGCCGCCCACCACCACCGTGAACACCCCCTGGAGGCGCCCGCGCATCGAGTCCGGAGTCGCGGCCTGGAGGATGGTGGACCGCAGGGCGGCGCTCGTCGAATCGGCGGCTCCGGCCGCGACCATGCACAGGATCGCGGGCAGGATCCACCACGTGCCTCCGTCCGGCGACGTGCGCCCCGCAGCGAGCACCACGATCCCGAACGCGAGGATGCTGGCCCCCCACGAGACCACTGCCCACTGGACCCCGCGCCCCTGCCAGCGCAGCCGCGCCACCGGCCCCGAGAACAGCCCACCGAGGAATGTCCCGCCGGCGATCCCGGCGAGGAGGGCATCTGCGGTCGCCGCGCCGCCGCCGAGCGAGAGCACGGCGACGGCCGGGAGCACCGCCCGCGGCATCGCGAAGACCATGGCGCACATGTCGATGAGGAACGTCATGCGGATGTTCGCCGCGTCCCGAGGAAGCCGAAGCCCTCCGCGACGGAACGGATGCCGGCCCTCCGCACCGTGCCCTCGGGCGGGAGCGGGGGGAGGCGGAACAGCGCCCACATGGCCACCGTGAAGCTCGCGACGTCGATCGTGTAGGTCCAGCCGTAGCCGACCGTCGCCACAAGGGCCCCCGCGAGGAGCGGGCCTGCTGCGCCGCCGAGGCCGAAGGTGATCATGTTGAGCGCGTTCGCCGCGGCAAGCTTATCCGGGCGGATGAGCCGCGGGATGATGGCACTGCGGGCTGGCATGTTGATGCCTGTCCCCAGCGCCTGGAGCCCCACGAGGACGTACACCAGCAGGACGTTCCCAAGCTGCAGCCAGGCCTGCAGGGCGATGAGCGCGCTCGTGCCCCACAGCAGCCACGACGAGAGGAGCGCGACCGTGCGCCGGTCATGCGCGTCCACGATCGCGCCGCCGTAGAGCCCGGCGAACACGAACGGCAGCAGTGCCACGAGGCCCAGCAACCCCACATTGAAGCTCGAGTGCGTGAGGGCATAGACCTGCAGGCTCACGGCCGTGACCGTCAGCTGGGAGCCGAGGATGCTCAGCAGCTGGCCGATCCACATGCGCCGGAATTCGAGGCTTTCCGTCAGCGGGGAAGTATCGGCCAGGAGGGTGCGCACCGCAATAGCCTAGTGCCGCTGTCCGGGCCCACCGCCGGTGCCGCGCACGACCCCGGTGGCCCGCCTTCGCTGTGCCCGGCGGGTGTCGTGGTGGTCGCCACGGATCACCCGAGCCGCTGGACGACCTCCGCGGGCGCGAAGAACCGGCGGCTGCCTTCGACCTCGTGCACCAACCGGGTGATGGCGGCGTTGACGGGTGCCTCGATGCCGAGCGCGTGGGCGCGCTCGGCGACGGCACCGTTGAGGTAGTCGATCTCGGTGGGCAGGCCGCGATGGACGCTCTGGAGGGTTGAGCCGAGGACCGGCTCACTGCCGAGCCGCCGTGCCATGATGCGCAGCAGGAGGCGTCCGACGGCGGGCGGCGCGGATCCGAGCAGGCCGAGCGTGAGCGGGTTCATTCCCTCGAGGGAACCGAACGCCACGCCCTGCCTCCGCCCGATGTGGATGGCCTCGCGCATGCTCGCGAAGACGGCGCCGCACAGCCTGGAGTCGGCGATGGTGGCCTGGACGCTCATCCCCGTGATGGCGGGCATCGCATTGATCTGGTTGACGACCAGCTTGGTCCACTGGCAGCCGACGAAGTTCCCCACCGCCTTGGCGGAGATGCCGGAACTCAGGACGCCAGCCGCGTTGACGGCGTCGGCCGTGGGCTCGCCGTCGCCCGCGCCGAGGTAGAGCGGCCCCGGGACGAGGACCCTGACATGGCCCGGGGCCGGGCAGTCCGCGGCGAAGAAGGCGATGGCGCCGACGGTGGGTGAGCCTCCGTGGAGCCTTTGCGCCTGAGCCAGCCCGTCGAGCCCGTTCTGCACCACCACGAGCGGGACCCCCTCGAGGGCCGCGGCGTTGGCCCGGATAGCGTCCGCCTCGTCCTGGGCCTTCACGCTGATCAAGGCGAGGTCGGGCGCCGTCGTCAGCCGCTCGCCGGCGGCGATCTGTGCGACGTGCTCGCCCCAGGCTCCGGAGAGGTGGATCCCGCCGCTCTTGATCGCGGCGAGCCGGTCACCACGGGCCGTCGCTTCGACGGTGTGGCCGGCGCGGTCCATCAGGGCCGCGATGGTTCCACCGATCGCACCGGCTCCGATCACGCCCACCCTCATGGCTCGGCTCCTATCCGCCGCAGGGACCACGATCAGTAGACCACCGCAGGGCGGCATGGCGGAAGGAGACGACGAGCGGCGGATCCGGCTACTAGCCGATCTGGACTACTGGCCGATCTGGCGTCCCGCCATCTGCTCGAGGCGCGCGATCCTGTCCGCCATCGGCGGGTGGGTCGAGAACATGCGCTGGAGGCCCGCTCCGCCGCGGAACGGGTTGGCGATCATGAGGTGGGAGGCGTTGACGAGCTTCTGGTCGTCCGCTGGGAGCGGCGCCGCACGGACTCCGCCCTCGATCTTGTTCAGGGCCGAGGCAAGCGCGAGCGGGTCGCCCGTGAGCTGGGAGCCGTCCTCATCCGCGTCGTACTCCCGCGTGCGCGAGATCGCGAGCTGGATGAGCGAGGCCGCGAACGGCGCGAGGAGGCTCAGCGCGAGCAGCGCGAACGGGTTCGCGTTGCGGTCCCGGCCCCCCCCGAAGAACATCGCGAACTGCGCTACGGAGGTGATGACGCCGGCCACGGCCGCGGCGATCGAGGACGTGAGGATGTCCCTGTTGTAGACGTGCATGAGCTCGTGCCCGAGCACCCCGCGCAGCTCACGAGCGTCGAGCAGCTGGAGGATTCCCTCGGTGCAGCAGACTGCGGCGTTCTTGGGGTCCCGACCCGTCGCGAACGCATTCGGGGACTGCGTCGGGGAGATGTAGATGCGCGGCATCGGCTGGTTGGCGCGCTGCGAGAGCTCACGGACGATCTGGTAGAGCCCCGGCGCCTGCTCCTCGGTGACGGGATAGGCCTGCATCGCGCGCAGCGCGATCTTGTCGCTGTTCCAGTAGCTGTAGAACGTCACGGCGACCCCGAGGGCGGCGAAGATCAGGATCGGCGATCCGCTCCGCGACCAGACGCCCACGAGCGCCCCGATTCCCAGCAGTACCGCCCAGAGCACGCCGAAGAGTGTGGCCGTCTTGAGCCCGTTGTGGTGTTTGTGCACGGTTCCTCCTGTACCTCCTGCCGCTTCAACGAGTATGGCCCCCCGCGCAGTTCCGCGGGATCGGTTAGGCTCACCTTATTGTGAACTTATCAAAATAAGTGTTTGAATGAGGCCATGGAACCGAGCGCGGAGCACATCGAATGGGCAACTGCCCTGCGAGCTCACGGACGCCGGGTCACCAAGCAGCGGCTTGCGGTGCTGGGTGCCATCGAGTCTCATCCGCACTCGTCGGCAGACGCGATCCTGGCCGCGGCCCGTGACGATCTGCCGGAGATCACTCCGCAGTCCGTCTACGTGGTCCTCGGCGACCTCACGGACCTCGGCATGCTGCGCCGCTTCGAACCGCCGCACTCCCCCGCCCTCTACGAGACGCGGGTCGGCGACAACCACCACCACGCGATCTGCTCGGTGTGCGGTCGCGTCGAGGACGTCGAGTGCGCCGTCGGCCATGCCCCCTGCCTCACCCCCAGCAATACCCACGGGATGACGATCATGATCGCGGACGTGACGTATATCGGCCTCTGCGCCGAGTGCGCCGCGAAGACTGCTCCGTCCGCTCCCACCCCCGCGGTCTGAACCGCACCACAGCTCCCCTCCCACGAAACCAGTACAGCGCAGTACGCGCGGAACAGAAGGAGAGACATGACGGTCAACTACTCGACCACCCAGTCCGGCGCCCCGGTCGCCTCGGATGCGCACGCCCAGTCAGTCGGTGCTGACGGCGCGATCATCCTCACGGATCACTACCTGATCGAGAAGCTCGCCCAGTTCAACCGCGAGCGCGTGCCGGAGCGCGTGGTCCACGCCAAGGGCGGCGGGGCCTTCGGCGTCTTCAAGACCACCGAGGATGTCTCGAAGTACACCAAGGCGGCCCTCTTCCAGCCGAACGTCGAGACCGAGATGCTCATCCGCTTCTCCTCGGTGGCCGGCGAGAACGGCTCCCCCGACACGTGGCGCGATCCGCGTGGGTTCGCCGTCAAGTTCTACACGACCGAGGGCAACTACGACCTCGTGGGCAACAACACCCCGGTGTTCTTCATCCGCGACGGCATCAAGTTCCCCGACTTCATCCACTCGCAGAAGCGACTCCCGGGCAGCCACCTCCGCGACGCGGACATGCAGTGGGACTTCTGGACGCTCTCCCCGGAGTCTGCCCACCAGGTGACGTGGCTCATGGGCGACCGCGGCCTGCCGAAGACGTGGCGTAACATGCAGGGCTACGGCTCGCACACCTACCAGTGGATCAACGCGGAGGGCGAGCGCTTCTGGGTCAAGTACCACTTCCACACGAACCAGGGCGTCGAGAACCTCACGGGCGAGGAGGCCGAGCGGATCGCCGGCGAGAACGCCGACTACTACATCCAGGACCTCTACGAGAACATCGCCGAGGCCAACTTCCCGAGCTGGGACCTCTTCGTCCAGGTCATGCCGTACGAGGACGCCAAGACCTACCGGTACAACCCGTTCGATCTGACGAAGACGTGGTCCAAGGAGGACTACCCGCTCATGAAGGTCGGCACGATGGAGCTCAACCGGAACCCGGAGAACTACTTCGCGCAGATCGAGCAGGCCGCGTTCGCGCCGTCGAACTTCGTGCCTGGCATCGCCGGGTCGCCGGACAAGATGCTCCAGGCGCGCATCTTCTCCTATGCTGACGCGCACCGCTACCGCGTGGGCACGAACCACGCGCAGATCCCGGTCAACGCACCGAAGAGCGAGGTGCGCAACTACAGCCAGGACGGCGCCGGCCGCCTGAGCTTCAACTCTGCGGCCGCCCCGGTCTATGCGCCGAACTCGCTCGGCGGCCCGGCCGCCGTCGAGTCCTCTGTGGCTGGCGGCGTCGGCGGCGGCTGGGAGAACGACGGCGAGCTCACGCTGTCCGCCCACTCCCTCCACGCCGAGGATGGCGACTTCGTTCAGCCGGGCATCCTCTACCGCGAGGTGTTCGACGACGCTGCGCGCGCCCGCTTCCTCGACACGATCGCAGGCGCCGTCGGGGGTGTGACGAGGGAGGACATCAAGGAGCGTGCGATCCAGTACTGGACGAACGTCGATGCCGACCTCGGCGCCAAACTCCGAGCAGAGCTCGGCAGGTAGAAGCTCGGCAAGTCAAGTCTCAGGCAACCCGAGCCTGATCCACGGGGAAGGCCCGGTGCACATGCACCGGGCCTTCCCCGTGTGGAGCAGCAGTCCGATGGTCCCGCATCAGGACACGCGGTGATGGGCCGCCCCTTCGTACTGCGCGACGAACGCCTCGGACAGGAGGTCGAAGCTCTCGAGCACGGCGCGCTTGTCCCCCGTGATGACGAAGTCGTAGAGGAGCCCAAGGATCGATCCGACGTAGAGTCGCGCCAAGGCATCAGCCCGTTTGGCCGCGACGCCCTGGCCGCGCAGCCAGCGCGCGAGGAACCCGCGCCAGCGCGCGTAGCTCGCGACGCCGGCTCCCCGCGGTCGCTCGGCCACCACGTCCTGGACGGACGCCTCGAACTCGAGGCGCTGGAGGTGCCGGCCGCGGTGGTCGAGACACAGTTCGAACGCCTTGCGGGCCCACACCACAAAATCGCTGGGCGAGGCGGATGCGGGAGTCCCGGACTCGAGGGGCTCGTATCGCCCCATGATGCCGTGGATGATCTCCGTGACGAGCTGCTCGCGGCTGCCGAAGTGGTAGACGAGCACATAGCTGCTGATGCCCAGTCCGTCCGCGAGGCTGCGGAAGGTCAGGTCGGCGAGGGTCGAGTCGAGGAGGAAGTCCAGGATCTGGTCGAGCAGTTCGTACTTGCGTTCGGGCCGTGGGGGTCTCGCCATGACGCCCATCATAGACTCGATCACTCATCTTTGTGACAAGACTTGCAATATCTTGCCCACTTCCTGCACAGCACGCGACTACTTCGGAGCGTCCTCGACTGCTCGGCGCTCCGCTGCGAAGCGCTCGTTGAGTCGCGAATGGCGCTGGCCATACGTGAAGTAGATGAGGAGGCCTACCACGAGCCAGCCCGCGAAGTAGATCCACGTCTCGACCGCGAGGTTGGTCATGAGGTACAGGCACAGGAGAGCGGAGACGATCGGGATCACCTTGCCGAACGGCACCCGGAAGGCCGGCTTGAGGTCGGGGCGCTTCCGGCGCAGGACGATGATGCCGAGGCTGACGACGACGAATGCCGAGAGCGTGCCGATGTTGATCATCTCCTCGAGCACGTCCACCTTCGTGAGGCCCGCAACGAGGGCCACCGCAACGCCGCAGATGATCTGCACGCGTGCCGGCGTGGAGCGCTTGGCGCTTGTCACGGACAACGCGTGCGGGAGGAGTCCATCGCGGCTCATCGCGAGGATCACCCGGGCGAGGCCCATGAGGAGCACCATGATCACGGTGGTGAGGCCGACGAGGGAGCCGAACGCGATGACCTTGGCGGCATCGGTGTTGCCCACGGCTTCGAACGCGGTGGTGAGGGTCGGCGCCTCGGCCTGGGCCAAGACCGTGTAGGGCACCATCCCCGTCAGCGCGAGGGAGACGAGGATGTAGAGGAGCGTCACGATGGCCAGACCACCGAAGATCCCCCGCGGGAGCGTCCTCTGCGGGTCCTTGACCTCCTCGGCGCTCGTGGCCACGACATCGAAGCCGATGAACGCGAAGAAGACGAGTGCCGCCCCGCCGAACACGCCGAAGAGTCCGTAGTGGGCCGGGGCCGAGCCGGTGAGGAACGAGAACAGGGACTGCTGGAGGACCTCGGTGCCACCCGCGCTCTTCGCGGCCACGGCGTCCGGGATGAAGGGCGCGAAGTTCTCGGCCTTGACATAGAAGAAGCCGACGACGATCACGAACAGCACGACGGCGATCTTGATGACCGTGAAGACGTTGGCAACCCGGGCCGAGAGTTTGGTGCCGATCACGAGGAGCGCCGTGAAGACCGCGACGATAAGGAAGGGCCCCCACACAAGCTCGATGGGTCCGAACTGGATGCTGGGCGGGACATCGAGGCCTGCGAGCGAGAACACCTTGCTGAGGTAGATGCCCCAGTACTTGGCGATCACGGCAGCAGCGGTGAAGAGCTCGAGGATGAGGTTCCACCCGATGATCCAGGCCAGCAGCTCGCCCATCGTCGCATAGGTGAAGACGTAGGCCGAGCCGGCAACCGGGATCGCGGTGGCGAATTCGGCGTAGCACATGATCGCGAGCGCGCACGCGACGGCGGCGATGGCGAAGGAGAGCGTGACCGCGGGGCCCGCGAAGTTGGCTGCGGCCTTGGCACCGACGGAGAAGATGCCAGCGCCCACTGCGACGGCGACTCCCATGATCATGAGGTCCCACGTGCTCAGCGAGCGTTTGAGACGGCGACCCGGCTCGTGTGTCTCGGCGATAGTCGCCTCGATCGGCTTGGTGCGGAAAATCTGCATCCCGGACTCCTGATGCTTCAGGGAATTGAACAAACCCGTCTACTTTACGAGTCCAGCCAGTGAGATCTTCACCGGGTCTCACATGATGAGACGACTCGTGCGGACTCCGGCGCCGCGGGTTCAGGTGCCGAAGGTGACCGGCTGGGCCAGCGTGCCGAGCGACGCCGTGGCGCTGACCCCGGACAGCGACTGCTGGGTGGTGGTCCAGACGACGCCCACTGCAGGAAGCGCCCCGCCCTTGAGCACGCCTTGATGCGTGCAGTGCACGGTGCTGCCCGCGGTCGTGCAGTTCCAGCCGTTGCCAGTCACGGTGAACGTGCCCTGGGCGGTCCCGGGGTACGTGATGTCGAGTGTGACCGTGGCCGTCTGCTGCTTCCCCGAGGCGAGGTCCGCCGATACCGCGAACCTGTCGGTCCGCTGCCCGCGGCTCGCGGACCACGTCTGGGCGAGCGAGCCCGACAGGACATAGGGGAACCCCATCGGGGCTGGCGCTGGGCTGGCAGTGGGCGCAGGCGTCGGGGCGGGCGTGGTGGGGAAGGCAGCGGGCGCAACCGCCACGGGCGGCGCCGGAGCGGCAGCAAGGGGGACCAGCACCGGCGCGGGTCCGGCCGGTGGCGCGACGGGCACTGCTGCCGGCGGATCATAGGCCAGCGCGGGTGTCTCATCGGCCGGGGCGGACTCCGGCGCCGGTTCCTCGGGGATCGGCGACGCCGCAGACTCAGCCGTCACGGCCGGTGCGGGAGTACTGGGTGCAGGAAGGCTCGGCGTGACGGCTGCCGCGGGGGGCTGCTCCGACGTCGTCGGCGCCTCCAGCACCCCGAACGCGATGCTGCCGGCCACGACGGTGACGGTCGCGGCGCCGGCAAGGACCGCGTTGCCGATGCCCATCTTCTCGATGATCTGCCGGAACCACTCGGCGATGGCAAGGAAGATCCCGCCCACAGCCGCCTTCGACGCAGCCACGGGGACGAAGGCGAGGCCGGTGACGAGCGGGAAGACGACGCCCCGCATGCCGTAGCCCACGTCTTGGATCTGCAGGAGGGCAGCGGTGCACCGAGGGCATTCCTCGAGGTGCTCTCTCACCTTCGCCTCGTTGCGGGGGCTCAGGGCGCCACGCGCGTGGGCACCGAGCTTGTCGGCGAATGGCGCGCACTTGTCCTCGACCGCGCTCGCATCCACATGGGCTTGGAGGTAGGCCTGCCGCAGCCCCTCCCGGGCGCGCAGCGCCAGCGCCGAGACGCCGTTGGCCGAGAGCCCTAGCAGCGGGGCCACGGCCGCAGGCGTCAGGCCGTCCACCTCGGTGTACCAGAGAACGGCCTGCCAGCGCTCCGGGAGAGTCCTGAAGGCCGTCGAGACGGTGTCCGATTCGAAGCCCACCATGACCGGGTCGTCGTAGACCTGCTCTCCCTCATACTTCTCCATCTCGTCGCTGGGCGTCTGGCGGCTCGCCTTGACGTTGCCGCGGGCCGCGAGCCGCGAAATGGAGGTGAAGAGGTACGCGCGGAAGAAGACGTCGGGACCCGAGCCGCCCGTGATCGCGGTGAAGACGTTCGTGAATCCCTCGGCCGCGAGATCCTCAGCGTCCGAGGCGTTGCGGGCGTACCGGCGGGCAAGGCCCACGGCCGCGGCGCGATGGCGGCTGAAGAGCTCGCCGTAGGCCTCAGTGTCACCTGCGCGCACCTGCGAGATGAGCTCGGCGTCGCTCGCCGTCTCGGGGGCTTCTCCCACCAGTGCATCTGTCGCCGTCATGAGTGGCTGTCCCCCCGCCCGAACGTGTCCGTAGTGTGCTGACTCGGTGCCATCAGTGGCGCGGCCCGGACGCAACACAGGCCAGCTGGTGCAGACGGGCCCCGGGCCATTCTATAACGCGGTCCCCCAAGGCCGGCAGCGCAGCCGGCGCTCAGCCGCCGTTCTCGGACTGGCCCTCACGCGAGATCCGCACCATGTCCTCGCGGGGCACCACTTTGACGCGCTCGCGCTTGACCTGCTCTCCGCTGGCGCCGCGCTCGGCCGCCTCACCGCCGTCGGCCTTCGTCCAGGCCTCGCCGAGCGCCTTCTCGTGGGCGTCGAGCTCGTTCCAGCCCGCCCACGTCGTGTACTCGACGCCACGCTCCTCGAGCAGGGCGATCACGGCGTGCTCGTCCGGGACCTCGGCCGGGGGCAGCGAGTCGCGGTCCTCGAGGAGGCAGCCGATCGTCTCGAGGGCGTCGCCCTTGGTGTGCCCGATGAGGCCCACGGGGCCGCGCTTGATCCAGCCGGTCGTGTAGAGGCCGGTCATGGGGACGCCGTCCTCGTCGAGCACACGGCCGCCCTCGTTCGGGATGACGCCGCGGCGGGCGTCATACTGGATCTCGGCCAGCTCGGATCCGCGGTAGCCGATCGCCCGGTACACGGCCTGGACGGAGTAGTCCTCGAACTGGCCCGTGCCGCGGACGTTGCCGGTGCCGTCCAGCTCCATGCGCTCGAACCTGATGCCCGCCACGTGACCCGGGGTCTCGGGCGAGTCGTAGATCTCCACCGGGCTCTGCAGGAAGTGCAGGTGCAGGCGCCGTGAGGCACCCGTGTCCTGATCCTCGGCGATCCAGTTCGCGAGCGTGTTGACCATCGTCTTGACCTGGTTGTTCGTCTTGATGGCCTCGTCCGAGGCGTCGTCGAACTCGAAGTCCTCCGGGTACAGGACAATGTCGACGTCCCGAGCGTGGGAGAGTTCGCGCAGCTCGAGCGGGGTGAACTTGACCTGCGCCGGACCGCGGCGGCCGAACACGTGCACGTCGGTCACGGGGCTGGCATTGAGCGCCCGGTAGACGTTGTCGGGGATCTCGGTCACGAGCAGGTCGTCGGCGTGCTTCGCGAGCATCCGCGCGACGTCGAGCGCCACGTTGCCGTTGCCGATCACCGCGACCTCCTTCGCCGTCAGCGGCCACTCGCGGGAGACGTCCGGGTGGCCGTCATACCAGGACACGAAGTCCGCCCCGCCGAAGGAGCCCTCGAGGTCGACGCCCGGGATGTCCATCGGCGCATCCTTGAGCGCACCGGTCGCGAAGATCACCGCATCGTAGAAGCCGCGGATGTCCGCGAGCGCGAGGTCACGGCCGTAGGTCACGTTGCCGATGAAGCGGATGTCCCCGCGGTCAAGGACCCGGTGGAGTGCGTTGACGATGCCCTTGATGCGGGGGTGGTCCGGGGCCACGCCGTACCGGATGAGCCCATACGGGGCCGGGTACTGGTCGAAGAGGTCGATGCTCACCTCGAAGTCCCCGTCCTTGACCTCGTTGGACTTGGTCAGGATGTCCGCAGCATAGACGCCGGCCGGGCCGGCTCCGATGATGGCAACCCGCAACGGCCGTTGCAGGGCACCGGCATCGCCTCGCTCGGACGGACCGTCCTGTGCGGGACCGCTTTGCGCGGTGCTTTCTGCGGGAGCTTCGGACACGTCGGATTCCTTCCGGAGGTCAGCGCGCGGGTCGGGGGCGCACAGCCTCCTATTGTAGTTCTCGTGCAGACGTCAACGCTTCTGGGACTCGGGCCCGGCGTTGCCGCCGCCGTCGTCATCCTCGCCGCCCTCGCCGCCGCTGTCCACCGCTGGGCGCTCGACGGCGGGTGGCTCCCCCCGCTTACGGCGAGCCTGCGCGCGGTGGTCCAGCTCGCCGTCGTCGCCCTCCTCGTGGCCCAGCTCGGGCAGAATCCGTGGCTCGCGCTCGGCTTCGCGCTCCTGATGTTCGTCATTGCGACTGTCACGTCCGGCCGCCGAGTGGACCGAGGGCGCTGGTGGTGGTCGGCGGGACCCATCGCCGCAGGCGTGCTGCCCGCCACTGCCGTGCTCCTGGTCACCGGGGTGCTGCCGTTCGCGGGCCTGGCGCTCATCGCACTCATCGGGCAGCAGGTGGGCGGGGCGATGACGACCACGAGCCTCGCCGGCCGCCGCGTGGTCGCCGAGCTCGCGGGGCGGCGCGGGGAGGTCGAGGCCGCCGTGGCCCTCGGCTTCGAATGGCCGGCCGCTCGGCTCCTTGTCGCGAGGCACACGGCCCGCGAGGCGCTCGTCCCTGCGTTGGACCAGACTCGGACCGTGGGCACGGTGACCCTGCCGGGGGCGTTCGTGGGCATGGTCCTCGGCGGGGCGAGCCCGGTGGACGCCGCCATCGTCCAGCTCGTGGTGCTCGTCTCACTCATGGCCGTCGGGAGCCTCTCGGCCGCTACGACGCTGTGGTTGTGCGCTTCAGGGGGCTGGGGACTGAGTACGGCAGGCCTCGCGCGGGAGGTCTGAGGAATAATTCCTTCAAGGCCCGGGCTGCTACGTTCGTGACCGTGAAACCCGATGCCTCAACCCGGCCCGCGACAGCGACTGCCCCTGCCCGAGCGGGCCTCCTCTTCGGCATCGGTGCCTACGGTCTCTGGGGGCTGCTCCCCCTGTACTTCCTGACCCTCGCCCCGGCCGGTCCGGTGGAAATCGTGTCCGATCGCGTCCTGTTCTCCCTCGTGGTGTGCTTTGTGCTCATCGCCGTGACCCGGGCCTGGCGGTCGCTCGGCGCCGTGCTGCGCAGCGGGCGGGTCTTCTGGGCCCTCGCCCTCGCGGCCGCTCTCATCGCGGTGAACTGGCTCACGTACACGTTCGGCGTACTCACCGGGCACACGATCGAGGCCGCCCTCGGGTACTTCATCAACCCGCTCGTGTCGGTGCTCCTGGGCGTGCTCGTGCTCAAGGAACGGCTGCGGCCGATCCAGTGGGCGGCGGTCGGCACAGGCGCGGTCGCCGTCGTCGTGCTCACGGTGGCCTACGGCCAGGTGCCGTGGATCGCGCTCATCCTGGCCTTCAGCTTCGGCTTCTACGGGCTGGTCAAGAACCGCGTCGGCGCAAAGGTCGATGCCGTCACGAGCCTCACGGTCGAGACGATCGTGCTCGCTCCCGTGGCCCTCGGCGTTGTGGTGTGGCTCGGCGTTGCCGGCACACTCACCCTCACAGGCTACGGTGCGGGCCACTTCTGGCTCCTGGCTGCGAGCGGCATCATCACGGCCGTGCCGCTGCTGTTCTTCGGGGCGGCCGCCCGACGGCTGCCCATGACGACCATCGGGCTCCTGCAGTACATCGCACCGGTCATGCAGTTCATCATGGCCGTGACCGTGCTCGGGGAGCACATGGCGCCCGAGCGGTGGATCGGCTTCGGCATCGTGTGGCTCGCCCTCGCGGTCCTGACGGCGGACATGCTGCTCGTCTCACGGCGGCGCCGGATGAACCTGCGCCGGGCTGGGCTCGCGACCCAGTCCGAGGCCCAGTCAGCGGCGGACTTGGCGGACCGGGAGGACAGTGCCGCGGTGGCTGCGCAGACCTCCACCGGCCAGCTCCGCGCCCCGCACGAGGCCTGATCGGGCAGGCCGAGGTCTGCAAGCCTCTTGGCAGGCTCTCGGCGGCATAACGGGCCGTGGCGCGCGCATGTTATGCCGGTCGGGGCCTGTCGTGCTCGGGTCGGTGGCGTGTACCGGGGCCCGAACGCGTCAGGCCGTGACCTTCCGTGCCCTCGCGAATGCCGATTCGAGCTTCGCGATGATGACGCCCGGGGTCTCGAGATCGGCTCATCGCGTCCTCACCACGGTCCACCCCTCCTCCATGAGCGCGACCTCGCGTCTGCGCTCGAGGAGGAGCGCTTCGGCCGTCGGGCGGTAGTCGAAGTACTTGGAGTCACCGTCGAACTCCAGAATGACCAACAAGTCGGGCCACGCGAAATCCGCCCGGAACAGACCATGGATCGTCGGAATCTCATATTGAAGGTGCGGAGCAGGGAGTCCTGCGGCCGCCAGAGCCAAGCGGGTCCGCGTCTCGCCCGCAGACTCGGACCTCCCGTCGAGGACCGCCAACAGGTCCTCCACCTTCCGCGATCCTCGTACCACCCGGGTCCGCTCGGCGGCCGCCCGGATGCGCTCGATCGTCACCCCTCGCCGCAGTGCGCTGTCCCCGATGATCGCGGCGCGCTCGATGTCCAGAGTGCGGGCACAGTCCGCGACCGTGCGTTCTACACCGACCGCTGTGGCGATGCGGCCCGGTGCGATCGCCACTCGTGCCAGGTCAACCTCGGGCACCGGGAGCGAATGTGCGACGACGTCGACTCCGTGGCTCGTCTTCGAGCCGGAGTACGGCACCGTGACGTGCACCTTCGGGCCGACGTCCCACGTGCTGAGCCCGTGAGCGCGTGCGCCCGACGTATGGCTGTATACGGCGGAGCCGCCGGTCGACAGCCAGTGCGCCTCGATCCTCAACCGGTCCTGTTCCAAAGGCTTGAGTGACAGCCACGTAGTGCGGCGGACGTACACGCCGCGCCGTAGCCGGACAAGCTCCCGCCGCTTCACGGCCTCGGTGAGGACCCTGTGGTCAACGCCGCGCGCCGCGAGTTCGCGGGTCGACGCGACAGTCACGTCTGGCCATCGCTCATCGAAGAAGTTGGTCAGGGTCGGTGTGCTCATGGCGGCAGTCTCGCGCTCCCGGGAAGGCCGAGTCGCCCTACTGGCGAGCCATGTGGATAACACGTCCCGAAGCGCCGGGTCCGTTGGCAGGCCCAGAACGGCGTGGCAGGTGCTGGTGCGGGCCTGCTGTGCCGTTCAGGGCCTGCTGTCGCGCTCAGGACCTGCGGCGCTGGTGGGGGCCTGCTGTGCCGCTCGGGGTCCGATGTGGCGCTGGAGGCCCGTCCGCGTTCCCTACGCGGCCGGGTCGCCCTCGGGCGGGGCGGTGCCCTCGGCCTCGACGTCGAGAGCGACTCCCGTGGACCGGGTCAGCGCCTCGTCGAAGTCGCCGTCGGAGCAGACGTCGACGCGGGTGAGGGCGATGCAGTGGGCCGCTGCGGCGGTGCGGAGGTCGTTGGACACGCACGTTGCCGCCAAGTGCAGGAGATGGCCGCCGGACGGGACGGCGAAGGAGACTTCCGTCGCGCCCGTCTTGTGGTGCCGGATGAGGATCCCCTCGGTCGACACCGCCCCTGCCCGCCGACCGGGCGCCGAGGTGATGTTCGCCGCGAAGTCCGTCACCGCTATCCCAGTGGGTGGGACTCGGCACGCTCGTAGTCGCGCGGGACCACGACCATGGGCACGGGCAGGGAGCGCAGGACTTTGTTCGCGGTCGAGCCCAGGAACAGCTGGTTCTTCTGGGCGAGCCGGCTCGATCCGACGAGCACGAGTTCGCCGTCGAGCCAGTCGAGGCTGTCCACGGCCTCCTCGAACGTGCGCCCGTGCGCCACCTCGACACTCGCCTCATGGCCGGGCGGGAGGCGGTGCGCGGCCTCCGTGAGGACGGTGTTCGCGTGGCGGTGGGCGGCGTTGATGTTCTCGCCGAAGTCGTCGGCCCGCTCATCGAGCTCCACGAGGGAGACGAACCGCAGCGGCACGTTCCGCCGCCCGGCGGCGACCAGTGCGACGTCGACCGCGGCCTCTGACCCCTCGCGCCGGCCGATGAACGCTGTGATGCGCTCGATCGGATCCATGCGGTGATAGCCACGCGGCGCGAGTGCGACCGGGATCGGCGAGGCGTGCAGGAGCGCGTTCGCAACGGAGCCGACCGTATACCGCTTGAAGAGTCCGTTGCTGGCGGCGCCGACCACGATGAGTGCGGCCTCGAACTCGACGCCGGCCTCGATCAGGGTCGCGGCGAACGAATGGCCGTGCCGCACATGGAATGTCGCCTCGACGTCGGAAGGGACCAAAGCGAGGGCCTCGCGTTGGGCGGTGAGAGTCTGCTGCTCCTCGGGGTGGACCCGTTTGCCGTCCGGATTGGCCGCAACGTAGGGGGCGTCCTCCCCGATGACGAGCATGAGGTCCAACGAGGCGCCCTGGGCTCGCGCGATCGCGACGGCCAGGGCCACCGCATCCGCTCCCCGCTGGTCTGCCTGGTAACCGACGACGTAACGCATGGCCCACCCTTCCTTCAGGTCGAGTCACGGCAGACGGCGAGGGCGCCCGGGGTATCCGGGCGCCCTCGTCCCGGTCTGCGGCTGATACCGCAGACTCTACCGGGAAGTGATGCCTACGCGACGGCGCGGATCGCCGCCTCGAGCACATCGAGTCCGTCGTTGAGCAGCTCATCGTTGATCACGAGCGGAGGCAGGAGCCGGATCACGTTGCCGTAGGTGCCGCACGTGAGGATAATGACGCCTTCCTTGAGGCAGTAGTCGGCGATCGCCTTGGTCGTGGCGGCGTCCGGCTCCTTGGCCTGGGCGCTGCCGCGCTTGACGAACTCGAGCGCCAGCATGGCCCCGCGGCCGCGGATCTCGCCGATGATGCCGTTCTCGCCGAGCTCCGCCTGAAGCTTGCCGAAGCGCTCCTTGACGGTCGCCTCGATCTCGCGGGCGCGGCCGCGCAGGTCCTGGGAGTCCATGGTCTCGATCGCGGCGAGCGCGGCGGCGCAGGCCACCGGATTGCCGCCGTAGGTGCCGCCCAGACCGCCGCCGTGGACGGCGTCGAGCAGCTCGGCGCGGCCCGTGACCGCGGAGAGCGGCATGCCGCCCGCGATGCCCTTCGCCGTCGTAATGAGGTCCGGGACGACGCCCTCGTGCTGAACGGCGAACCATTCGCCCGTGCGGGCGAAGCCGGACTGGACCTCGTCCGCGATGAAGACGATGCCGTTCTCCTTCGCGAACTCGGCGAGGCGCGGCAGGAAGCCCTCGGCCGGGACGATGAACCCACCCTCGCCCTGGATCGGCTCGATCACGATGGCCGCAATCTGGTCGGCGCCGATCTGCTTGCTCATGGTCAGGATGGCGCGCTCAGCGGCCTCCTTGCCTGTGATCTGCGCGTTCTCCTCGCGGAACGGGTAGCTCATGGGCGCGCGGTAGATCTCGCTGGCGAACGGTCCGAAGCCGTACTTGTACGGCATGGCCTTCGCAGTGAGGCCCATCGTGAGGTTCGTGCGGCCGTGGTAGGCGTGGTCGAAGGCGACGACGGCGCTGCGGCCCGTGGCGACTCGGGCGATCTTGATCGCGTTCTCGACGGCCTCGGCACCGGAGTTGAACAAGACCGTGCGCTTGGCGTGGTGGCCCGGGGTGAGCTCGTTGAGCTTCTCGGCGACGGCGACATAGCCCTCGTAGGGCGTGACCATGAAGCACGTGTGCGTGAAGTGCTCGACCTGCTCCTTCACGGCGCCCACCACCGCCGCATCGGACGCGCCCACGGTGGTCACCGCGATGCCCGAGCCGAGGTCGATGAACGAGTTGCCGTCGACGTCATGGATGATGCCGCCGTCGGCGTCCGCGACGTACACCGGCACGGACGAGGCGACGCCCGCGGCGACGGCCGCTGCGCGACGTGCGGTGAGCTCGAGGGACCGAGGGCCCGGGAAGTCCTTGAGGACCTTGCGCTTCTGCTCGAGGCGGTACTGGATGTCCATGGATGCAATCCTTTCGTCGGTCCCAAGGTAATGCGAGGCAGGCCACAGCAGGAATGGCCGATCGCACGAGTCACCCGGCGCAACGTAGTGCGATCAACCAGCGCCCTTGCCTATAGTTGAACGCATGGCCCTCACCCTCGCCGAGCTCCTCAACCACGCCGATCTCGGCCTCCGGCTCGCGGGCTCCGCCACCGCCACGCTGCGCGAAGAGATCCGCTGGGTGGCCGTCACGGAGCTTGAGGATCCGGCGCAGTTCCTCACCGGCGGGGAACTCGTCCTCACCACCGGGGTCCGGCAGCGCACCGCCATCGAGCAACGCCGGTTCGTGCGCGTGCTCCGGCGGGCCGGCGCCCTGGGCATCGGTTTCGGCGTAGGCCTCGGGCACGACGAGATCCCGCCCGCCCTCATCGCAGAGGCGAACCGCTGGGGCGTGCCGGTGATCGAGGTCCCGTACCGGACGCCGTTCATGGCCATCGGGAAGCTCGTCGCCGATTCCCACTCGGCCGACCACTATGCGAGCCTCGAGCGCCTCATCGGCGCGCATCAGGTGTTGGCACGCTCGCTCCTAACGGGCGGCGGCCTCCACGAACTCCTCAAGCACCTCGGCACGATGCTCCACACCGAGATCATCCTGACCCAGTTCACAGCCCAGCTCTACGCCTCGGGACCCGAGGCAGGGACGCCCACCATGGACCGATGGGTCCCGTACCCCGTCCCAACCGGTCGCCGCGACGCGTGCACCCTGTGGGCCAGGAAGCCGTTCGAGGACACGGGGATCATCTCGTACGCGCAGAACCTCATCAGCATCGAGCTCAACAACCTCACGAAGCAGCGCCAATCCCAGCGGGCCCTCGCCGGGCAGGTGATCAACGACGTCGTGCGCGGAACCCTTGAAGCCGAGGAGGCCTCTCGCCGGCTCGCCGCGATCGGGGTGAACTCGACGAAGCGCAACGTGGTGCTGCTCGCCGAATCCGCCGCACACCACAAGAACCTGCGCGGTGCCACGCTCCCTGCCGCGCTCGACGGCGCGGTGACCGCGATGCTCGACCGCGACCTCGTGGTGGTGGTGGAGGACGACGGCGCCGCCGCGCCGAAGCTGGGCCGCCTCCTCTCCGACCACCTCACCGAGGCGGGGATCCACGCGACGATCGGTATAGGCGGTGCCTACACGAAGCCCAACGGCCTGCGCTGGAGCTACTTCGAGGCCAAGGATGCCGCCGCACGCGGCCTTGAGGTCAACGAGCCCGAGCGCCTGAGCATCACCTCGCTCCTGCTTGCGAGCGAGGACGTTCCCCTCGCGGACATGGCCGGGGAGGCGATCGGCCCGCTCGCCCGGTTCGACCGGCAGCACGGCGCGGAGCTCGTGCACACGCTCGAGACGTACCTCACCCTCAACGGCTCGGTGGCACAGGTCGCCGAGCAGCTCAACCTGCACCGGAACACCGTCCGCTACCGGCTCGGGCAGATCGCCGAGCTCACCGGGTACGACCCCGCCGTCACCGCCGACCGCGTGCAGCTGTACCTGGCCCTCGCGGTGAGGAAGGTCGCGAAGGCGTAGCGCACCCCTTCTCGCCGAAGTTGGTTCTGCGGCCCGGCCTCGGCGTCACACGGGGTGACCTCGCCCCCACACGGGGTGACGTCGGGCCCACACGGGGTGACCGCGGCACCACACCCAGTGACCTCGCCACCACACGGGGTGACCTCGCCCCCACACGGGGTGACATCGGCGAAGGAGGAGTCAGTCAGCCTACGACCGGGGCACCGTTCGAGATCTCGACCATGTCCTCGCGCGCCACGACCTTGACGCGCTCGCGCGCCACCGGGCCCTTGTGCGTCGGAGCCGGCTCCGCAGCGGCGCCCAGGGCCTTCTCATGCGCGTCGAGGGCGAGCCAGCCCTCCCACGTCGTGTACTCGATGCCCCGCTCGGCCAGCAGGTCCGTCACGGCGGCCTCGGCGGGGGCCTCGGCGGCGGGCAGGTCCTCGCGGGCATCGAGCAGGTGCCCGATGGTTTCGAGCGCATCGCCCTTCGTGTGCCCGATGAGGCCCACGGGCCCGCGCTTGATCCAGCCCGTGGTGTATACCCCCGGCACCAGCGAGCCGTCAGCGTCGAGGACGCGGCCGCCGTCGTTCACCACGACGCCGCGGCGATGGTCGAACTCCACGTCGGGCAGGGCCGAGCCGAAGTAGCCGATCGCCCGGTACACGGCCTGGACGGGGTAGTCGACAAACTCGCCGGTGCCCCGAACGGCGCCGGTCCCGTCGAGCTCCTGGCGCTCGAACCGGATCCCGGCCACGCGGCCGGGCGTCTCGGGCGAGTCGACGATCTCGACCGGGCTCTGCAGGAAGTGCAGGTGCAGGCGGCGCGAGGCGGTGAGCTCGGAGACATCCTCGGGCTGCTCGGCGATCCAGTTGGTCAGCGTGCCGACCATGGTCTTGACCTGGTTGTTGGTCTGGATCTCGCGGTCGGAGGCATCGTCGAACTCGAAGTCCTCGGGATAGAGGACGAGGTCGACGTCGTGCAAGTGGGACAGCTCGCGCAGCTCGAGCGGGGTGAACTTGACCTGGGCCGGGCCGCGGCGCCCGAACACGTGCACGTCGGTGACCGGGGACTCCTTGAGGATCCGGTACACGTTGTCCGGGATCTCGGTGACCAGGAGCTCGTCGGCGTGCTTCGAGAGCACGCGCGCGACGTCGAGCGCGACGTTGCCGTTGCCGATCACCGCAACCTCGCGCGCTTCGAGCGGCCACTCGCGCGGCACGTCGGGTTGGCCGTCATACCACGAGACAAAGTCGGCACCGCCGAAGGAGCCTTTGAGCTCGATGCCGGGGATGTTGAGGTCCGCGTCCTTGATCGCACCGGTCGCGAAGACCACGGCATCGTAGTGCCGCTGCAGGTCAGCCAGTGAGAGGTCCGTGCCATAGTCCACGTTGCCGAAGAAGCGGATGTCGCCGCGGTCCAGGACCTTGTGCAGCGCGTTGACGATGCCCTTGATGCGCGGGTGGTCCGGAGCCACGCCGTACCGGATGAGCCCGTACGGGGCCGGGTAGCGGTCGAACAGGTCGATGCTCAGCGTGAGCTCGCCCGAGGCAACGGGGGCGCTTTTCGTCAGCAGGTCCGCGGCGTACACGCCGGCGGGTCCGGAGCCGACGATGGCCACGCGAAGGGGACGCTGGGCGGTGCCCCGCGGGGCGGGGTTGAGGTTCGACACGGCTGTGTTCCTTCGGTTCGTTCTGAGGGTTCAGTGGAGTTGCGTGGTCAGGGATGCGCCGAGATCCGCGGTCGCGTAGGGGCTCACGCGCACGACGTCGCCGATCACGATCACCGCGGGGTTCGCGACTCCAACGGCGCGGGCACGGTCAACAATGGTACCCAGTGTCGCGATCGTGACGCGCTGATCGGGTGTCCAGCCGCGCTCGACGATGGCGACGGGCGTGTGCGCCGCGAGACCGCGCACACGCAGCACGGCGACGGACTCCGCGAGCCGGCGGACGCCCATGAGCAGGACGATCGTGTGGTCCGACCGGGCGGGAAGCTCGGCGAGCTCATCGTGGCCCGTCGCGACGCTAAAGCCCGTCGCGAGGCCGCGGTGTGTCACGGGGATGCCTGCGGCGGCAGGCACCGAGATGGCGCTCGTGACACCGGGGACCACCTCGACGTCGACGCCATGGCGCCGGCAGAACTCTGCCTCCTCGCCGCCGCGCCCCAGGACGTACGGGTCGCCGCCCTTGAGGCGCACGACGACGTTTCCGGCCAGAGCCTCGCGCACGAGGATCTCGTTGATCTCGTCCTGCGTGGCCTGATGTGCGCCGGGGGCCTTGCCGACCTCGATGACGCGCGGGCCGCCCGCCGCGGCGTCCCCGAGCTCAGCGAGGAGTCCACGGGGCCCGAGCCTGTCGGCCACGACGACGTCGGCCTCGGCCAGCAGCTGCCGGCCGCGGACCGTGATGAGCCCGGTATCGCCCGGACCCCCGCCCACGAGGGCGACCCGCCCGCCAAGGGACCGGCTGCCCGTGGGAGCGAGCCCCGCGCCGTCGTGCGCGTCCCGTCCGGGAGAGGTGCGGCGGTGCCGCCGCAGCGGCAGATTCCCGGTGCGCAGCGCCAGGACGATCGCGTCCTTGAGGGCCTTCGCGCGGCGCGGGTCTCCCCCGGCGTTCACGGCGACGGTGACGTCGTCGACCCGGGCGGTCGCGGGTGTCCAGGCGGCGGAGGCCTCGTGATCGGCGGCATTGACGCACCAGATGCGCCGACCCTCGGCCTCTGCGGCCACCCGCGCGTCCAGCTCCGGCAGGCCCGTCGCGGTCTGGACGAACCACACGCCCTCGAGATCAGACGTCGCGTAGCCGCGGCGCACCCACGTGACGAGGCCAGCCTCCGCGAGGCGCACGACGTCGTGCCCCGCCTCGGGCGCCACGACGGTCACCTTCGCGCCGGCGTCGAGCAGGCCACGGGCGCGGCGCGCAGCCACGGCGCCGCCGCCGACCACGAGCACGTCCCGGCCGAGAAGCCGCAGCGAGGTGGGGTACAGGTCGATGCCGCTCATCGCGTGCCTCCCGTGAGAAGTCCGCGGCGGGCGAGGATGCGCCGCTCGAGGGGTCCGAACACGGCCAGCTCGATCGCAATGCCGACGGCCAGGATCACAAGGATCGCGCTCATGACCACGCCCATGTCGCTCAGGGTCCGGCCCTGATCGAGAAGGGATCCAAGCCCGTACCCGAGAGTCCCGCCCACGGCGATGATCTCCGCGGCCATGAGCGAGCGCCACGAGAACGCCCACCCCTGCTTGAGCCCGGCCACATAGCCCGGAAGCGCCGCGGGGAGCACGATATGGAGCGCGAGCTCGGTCCGCGACGCGCCAAGGACCTTGCCGACGGACCGGTACTGCGGCGGGATCTGGTCGATCCCCGCAATGAGCCCGTTGATGATCGAGGGGATCGCACCCATGAGCACCACGAAGTACACGGTCGCATCGGTGAGTCCGAACCAGATGATCGCGGCCGGCACCCACGCGACGGACGGCAGGACCTGGAGGCCCGAGATGAGCGGGCCGAACGCGCGGCGGAGGGGCTTGACCTGGCCGAGGAGCAGCCCGAGCGGGGTCGCGACGAGCGCACTGACCGCGAAGCCGAGCAGCCCGCGCTGGAGCGAGGTCCAGACCGCTTCCTGGGCCCGGCCCTCCTTCCACAGCTCGCCGAGCGACGCCGCAACGTCAAGCGGGCCGGGGACGAGGTCGCGGCGCTTGAGGCCGAGCGTCACGTAGAGCTGCCAGGCGAGGATCAGGACCACGACGGCGGCAAGCGGCAGGAGCGCCCGTGACCAGTCCCGGTGGCGCCTGACGGTGTCCGACTGGAGCTGGTCGAGCCCTGATTCGAGGGCGCGGAGCTCCTCTCCGGTCGGCTCGCCGACGGTCGAGACGTTGGTGAGCGGCGGGAGGCCGCGGTCCTGGGAGGCCTGCGTGTCCTTTTCGAGCAGCGGATTACTTGGCATGGCGGGCGATCTCCTGCCGCAGTCGGGAGGTGAGCTCGGCTGTCAGGGCGGCGGCCGCGGCGGCGTCATGCTTCGTGGCGTCCGGGACAGACCACTCGGCGACGACGCGCCCGGGCCGCGACGAGAGCAGCAGGACGCGCTGTCCGAGCCGCACAGCCTCGCGGACGTTGTGCGTGACGAAGATGATGGTCCGCCCGGTCTCCCGCCAGATCCGGGTGAGCTCCTCGTGGAGGAGGTCGCGCGTGATGGCGTCGAGGGCCGCGAACGGCTCATCCATGAGGAGGACCTGCCGGTCCTGCGAGAGCGCCCGGGCCAGGGCGACGCGCTGCCGCATGCCCCCCGAAAGCTCGTGCGGGCGCTTGTCCGCGGCCTCGCCGAGGTGAACGAGGTCGAGGAGTTCGACGGCGCGTGCCCGCCGCTCCGCCTTCGGCACCCCGCGGAGCTTGAGCGCGAGCTCGATGTTGGCCCGTGCCGTGAGCCACGGGTACAGCGCGGCGTCCTGGAACATGAACGCGGCACCGTCCGCCGGGACCTCGAGCGCGCCAGCGGTGGGCCGCTCGAGACCGGCGATGATGTTCAGGAGCGTGGACTTGCCGCAGCCCGAGGCGCCCAGGAGTGCGACGAACTCGCCTTGGGCGATGGTGGCGTTGACGCTGTCGAGCACGGGCGCGCCAGCGCCGAAGCGCTTGCCGAGGTTCTCGAGCACTACGGTCATGTCTTGATCCTCTCGTCCCGTCAGTCCTGGCCCAGGCCAGCGGCGCTGACCTTCGCCTGGCCCGACAGTGCGTTCAGTGCGCGCAGGTCGAAGAGGCCGTGGAGGTCCGCGGTCTTCGTGACCCCTGCTGTGACGCCGTCCGCAAGGAGCTTGGAGTAGGCGCCCGCGAGCGGATCCGTGGTGAACGTGATGTTGCCCAGGGCCCGCTCGATGACGTCCGCGGGCAGCTCAGACCCTGCCGCGGCCTTGAGCGCCGCGTTGACGGTGCTCGCCTTCTGGGTGGAGGTCGCGCGGCTGAGCCAGTCGACGGCGGCGACGTGGCCCTTCAGGAGGGCTTCGACCGTCTGAGGATGCTGTGCAGCGAACGTCTTGTTGACGATGAGGATCGTGGTCGGGAACTCGCCGGGCTTTCCCGTGCCGCTGCCGTCCCACAGGTCCTTCTCGTCAACGAGCACGTTGGCGCCGGCCTGGAGCACGAGGCGGGACGCCCACGGCTCGGGGAGCCACGCGCCGTCGAGCTTGCCGTCCTGGAAGAGCTTGAGGGTCTGCGCGTTCTCGGTCGGGTTGATGGTGACGTCGCCGCCGCCGTTCGGGGTGGTCTTGAGGCCCTTCGACGCGAGGTACGCGCGGAGTGCCACGTCCTGGGTGCCGCCGAGCTGGGGCGTCGCGAGGACCTTGCCCTTGAGCTGCTCCGGGTCCGTGATGCCCGGCTTGACGACGAGCTGCGCGCCGCCCGCAGCCGCGCCCGCGATGACGGAGACGGACTCCCCGTGGCTCTGCACGAACGAGTTGATGGCCGGGTTCGGGCCGACGTATGCGGCGTCGATGGCGCCCGCGTTGAGCGCCTCGATCGCCGCAGGGCCCGCGTTGAACACCTGCGTGGTGAGGCTGTTGGTGCCGGCATCCTTGAGGGTGCCCGCGATGAGACCGTTCTGCACTCCCACGAGGGCGGGGGCGTGGGTGACGTTGCCGAAGTAGCCGAGCCGCAGCTGTGGTGCCGGGGTCCCGGTGGCGACGGACGACGTCGTGCGCTGCTCGCCGCTGTTCAGTGCTGTGGCGACCGCTGTGCCCGCACCGAGGAGGATCACGACGGCGGCCGCGATGCCGAGGGCGATCGCTCGCCCACGTTTCGGGGGACCCGAGTCGGCGGTGATGCGGATGGTTTCAGGGGTCTTGACGGTCTCGCTCATGGGAGGTTCCTCGATCTCGCAGTGTCGTCAGGTCTCGGACGGGGCCTATCGACGGGCCCGACATCGGGGCATTCGACGCCCGGTCCGGGTGGTGCGCTGCGTGATCATGGGTTCCAGCATGGAGGGACCCCGGGTGCGTGGCCAAGGGTCCGGTCACGGGCGTTCACGCTGCGTCACGAGACGTCACACGACGGGCCGGGGGTTCCGCCTCACCCGTCTGTGTGCCCCGGCCCGGTTGTCATTTCCCAATCACTCCGGCACGCGGCGTGTCGGCTCGAGAGTGCGTGTCGCGTTCCGAGAAGCGGGCAGGAGCGCACCACGTGCGAGCCGTGGGCCGAGGCCACACCCGGCAGGTGTTCGAAGAGGCGGGATTCACCGAGCTCGCGCACCCGACACCCCGTCGCGTGATCATGAACTTCGACTTCGCCCGGGCCTGACGTCCGGCTGCGCCGCTGCCCGAGGAGCGGCGCCGGGAGCCCCGCTCTGGGGCAATTCTGGGAAAGTCGGGAAAGGTGTTGACTGCGGCCTTCAGGAAATTTAACGTTTCAATGCAGAAAGCGCTTTCCCGCTCAATCGCGGGGCTTTCGTGGGTGGATACCGCGCAGCGCAGCCTGGCCAGCAGGCGATCCCCCGTGAAGGAACGACCTTGTGCAAGGCAACGACGCCGAAGGAGCTCCACTTATGTCCACACCCCTCGCCCGCCGCACCGTCCTCGGCCTCATGGGCCTCGCCGCGGGTGCCGCGGCCCTCCCCCTGTCGGCTGCACCGCGGGCCTCCGCTACTGCTACTGCCGGGCCCGACGTCACGCTCGTCGACAACGGGACGTCTGTGACGCTTGCCAACGGAATCGTGCGGTTCACGGTCGTCAAGACCACAGCCGAGATCCGGGACCTGCGCCTCATCGGCAGCGTCCAGGGCAACGAGAACGTCAACCTGCTCAGCGGCTCACACGGCCACGGCTACACGACGTTCAACTACTCCGGTGCGGCCGGTGCGGCCGGGATGTCCGGCGCCACGTTCCGCGTAGTCAGCCAGACAGCAGACCGGATCGAGGTCTCGGTCCTCTCCAACGATCCGTCCAGGCTGACCTTCTACCTCGACCTCCGCATCGCCCTGGAGCGCGGCGCGTCGGGCCTGCACCAGTACTGGATCGTCAAGTACACCGAGAACATGCCGGACGGGCTCTCGCTCGGGCAGCTGCGCTACGCCTTCGCGGCCGACGACCCCTCCTTCCGCTGGTTCGCGGTCGACGACGAGCGCGGCATCCGGCAGCGCCCCAGCCTCTACGACGCGGCGCACTGGACCACGCTCCAGGACACCACCTATGCCCTGCCGGACGGGTCGATCTGGTCCAAGTACCAGAACGCGTCGAACCTCGAGGGCGACAACCACGTGTTCATGATCTCCAACGGAAAGGTGGGGCTCTCGCTCGTCCAGGCCAGCAAGGAGTCCTTCGGCGGACCGACCCGACAGGAGCTAACCTGCCACGATTACTACAGCGGCATGATCCTGCTCTGGCACCCGCTCACGGGCCACTACGGAGAGCCGGACGTCGTGCCCGCCAAGGGGTGGGAGAAGGTCTACGGGCCGTTCTACCTCCATGTCGGCGAGGCCTCGGTTGGCGACGAGGCGCATAACGTGGCGGCCCTCTGGGAGGATGCCAGGCGGGCGGCTGCGGGAGAGATCGCCGCGTGGCCTTACACGTGGGTCGACGACCCCGCCTACGGGGCGCAGGAGCGCTCGCACGTGACAGGGAAGCTCACGGTCTCCTCGCTCGGGGCCGTCGACAACGGCTGGGCCGTGCTCTTCCGGCCAGGGCCCGACCGCGCCTACGAGGGCGTGACTCTCGACGGCGACGACTGGCAGTACCTCAACCTCGACTACATCTACTCCGCCAAGATCGGGCCAGGCGGCAGGTTCACGATCCCGGCGGTGCGGCCCGGGACGTACACGCTCGCCGCCTTCACGAAGGGAGCGATGGGCGAGTACCGGCGCACCGGCATCACGGTCCTGGCGGGGACGTCCCTGGACACCGGCAACCACGTGTGGCAGCCGACAGAGCACGGCCCGACCCTGTGGCAGATCGGAACGCCGGACCGCTCGGCGGAGGAGTTCCACATCCACGGCGGTATGGACGGCTTCCGCCGCACGCTGACGTGGCTCGAATACCCCTACGAGTTCCCGCAGGGGGTGGACTTCAAGGTCGGGGTTGACGATCCAGCGACCTCGTGGAACTACTTCCACCCGGCGGTCAAGACCCCCGGCACGGACACCCAGCTTGCATGGCGCGGCACCACACCGGACCGCAGCCTCGAGACGTGGAAGATCCGGTTCGACGCGCATCGGTTCGAGCAGGGAACGGGGTTCCTCGACATTGCCCTCGCGGCCCAAGTCTTCGCGACGCTCGAGGTGACACTCAACGGGACCACGATCGCCTCCCTCGACCCGCTGCCGGGCGTACCCGGCGACAACTCCTCCTACCGGCTCGTGGCCCGCTCGATGCACCGCCAGATCCCGACCGTCGCCTTCCCGGCAACGCTCCTGCGCGATGGCGAGAACGTGATCACCCTGGCCCACACGAAGCCTGCCACGGCGCCGACCTCCGACACCTGGATGCAGCCGATGGCCGGGATCATGTATGACACGATCCGCCTCCAGGTGAACGAAGGCGCCAGGCCCTGAGTCCAGCTGCGGACCGCCGAGCGCCGTCGGGCGGACTCCGGGCCGGCCAAGCTGGGGCCGGCCCGGAGCTCCGCCTAGTGGAGGTCGAACCGGTCGAGCTCCATGACCTTCGTCCAGGCCGCCACGAAGTCGTTGACGAACTTCTCGTTTGCGTCGTCGCTCGCGTAGACCTCCGAGAGCGCGCGCAGCTGCGAGTTGGAGCCGAAGATCAGGTCGACCGCGGTCGCCGTCCACTTGAGCTCGCCCGTCGCGACGTCGCGGATCTCGTACACGTTCTCCTCGCTCTCCGAGGCCTTCCACTGGGTGCCGGGAGAGAGCAGGTTGACGAAGAAGTCGTTGGTCAGCACGCCCGGCCGGTCGGTGAGGACGCCGTGCGCAGAGCCCCCGTTGTTGGCTCCCAACGCCCGGAGACCGCCCAGGAGCGCAGTCATCTCCGGCGCGGAGAGGTCGAGCATGTAGGCCTTGTCCACGAGCAGCGTCTCCGCCGGCACCTTCTCGCCGGGACGCAGGTAGTTGCGGAAGCCGTCGGCGCGGGGCTCGAGGTACGCCACCGACTGGACGTCCGTCTGTTCCTGCGTCGCGTCGGCGCGGCCGGGCCGGAAGGGCGCCGTCACGTCGAATCCGGCGTCCTTAGCGGCCTTCTCCACAGCGGCAGAGCCGCCGAGGACGATCAGGTCCGCAAGGGAGACGCGCTTGCCATTGGTCTGGGCGACGTTGAATGCCTCCTGCACGCCCTCGAGGGCCCGGAGCGCAGCCTCGAGCTGCTCTGGCTGGTTGACCTCCCAGTCGCGCTGCGGCTCGAGCCGGATGCGCGCACCGTTGGCGCCGCCTCGCCTGTCGGTCTTGCGGAAGCTCGACGCCGCGGCCCACGCCGTGCCGATGAGCTGGTCGGCACTCAGCGTGTCGAGGAGCCGAGCCTTGAGGGAGGCGATGTCGGCGTCGTCGACGAGCTCGTGGTCGACGGCGGGAACCGGGTCCTGCCAGATCTGGGGCTCCGGTACCCACGGGCCGAGCATGTGCGGTCCGACCGGGCCCATGTCGCGGTGCAGGAGCTTGTACCAGGCCTTGGCGAACGCGAGCGCGAACTCGTCGGGGTTCTCTAGGAAACGGCGCCCGATCGCCTCGTACGTGGGATCGACGCGCAGCGAGAGATCCGTGGTGAGCATCGTCGGACGGTGCTTCTTCTGCGGGTCGAAGGGATCGGGGATGATCTCGGGAGCATCTTTGGCGACCCACTGGTGTGCGCCGGCCGGGCTCTTCGTCAGCTCCCACTCGTAGCCGAACAGGATCTCGAGGAAGCGGTTGCTCCACTCGGTCGGCCGGTCGGTCCACGTGACTTCGAGGCCGGAGGTGATGGTGTCGGAACCGTGGCCCGTCCCGTAGGTGCTGAGCCAGCCGAGGCCCTGGTTCTCCAGATTCGCGCCCTCGGGCTCGGGGCCGACGTGCGAGTCCGCGGGGGCGGCGCCGTGGGTCTTGCCGAACGTGTGCCCGCCGGCGATGAGGGCGAAGGTCTCTTCGTCATTCATCGCCATGCGGCCGAAGGTCTCGCGGATGAAGGCCGCGGCCGCGGCCGGATCGGGGTTGCCCTTGGGGCCCTCGGGGTTGACGTAGATGAGGCCCATCTCGGTCGCGCCGACCACCGGGACCATCTCGTCCTCGCTGACGTACCGGTCCTCGGCGAGCCACGTGTCCTCCGTGCCCCAGAAGATCTCCTCCGGCTCCCAGACGTCCTCTCGGCCGAAGGCGAACCCGAAGGTCGTGAAGCCCATCGATTCGAGGGCGACATTGCCCGCGAGAACGAGCAGGTCGGCCCACGAGACCTTCTGGCCGTACTTCTGCTTCACGGGCCAGAGCAGGCGCCGGGCCTTGTCCAGGTTGGCGTTGTCGGGCCAGCTGTTCAGCGGCGCGAAGCGCTGGCTGCCGTCGCCGGCGCCCCCGCGGCCGTCGAACACGCGGTACGTGCCGGCGTCGTGCCAGCTGAGCCGGATCATGAGGCCGCCGTAGTGCCCGAAGTCGGCGGGCCACCAGTCCTGCGACGTCGTGAGGACCTTGGCGATGTCCTGTTTGAGCGCCTCGACGTCAAGCTTCGCGAACTCGTCGCGATAGCTGAAATCGGCACCGAGTGGGTTGCCCTTGGGGTTCTGGGCGTGGAGCACGGAGAGGTCGAGCTGGTTCGGCCACCAGTCCGAGTTCTGCCGTGGGCGGTGGGCCTTGGGCTCAGGCGCCGGGATGGCGGGGTTTTCGCTCTCGCTCCCGGTCCCGGTCCCGGTCCCGGACGACGAAGCGCCGTCATGCATCACGGGGCATCCGCCCTGCTGGATGTCTCTCATCTGCTTCCTTCCTCCCCCGAGGCTCACCTCGGACTCGGTGCAACCTGTCGAACTCTGGGCATCCGATCACTGTGACAAGCACGACTGCCGGAACGCGCGGACTGCGGAAGGTGCGGCCACGGCGCCGTACTGTTCACTGCTGACGCTAGCAGTGTGAGGGACCCCACGCCTGTCCCCTGTCCATTCATCGGACAGACCGGGTGTGGGTCGCGCCGCCCGGAGACGCACGACGACGCCCCTCGCCTCGGGAGGTGAGGGGCGCCGTCGGGGGCAGAGGGACTGGTGGCCCAAGCTGCTCATGCCGACACGTGCTGAATCAGATCTGGCGGCGGCCTGAGGTGACGCGCATGTCAGGGCGCATGTCAGGGTTTCCCATCAGATCAGGTGCCGGGGCATTCCGCAGCGCTGCTGTAGCGGACAAGTGCGCTTCGGTGGCACTTGTGCGCTACGGCGGCACTGCAGGGTTGAGCCGGTGCAGGTTACCGGGCCCAGATGGGCGTCGCCGCCATCTCCAGGGCAAAGGCGCACAGCCGAAGTTTCGACCTGGCTTCGCTCCGCTCAGCCAGTGAGATTCGACTCCGGGCTTCGACTTCGCTCAACCACCGGCGCCGGTCAGATCCAGTAGCGCTCGTCCTCGGTATCGCCGGGGTGCGTGCGGACCATGCCGGCGGCGAGGGTGTTGCCGTTCTGGGGATCGATGACGAGGAAGGCACCCGTGCGGCGGTGCGCCGCGTACGGCTCGAGCGGCAGCGGCGCGGCCAGGCGAACCTGAACCTCGCCGATGTCGTTGAGGTCGAGGCCCGACGCCGGCGCCACCTCGAAGCTGTCGAGGTCTAGCTTGCCGGTCACGGCACGCACCAGGCCGCGCACTGTCGAAGTGCCGTGCTTCACGAGCACCTTGGCACCCTCACGAAGCGGCTTCGTCGAGAGCCAGGCGACGGACCCATACAGATCGGCGGTGCTCTCCGGCAGCGTCCCCGCGGCCGCGATCGTGTCGCCGCGCGCCACGTCGAACTCGTCCGCGAGCCGTAGGGCCACGGAGAGCGGCGCACCGGCCTCCTCAAGAGAACGGCCCGCGACGTCGATCCCCACCACGGTCGTCTCACGTGCCGTCTGGCCGGGGGTCACAACGGCGACGCGGTCGCCCACGCGCACGGTCCCCTCGGTGACCTGCCCGGCGTAGGCCCGGTAGTCACGGAACTCGCCCTCGTCCAGACCGGGCGCGAGCGCGCCCTGGGGCCGGATGACGGTCTGGACCGGGAAGCGGAAGGCCTCTCCCTCGTCAGACAGCTCGTCCGTGCTCGGCAGCGACTCGAGCAGCTCGATCAGGGTCGGCCCTGAGTACCACGGCGTCCGGTCCGACCGGTCGACGACGTTGTCGCCGTCGAGCGCGGAGACCGGCACAGCCACCGCCTCGCGGAGGCCGAGCTCGGAAGCCACCCGCGCGACGTCGGCCGCGATCTGGGTGAACACAGGCTCCGAGAAGTCCACGAGGTCGATCTTGTTCACCGCCACGACCACGTGCGGCACGCGCAGGAGCGCCGCGACGGACAGGTGCCGGCGGGTCTGCTCAAGCACGCCCTTGCGCGCGTCGATGAGCAGCACCACGGCGTCCGCGGTGGACGCACCCGTGACCGTGTTCTTCGTGTACTGCACATGGCCCGGGCAGTCGGCGAGGATGAACGTGCGGCGGTCGGTCGCGAAATAGCGGTACGCGACGTCGATCGTGATGCCCTGCTCGCGCTCGGCCCGCAGGCCGTCCGTCAGGAGCGCGAGGTCCAGGCCGCCGCGCTCCCCACCGAAGCCTCGGTCCGCGGAGGTGCGGGCCACGGCGTCAAGCTGGTCGGCGAGGATCGCCTTCGAGTCGTGGAGGAGACGGCCCACGAGGGTGGACTTGCCGTCGTCGACGGAGCCGGCGGTCGCGAAGCGGAAGAGGGTGCCCTCGGAGAGCGTGGTTTCGGCAGGCTCAACCAGCGTGTTCATCAGAAGTACCCGTCCTTCTTGCGGTCTTCCATGGCCGCCTCGGAAATCCTGTCGTCGGCGCGGGTGGCCCCGCGCTCGGTGAGGGTCGAGGCCGCGACCTCGCGCACCACGTCAGCCACCGTGTAGGCGTCGGAGAGCACGGCGCCGGTGCAGGACATGTCTCCCACCGTCCGGTAGCGCACGGTGCGCACGACGACGCCCTCCCCCTCGCGCGGGAGGCTCACCTCGCCGACGGCCCGCCACATGCCGTCACGCTCGAACACGTCGCGGTCATGGGCGTAGTAGATGCTCGGGAGCTCGATCTGCTCGCGCTCGATGTACCGCCAGATGTCCAGCTCGGTCCAGTTGCTGATGGGGAACGCGCGCACGTGCTGGCCCACGGTGTGGCGCCCGTTGTACAGGTTCCACAGTTCCGGGCGCTGGTTGCGCGGGTCCCACTGGCCGAACTCGTCGCGCAGGGACAGGATGCGCTCCTTGGCGCGCGCCTTGTCCTCGTCGCGGCGGCCGCCGCCGAACACGGCGTCGAACTTGTTGCGGTCAATGGTGTCCAGGAGCGGGATGGTCTGGAGCGGGTTACGGGTCCCATCGGCGCGCTCGGCGAGCTCGCCGCGGTCGATGAACTCCTGGACGGAGCCGACCACGAGCTTGAGCCCGAGACGCTGGACCGTGCGGTCGCGGAAGTCGAGGACCTCGGGGAAGTTGTGGCCCGTGTCAACATGCAGGACGGGGAACGGAATCTTCCCCGGCCAGAACGCCTTCGCGGCGAGGTGCAGCATGACTACGGAGTCCTTGCCGCCCGAGAACAGCATCGCGGGACGCTCGAACTCGGCGACGACCTCGCGGATGATGTGGATAGATTCGGCCTCGAGCGCGTCGAGGAGGGGCAGTGACGCCGCCTGGGCCGGGGCTGGCACGGCCGCCCCCGCCCCTTCGCCGCGCGGCTGACCTGCGGTCAGCCCAGCGCGCGGCTCAGGAAGGCCCGAAGCCACTCCCGGGGCGGCCGTGCCAGCTCCGGCGGTCTCGTCTAACTGGGTGCTCATGTGTGGAGTCCGCATTCTGTCTTGTCGGTGCCGGACCAGCGGCCGGCTCGGGGATCCTCTCCAGGGGCGACGGGGCGCGTACACGGCGCGCAGCCGATGGAGGGGAACCCCTGGGCAAGGAGGGGATTGACGGGCAGGAGGTTGTCCTCGGAGTACTGCACGAGCTGGTCGAAGGACCAGGCCGCGACAGGGTTGACCTTGACGAGGCCGTTCTTCTCGTCCCACGTCACGAGCGGGGTGTCCGTTCGGGTCGGGGACTCGTCGCGGCGCACGCCCGTGAACCACAGCTCGTACCCGGCGAGCGAACGGCTCAGGGGCTCGACCTTCCGCAGCGCGCAGCAGCGGCCGGGATCGCGGGCGAAGAGATCCTTGCCCTCGGCGGCATCCTGCTCGGCGACGGTCTGCCTCGGCGTGACGTCGACGATGGTCACGCGCAGGTTCTCGGCAACGGCGTTCCGCGTCTGGTAGGTCTCCGGGAAGTGGTAGCCCGTGTCGAGGAAGAGCACGTCGACGCCCGGGAGCTGGTCGGCAACGAGTGCCGGCAGGACGGCGTCGGCCATCGAGCAGGCGACGGCGGTCGCCTCGGTCCCGAAGTTCCTCGCCACCCAGCCGATCACCTCGTCCGCGGAGGCGTCCCAGCCGAGCTCGGCCGCGCCGGCCTCGGCGAGCGCCTTGAGCTCCTCCTTGGACCGCAGGTTTCGGCCCCGCTCACCCGCCGTCTGCTCAGCCACCGTTGGCTCAGCCACCGTCTCCTCAACCGCTGTCGGATCGCTCACTGGAGGGCCTCCTCGTCTGCGGCGTGCGCCCACTCGGCAAAGGTCTGGTTGTCATCGGCGCGCTCGGCGAGGAACCGCCGCGTGACGCGCTCTACGTAGTCGGGCAGATCGTCGGTCGTGACCTTGAGCCCCCGGACCGTGCGGCCCGTCCCGGCCTCCTCGCGCGAATCGGACGCGAGGCCTCCGCCGAGGTGCACCTGGAAGCCGGGGGTCTGGCCACCGTTGCCGTCGGGCAGGAGCTGGCCCTTGAGTCCGATGTCCGCCGTCTGGATGCGCGCGCACGAGTTCGGGCAGCCGTTCACGTGGAGGGTGAGCGGACGCAGGAGCTCGTTGGCACCGCCTGCGTCCGTGGTCCCCGCGGGGAAGCGCTTCTCGAGCTCGGCGATCGCCGAGGTGGCGGTGTCCTTCGTGTCCACGATCGCGAGCTTGCAGAACTCGATGCCCGTGCACGCGATGGTCGAGCGGCGCCACGGGCTCGGATTCGCGTAGAGGCCGAGCTCCTCGAGCCCTGCGACGAGGGAGTCGACGCGGTCCTGGTCGACGTCGAGCACCACGATCTTCTGGTGCGGCGTAGTGCGGAGGCGGGCCGAGCCGTGCGCCTCGATGAGGTCCGCGAGCTTGAGGAGGGTCTCGCCGGACACGCGGCCCACGGTCGGCGTCGCGCCGATGTAGAAGCGCCCGTCCTTCTGGCGGTGCACGCCCACGTGGTCGCCTGGCGTCGTCGGCTTGACGGCCGCGGGACCGTCCGGAAGCGGGGCGTCGAGGTACTCGGTCTCGAGGACGTGCCGGAACTTCTCGGCGCCCCAGTCCGCGACGAGGTACTTGAGGCGCGCGCGGTTGCGCAGGCGCCGGTAGCCATAGTCGCGGAAGATGCTCGTGACGCCGAACCACGCCTCGGCTGCCCGTGAGGGCTCGACGAACGCGCCCAAGCGGACGGCGAGGTGCGCCGACGTCGAGAGGCCGCCGCCCACCCACAGGTCATAGCCCGGGCCGAGCTCGGGGTGCACCACTCCGATGAGCGCGAAGTCGTTGATCTCATGGACCACGTCCTGGCTCGGGTGGCCCGTGATGGCGGTCTTGTACTTACGCGGGAGGTTGGCGAAGGACTCGTCGCCGATGTATCGGTCCGCGATCTCGCGGATCTGCGGCGTTGGGTCGAGGATCTCGTCCGCCGCGATGCCGGCCACGGGCGATCCGAGGATCACGCGGGGCACGTCGCCGCACGCCTCGGTGGTGTGCAGGCCTACCGCCTCGAGGCGGCGCCAGATTTCAGGCACGCTCTCGATCTCCACCCAGTGGAGCTGGATGTTCTGCCGGTCGGTGATGTCCGCGGTGCCGCGGGCGAAGTCGCGGGAGATGCCGCCGATGACGCGCAGCTGCTCGGTGGTGAGCGCGCCGCCGTCGATCCGCACGCGCATCATGAAGTAGCGGTCCTCGAGCTCCTCGGGCTCGAGCGTGGCGGTCTTGCCGCCGTCGATTCCGGGCTTGCGCTGCGTGTAGAGGCCCCACCAGCGGAAGCGGCCGTGCAGATCGGTCGAGTCGATCGAGTCGAAGCCGCCCTGAGCGTAGACCGTCTCGATGCGCTCGCGCACGCTGAGGCCGCCGTCCTCCTGCTTCCACACCTCGTTGGCATTGAGCGGGGTGGTGCCGTCCACCTTCCACTGGCCGTTGGGCTTGGCGGCGCGCGGCCGTGCGGGGCGGGCGCCCGCAGCGTCGGCTCCCCCAGTGCGCGGAGATACAGCGGTCTCTGTCATGGATTCGAGGGTACGGAGCAGGACGGGCGTGTCCCTAGGGCCCTGCAACGCACGGTCACGCGAGGACACATTTCGTCGCACTCATGGACATGATGGGGCCGGCCCTTGACGTCAGCGCATGGCGTCAGGACATGGCGTGCGCGAGGGTGTGGCGCACGACGACGCCCGCTCGCCTCAGTGCCCGAACGACGTCCACGGGTGGGTCGCCCCATACCGCCTGAGCCACAGGGCCAGCCCCGCGCACACGACGTAGCCGCCGCCCACGGTGAGCCACCCGACGTCGTACGCGCCGGTCGCATCCGCGAGGACGCCCATCAGGAGCGGCCCGAGCGCAAACCCCGTGTACATGCCCGCCGCGAGGACCCCGGAGGCAACACCGATGCGGTCCGGCGGGACCACCACGAGCGTGGCCGCATTCATGATGACGTTGGCGCCCAGCACCGTTGCGCCGTGGAGCGCCACCCCGATCCACACGAGCCACGGCTGGTGCCACGCGCCCGCACCGAGCAGGCACAGCACCCCGACCACCGCGCCGAGCGCGAGCGCGAACAGGAGCACCGACGGCCGGGCGCCCTGCGCCATGCGGCGGCCCCAGATGATGCGAGAGGAGACACCCACGATCCCCGAGACGCCGGCCGCGGCGCCCGCGAGGACGAGTGGGAAGTCGAGGACCCGCACGGAGTAGAGCGGCAGGTACACGTTCGTGGCCTGCATCCCCAGGCCCGAGAAGAACGCGAACGCGGCGAAGAGCCACACCGAGAACGGCAGCGGGCCGCCGGAACCGTGGGCCGCGGCGGTGCGGGGCTTCGCGGGCTCGGCCGGCACCTGCGTGAACCCATAGGCGAGGAGCCCGAGCGCGACGACCGCGGCGAGGCCGAACGCGCCCTGCCAGCCGAGCCACAGGGCCACGGCCGGGAAGAACAGGCCGGAGAACAGCTGGCTCGCCTGCACGCCCGACTGCTTGATCCCTATCCACCCTGGGCGCTTGTGCGGGGGCACCTGGGTGACGATCACGCGGTTCGTGGTGGGATTCGAGATCGACTGGGCCGGGCCGGCGAGGATGACGGCGATGAGGAGCACCCAGAACGCGTGGGCGAGGGCCGCGATGAGGAGCGCGACGACGGTTCCACCGAAGATGAGAACGAGCTGCGTGCGAATGCCGACGCGGTCGCTGAGGCGTCCCAGGGAGAAGCTGCTCACGGCCGCGGAGGCGAACACGGCGCCCGCCAGCAGCCCGAACTGGGACTGGCTGATTCCCAGGCTCGCGATGATGAGCGGGCTCACCGCGCTGAGGCCGTAGTTCAGCAACGGGCCGACGCCCATCGCCGCGACGAGG
Organism: Sinomonas sp. ASV486; assembly: GCF_030908215.1. Classification (GTDB taxonomy): domain Bacteria; phylum Actinomycetota; class Actinomycetes; order Actinomycetales; family Micrococcaceae; genus Sinomonas; species Sinomonas puerhi. The sequence goes on along the minus strand of NZ_JAVFJK010000001.1, from coordinate 68,850 downwards.
ATGACGAGCAGGCCGCGGTGCGGCACGGGGGTCTTGGTGGGCATGCTCGGGGTCATGCGCGCGGAGCGGCCGGGGCGTCCGGGGCGCTGGTTTCCGCGGCTGCGATGGCCTCGTCATAGCGGTCGAGGGCGATCTGGGCGATGACCGGCGCGGGGAGCAGCGGCGCCGTGACGGCGTCGGCTCCGGCCAGGGCGAGCTGGTCGTGGAAGTAGCCCGGCGCAAGGAGGTAGGAGGCGACGACGACGCGCACGGCGTCGTCCGCTCCGTCCGTCTCCCCCAGCCCGCGGTCGGTGAGGGTCCGACCCTCCTCGGCGCGGAACTCGGCGACGGCCTCGGGGACGGTCGGGACGGCGCTCGCGCCGTAGCCGGGAAGGACGCGGTTGGGGATCCGGCGGCGGAGCATGTCGGCGAGGCGTTCGACGTCGTGCGCCGCCTGCGGGTTCGACGATCCGGCAGCGGCGAGCACCACGGCGTCCTCGGCCCCGAGCCCCGCCTCCCCGAGGCGGTCGGCGAGGACATCCGCGAGGCGCTCATCGGGGCCGAGCGGGCCCGCCGCGAGCGTGCCGGGCCGCAAGGCGGCGGCGCGGGCGATGTCCACCCTGACGTGGTAGCCGACGCTCAGCAGGAGGGGCACGACGACGGCACGCGCGTCAGCAGGCAGGCCCGCCACCACGTCGGGCAGCTCGGGGCCATGGACGTCGACGTACGCGTCCAGGACGGTCAGGCCCGGTCTGGCCGCGCGGATCTGGTCCACGATGCCGAGGATCGCGGCCTTTCCCTCCGGATTGTTGGTTCCGTGGGCGCACGCGACGAGGATCTCCGGGCTCATGAGGCGAGCGTACCCGGCGCCTCTGGCGGCGGGAGAACCAGGGCCAGGCGCGCGGCTAGGATGAATCCCATGAACGAGATGTTCCTGGAGCGATTCCGCGCGCTTGTCCCCAAGTACCTCGAGGATCCCTGGCAGCCCGAGGACGGCATCTCGGATCAGGAGCTCGACGCCGCCCTCGAGGAGCACGCGTTCACGATCCCCCAGGCGCTGCGCGAGTTCTACCTCGCGCTCGGCGGTTCGGAGCTCATGGAGGCCTACCACTTCTTCTGGGACCCCGAGGAACTCGAGATCGACGACGAGGGTTTCCTCATGTTCCTCGAGGACGAGGAGGAGCAGTTCACGTGGGGCTTCCGTTCCGGAGACCTCCGCGTTCCGGACCCGATCGTGTACCGCAAGAACAACGCCCGCGGCGAGTGGGTGTCCGAGGACGGCACGTTCTCCGAGTTCACGTTCGACATGTTCGAGTGGGTCTTCAGCGAGGACGACGAGGCGGACGAAGAGGGCTGAGTCGCCCCGGCGAATCTGATTTACCACTATCACTGGACAATTTACAGATCTGTCATATGCTTGTGAATGGGTTCACTTCTTAGCCTCCAGTGAATCCGGGTGCGAACGGAAAGCGGCCCCGGGACTCGTCAACCGAGCCTCGGGGCCGGCCCCGTTAATGGGACCGTTGAGGGGTCACTTCCCCATTGAGGGGTCACTTCCCCGACGAGGGGTCATATCCCGGGCGGCGCTGCCACCCTGTGGAGGACATTTCCCATCCGCGAGATCACGCGGGACGCCTCCCAGGCTGTGGATAACTCTGAACAGGGTCCGAGATTTCGTGTCACGATGCGGGCATGGCAACGCCCACCGCTCTCGACCTCATGCTCGCCCATCCGTTCACCTCCGCCGAGGCCCGTCGGCTCGGCCTCGATTACGCCGACCTCGTCAAACAGGAAGTCACGCGCGTCAGCCGTGGAATCTACGTGCCGCGTGTCGGCGTGCCGACTCTGGTGGATCGGGCGCGCGCCACCCTCGCCGTGACGCAGGGGGCCTGGGCATCCCACCGGACGTCGACCGCCCTCAACGGTCTCTGGCTGCCCGACCCGTCATCGGACCATTCCCTCCTCCATTTGAGCAAACCGTCGCACCTTCCGCGGGTGCGGCGGGAGGGCGTCGTCGGCCATCGGGTCACCGCGCACCCCGGGGAAGTCATCGAACTTGAGCCGGGCATTATGGCCAGTTCACCCGCCCGATCATGGCTGGATCTGGGGCAGGAATTGGGTCCGGTGTCACTGGTTGCGCTCGGAGATCAGCTGATCCGCAAGCCGCGACCACAATTCGAAGGCAGATCCGAGTCCTACGCCACCATTGCGCAGCTGACGGAAATGATTCGACTCCACCCGAAGATGAAGGGCGTCGCCAAATGCCGGGCCGCACTCGCGGACATGCGTGTTGGCGCCGATTCCATCCCGGAGACACTGCTCCGCCTCTGCCTCCTCGCCTACGGTTTCCCGGAGCCCGAACTTCAGATCGTCCTGCGCCCGTCGGACGCGTTCTCCCCGAGCGCCGACTTGGGCTATTTAGCCCTGAAGATCGCCATCCAGTACGACGGCGCGCATCACCTCGCCGACCAACAGCGCCTCCGCGATGCTCGCCGCGACGCAGCCTTCCGCGAAGCGGGCTGGACTGTCATCATCGTGACCGCGGCCGATCGCGAGGACGACTTCGGTCGTGTCCGCCACAAGCTCCGGTCGGCGCTTCGATCGCGAGCGGCGTAGGCACAGGGCCTTTCAACCGGGAAATGACCCCTCAACCCGGTTGTGACCCCTCACGGGGGAAATGACCCCTCAACCCGGTCTCGGGCGGTCAGGCTTGGCGCTCCACCACCGCGTCGGCGAAGGCGGCCAGGGACTCCTTGACCACGCCCTCGGGCAGCGGTTCCAGAGCGGCCTTGGCCGCGTCGGCCCACTCGCGCGCCACGGCCCACGACTGATCGGTCACGGGATGCGCCGAGATCGCCGCGACGGCGGCGGCCAGCGCGTCGTCGCCCGAAAGGTCCGCGTCCACGAGGGCGAGGACCCGCCGGGCGGAGGCATCGCCGTCGGCCGCGGCACGGCGCAGCAGGAGGACCGGGAGCGTCGGGACGCCCTCGCGCAGGTCGGTCCCGGCGATCTTGCCGGAGGTGACCTTGCCGCCGGTCACGTCGATGACGTCGTCGGCAAGCTGGAACGCGACGCCGACCTTCTCGCCGTAGTCCACGAGCACGTCTTCGAACTCGGAGGGGGCGCCGGAGAAGATCACACCGAACTGCCCGGAGGCCGCGATGAGGGAGCCCGTCTTGTCCGACAGCACGGAAATGTAGTGCTGGAGCGGGTCTTCGCCCTCGCTCGGGCCCACGGTCTCGTGGAGCTGGCCGAGGCAGAGCCGCTCGAACGTGCGGGCCTGGATGGCCAGGGCCCGGCCGCCAAGGTCGGAGACGAGGATCGAGGCCCGGGCGAAGATGAGGTCGCCGGCGAGGATCGCCACCGTGTTGCCCCACACCTCGTGGGCGGTCGGTGCGCCGCGGCGGTAGGGCGCGGAGTCCATCACGTCATCGTGGTAGAGGGTCGCGAGGTGGGTGAGCTCGACGACGGCGGCGGCCTGGAGCACCGCGGCCCGGTCAGGATCCCCGAGGTGCGAGGCCAGGATGGTCAGCAGCGGGCGGATCCGCTTGCCGCCCGCCTCCATGAGGTGCCGGCTCGTCGCGTCCGCGAGCGGGTCCGAGTTGGAGATCGCCTCACGGAGCACACGCTCGACGCGCGCCATGCTCGTGGTGATCGCAGGGCCAAGTTCGGCGTCCTCGGCGATGGCAATGAAGCCGGCCGGGAGCTGCATGCCGACGGCGATCGCCGTGGTGGTCGGAGGCGGCTCGGCGGACTCGGGGCGGCCGTGCCCCGCGTGCGTCCAGCGGCTCTCTGCAGATTCAGTCACGGTCTCAAGCCTAGCTTTCTCGGGCGCCCTACCGGCGCGGTGGGGGAATCGGTGTTGGACGTGGCGGGCACGAGCGACTCGAGGATGCGGATCGCGGCGTCCGGAAGACTCGTGCCGGGGCGGTCCGTGAGGTTGGCGAGGAGCCGCACCACGAGGCGCATGAGAGGGGGCACGGGCATGCCCGTCGCGAGCGCGGCCCGCATGACGGCCGGGTGCCCGATGAGAGAGGCGAAAGCGCGGCCCAGCGTGAAGTGGCTCCCCCACTCGCGCCGCACGCGGTCGGCATAGGCATTCAGGCGACGGTCGACGTCGGCGGCATCGGGCCGCGTCCGGCCCGCCGAGCGCTGGGCTGCTGCGGCGTCGACGAGGTACTGGGCCGCGAATCTGGCCGACTCCATGGCGTAGGAGATGCCCTCGCCGTTGAACGGGCTGACCATTCCCCCGGCGTCGCCGAGGAGAGCCATGCCGGGCACCACGTGGGGCGTGCGGTTGAAGCCCATAGGGAGCGCCGCGCCGCGGATGGGGCCGACCTGGTTGGCCTCGGTGAAGCCCCACCCCTCCGGCATCGCGGCCGTCCACTCGCGCAGCACCTGGCGGTAGTCGAGCCTGCCGAACTCCTTGGAGGAATTCAGGATGCCCAGGCCCACGTTGCACGTGCCGTCGCCCACGCCGAACACCCAGCCGTACCCGGGCAGCGGCTTGCCGTCGGCACCGGGGAGCTCGAGCCAGCCCTCCATCCAGTCGTCCTCGTGGCGGGGGCTCGTGTAGTAGGTGCGGTAGGCCACTCCGAGCGGGCGGTCATCGCGCTTGGCGAGGCCGCGGGACACGGCCGCGCGGGTCGAGTTGCCGTCGGCAGCGAGCACGAAGTCGGCACGGAACTCCCGTGTCTCCCCGGTCTTCTTGCCGGCCTCGTCCACAAGGTGCGCCCGGGCACCCACTACGCGACCGCCGTCGTCCGTGATCACCTCGGTGACCGAATGCCCCTCGAGGATCTGCGCGCCTGCAGCACGCGCGTGCTCGGCGAGGGCCTCGTCGAAGCCGAGCCGCGTGCGCACGAGGCCGTAATCCGGGAAGTCGTCCAGGTCCGGCCACGGCAGCTCGAGGCTGCGGCCGCCCGCGATGAGCCGCAGGCCGCGGTTGCGGCGCCAGCCGTCCTGGGGCGCGTGCGGGAGGCCGAGGAGCTGGACCTCGCGGACGGCTCGGGGCGTGAGCCCGTCTCCGCAGACCTTCTCGCGGGGGAAGCTGGTCTTCTCGAGGACTGTGACGGGCACGCCGGAGCGCGCGAGGTAGTGAGCTGCGGTCGAGCCGGCGGGGCCGGCTCCGATGACGAGGACTTCCATACCGGACGTGGGCTGGCCGTCAGTGCCCCGCCGTGCGGCGGGCACGGCGGAGCTTGGCCGGCAGCATGCCGCCCGGAGCGTGGGAAGGATCGCGTGCAGCGGGCTTGTGGGCCCGGTGCACGGCGACGATCCCGCCGGAGAGGTTGCGGTAGGTGACGTCGCCCCAGCCTGCGTCGGCGAGCCACGCGGCGAGGTTGTCCTGGTCCGGCCACGCGCGGATCGACTCGGCGAGGTACACATAGGCGTCCGGGTTCGAGGACGCACGGCGGGCCACCTCGGGGAGCGCGCGCATGAGGTACTCGATGTACATGGTGCGCCAGAGCGGGTTGGTCGGCGTCGAGAACTCCGCGATGACGATCCGCCCACCCGGCTTTGCCACGCGCAGCATCTCGCTCAGGGCCTTCTTCGGGTCGTTGACGTTGCGCAGGCCGAAGCTGATCGTGACGGCGTCGAAGGAGTTGTCCGCGAAGGGCAGGTTCGTCGCGTCCCCGGCGATGAAGTCGATGTCGGGACGGCGGCGCTTGCCCACACGCAGCATGCCTAGGGAGAAGTCGCACGCGACGACGTCCACACCCGCGTCGGCGTAGGGCTCGGACGAGGTTCCCGTCCCGGCGGCGAGGTCGAGGACGCGCTGTCCCGGGGCGGCGTCGACCGCGTCGAGCACGATCTTGCGCCACCGGCGCGTCTGGCCGAGCGAGAGGAGGTCATTCATGACGTCGTATCGGGGCGCCACCTCGTCGAACATGGTGGCGACCTCGTCGGGCCGCTTCTGGAGGGTTGCCCTCTTGCCTGCGCTGCTCACCCGCACCATTCTGCCAAACTTCAGAACCGCAGAAGGACCTTCGGCGCACCGAGCCGCGTCCTCCGCTGCGCGGAAGGCACCAGCCACCTCCTTGGCCGCAGAATTACCCACCAGCGACGGCCCGACGTCGGGGCCCGGGCCTGCACGGCATGCCCGGATGGCGTCCTGCCGTCTCCCGCGGCGCGCAAGCAGCGCACGCCGTCGGCCACGTGTCCCGACCGCGTACTCTTGATCCATCATGAAGCATCCCTTGCGCGCCCTCACGATCGATCTGGGCACGGTCGATCAGGGCACCGACGGTCTGGGCACCGCAGATCTGGGCACATGCCTCACCGCACCGGACGCGTACTGCTGGATTCGTCGCGGCGAGGGGCAGGTCGGATTCGGCGAGGCGGCCCGCTTCAGCGTCACCGGGCCTGAACGGTTCATCGAGGCCGAGGCGTGGTGGAAGCAGGTCACCCTCGACGCCTGCATCACCGATCCCGTGCAGCATCCCGGCACCGGCCTCCTCGCGTTCGGCAGCTTCGCGTTCTCCAAGACATCGCGCTACCTGTCGCGGCTCATCGTGCCGGAGCTCGTGATCGGCATCCGTGATGGCCGCGGATGGGCCACGCTCGTGACCAACGACGGCCGCGAGCCCAGCGAACCCGAGGTGCGGGCCGCCGTCGTGCGCGTGCTCGCGTCCCGCACCGGCGCGGCGAACCAGCTTTCCGGAGGCACGACGGCGCACGCGGACTCCGCGGGCGACGGCGCGGTCCGCGGGGGCGCCGGACCTGAGACGGCTGCGGCCGGCCCAGGGTTCCCCGAGACGACCCTGCACGGGCCAGTCACGCTCGGCCCCGGCGCGCTCGGCGAGCAGCGGTGGATGGACGCGGTCTCCGCCGGCGTCGCGAGGATCTCCGCGGGCGACCTCGAGAAGCTCGTGCTGGCGAGGGACATCGTCGTCACGCACGGCGCTCCGATCGAGCGGCACGAGGTGCTGCGGCGGCTCGGGGCGGCGTACTGGGACACGTGGGTGTACGGCGTCGACGGGCTGGTCGGCGCGACTCCGGAGATGCTCATCCAGGTCGAGGGTCGGACGGCGCAGGCCCGCGTGCTCGCGGGCACGCTCGACCGGCGCGAGGCCAACGGCAAGGGCGAGAACTACGCCGAACGCGTCCTGGCTGGCTCGCCCAAGCAGCGGCACGAGCACGAGATCGCGATCCAGTCGCTCACCTCGGCCCTCGAACCGTTCTCGGAGGCCATGAACGCACACGACGAACCGTTCATCCTCGAGCTGCCCAACGTGTTCCACCTCGCCTCGGACGTCAAGGCGGAGCTCGCCGACGTCGAGGGGCATGTGCCGACCTCTCTCGCGCTCGTCAATGCGCTGCATCCCACCGCGGCCGTGTGCGGCACGCCGACCTCGGTCGCGGGGGCGCTGATCCGGGAGCTCGAAGCCATGGACCGCGGGCCGTATGCGGGGCCCGTGGGCTGGCTCGACGCCGCCGGGAACGGAGAATGGGGCATCGCGCTGCGCGGCGGGGTCATCGAGTCGCCGACGGCGATGCGGCTGTACGCCGGGTGCGGGATCGTCGAGGGTTCCCAGCCCGCGGTGGAGCTCGCCGAGACGTGGGCCAAGTTCCGTCCGATGCTCGAGGCGCTCGGCATCGAGCGCTAGCGCCAGAGACCCCACAACGGATCAGGTCCGTTGTGGGGTCTCTGGCGAGCCGTTGCGGGGTCTCTGGTCTTAGAGGACCTTGCTCAGGAACGCCTGGGTCCGCTCGTGCTGCGGATTGGCGATGACGTCACGGGGGTTGCCCGACTCGACCACCACGCCGCCGTCCATGAACGTCAGGGTGTCCCCGACCTCACGGGCGAACCCGATCTCGTGCGTCACGACGATCATGGTCATACCAGACTTCGCGAGGTCCTTCATGACGTTGAGCACATCGCCGACGAGCTCGGGATCCAGGGCCGAGGTGGGCTCGTCGAAGAGCATGAGCTCGGGATCCATCGCCAGGGCACGGGCGATCGCCACACGCTGCTGCTGGCCGCCGGAGAGCTGGGCCGGGTAGTGCCCGGCCCGCTCTGACAGGCCGACCCGGTCGAGGAGCTCGAGCCCCCGCTTCCGGGCGGCAGCCCGGTCCTGGCCCTTGACCTGGATCGGGGCCTCGATGACGTTCTCGAGGGCGGTCTTGTGGCCGAACAGGTTGAAGCGCTGGAACACCATGCCGATGTTGCGGCGCTGGCGGGCGATGTCCTTGACCGTAAGCTCGTGGAGCTTGCCGCCGTGCTCGCGGTAGCCGATGAGCTCGCCGTCGACCGCAATCCGGCCGGCGCTGATCGTCTCGAGGTGGTTGATGCAGCGCAGGAGGGTGGACTTGCCGGACCCAGAGGGTCCGATGAGCACCGCCACCTCGCCGGACTTGACGCTCATGTCGATCCCGCGCAGCACGTGGTGCTGGCCGAAGTACTTGTGCACGCCCTCGATCCGGACGAGTTCCCTGGCCCCGGGACGGAGGCGTTTTGTGTTCTCGGGAGCTGGTGCGCTCATCGTCCGCTCTCCTCGATGTCCTTGCCGGCCACGGTCGGGCCGCCGGGCATGGTCTGCGATGCGGGACCCAAGCCTGCCCCGGCGGCCTTGGCCGCCGCCGCGTTGACCGGGGCCTGGGCGAGGTTGTCCACGCCCTTGCCGTAGTACTTCTCGATGTAGTGCTGGCCCACCATGAGCACGCTCGTGACCAGCAGGTACCAGAAGGCCGCAACGATGAGCAGCGGAATGGGCAGGTACGTGCGGTTGGCCAGGGTGTTCGAGACGAACGTCAGGTCCAGTGTGAACGGCACGGCCAGGACGAGGGAGGTCGTCTTGAGCATGCCGATCGTCTCGTTGCCCGTCGGTGGCACGATGATGCGCATGGCCTGGGGAAGGATGATGCGCCACATGATCTTGCCGTTGCGCATCCCGAGGGCCTCGGCGGCCTCCATCTGGCCCTTGTCCACGGACTTCAGCCCGGCACGGAAGATCTCCGCCAGGTACGCGGACTCGTTGAGGCCCAAGCCCAGCACGGCCGCCCAGAACGCGTTCAGCAGGTCCTGCGTCGTGAAGGCGAACAGCTCGGGACCGAACGGCACCCCAACGCTCAGCTTCGGGTAGAGCACCGAGACCAGGCCCCAGAAGATCAGCTGGGTGTACACCGGGGTGCCGCGGAAGAACCACACCCAGAACCAGGCAGACCAGCGGAAGATCGGGTTGTCCGACTGCCGCATGAACGCCAGAAGGATCGCCAGCACGATCGCAATCACCATCGACAGGACCGTCAGGAGCAGCGTCCAGCCCACGCCCCGGATGATGTTCACATCCAGGACGTACAGCGCGAACGTGTCCCAGTGGAAATTCGGGTTCGTCGCAAGGCTCTGGACGGTCAGGGCCACGAGGATCAGGATGACGGCAGCGCCGACCCACCGCCACGGGTGGCGCACCGGGACAGCCTTGAGCAGCTCCGGCGCGCCGCCCTTCACGGCCTCAGGGGTTTCCATCCGATGTGTAGTCATGGTGGTCACGAGGAAACAGACGGGTTGACTTCAGACTTCGTGACGGCGCCGTCGGAGTTGTTCCACCCGTCGAGGATCTTCTTGTAGCTGCCGTCGGCGATGAGCTTGGTCATCGTCTTCTGGATCAGGTCGGCCAGCGCGGTGTCGCCCTTGGCAACGGCAATGCCCTCAGGCGCGACCTCAGTGGTCTCGCCGACCTTCTCGAGCGAGCCGTTCGTCTGCTGGATCGCGTAGGCGACCACGGGCGAGTCTGCGGACATCGCGTCAATGGCGCCGTTGACGAGACGGGTGTTGAGGTCCGTCTGCTTATCGAGGGTCACGATGTTGATCGCCGTCTTGCCGCCGGCCGTGCACTTGTCGCTGAGGGCCTTGACCTCGTCGGCCTCGGTGGTTCCGGTCTGGACGCCGATGGACTTCCCGCACACGTCATCGGTCGAGAACTTCTTCGGGTTGCCCTTCTGGACGGCCCACGAGACGCCGGCGTTGAAGTAGCTCACGAAGTTGACCGCCTGAAGACGCTCCTTCGTGATCGTGAAGGAGCTGATGCCGAGGTCGTACTTCGGGCCGAGCGCCGGGAGGATGCCGGTGAACTCCGCAGTCTGGACGTCGGCCTTGAGGCCCAGCGTCGCGGCGATCGCCTTGGCGATGTCCACGTCGTAGCCCATCGCGGTGTGGTTGTCCGCACCGCCCAGGAACTCCGCCGGGGCATACGTCGTGTCGGAGCCGATCACGAGGGTGCCCTTGGACTTGATCGCGGCAGGGACCTGCGAAGCGAGCGAGTCGTCCTTGGCCACGCTGCTCGGGTCGAACGAGGCCGCCGCGGAGGACGTGCCTGAGGGCTTAGCGCCGCCGGTCTCGGAGGCGTTCGTGCAGGCGGTGAGTGCCAGAGCGCCGACAGCGAGGACGGTTGCGCCCTTGGCCGCGAGCTTCGCGGAGAAAGTCATATCTCTGCCTTTACTTGTGAGGTATATGTCAAGAGTGCTAGTGCGACGTCCAATCCTACCCCTGCCACCGGCCGGATGAGATGTGCATCACAGGCAACTTCTGTTTCACTATTGGACAACATGCAGGCGAGGGAATCAAGCCCCGAAGGCCGGCGTGCCGTCCGGGATGACAGACGATGCCCACACCTCCCACCAGATGCGGGGTCACCTCCCTGCGATGCGGGGTCACCTTTCTAAAGCAGAGAACGCCCGTCCTAGACACGTGCCCCCGCAACATTGAGAAGTGACTCCGCAACGTTGACACCTGACTCCGCAACGCCGAGAGGTGACCCCTCATCAGGAGGTGACGCCCACGGCGTCTGCCACCGCCGCGCGGATCCGGGCGTGCAATCCGCGCAGCCCGGTCCTGTCCACTCGCGCCTCGACGATCTCGCGCCCCGCCCGCCGGGGAGCCGACAGCGCGGCCGCGGCCTCCGCCGTCGTGCGCACGATCGTGTGCCGTATCCCGTACGCCGCGGCGAGCGCGCGGAGGTCGGCACGGTGGGGCGTGCCGAAGAGCCGTTCGACGGCGGCTGCCGCGCCCGGGCGGCCCGGCTCGCCGCCCACCCGTCCGTGTTCGAGAATCCCGAAGATCGCCCCGCCGGCGTCGTTGAGCACGACGACGCGCAGGTCGGGCTCGGCTTCCCCCTCGCCGAGGAGCAGCCCGCCGGCGTCGTGCAGGAGCGTGACGTCGCCGAGGAACACCGTGGTCTCGACGCGGCGGCCGAGCCAGAGTCCGGTGGCCGTGGACACCGTCCCGTCGATGCCGGCGAGGCCGCGGTTGGCGAACACGCGTGCCCAGGGCAGGGTGGGCGGGGCCGCGGCGAGGTCGGCGTCCCGGATCCCGTTGGAGGAACCGAGCATGAGCTGGCCCCTCGCACTCTGCCACACGAGCTGGGCCAGACGCGGGCCGCTGAGCGCGGCGCCCGGGGCGCCGATGACTCGGTCCACCGCTTCCTGGGCCGCGGCACCGGCAAGCAGCCACGCGTCCAGCCAGCCCTCGGCGCCGCGGCCCGCGAACTCGGAGAGGACGTCGAGGTCCGCCACGAGGCGTTCGCGGCGGCGCCCCTCACGGAACCACGCCGCCGGGCGCGGGTGGTACAGGGCGGTCTGGACGCCCTCACGCGCGAGGAGCGCGGTGACCGGGCGGGAGAGCGTGGGCCGGCCGAACAGCACGACCCGCTCGATCACGTCTCCTGGCGGCCCGTCGAGCAGGAGCCGGTAGGGGCCGACGGCGTGCCCGCCGAAGCGGGCGTTGGAGCTGGGCTCGGCCAGGAGTGGAAGGCCATGCGCCGCGGCGAACGCCTCAGCGATCGGCCCGGCGGCGTGGCCCGCGAGGACCACCGTGCGCCGCGGCTCAAGCCCGCTGAGCGCCGCCACGGGCGGACGCCGGTACGCGTATTCCTGGACGGGCGGAGGGTCCCATCCGCTCAGCGGTGGCTCCCATCCGTCCTCGGGGACGAGCGGCTCGCGGAAGCACAGGTTGAGCTGGGCCGGTCCGGCGGGGACGCCCTCGAGCACCCCTGTCGCCGCGGAGACCGCCGTCCGGACGGAGGACGACGGCGACGCGCCAGCCTCGACCGTCACGGCGAACCGCACGTGCTCGCCGAAGAGGTCGAACTGCTCGGTGGTCTGGTTGGCGCCGGTTCCGTGGAGTTCCTCGGGCCGGTCGGCGGAGAGCACGATGAGGGGGACCTCGGCATGGTTGGCCTCCATGACGGCGGGCAGGAGGTTCCCGACGGCCGAGCCGCTCGTGGTGACGACCGCCGTCGGCCGTCCCGAGGAGAGGGCCGCGCCGAGGGCAGTGAAGCCGCCCGCACGCTCGTCGATCCGCACGACAAGCTCCAGATGGCCCCTCCCCTCGGCCTCTGCGAGCGCGTACGCGAGGGGTGCGCTCCGGGAGCCCGGGCACACAACAACACAGCGGACGCCGCCCGCGAGCAGTTCGGAGACTGCTTCGCGGGCGGCGTCGAGAGAACTGAGGGGACTCACCTCCCCATCGTAGGGACTTGCGGCCCTTCCGAGCCGCGCAGGACGACGATCCGGCGCGCTCCTTGGTCTGTCGGATGCTGCTGGCAGACTGGTCCCATGACGCCGAGCGCAGGGCAGAGCCGAACCCGATCCGACCAGCCGACGCCCACCACCGCCGAGCACCGCCGCCTCTCAGAGTCCCCCGGCGACACCGATCCGTGGCGCCTCTGGGGCCCGTACCTAGCGGGCCGGCAATGGGGCACCGTTCGGGAGGACTACTCCCCCGACGGCGATGCGTGGGACTACTTCCCGTTCGACCACGCCCATCGCCGCGCGTACCGGTGGGGCGAGGACGGCATTGCTGGGCTCTGCGACCGGTTCGGGTTCCTCAACCTCGGCGTGGCCCTCTGGAACGGGCGGGACGACCGCCTCAAGGAACGCTGGTTCGGCCTCACCAACGGCCAGGGCAACCACGGCGAGGACGTCAAGGAGCACTGGTGGCACCTCGACGCAACCCCCACCCACTCGTGGGCGAAGACGCTCTACCGCTATCCGCAGGCCGCCTACCCGTACGAGGATCTCGTGCGCACCAACGGCTCGCTGCCCCGCACGGCCCAGGAGTACGAGCTCGCCGACACGGGCGTCCTGGCCGAGGACCGCTTCTTCGACGTCGAGACGGTGCACGCGAAGGCCTCCCCCGATGACATCTGCGTGACCATCACCGCGACCAACCGCGGCCCGGACCCCGCGCCCCTGGACCTCATCGCCCAACTGTGGTTCCGCAACACCTGGGGATGGGGCCGGGACACGCGGGTCCCGGCCCTCCGGAGGCTGCGCGCCCCGGAGCTCTCGCCACCGTCGGTCGTGGCCCTCGAGGCGACGCACGGATTCCTCGGCCGCTACCTCCTCGCCGCCGACGGTTCCGGACCCCTCGGCGCACCGGAGGCGCTCTTCTGCGACAACGAGAGCAACAGCGCGGCCCTCTTCGATGGCGGCGAGAACCGCTCGCCGCACCCGAAAGACGCCGTGGACGCCGCCGTCGTACGCGGCGACCGTTCCCTGCTCAACCCGGCCGAGACCGGGACCAAGGCCGCGCTGCGGTGGCATGCGGACGCCGTCGCGCCCGGGGCGAGCGTGACCGTGCGCCTGCGGCTCACCGGTGAGATCCTGCCCGCGGACCCGTTCGGCCAGGGGTTCGACGACGTCCTCGCCGACCGCGAGCGCGAGGCGGACGAGTTCTACGCGACCGTGATCCCGGCACCGGCCAGTGCTGGGGGCACGGGCAGTGCTGGGGCCTCGAGCAGGCTCGCAGGACCCGAGCGCCGCGATGGCACGACGGCGGGCGACGCCTTCGTGGCCCGGCGCGCCTTCGCGGGGCTCCTGTGGGGCAAACAGCACTACCGCTATTCGGTGCGCGAGTGGCTCGAGGGCGATCCGGCGTTCCCTCCGCCGCCGGACGGGCGCCGTGGGCCATCGGGCCGGAACACGGGCTGGCGGAACCTGGCGCTCGCCGACGTCATCAGCATGCCGGACGAATGGGAGTACCCGTGGTTCGCCTCGTGGGACCTCGCGTTCCACTGCGTCGCGCTCGCGCATGTCGACCCGGAGTTCGCCAAGAACCAGCTCGTGCTGCTGTGCCGCGAGTGGGCCATGCACCCGGATGGGCAGCTTCCGGCCTACGAATGGGCGTTCGGGGATGTGAACCCGCCGGTGCATGCGTGGGCCGCGTGGCAGGTGTACCTCCTCGACGGCGCGCGGGACACGGACTTCCTCATGCGCGTCTTCGCGAAGCTGCTCCTGAACTTCTCGTGGTGGGTCAACCGGAAGGACGCGGATGGCTCCAACCTTTTCGAGGGCGGCTTCCTCGGCATGGACAACATCGGCCTGTTCGACCGGTCGAAGGATCTCCCTGCGGGCCACCGGCTCGAGCAGTCGGACGCGACGAGCTGGATGGCGTTCTCGTGCCTGACCATGATGCGGATCGCGCTCGAGCTGGCCCGCGAGGACCGGGTCTGGGACGATCTGGCGACCAAGTTCCTCGAGCATTTCCTCGCCATCGCAGAGGCCATGGAGGCATTCGGCAGCTCGGAGGTGTCCCTGTGGGACGAGGCCGACGGCTTCTTCTACGACGTGCTCCTCGGCGAGGACGGCTCCCAGCAGCGACTCCCGGTGCGCTCGATGGTCGGGCTCCTCCCGCTCCTCGCGGTGGCGGTCGCGCCGGAAGCGATGACGTCCGCCCTGCCCGACTACGCGCAGAGCCTCCATTGGCTCCAGCGGCACCGGCCCGACGCGACGGACGCCCTCATCCGCAGCGGCGACGGCGGGACCACGCTCGCGATCCTGCACGGAGACAGGCTCGACCGCGTCCTGACGCGGCTGTTCGACGAGCAGGAGTTCCTCTCGCCCTTCGGCCTCCGGTCACTCTCTGCGGCCTACCGGGAGCCGTTCACGGTCGACGTCGCGGGGACACCGATGTCCATCGCCTACCTTCCGGGCGAATCGGACTCGGGTCTCTTCGGCGGGAACTCGAACTGGCGCGGGCCCGTGTGGTTCCCCGTCAATGTGCTCGTCGCGGACGCGCTGGCCGTGTATGCCCAGGGCGTCGGGCAGGGCCTCGAGGTCGAGTTCCCCACCGGCTCGGGCACGAGGATCCCGCTTGCGGCGGCCGCGCGCGACATCGAGGACCGCCTGATCCGGCTGTTCCGGCCGGGCGGCGGAGACCCCAGCAGCAGTGGTGCGGAAAGCAGCCGGAGGCCCAGCACCCCGCGTGCCCACCCCCCAGGCCCGCTCTGGGATGCGCACCCGACCTTCAGCGAGTACTTCCACGGCGACACCGGCGCGGGCCTCGGCGCGTCCCACCAGACCGGCTGGACGGCCCTCGTGGCCCATCTCATCTGCCGCCGCTGACCCGGCTCGGGACCCGGACGCCTCCCGAATCCGGTCAGAAGGTGACCCCAGAACGTGACCCCCAGAGGGCGACCCTCAGAAGGTGACCCTCAGATGGCGGGGCGGGCAGCGGCGAGGACGGCGTGGCAGCGGCGGAGGCGCTCGAGCCACCACTCGCGCCGCTCGGCCGGCGCCGCGAAGCGCGCGAGGAGCTCAGGGTCCGGCGTCGCCCGCTCCATGAGACGGTCCGCCGAGATGAAGCCGCCGTCCGGCACGAGAGGCGAGCGCACGACGTCGTGCGCAAGGAGCGCCCCGGTTCCGAGCCCGCACGCGTGCGGCAGCGACGGGAGTGCCGCCGCGAGCGCGACGCCCGCGGCGAGCCCCACCGACGTGTCCAGCGCCGAGCTCACGACGGCGGGCAGCCCCGCCTCGCGCACGATCTCCAGGGCCCGACGCACCCCGCCGAGGGGCGCGGCCTTGACGATGATGAGGTCGGCGGCGCGGGCCCGGGCCACGCGGAGCGGGTCCTCGGCCTTGCGCACGGCCTCGTCGGCGGCGATTCGCACGGGCGTCCCGCGCGCCTCGAGCAGCGCACGCACCTCGGCGAGCCCATTGATCCCGGGCACGGGCTGTTCGGCATACTCGAGGCCGAACTCCCCGAGGAGGGTGAGCGCCTCGACGGCCTCGGCGACCGTCCAGCCGGCATTGGCGTCGACGCGCAGGTCGGCCTCGGGAAGGGCCTCGCGCACGGCGGCGACCCGTGCGACGTCGTCGGCCAGGGACTGCCCGAGCTCGGCGACCTTCACCTTCACGGCGTCGACCGGGCCGAAGGCCGCGAGCACGTCCCGCACCTGCCCGGCAGGGACTGCGGGTACCGTGGCGTTGACCGGAACCCGCTCCCGGACCGGTGCTGGGAACCCCTCCCACGCGGCCTCGATGCCGGAGGCGAGCCAGCGGGAGGCTTCGGCGTCGTCGTACTCGAGGAATGGCGCGAACTCGCCCCACCCTGCCGGGCCCCGCAGGAGCAGCGCCTCGCGCTCGGTCACGCCTCTGAACTTCACGCGCATCGGCAGCCGCACGACGGCGGCACCTGCCTCGAGCTCCGAAAGGTCGGGCAATGTGGGGGGCCAGACAGCGCTCATGCGCCCACTGTAAGCACGGCGCCGGCCAGCACGGCCCACGAGGCAAGGCCTGCGAGCGCGATGACGGCGGCGAAGGCGAAGAGCCACACGGCCGAGGGAACCCCGGTCCTGCGGGACAGGATGTAGGCGTCCGAGCTGCCGAGCTCCCGGCGGCGCGACGTGTGCACCGAGACGACGTTCCACCAGTCGCGCGCGGCGCCGAGCACGAGCGCGAGTCCGACCGCGAGGGTCAGGTGACCCTGGACATCCGGCGGGACCGCCACGACGATCACGGCGACGGCGAGGATGGCTCCGGAGAGGATGAACACCCCGGCCATGTTCCTGATGAACAGGAACACGAGAACGAGGAGCACCACCGATACCGACAGCGCTGCCCGCCCGAACCCTGCCGCGGACGCCCAGACGAGCACCGCCCCCACCACTGCGGGCGACGGGTACCCCCAGAAGCCGAACCACACGGCCCTCCCCCGGCCCACACCGTGGGTCGTGCCGCCCTGGTCCAGGCGCAGCGTGATACCCGTGACGCGCATTCCGGTCGCAAGCCCCGCGAACGCGTGCCCCAGCTCATGGACGATGGTCACGAACCGGCCGAAGAATTGCCACAGGACCGGGACCACGCACAGCGCGGCCGCGGCACCGAGGAGGAGCGCGAGCTCCGTGGGCGGCACCACGAGGGGATCCGTGCGGGCGAACCCCTGCACGAACCCGTTGACGAACTCCTGCCACCAGTCTTGGATCACGGTTCCCGAGGGTATCGGAGGCGGCTGTGAGGCGCGGCATCGGGGCCAGAGGCACGGGCGCACAGCCAACCGCACACGTGTCAGGTACACTGCGGCCATGACCCGTAAAGCCACAGCACTCGACGTCGCGCACCGCGCGGGCGTGTCCCGCAGCGCCGTCTCGCTCGTGCTCAACGGGCGGGGGGACGGCAACGTCGCGAAGGAGGCCCAAGAGCGCATCCTCGCGGCGGCCGCGGAGCTGAGCTACACGCCCAATGCGATCGCGCGGAGCCTGCGCGACCGGCGCTCCCGCGTCATCGGACTCGTCTCCGACGAGGCTGTCACGAGCCCGTTCGACGGCGAGATCATCGCCGGCGCGGACGCGCTCGCCCGCAGCCACGGCTTCGTGACCCTCGCCACCGACACCGAGCAGGACGCGGGCCGCGACCTCGACGCCGTCCGCACGCTCCTTGACCGCCAGGTCGACGGGCTCATCTACGTCACGGTGGGCCTCCACGAGCTGCATGTGCCCCGCGGCATGCTCAGCGTCCCCTCGGCGCTCGCGAACTGCTACGCCGCCCCGGACTCCCCCCCGGGCTCGGCGGCCCTGCCGTCGATCCAGCCTGACGAGGTGCGGGGCGGGCACGACGCCGCCGCGCACCTCATCCGCCTCGGCCACCGACGCATCGCCTTCCTCGGGGGCCTGTACTCCTCCCCCGCGGTCGCGCTCCGCGAGGCCGGGTTCCGCGCAGCGATGGCCGAGGCGGGGCTCCCCGTGCGCGAGGAGTGGGTCATCGAGGCGGGCTGGGACTTCGCGCCGGGGCACCATGCCGCCACGGCACTGCTCTCGGCGCCTCCCGAGGAGCGTCCCACCGCGCTCCTCGCGGGCAACGACCGCGCGGCGGTCGGCATGGTCCTCGCCGCCGCGCGCCTCGGGCTCGAGGTCCCCCGCGACGTCTCCATCATGGGCTACGACAACGAACGGCGTGTCGCCGAGGTCATGGTGCCTCCGCTCAGCACTGTCGCGCTCCCCCTCCGGACCATCGGCGAGGAGGCCATGCGGGCCGTCCTCGCGGCCCTGGACGCGGGGGGTCCACTGTTGTCACGCACGACGGCGGGCGGCGGCTCGGGCACGCCGCCTGCGGAGCCGCTGCTGGTCCCCTGCACGCTCGTGGAGCGCGAGTCGACCGGTCCCGCAGCGGCGTCGAACCAGCGGTCGGCATAGAACCGGCACGACGCAGGATCCGCCCCACCCCAGCTCCGGAACGTTGCGCGGCCTCCTCTTCGCGGTCCACCGGGGGGCCACACTCGCGCAACCCCGCAAGTCGTCAAGAAACGGCCCTCTTGGGGTGCTAGGTTGCTCCGGTGGGGAACTATAAGAAGCCAAAGGTTCGGATCCATCGTGAGTTCTTATATCTGAATCACGACACGATCATCAACTCTCTTTCTGCCTTTGAATCTGGCAAGGTGGATGAAATTATCCAAAAGGCGTCCGAAGCAAGCGAGGGTGGCTTGGATGGCTCGATCGGGTATGGGCCGGTTAAGGCAGGCGGAAAGAAGACGTCGACTAAAAACGTTCAAGAGGAACTGGTGTTGACGCGGACCAAGTTCTCGGCTTTTGACGCATGGTTTGGCCACCTGGATGCCGCTGACGCACTCGGAGTGCTCGAGGGTTGGGATGCGGACACCCGCGAGGAGCTCGGTGTGGGTGAGACCGTCCGGCTCGAGGCTCACGTCGCCCTCGCTCCTCTCTATCAGATCTTTAATACTTTCATTAGCTTCGCCAATGAGGCCTCCAACCCTGACTCTGTGTTCAAACAGAAGGCGGCGGATGTTGCTGAGACAAAGAAGACTGCCCGTCAGATGCTTGGATGGATGAAGGGTAAAGGGGATGCGAAGAACATCCTCGTCGAACTGAATCCGTTTGGGGTTTCGGATCCCAAAGTGGTAGCGAGACTGGATGAGAGGTACTTGGTCGCTGGGGCTCAGGCCATTGAGGGGCAGTACACAATTATCGGACAGATCGAACACCTTTTGGTACCCGAGGAAAAGGTTCCTTCTATCCGGATAATTCGGGACGCGCCGCCGACGGAGCTGGAGACATCGACGATTACGGAGGCGTTGCGGAACTTCATCGAGCCCGCCGCAGCTTTGGGCGTAACGGTTGAAGAGAGCGATATTCGTCTCGAATACCCCACGGTTATCCTCCACCCAATCGCGATCTTCCGCTGAACCAGCCTTAGCCTGAGGTTAGCCCCGGCGCACCGAAGGGCCCCGGGGCTAAGGCCGCGCGCAGCGCGACCCTTTACTTGAAGTAGCAACGTAACTCGGGGGCAGTGGTGGGGCCTCGGTCGGTAGACGCGAACGGTTGCCAGCCACGGGCTCGGGGGAGGCGTGGACCTCGTTTCGAGGCGGCCTGCCGCCGGACCCGACCGGTCACCGGCCGGACGATCCGCGCCCGGGTGCGCACGGCGGTTCCCGGGTGAATCCTACTTCCCGGGCACCGCGAGGCGCCAGGCCCTCAAGGCGACGCCGGGGCCGAGGTCGAGCCAGTACGTCTCCTCGCCACGGGGATAGGCGCGCAGGGTCGTCGGGACGCCGCCAGCCCGGTAGACCTCGATGATCGAGGCGTCGAGGAGCACGCGCACCTCGTCGCCCGCCGCGAGCTCGCCCTCCCAGACGAGCTGTTCGCAGAGCGGGTCCCCGGCCGCACCCAGCACGAGGCGCACAGCGCCCGAGCCGGTGAGCACCGCCTCGGCCTGGTCTGGCAGCGGCAGGTGCGTGCCGCCGTCGTGCGCGGAGCCGGTGACCGGCGCGAGTTCCGCGGCTCGCAGCGCGGCGAGCTCGGACGCGGGACGCACCTCGACGGCGTCGCCGAGCACGCCCAGCTCCCGCGGGAACGTGAGCGCGCCGGACCAGCCGACGGCGTCGCAGTCCTCTTGCGTCCGGCCTCGGACCCCGGCCGGCGCAGCCTCCTTGGCCCACCCCCACACGAGTACCCGCTCGGGCGCGCCTGCCGAGGCAGGGACCTGGACGGCCTGCGGCGCGTAGAACGAACTTCCAAGGTCCGTGAGGCCGGTGGCCCGGGGGGAGAACACGGGCAGCCCAGTGGCGGGGTCCTGCGCGAGCGATCCCACGAGGTGCCCCACGCCGGTGAGCTGGTCGTCGCGCCACAGCGAGACCACGGCGGCCCAGGAGTCCCCCGAATGGACCAGCTGTGGGCACTCCCAGATGTTCGCCTCGGGCAGTCCGGCCGCCACGGGGTCCTCCGACGTGAGCCACACGCCGTGGTATTCCCACGCGGACAGGTCGTCGGCGCCGTACAGAAGCAGAGCAGCGTGCCCGGAGTCGAGGCCGGCGCCTTGGAGGGCCCACCGCCGCCCGGCGAATTCGAACACGAACGGGTCGCGGACCGCGACGACGCGCGGGTCGGCGGGCATCCCGGCGGCCACGGTACCGTCCTGCGTCCATGCCTCGAGGTCTACCGAGCCGCGGGCGAGCACCACCTGCGAGCGACCGGAACCGTCCACCACACCGGAGTACACGGCGGTCGGCACGCCGGCGTCGTGGGTGACGACGCCGGTCCAGCACCCGTAGGCGTCCGGTCCGCCCTCCTGGGGCGCGAGCGCCACCAGGTGGGCGTCCCAGCACACGAGGTCCGGCGAGCTCATGTGGCCCCAGTGGATGCGGTGGTGGCGCGCCGACTCGGGGTTGTACTGGTAGAACACGTGCCAGCGCCCGTCGGCGAAGGCGACGCCGTTGGGGTCGTTGACCCAGCCCCGGTCGGGACGCGGGTGGAGGCGGGGGAAGGAGCGGTCCGGGTGCGCGGCCGACGCAGCCACGGGAGATGCGACCGGCGCGACGGTTACGGGTGCGGGGTACACGGAGGTCATGGAGGTGCTTTCTACTTGCCGGCGCCGGCGGTGAGGCCGTCGCGGAGGGTGCGCTGACCGACGAGGAAGACGATCAGCGCAGGGATCATGGACAGGACGACGCCGGCGAGGACCACGGAGATGCTCCCGGTGCCCATGTTGCCCTGGAGGGACACGAGGCCGAGGGGCAGCGTGAAGTTCTGCTCGGAGATGGTCAGGATGAGGGGCCGGAAGAACTCGTTCCAGTGGAAGTTGAAGGCGAGGATCCCCACGATCGCGAGGCCCGGCATGGCCAGTGGCGCATAGACGGAGCGGAAGATGCGGAACGGGGACGCACCGTCGATCGCGGCAGCCTCGGCGAGCTCGGCGGGGAGTCCGAGGAAGTACTGCCGCATGAGGAACGTGCCGAACGCGGTGGGGATGGCCGGGAGGATGAGGGCCAGGAGCGTGTCGGAGAGGCCCATGCCGCGGATGAGCATGAACACAGGCACGATCGTGACCTGGACCGGGACCATCATGGTCGCGAGGACGAGGGAGAAGAGGGCGCCCTTCCCCTTGAACTTCAGGAACGCGAACGCGTAGCCCGCGAGCGCCGCGGAGAACATCTGGCCGAGGGCGATGAGCCCCGTGACGAGTGCGCTGTTGAGCACGAGCAGGGCCATGTCGACCTGCTTGAAGACCTGCGCGTAGGAGCTGAAGTCCGGGTTGAGGGGGAGGAACGCGGGCGGCAGCTTGAGCGAGTCCGCCGGGGGCCGCAGCGACGTCGACAGGGTCCACAGGACGGGTCCGAGCGTGAGCGCCGCGGCCAGGATTAGGACCGCGATGCGGCCGGCGAGAGACCAGTCGAGCGGGCGACGGCGGCGTGTCGCCCAGGGGCGCGGGCTGTGGTCCTGCTGCACGGGACTGCCAGAGCGGGCTCGCCGGTTCGAAGGGGTGGCGGGGACTGGGGTCGCGGTGGTGGTCATGGTGGGCCTCACTGGTAGAAGACGAAGCGCTTGCTGAGCCGGAACTGAAGGGCCGTGACGGCCATGATGACGAGCATGAGGACCACGCCGATCGCGGAGGCCTTGCCGAACTGGAGCTGCTGGAACGCCGTCTCGAAGATCACCATGACGGCCGTGCGGGTCGAGTCGCCGGGGCCGCCGCGGGTGAGCACGTAGGGCTGGTCGAAGACCTGGAGGGCGTTGATGATCGCCATGACGGAGGCCACGAGCGTGGTGGGGCTGATGAGCGGGAGCGTCACGTAGCGGTGCTTGCGCCATCCGGTCGCGCCGTCGAGGGACGCCGCCTCGTAGGTCTCCTGCGGGATCGCGGACAGCGCGCCGAGGAAGAGCAGGAACGAGAACCCGAAGTTCTGCCACACGTAGACGAGCACCACCACGCAGGCCGAGCCGAACGGCGTCGTGAGCCACGGGACCGCCGGGATGCCGACTGTGCCGAGGAGCCAGTTGACCACGCCGAACTGCTCGTTGAAGAGGTACTTCATGAAGATCGAGACGCTCGCGGCAGAGAGGATGAGCGGGAAGAAGAACGCGGAGCGGAAGAAGACGCGCAGCCAGTTCGGCAGTCGGTCCTGGATGAGGACGGCGAGGCCGAGCGCCACACCCAGCTGGAGCACGACGGCGACGACCACGAACGCGAGCGTGTTGCCGAAGGCCACCCGCACCGTGGGGTCCGTGGCCATCTCGGCGAAGTTGTCCAGCCCCGCGAACTGCGGGGCGCTGAGGATGTCCCAGCGGAAGAAGGCGAGCCCCACGGAGGCAACGATGGGGACGAGGGTGAACACACCCATGCCGACGATCGTGGGGGCGAGGAAGAGCCAGGCCATCGCGCGGGAGCCGCGCGATGCGCTGGGCACGGCGCCCGGGGCGGCTGCGGGGGCGCCCCGGTTCGAGGCCCCGCGGATGCGGGAAGCGCGGGGGCGGGCGGCCATGGTGCTCATGCGGTCCTCCTGAGGGCCAGCTCGAGGTCGCTCTGCAGGGAGGCGAGCGCGCTCTTGAGCTGCTGCTCGTCCCCGCTCACGGCGAGCGAGACGTTCTTGATGAGTGCGGTTTCGACGGCGGCCTGCTGCGGCGGCGCGGGGATGGGACCGGTCGCGGGGAACCGGTCCAAGGTGTCGTAGAAGACCTTCCAATGGGCTGGACCCTTGCCCGAGTAGAGGGCCTCGTTGACCATCGAGCGGCGGGCCGGGGTTGTGGTCGGAGTGGAGAAGATGAGCTCCATCGCCTCGCGGGAGGAGCTGAACTTGATCCACTCCCACGCGGCGTCCTTGTCCTTCGCGGTCTTCATGATCGCGTAGCCGGCGGTGCCGAACTGGTGGCGCTGGGCGGCAGCGCCGGGGCCGCTCGCCCAGCGGGGGAAGAAGGAGACGTCGAAGTCGCCCGGGCCCATTCCCGCTTGGGAGAGGCCCTGGACCCAGTAGCCGCCAGCCGGCGTCGCACCGATGCGGCCGGAGGCGAAAAGCCCGACGAGCGAGTTGCCGCCGCCTTCCTCGGGGCGGACTCCGAGGCCGTCCTTGACGAGTCCGCGGAGGAAGTCGAAGGTCTCGAAGACGCGCGGGTCATCGGCGTTGGGCGTCTGCCAGAGGTACCCGCCGGAGCGGGACGCGCGGGAGGGGTCGGTGCCGTAGAAGCGGTCCCAGAGCCAGTCGCCGCCGGTGGCGCGCTCTTCGGCGAGGAAGGAGGTGCCGTTCGCGTAGAGCCACGGGACCACGCCGCCGAAGAGCCGGTTGGTCCAGTAGTAGGGGGTGAAGCCGCTCGGGTTGGCGCGGCGCATGGCCGCGAGCGAGGAGCGGAAGTCGAGGTGGGTCCAGTCGTCGGCCGGGCGGGAGAGCCCAGAGGCGGCGAACACCTTCGTGTTGTAGTACATGTCCGCCGCGTTCCAGTCCATCGGGAGCTGGTAGAGGCTCCCCCGGTACATGAATGCCTCGACAAGGCTCGGGTGGACATCGGCGAAGTACTCGGCCATGACAGACGCGTCGCGGCGGAGGTACTCGTCGAGCGGGTGCGCGAGCTTCTCGGCGAAGAGCTGCGCGCCCTCGGTGGCCACGTAGACGACGTCCGGTGGGTTGCCGGCGGCGACCATGGTGAGGATCTTGCTGAAGAAGTCCTTCCAGTCCACTGCCTGGATGGCCTGGACGCGGACCTTGATCTCGGGGTGGAGGCGCCGGAACGCGTCGACGGCCTTCTGGCGGGCCGCCGCGTCCGCGGCCGTGCCGAGGATCGCGATGCTGAGGCTTCCGTCGTTGCGCCCGGGGATGTCGGTGCCGGTCAAACGGGGCCACGAGGCCACCGTGGCTCCGAGGATCCCAGCGCCGAGGGCCCCGAGCGCGGTGCGCCGCGAGATCTCGCGCAGAGTGAGCGAGTCGCCCATGACTCTCCTTTTGAGGGGGTTGTGCGGTCTTTTGGACCGCGCCTAACACGTGTTAGGAATCGTAGATGTGACACCTAACACGTGTCAAGTGCTCGATGTCACGTGCATCACAGCAGGCCCATCGGCGGCCGTACAGGACGGCATGACAGGCTGGTTCCATGGCCTCTCCGAGCCCCGTGCGCCCGGGGCCCTTCCTGCTCGCCTCGCTGGCGGCCGCGGCCGGATTCGCCGCGGTCTACCTCGTGTTCGTCCGCACGAACGCCGGCCAGAACCTTGACGAGCGCGGGCTCCTCGAATCCGCCGCCATGTTCGGCGCCTGGTCCAGGACCACCCTCGCCTTCCTCAACGGCATGCCTGCCTTCTCAGTGGTGCTCGCCGCGGCGGCGCTGTGCTGGGCCGCGCTCATACGACGCCGATGGGTCGCCTCCGCGATCGCTCTCGTCTCGGCCCTCGCGGCCAACGCGGCCACCTACGTTCTCAAGCAGTACGTTCTCGACCGTCCCGACCTCGGCCACAACGCGCTCGGCGGCAATTCGATGCCCTCGGGCCATGCAACGCTTGCGGCCTCCGCCGCAGCAGCCGTCTACCTCGCAGTCACGCCGCGCTACCGCCCGCTTGCGGCGTTCGCTGGGGCCACTTACGCCGTGCTGGCCGGCGTCGTCATGCTCGTCAACCAGTGGCATCTCGCGGCGGACGTCGTGGCTGCCTTCCTGCTCGTGGCCGCCATCGCGGCACCCGCCACGTGGCTCGCGCTGCGGACGGAACGCGCCTCCGGCACTCCCCCACAGCTGCGGATCCGTTGGGAACGGGTGTCCCTGCGTATCGCCCTCGGCGCGGCCGTCGTCGCCGCCCTTGCACTCATGCTCGTCCTCGTGGTGCCCCCCGAGGGCTGGCGCGTGGGCACCGTTCCCCAGTTCTTCGCGGCCGGCGCGGCAGCCATCACGGCCAGCGGATACGCGTGCTCGGCCGCGGCGTGCCGCCTCGTCACCCGGGCGGCGCGCCGGTCGCACACGGCCAGCGCACGCCCCTGACCGCCGCGCCCCTGCCAGGCTCCGCTTGGGCGCTCCTCAGATGCGTGTGGGAGGGTAGACCGCATGCCCGTCAAGAGCAACGCGAGAGAGACGACCCAGGCAGCACGCCACGCGACGCCGACCGAGGACCCCGAACCGATGCGTTCCCGGCGGCCGCCGATCGGCCCGTTCCTGCTCGCAGCCCTCGCGGCCGTGGCCGGCCTCATCGGAACCTATCTGTTCTTCGTGCGCACCACGACGGGCCAGTTCATCGACGAGTCGGCGCTCGTGGAGGCGACCGAGCTGTACGGAACCGCGGTCAAGGCCTCCCTGCGATTCCTTGACTTCCTGCCCGCGATCTCCGCCGCCCTGGGAGCGGGCGCGCTCGGCTACGCCGCGATCGTGCGACGCCGGTGGGCCGCCTCCCTCACGGCCCTCGCCGCCGCGGGGGCCGCCAACCTTGCGACGCAGGTGCTCAAGAACGACGTGTTCACGAGGCCCTACCGCGGCATTGAGACCTTCACCGAGAACTCCCTTCCTTCCGGGCACACGACCCTCGCAGCCTCGGCCGCCGCGGCGATCTTCCTCGTGTCCTCGCCGCGCTGGCGGCCGTTCGTCGCGTTCGCCGGCGCCACGTACGCCGTCGGTACCGGCATCGCAACCCTCGTGAACCAGTGGCACCGCCCGGCGGATATCGTGGCCGCGTTCCTCGTCGTCGCGGTCTTCATGGCCCCCGCGGCGTGGGTCGTGCTGATCACCGGCCGGAGCTGGAACGCCTGGGAGGGCTTCGGAAGCCACCCGGGCTCCTCGCGCCTCTGGGTCGCCCTGCCCACGCTCGCGGGTCTGGGTGCCGCCGCAGTGGCGGTCGTGGCGCTCGTGCGCATCGCGCCCCTGCCCGGCCAGGAGGCGAGCACCACGAACTACTTCTGGGCGGGCTGCGCGTTCGTCGCGATCAGCGGATACCTCGTCTCTGTGGCGGCGTCCTGGCTCGTGAGCGCCGCCGCGCGCCGCACTTGAACCGCGGGGCCTGTCGGTTCTCCACAGCTGCCGGGCTGCCTGAACCGCGGAACCCGGCCGCGCGCCGTCGTACGCGGCCACCCGCGCCCCACGGGGGCGCGTCTCACGCGCGAGGGCTCGCCTGCGCCCTCGGGACGCTCCACGCGAGCACGGCTGCTGCCACCAGCCCGAGCCCACCTGTCGCGGCCACGCCGATGCCGAGAGTTGCAGCGGCGGTGACGGCCGAGAGGAGGATAGGCCCCACGGTGCTCCCGGTGTCCGCC
The DNA here is from genome assembly GCF_030908215.1 of Sinomonas sp. ASV486. Lineage (GTDB taxonomy): Bacteria > Actinomycetota > Actinomycetes > Actinomycetales > Micrococcaceae > Sinomonas > Sinomonas puerhi. The sequence goes on along the minus strand of NZ_JAVFJK010000001.1, from coordinate 42,152 downwards.
ATGAGACGCCACAGCCCGAGGAATTGTGCCCGTCCGTGGGCGGGAGAGAAGTCGGCGCCGAGGGTCATGATCATTCCGGACCCGATCCCGTTGCCGAGGCCCAAGAGGCACGAGACCCCCAGGAACGGCCAGAACGAGGACGTGGACGGCATGGAGATGAGGGCCAGGCCCATGATGGTCATCGAAGGGATCGCGACCGCGAGCCGGCCGCGCAGGTCCATCAGCCGGCCGCCGGGATAGAAGAGGAGGAGGTCCACGCCTCCGGCGATTCCGTAGACGAGAGAGGCAGCCTGGGCATCCAGGCCGAGGTGCTCGGCCCACAGCGGGATGACCACCTGCCGAGACTGCCGGACGGCAGAGATGAACAGCACCCCGAGCCCCACGGTGGTGAGGACCCTCCAGTGCGCGGCCGCGACCCGGCCGAGGCGCGGCTGGGGAGCCCGCGAGGGCCCGGCGACGTCGTCCTCGAGATCAGGCATGAACAGCGCGACCGCGGCCGCGCCCACGAACACGACGGCTCCGACCCAGTACGCGCCGCGGAGGCCCCCCACGGAGATCGCGGCGGCTCCGAGGAATGGTCCGAGGAACAGCCCGATCCGCAGCGTCCCCCCGAGCGTCGAGAGGGCGCGGGCGCGGAACTGCGCCGGCACCGCCTCGGTGAGGTACTTCTGCCGGGCCAGGTTCGTGACGCTGGACGCCATTCCGAGCACCACCAGCGCGGGCATGAACTGCCACAGCTGGGTCGCTAGGGCCGCGGTCACGAGGGCGATGGCCCCCGTGGCCTGCGCCCCGACGATCGCCCAGCGCTCGCCGAACCGGACCGTGAGGAGCGAGGCCGGGAGGTTGAAGACGAGCGATCCGAGGCCGATCAGCGTCACGGTGAGGGCGGCAACCGCCACGGAACCGCCGAGGTCACGCGCGGAGAGCGCCACGACCGGAAGCACCGCGCCCTCGCCGAGGGAGAAGAGCACCGACGGGCCGAAGGCCGGAACGGCGATCGAGAGGAGGGAGAACCGCTCGTTGCCTGATCGAACCACTCCCCCACTCTAGGCGAGCAGACTGGGCCCAAATCCCCTTGTTTGTCGCCGTGGCCGCGGGTATCTTAAGTCCAGTGTCTGGATAAACCATTCGCGAAGAACCGTGCGGGTGCGTGAGCGCCCTGTTCGGTGCTGTGCGGACGTCATGGGGGCAGCACTGAGAAGGGACACGGCCGCTATTGGGGGCGGCCGTGCTCCTCCTGCCTTCTGGCCCCTCTCGCGGCTCTAGGCCTGGGGACCCTGCCGCTGGTAGCCCGAGACAATCGCCGCCGCGATCTCCCGGTACGCCTCGCGCGTCGCGGGGCGCAGGCGGTCAAGGTCCACGAGGTCGCCATCTGCCATCGACCGGTCGTGCGGCACGGTCACGAGCGCGCGGCACATCCCGGAGAGCGTCGCCTCGATCGCACTCTTGTCCACCCGGGCCGAAACGTCATCCTTGTCGGTGACGACGACGATCGCGCTCTGGGCGAGGCGATCGTAGCCGTGCGCGGACAGCCACCGCAGGGTGTCCCGCGCTCGCTTCGCACCGCTGACCGCATATCCGGCCACGACCACGATGTTGTCCGCGTCCTCGAGGATTCCGCGCATCGCGGGGCGGCTCACCCCCGTCCCGCAGTCGGTGAGCGTCACGGTGAAGTGCCTCTTCACGAGTGCGTGCACGCGGCGGTAGTCCTCGGGCGTGAGGGAATCGGACAGCTCCGGGTCCTGCTCCCCCGCGAGAAGGTGCAGGCTGCCGGCGTGGTGGAGGTACTTCACGAGGTCCGCCCGCGAGTTCACGGTGTCGAAGTCCCTCAGGAGGCTCGTGATCGAGTGCCGCCGCTCGGACTCGTAGGAGCCCTCGCCGAGGGCACGCTCCACGAGATCGCCGGCATCCGGGTTCGCGTCGATCGCGCACGGAGGCTCGGGCCTCAGCTCTGCCAGCGTCAGGCCTACGCCCACCGTCGTGGATGTCTTGCCGATCCCGCCCTTGAGCGAGAGGAAAGCTGTGTTCCAGTTCCCCTCCAGGCGACGCGAGATCTGCTTCTGGACGAGTTCGTCCTGACGCGCACGCTCCGACTGGCCGAGGTTCAGTGCCCCGCCCGTGACCCGGTACAGGAAGCCGCGGAGCCCCCCGGGCGGCGGAACGGGAACCGAACGGATGAACCCCGCCGGCGCCTCGACGGGCTCCTGCGTGGGGGCGACGGAGCGTTCGCGGACGGTTGCGACCGTGGGCTCGGCCGGCCTCTCGACGTGCCGGCTCGTCGGTGGGACGGGTGCCGGTCGTTCGGGCGTTGGAGCGGCCGGAACGACGGGCGCCGCGACGGAAGGTTCGGGTGTCTGAATAACGGGGGCTGGCGCGGTGGGCGACGGCCCTGACCGCACGACGGGCGCAACCCGCGGCGCCAACGGCCTTGCCTCGGGAGCCGCCCGAGTCTGGGGAGCCGCCGTCGGCCGCTCGGGAGGTTTTGCCGCCTGCTGAATCGGCGGGGCCTGCGGTCGGGGAGGGACGCCGCCCGCACCGAGCGGGACGGCCGACGGCGCGGCTTGCCCCTCGCCTGCGGGTTCGCCGCCGCCTGCGGCCTCCCGTTGCTGCTCGCTCCCCACTGTGCCAGCGCGATCCCGATCGTCGGAAGGCATGTCGGGAGAAGCCGTGTCGGGAGCCGAACCGGCCCGCTCCGGCGAGCGGTCGCCGTCGTGCGCCACCTCCGTCTGGGGCTCAACCGTGCGCCCTCCGGTGGCAGGCGCCTCGTCAGGAGGCGTCTCGCCAGGAGCCCCATCCGCAACCGGATCAACCGTGGGTTCAGCCTGCCCGCCGCCGGACTGCCCGCGCGACGTCTGGCGTTCCGCCTCCTCCGCTTCGCGCAGGCGCCGGGCCTCGCGGCGGGTCATCGGAACCGGTGGCGGAGTCTGCTCCCCAGCTGACATCTCCATCGTGCTGCCCCTCTCGTCGGCGTGCCTGGCGAAAGCGGTTCAGCTCAGGCTGGCAGCCTTGAGCCGCCGGATGAACAGCCGCGACTGCTCCGGTCCGTATGGGAGGATCGGGACTGCCTTGGTGGCGTCGTCAGGCGTCTCCCGCGTGGCCTGGATGGCCGAGCGCACCGCCGTCGCCATAGTATCGGCCATTGTCCGCACGAACGCGTCGCTGCACAGCCGGCCGTGCCCCGGCACGAGCGACTGGTACCGGTTGCGCAGTGCCGAGATGTGGCGCAGCACGTCCGCCCACTCTTCCGGGAACGAGTCCCCGAATTCCGGATACGCGCCCTCCTCGACGAGGTCACCGGCGAACAGCGTCGACGCCGTGCCCACGAGCAGGTCGCCGTCCGTGTGCCCGCGGCCCAGGTGGAACAGCGTGACCGAAGCGCCGCCGAGGTCCACGAGCACTGGCTGGTCCCGCACGATCCCCGTGGGAACGACGATCTCCGTGTTCTCGCCCTCACCAGCGGCCATCGCGGGCTCCGCCTCGGCCACGGCCGGGCGGTGTGCCTCGCCGTTCTGGGCGATCTCGGCGACAGCGTTCTCGTGCGCGTAGAACTCCGTGGCCCCGGCGGCCGCGAACACGGCGTTGCCGAAGTAGTGGTCGTAGTGCGCGTGGGTATTCACGACGACGAGCGGCAGCTCCGTCTTCTCGCGCACCGCCGCGAGGATCTCGGCGCCCTGGCGGGGCCCGTGGCCCGTATCCACCACGAGCGCACGCTCCTCGCCGACCACGAGGCCAATGTTGAGCCGGAGCGGCTCCGTGGCCAGGACGTAGGTGTTCGCTCCGAGATCCTGCCATCCAGCCACTTGTGTGCCGTCCTTCCTTTGGCGCTCAGGGTTGTCCCCGATTCTGCCATGCACCCTACAGGTCCGCGAGGACGCTGCCGGGCTGCTCGACCGCGTCGGCGACGAAGCGGAGGAATCCGCCCGCCGTCCCACCGTCGCACACGCGGTGGTCGAACACGAGCGTGAGCTGCACGACCTTCCGGACCGCGAGCTCGCCGTCCACGGCCCAGGGCCGGTCGATGATCCGGCCGATTCCGAGGATCGCGGCCTCGGGGTGGTTGATGATTGCGGCACTGCCGTCCACGCCGAACACGCCGTAGTTGTTGAGTGTGAACGTTCCGCCCGTGAGGTCTGCCGGAGATGCCTTGCCGTCCCTTGCCAGACCGGTGAGGCGGCGGAGCTCGGCGTCGATCTGGCGTGCGCTCAGGCGGTGGGCGCCGCGGATGGCGGGGACCATGAGGCCCCGGTCGGTCTGGGCCGCGAAGCCCAGATTGATGCCATCGAACCGGACGATCTCCTGCGCGCCCTCTGCCGTCTCCTCGAGTCGGGTGTTGAGCTCGGGGTACTTCACGAGGCCCGCGAGCACGAACCGGGCGATGAATGCGAGGAGGCTCGGCGTGGTGTCCGGGTCGCGGCGTTTGAGGTCGCTGCGGAGCTTCACGAGTTCCGTCGCGTCGGCGTCGACCCAGACCGTGGCCTCCGGGATCTCCGTGCGGGAGCGGACCATGGCCTGCGCCACGGCCTTGCGGACGCCCGTGACGGGGGTGCGGGAGGCGATGCCGAGGCCCGTCTTCGCGTCCGTCTCCCCCGCCGAGGTCACCCCCTGTGGCGCCGAAGTCACCCCGTGTGTCGCCGAAGTCACCCCCTGCGGAGGTGAAGTCACCCCCTGCGGTGCCGAAGTCACCGCCTGCTGAGGTGAAGTCACCCCCTGCGGTGCCGAAGTCACCCCGGCGGACTCGACGTCACGGCGCATGATGAGCCCATCGGGGCCTGATCCGGAAATCGATCCGAGCGTGATGCCCAGGTCCGCGGCGAGCTTGCGGACGATCGGCGAGACGACCCGCACGGCCCGGCCCGGCGCCGTCGTGCGCGATGGTTCCGCGGCAGGCGTGGCGGACGACGGCGGGGCCCCCTTGCGTCGCCGGGTGCGGCCGCCTACCGTTCCCCCCGCGGTGCCGTAGCCGATGAGGACGTTGCCGGAGCCGGAGTCTTCAGGACGCCCCCGCGAACCGGCTCGCTCTTCGGTGCGATAGATCTCATCGGGGGACGGCGTGACCTCGGCGCCAGAGGGCGTGACCTCAGCGCCACCAGGGGTGACCTCAGCACCACCAGAGGTGACCTCGGCACCAGAGGGGGTGACCTCGGCGACGGTGATGAGGGGCGCGCCGACGTCGAGCGTCGATCCCGGCTCGCCGTGCAGCACGGCAACGGTGCCTCCGAACGGGGTCGGGACCTCGACAATCGCCTTGGCCGTCTCGACCTCGGCGATCGGCTGGTCCACGGCCACGGTGTCCCCCACGGCCACAAGCCAGCGCACGAGTTCAGCCTCGGTGAGGCCCTCCCCGAGGTCGGGCAGCAGGAACGTCTTCTGCGCGGCGGTGCCGTGCGCAGTCACTGTCGTTGGCATGTCAGTCCTCCCACTGCAGGTCGTCGAGGGCGTCGAGGATGCGGTCCACGCTCGGCAGGTAGTAGTGCTCGAGCTTGGGCGGCGGGAACGGGATGTCGAACCCCGTCACGCGCCGCACGGGCGCGGCGAGCGAGTGGAAGCAGCGCTCCTGGACTCGCGCCACGATCTCGGACGCGACAGAGGCGAAGCCCGCTGCCTCCGCGACCACGACGGCGCGCCCGGTCTTGCGCACGGAGGCGCACACGGTCTCGTCGTCGAACGGGACGATCGTGCGCACGTCGATGACCTCGACCGAGCGGCCCTCGGCCGCGGCCGCCTCGGCCGCAGCCAGGGCGGTCGGGACGCTCGGCCCGTACGCGATGAGCGTCGCGTCGGTTCCGGCGCGGGCAACGACGGCTGCGCCATCGACGCTCAGCCGCCGCGCGCCGCCGTGCCCGGGACCTGCCGCGAACTCAGCGCGGAGCGCCTCGAGGTCCACGAGGTCCTTGGACCAGTAGAGCTTCTTGGGCTCGAGGAACACGACGGGATCGTCGCTCGCAATGGCCTCGCGGAGCATCCGGTAGGCGTCCGGGACGGTGGCGGGCGCGAAGACCTTGAGACCCGGGGTGTGGGCGTAGTACGCCTCGGACGAGTCGCAGTGGTGCTCAACGCCGCCGATCCCGCCGGCATACGGGATGCGGATCACGAGTGGGAGCCGGACCGCGCCCCGAGTGCGGTTGTGCATCTTCGCGATGTGGCTGGCGATCTGCTCGAAGGCGGGGTAGGCGAAGGCGTCGAACTGCATCTCGATCACGGGGCGGAGCCCGTTCATGGCCATGCCGAGGGCCATCCCCGCAATCCCTGACTCGGCCAGCGGCGTGTCGAAGCAGCGCTCGGCCCCGAATTCCTTCTGCAGGCCGTCGGTGATGCGGAAGACCCCGCCGAGCGTGCCGACGTCCTCGCCGAACACGACGACGTTCGCATCCGTGCGCAGGGCGTCCGCCATCGCGGTGGTCAGTGCCTTGGCGAAGGTGAGGGCCTCGGGGCCCGCCGTCGCAGTGGCTCGGGCCTGCGCGGCCTCAGCAACCGTGCTCATGCTCAGCGCTCCTCTCGGGAAAGCTCGTCGGCCAGCTGGGCCGCCTGCTCGCGCAGCTGGGGGGTCGGTTCGGTGTAGACGAAGCGGAAGAGGTCCTGGGGATCCACGTCCGTGTCGGCGCCCAAGCCGTCGCGGAGCTGGCGTGCCACGTCCTCGGCGTCCGCGGCGAAGGAGGCCTCGGTCGCCTCCGTGAGGGCGCCCACCGCGCGCAGGTACTCGCGCATCCGCACGAGCGGGTCCTTGGCCGCCCAGGCTTGGACCTCGGCGTCGTTGCGGTAGCGGGTCGCGTCGTCGGCGTTGGTGTGGGCCTGCATCCGGTACGTGTAGGCCTCGACGAGGAGGGGCCCCGAGCCGGCGCGTGCCAGGCGCACGGCTCGGTCGAGGACGGCGAGGAGGGCAACGGCGTCGTTCCCGTCCACGCGCTCCCCCGCCATGCCGTAGCCGACCGCCTTGTGGGCGAGCGACGGCGCGGCGGTCTGGTGCGCGAGCGGCACGGAGATCGCGTACTGGTTGTTCTGGACGAAGAAGACCACGGGCAGGTTGAAGACCGCTGCGAAGTTGAGGGCCTCATGGAAGTCACCCTCGCTGGTTGCGCCATCGCCGCACATCGCCAGGACTACGGTGTCCTCACCGCGCAGCTTCGCGGCGTGCGCGACGCCCACGGCGTGCAGCAGCTGGGTGGTCAGCGGCGTGGACTGGATGCCCACCTTGTGCTCGTGGCAGTCGTAGCCACCGTGCCAGTCGCCGCGGAACAGCGTCATGGTCTCCACGGGGTCCACGCCGCGGGTCATGACGGCGACCGAGTCGCGGTAGGTGGGGAACATCCAGTCGCCGTCCGCGAGGCACAGCGCGGCGGCGACCTGGCAGGCCTCCTGGCCATGGCTGGAGGGATAGACGGCCATGCGGCCCTGGCGCACGAGCGCGGAGTTCTGGTCATTGACGCGGCGGCCGATCACGAGCCGGCGGTACGCCTCGAGGAGCTCGCCCGCGGCTGGGATCGGGTACTCGTGGCCGGGGGCCGAGCCGCGCTCATCCTCGGGGCGGAGGGTACCGTGCTCGTCGAGAATCTGGATCTGGGGCACGCGGCCGTGCACCGGGAGCATGTAGTCCTCGATGCTGATCCCGAAGCTGCGGATGGCCTCCTGTGCCTCGGTTGGGACGGTCATGGCTCCTCCTTGGTACGACGCCGGACTTTCCTCAAGTATCCGCTTCGGTGGCTATTCGTATGCGCAAGGAGGGTAGATCATGGAGGAGTGGTGCTGAGAGAGTCGATTTCGTAGACATCCAGTCACCATGACGTGGATCACAGGAGGTTCCATGGACGATCTGCACGCGAGTCAGGAGGCTCCCCGGCGACCTGCCGAGCCGAAGCCGCTCGACGACGTCGACCGCGCGATCCTTGCCCAGCTCACCGCGGACGCGCGGCGGTCTGTCACGACCATTGCGGAGAACGTGCACGTCTCCCGCGCCCACGCCTACAACCGGATCGCGCGGCTCCAGGCGGACGGGGTCATCACGAAGTACACGACGCTCGTCGATCCGCTCAAGGCGGGGCTGCGGTCAAGCGCCTACGTGACGCTCAAGGTGCGCCAGCAGTCCTGGCGCGAGCTGCGCGAACGCCTGCGGACCATCCCCGAGGTGCAGCACATTGCGCTCGTCGGCGGGGACTTCGACGTCATCATCCTGGTCCGCGCCCTGGACAACACCGACCTGCGCCGCGTGGTCTTCGACCAGCTGCAGGACATGCCCGGAGTTCTGGACACGCAGACCTTCCTCATCTTCGAAGACCTCGACACGCGCTGACCTGCTCGGATCCGTACCCGAAACGACTCGGGACGGCCGGGTCAGTGGTGGAAGGCGCCCGAGTGGCCCGGGTCCGGGAATGGAGTTTCGGCGGCGTCGAGGAAGGCCACGGCAGAGCGCAGGTCGTCGAGGAAGCTCGAGGCCAGATCGCGCGTGAAGCCGTTGCGTACCACGATCCGCTGCACGGTGAGGTCGGCGAGCCCGTCCGGCATGGGATACGCCGGAACGAGCCACCCGTTCATGCGCAACCGGTCCGAGAGGTGGTGCAGGTTCCATGTGTCCTGGCGCTCGGGCCGGAGGCTCCACGCGAAGACCGGGATGTCGGAGCCGTCGTTCCACAGCTCGAACGCATCCATGGCGCCGATCTCGCGGGCGAGGTACTCGGCGACGTCGCGGGACGCCGCGTGCACGGCCCGGTAGCCCTCGAATCCGAGCCGCAGGAACAGGTAGTACTGCAGGAGCACCTGGGCCCCGGGCCGCGAGAAGTTGAGCGCGAACGTGGGCATGTCGCCGCCGAGGTAGCTCACGTGGAACACGAGATCGTCCGGCAACGCCGACGAGTCCCGCCACACGACCCACCCGAGGCCCGGGTACACGAGTCCGTACTTGTGGCCCGACGTGTTGATCGAGGCGACGCGCGGCAGGCGGAAGTCCCACACGAGCTCGGGCGTGAGGAAGGGCGCGATCATGGCGCCTGAGGCACCGTCCACGTGGATCGGGATATCGAGCCCCGTGGAGGCCTGGATCTCGTCGAGGGCCTGCGAGATCTCGGCGATCGGCTCGTACATGCCCGTGTACGTGACGCCCATGATCGCGACGACGCCGATCGTGTTCTCATCGACGTACTCGGAGAGCCCGTACCCGTCGAGGACCCGGTGCTCCTGTGAGATGGGCACGTAACGCGGCTCGACATCCCAGTAGTTGCAGAACTTCTCCCAGCACACCTGGACGGCAGAGCTCATCACCAGGTTGGGCCTGTCCGAGGGCTTGCCGGCGGCCCGCCGGGCGTGCTGCCAGCGGCGCTTGAGCGCGAGCCCAGCGAGCATGGACGCCTCGGACGAGCCGATCGTGGACGTGCCGACGGCGTGCGCCGGATCGGGGGCATTCCAGAGGTCTGCGAGCATGCGCCAGCAGCGGTGCTCGATCTCGGCCGTCTTGGGGTACTCGTCCTTGTCGATCATGTTCTTGTCGACGGTCTCGGCGTAGAGCCGAGCAGCCTCTGGCTCCATCCACGTGCCCACGAAGGTCGCGAGGTTGAGCCGGGCATTGCCGTCGAGCATCGCGTCGTCGTGGACTACCTGGTACGCCGTGCCGGGGAGGCTCTCCCCCTCGGGAAGCGTGAACCGCGGGAACTCGGTGGCCTCTCCGGCCCGGCTGAACAGTGGGTTCAGCTCGACGTTCGACTCAGGCTCCGGACGCGAGCCGGCGACGTGCCTGCGGGAGGATGGCTGGAAGGAAGAGCGTGTGGCGGACACGGTGGGACTCCTGTGGGGTCGCGTCAAGGGTCACTGCTCGCCACGGCTGGCGGCGGCCGGCCGGACAGCCCCACGCTACCTGTGCCCGCGGGGGACGTCGAGCTGGCGCCCGGCGTGGGATGGTTGGATCAGGCACGCACGCGTGAGGAGGGCCGATGGCGACCGACAGCGGGGCCGCGACTCGGCGCCCACCATGGGTGTGGCTCCTCATGGCCGCGTGCGTCCTCGTGGGCGTCGGGGTGATCGTGGCTGTCGCGGGACTCTTCATGGCGCCGTCCTCGCGGCCGCCCGCGACCGAGCCGACGCCATCCGCGGGAGCCAGCCCCGCGGCGTCGTCCGCGCCGGCCGTACCCGTCACCGCATATGGGCTCTCCGATGCTCTCCCGCTGACGGTACCGCCGGTCTGGCACGCCGAACCGGGCGCCGACTACATGCTCACCGCGGCCGCCGACTCGCTGACTTACGCGTCCGCATCAGACTCCTGCCTCCTCACGTTCGGCGTCGGGCCGTTGCGCCCGGTGCCGAGCGCGTCGGCAGGACGCACGACGCCGGCCCCCTCCTCCGTGCCCACGTCGCCGGCGCTATCCGGTCCGGACTCGGAGACCGCGGCAACACGCGCGGCCCTCGCGGGCGCCGTCGAGTCGCGCCGGAGTTCCGCGGCACGGGTGAGCGTCACCGCACAGGACTTGACGGTCGTGACGACCCTCGACTCGCTCAGCGGCCCCCTCGTGGACATGGCCGGAGCCGATCTCCGGGTGGCACACACCGACGGCACGGTCACGTACGTCCGTCTGGCCGTACGCGCCGTGCCGTCGGCGAAGTCCGCCGTGTCGATCAGCGCCGAGTGCCCCTCCGCTGAAGGGGCCGCGACAGCCATGAACCACGCGAGCGTGCGCGCCTATCTCTCCGGAAATTGAGGGAACCCGTAAAACGGCCAGAGACCCCACAATCCACCGCCAGAGACCCCACAATCCACCGCCAGAGACCCCACAACGTTGCGGGGTCTTTGGCGCGTCGTTGCGGGGTCTCTGGCGCGTCGTTGCGGGGTCTCTGGCGCGTCGTTGCGGGGTCTCTGGCGCGCGTCAGCGCCCGGAGAACACCGGCTTGCGCTTCTCCTGGAAGGCCTTGAAGCCCTCGGCGTAGTCCTCGGAGGCGCAGAGGGAGGCCTGCGCCTTGTTCTCGGAGTCCATGGACTCCCACAGCCCGAGCCTTCGGTCGCGGATCTGCGCGACGAGCTCCTTCGACGCCATGAACGCGCCAGTCGCGCCCCCGGCCACTCCGGCGACGATCGCGCGGGCCCGCCCAAGCAGTTCCTCGGCAGGGAAGGCCCGGGAGAACATCCCGGACCGCACGGCATCGGCGCCGCTCATGAGCTCGGCCGTGTACACGAGGTCGAGGGCCCGGTGCATGCCCAGGCGTTCGGTGAAGTACCAGTGGCCACCCGAGTCGAGCGTCGCTCCGAGATTCGCGAACGGCGAGCCGATCTTGGCGTTCTCCGCGACGTACACGACGTCCGTCGCGAGCAGGAGGCCGAGGCCCACGCCGAGCGTCGCCCCCTGCGCCGCGGCGAAGGTGGGCGCCGGGAAGGCTGCCATCTTCTGCATGAGCGGCGTCACGAGCCCGCCGAGGTAGCCGAGCACGTCGTCGTCGGCCGGGTTCACGCCGGAGATGTCGCGGCCGGCGCAGAACGCGCGCCCCTCGCCGCGCAGGAGAAGCGCCCGCACCTCACCGCGGGAGGCTGCGGCAGCGGCGTCGTCGTACGCGGCCGAGAGCTCGGCGAGCGCGGCCTCGTCCAGGGAGTTGAGCTTCGCGGGCGCGTCGAGGATAACCTCGGCGACGCCGTCGGCGATGGACAGGGTGATCATTCAGGCTCCTACGCGTCGAAGTCCACGGACACGCAGTCCGAGGTCGGGCGGGACTGGCACGTCAGGACGAAGCCGCGCTCGACCTCATCCGCCTCGAGCGCGTAGTTCTCCGCCATGTCCACGGTGCCCGTGACGAGCTTCGCGCGGCACGTTCCGCAGACGCCGCCGGCGCACGCGAACGGAACGTCAGGGCGCACGCGCAGTGCCGCGTTGAGGATCGTCTCGTTCGCGGAAACCGGGGACTTCACAGAGCCGGACAGCCCGTCGAGCCGGAACTCGATCTCGAAGTTCTTCCCACTCGGGTCCTCGACCACCGGCCGGCCGATGTTGCCCTCGAGGTTGGTCGGCGTTCCGGTCGTGAACAGCTCATACCGGACCTTCTCGGGCTCGACGCCGCGCCCGGAGAGCGTGTCCCGGACGAGCTGGACGAGCTCGAACGGACCGCACAGGAACCACTCGTCGACGTCGTCGGCGTGGATCACGGTGTTGAGCAGCGTGGTGAGCTTCTCGGCGTCGACCCGGCCCGAGAGCAGGGGCGAGATGCGCTGCTCGCGCGAGAGGACGTGGTGCAGGGCGAACCGCGAGGGGTAGCGGTCCTTGATGTCGGCGAGCTCCTCGACGAACATGACGTCCATCGCGGCCTTGTTCGCGTAGACGAGGTCGAAGCGGACGTTCTCGTTCGCAGCCAGGACGGTGCGGGCGATCGCCATGATCGGCGTGATGCCCGAACCGGCGGCGACGGCCACGAACGTGTGCTCGGCCTCGGTGTCGATGCTGCTCGGATCGTTCAGGCCCGTCATCCTGTGCTTCGAGATGAACGCGCCGGCGGGGCTCATGACGTCGAGGGTCGCGCCAGCCTCGAGGCTCTCGTTGGCCCACGTCGAGAAGACGCCCCCGAGGTCACGCTTGATCGCGACCTTGATCTCGCTGGACCCGTCGTCGAAGCGCTGCGGAGCGGCGCAGATCGAGTACGAGCGGCGGACCTCACGCGGCGTGCCCTCGCCTCCATCCGCGGGGTCCGCAAGCTGGGCGCGGAGGGCCACGTACTGGCCGGGGATGTAGTCGTACTCGTCGGCGAGCACGGGCGGGACGGCGAACGTCACCTCGATCGAGTCGTTGGTGAGCCTTCGGACCTCGCTCACCTCGAGCGTGTGGAAGGACGCACGACGGCGCGCGGTCCCCTCGGTCCCGCCCGTCTCGTCGTCGACGGCGTTGGCGTCCGCGGGTTCTGCGGCTGCTTCTGCGGCCGCATTCAGCTGTTCAGTCATCTAGAGCACCTTGAAGTAGTCGAAGGTTTCGTGGCAGTCCTGGCAGACATAGAGCGCCTTGCAGGACGTTGAGCCGAAGCGGGACATCTCGCGGGTGTTGAGCGAGTGGCACTGGGGGCACTTGACGGTCAGGCCGAGCTTGATGGGACCGCCGTGGGCCTTCCCCGTCGGAGGGGCGATCCCGTACTCCTCGAGCTTCGCCTTCCCCTCTTCGCTCATCCAGTCCGTGGTCCACGCCGGCGAGAGCACGAGGTCGACCTGGACCTTGTCGTGCCCTGCCCCGGCGAACACCGTGGCGAGGTCCGCGCGGATCGTGTCCATCGCGGGGCAGCCCGAGTACGTCGGGGTGATGGTGAGTCGCACGGTGCCGTCCGGCTCGATCCGGCCGTCGCGGAGGATCCCGAGATCGGCGATCGAGAGCACGGGGATCTCCGGGTCGGTCACAGTGGCCGCGAGCGCGCGGACCTCGTCATCGGTGGTGATCATGTGGGTTGCCTGCTGCCTTACCAGGTGGCCCCGGGGTGCTTGCGCGCGAGGACCTGCATCTCGGCGAGGATGTAGCCGAGGTGCTCGGTGTGCTCGCCGCGGCGGCCGCCGCCGGTGGCGCGGGGGACGTTGGGGAGGGTGAGGGTGGCCTCGTCGAGGACCTCGGCGAGGTGCTTGTCGAAGGTCTCTCGCAGGGTCGAGGGGCGCACGCCCGCGTCGCCGACGGCGTCGATGAGCTCGTCGTCGTCGAACAGCTCATCGACGTATGGCCAGACGAGCTCGAGCGCGGCCTGCATGCGCCGGTGCGACTCCTCGGTCCCGTCGCCGAGGCGTACGGTCCACTGGATCGCATGGTCGCGGTGGTAGTCGACCTCTTTGATCGCCTTCGCAACGATCGCGGCGAGCGTCTTGTCACTCGAGTCCAGCAGCTCCGTGTAGAGGAGGTACTGGAAGATCGAGACGACCAGCTGGCGGGCGATCGTCACGCCGAAATCGCCGTTGGGCTGCTCGACGAGCCACGCGGAGCGGAACTCCTCTTCCTCGCGCCAGTAGGCGAGGTCGTCCTCCGTCTTGCCCCATGCGTGGCCCGCATAGGAGAGGAACGAGCGCGCATGGCCGAGCGTGTCGAGCGCGATGTTGCCGAGGGCAATGTCCTCCTCGAGCTCCGGGGCGCGCGAGATCCAGTGGCCGAGCCTCTGGGCGAGGATGAGGGCGTCATCGCCCAGGCGCAGCGCGTACTGCGCGACCTCCTCGCTGGGCTTCTCCGGCGCGATCGCGATGTCCTCGGGGCGCAGCGCGTTGCCCGGGGTCACGCGAGTGGCCGAGGCTGCGGCGTCTCCGAAGGAGTCGAGGGAGTGGTCAGTGGCAGGGTGTGCAGGAGAGGACTGGCTCACAGGTGCTTCACGCCCTCGCTCTTGGTGTAATACGTCGCGTGGCGGTAGTCCTTGCCCTGCGGGGACTCGAAGTAGGCGCCCTTCGAGTCGGGGTCCGAGGATGCGATCGCGTCCGACGGGACGACCCAGATTGACACGCCCTCATTGCGGCGCGTGTAGAGGTCACGCGCGTTGCGCAGCGCCATCGCTGCATCCGGGGCGTGGAGGGATCCGGCATGGACGTGCGAGAGGCCGCGGCTCGACCGCACGAAGACCTCCCAGAGTGGCCAGATGTTGGTCTGCTCGCTCACTTATGCTGCTCCGATCTCTGCTGCGGCGCGCTGGGCCCGCTTCTCCGCTGTCTTGTCTGCATATGCGCGGGCCGCCTCGCGGACCCACGTGCCGTTCTCGTGTGCCTCGCGGCGGCGAGCCATGCGCTGGGCGTTGCACGGGCCGTTGCCCGCGATGACGTCCTTGAACTCCTGCCAGTTGAGGTCGGCATGGATCCACTTGCCCGTCTCCTCGTCGTAGCGGAGCTCGGGGTCAGGGAGGGTGAGGCCGAGGACCTTGACCTGCTCGGCGATCATGCCGACGAAGCGCTGGCGCAGCTCATCGTTCGAGAAGCGCTTGATGTTCCAGGCCATCGACTGCTTCGAGTTCGGCGAGGTGTCGTCCGGCGGCCCGAACATCATGAGGGCCGGGGCATAGAAGCGGTCGACGGCGTCCTGGGCCATCTGCTTCTGGGCGGGGGTGCCGTTGGAGAGCTCGAGCAGGATCTCGAAGCCCTGGCGCTGGTGGAACGACTCCTCCTTGCAGACACGCACCATGGCGCGTCCATAGGGGCCGTAGCTAGCGCGGCACAGCGGGACCTGGTTCGCGATCGCGGCGCCGTCGACGAGCCAGCCGATCGCCCCCATGTCGGCCCACGTGCGGGCCGGGTAGTTGAAGATCGACGAGTACTTGGCCTTGCCGTCCAGAAGCTGCTGGTTCAGCACGTCGCGCGGGGTCCCGAGGGACTCGGCCGCGGAATAGAGGTACAGGCCGTGGCCGGCCTCGTCCTGGACCTTGGCCATGAGGATCGCCTTGCGCTTGAGGCTCGGGGCACGGGTGATCCAGTTGGCCTCGGGCTGCATGCCGATGATCTCGGAGTGCGCGTGCTGGGACACCTGGCGCACGAGCGTCTTGCGGTAGGCCGCAGGCATCCAGTCGCGGGGCTCGATGCGCGAGTCCTCCGCGATGATGCGATCAAAATAGGCCTGGCCCGCAAGGTCCTCAGCGGACGGGGCCTCATCACCCTGTCCAGGCTGGGACTGGGGCACGGACTGCAAGGTCGCAGCTGCCATGTCTCCTCCTCAAGAAATAATTACCGACCGTTCGTTCAGAATATGGGAGCGCCTGCCGAGCGTCAAGCGAATTCACGATGGCGCGCGCTGCTAGCCTGAACCGGTGACGCGCCCCCGACGCCGGCCGCTCCCGCTCTGGGCAGCGATCATCCTCAACCTCGCGGTCGGCCTGACTGTGGTCGGCCTCGTGCAGGCCTTCGTCGTCAAGATCGGGCGCATCCCGTCCGGATCGATGGAGCAGACGCTGCAGAGCCAACAGTGGGGCGGGGACCGCATCCTCGTCAACAGGCTCGCCTATGTGGGAGGCGCCGCGCCGCGCCCGGGCGACATCGTCGCCGTCGTGCGCCCTCCCGGCTGGCCGGGCGCGCTCCCGCCGGCCGCAAACCCTCTCTCGGCGCTCGTGAGGGGGTTCGGCGACCTGACGGGCCTCGGACCGTCCAACGAGGACTACATCGTCAAGCGTGTGGCGGCCGTGGGCGGGCAGCGCATCAGCTGCTGTGACGTCCAGGGCCGGCTCCTGCTCGACGGCAAGCCGATCGATGAGCCCTATGTGTACCAGGACCTCCCGTTCGGGCCGGGCCGCCTCGACTGCACGACGGCGCCCCGCTCGCCGCGCTGCTTCCCCGAGACTCTCGTGCCGGCCGGACAGCTCGTGCTCCTGGGAGACCATCGGTCCAACTCCGAGGACTCGGCTGCCCAGTGCCGCTATGCCGGCTCAACTGGATCCAACCCCGCGGGCTCCGGGGCCTCGGCCACGTGCGTGCGGACGGCGGCTGCATCGGCCGTGGTGGGGCAGGTCATCTTCCGCGTGTGGCCGCTCGACAGGATCGGGGTACCGCGCTGAGACGGCGCGCCCCCGCGCCCTCCGGCGGTGCTACGTTGGACGGGATGACCGACGATCCGTTCCGCATTCTGGTGGTCTGCACTGGGAACGTCTGCCGCTCGCCTGTCGCCGCGGCAGTGCTGCGTGACGCCCTCGCCGAGATCGCGCCGGGAGACTTCGTCGTCGACAGCGCCGGGACGCGCGCGCTCGTCGGCGAACCGGCCCAGCCGGAATCAGCGGCGATCGCGACGAGATTCGGCTCGACGCTCGAAGGCTTCACCGCGCGGCAGCTCACCGAGTCGATGGTCGCGCGGGCGGATCTGGTCCTCATTCTCGCCGAGCGGCATCGAGCATCGATCCTGCGGCTGCATCCCGCGCTGAAGAGGACGTTCACGCTCCGCGAGTTCGCGCGGCTCGTCGCGACGCTGCCCGTGGATCCGTCCGAGCATGCTCTGGCCCAGGACGGCGAGCCCCGCGGGGCGTGGCGTCATCTGGTCGCGAGGGCCTGGGAGGCCAAGAGCGCTGACAGTCCCGCATCTGAGGGCGAGAACGACGTCGTCGACCCCTATCGGCTGGGGCCCGAGGTGTGGTCGCAGATGACCGATGAGCTCGTACCCGCGCTCGAGGTCATCTTCGGGCGCGCAGACCTCGTCGCGCGGGGCTGAATCCTCCGGCCGACGCCGCGATGGAGGTGCCGCTCAGCCCGCCGACCGGCGCCCGCGGACCTGCACCGGCAGCCAGAGCTCTCCCTCAGTGGGCGATTCGGCCGCGTTGTCCGTGACGGTGTCGTCGGCGGGGAGGTCTGCGCGCGACTCAGCGTCCTTCCCGGGCGTCTCCAGCGCAGCCCCTTCTCGGTCCACGCCGGTACCCCCGTCCTCGCCTTTCGGGGCAGCCGCCACTGAGGGGGCCGAGGACTCGGCCGGCAGTTCGGGCCCCTCGGGGGCAAGAGAGAGGCTCAGGGGGGTGGCTGAGATGATCGGCTGCGGCCGTGTCGTGGTGAAGTGCAGCCAGCCGCGCGAACGGTCCTGGCGCTTTGCGGCCACCCCACGCACGGCGTCATCGTCCCGTGCGTCGTGGTCCACTGGGCCGAAGCGCGGTTCGTCCCCATGCACAGCGTCCCCATGGACTGCTTCGTGGCGGACTGCTTCATGGTCAACTGCGTCGGGCTCAGCTGCGTCGAGGTCCGTGGCACCAAGGGCCTCAGCCTCCGGTGAGCTCCCGAACGGAAGCCCGTCCGCCTGCCCGCCGTGGTCCGACGCTCGCTGGTCGGGGCCCACGTAGTCTGAGACCACGAGCTGCGGCGGCGGGAAGGCCCGAACCTCGCCGTTGGTGTGCGCGCCGTGCAGCGGAACCGGCATGGCAAGAGCTGCTGGCTCGTCCTCGACGTCCACCGCATGGTGTGCGCCGGATGAGTCCGGCACGAAGGACTCCGCGACGGGACCGGCTTGGGCGCGGTAGTCCTCAGAGGGCGCATCCTCTGCACGATAGTCCCCCACCGGGGCCGCCTGCTCGAGGAAGTCCGCCGCAGGGGCCGCGTGAACCTGATCCGCCGCGTAGGCGGGCGCCGGCACGGCGACCTCAGCGGGCGCGGAAGCGGGACGCGGCTTCTTGACCTTGACCTTGCCCTTGGAGCGGATCTTCTCGTGGCCGCGCTGATGCTCGGAGTACGTCCCGTAGTAGCCGTACGTGTAGGACTCGGGGCCCTTGGTCGACACCCCGTTGAGGATGATCCCGAGGACCTTGCCCCGCACCCGCTCGAGGTTCCCGACGGCGCGCTCGAGACTGTCCGTCGTCGTCCTGCCGACGCGGGCAACGATGATCGTGCCGTCCGCCGAGCGGGACAGCACCGCGGCGTCGGTCACGGGCAACAGCGGCGGTGCGTCGACGAGGACCACGGCATCCTCGGCGAGGTGCGTGAGCAGGTTGCTCATCATGCGCGATCCGAGGAGCTCGGAGGGGTTCGGCGGGATCCGGCCGGCGCCGAGGACGCGCAGGTTCGGGTGGCCTGGGTATGACTGCAGGACGTCGTCGACCGTGGCCCGGCCCGCGAGGACGTCGGTGAGGCCGACGCCAGGGACCACGCCGAAGACCTCGTGCACGGTCGGGCGGCGGAGGTCGCCGTCGACCACCACGACGTTCTCGCCCGCCGAGGCCATCGTGGCTGCGAGGTTGCCGATCACCGTGGACTTCCCCTCGGAGGGGACGGAACTCGTCACGAGGAGGATGCGCGGGGGATTGTCCACGTCGATGAACTGGAGGTTGGTCCGCAGCTCCCTCAATGCCTCCCCCATGGCGTGGCTGCCGCGGGCGCCCGTGCTGGGCGCATCGAGGATGTGGCTGCCCTCGGCGAGACGCGCATCGTTCGGGAGGGTTCCGATCACAGGGTGCCCAGCGGTCCGTTCCGCCTCGCTGGCCGTACGGATGCGACGGTCGAGGAAACCGCGCAGCAGTGCGTAGCCCAGACCGAGGAGCAGGCCGGCAGCGGCACCGATGCCGAGGGTGAGTTTGAGGTTCGGGGAGACCGGGGCGCCGGGCAGGGACGCCTTCGCGAGGGGAACCACGCGGACGGCAGGCTCGGCCGTCGGTGAGCTCGAGCTGGCCTGCTCGAGTTCGCGCACCTGGGCGGCCAGGGCAACGACCCACTCGTCGGCGATCTTCTGCGCCATCTGGGGGTCGGTGGAGGTCGCCGAGACGTGGAGCTCTGCGGTGTCGGCGGGAATCGTCACGCTCACGCCGGAGATGGCCGCGCCGGCCGAGGTGAGCCCGAGGTCCTTGACCACACGATTGGCCACGAGGAGCGACTCGGCGACCGACTTGTACGACTTGACCTTCGCCTTGGCCAGGTTGTCCCCCGCGAGGGAGAGTCCGAGGTTGTCGGCGCCGCCTGCCACGACGATCCCGCTGGAGTCGGCGGCGTACATCTTCGGCTGGATCGAGTACCATCCGAACGCGACGGCGGTAGAGAGCGCCACCAAGGCGATGATGCCGATCCAGTAGCGCCGGACGAGCCGAAGGCCATCCGTCAACGTCAGCGATTTCCCGTCCTGCCGGCCCTCGGGCTCTTGTTCCACGCTCGTTGCTCCCCATCGTCGTGGCCCGCACAGGGCACAGATCATCGGCGCAAGTCTACCGGAGCCGATATTGGACCGGCGAAAGCACCCGTCACAGGACGACGTCGACGAGCCCGCTGGCCTTGAGCTCCGCCAACGCGGCATCAAGGATCGGCTCGTAGCCGTCAGGGAGTCCGATGCTGACCTCGAGGGCAGCCGCGAGGTCGGCGCGGGTCAATCCCGCTCCCCCCGTTGTCCCCGCGAGGGCGTCCCACACCGCCGGTGCAATGCCGCCCAAGCGCAGGAGCGTCGGTCCGGCGAGCACGAGCACCTCTGCCGCTCCCCCGTCGGCGCCGGGGACCGCAACCGCATCCACGACCTCACGGCGGCGGACCCGTCCCGGACCCGGGCCGGCGGCGCCACCCGGGGACGCCTTGGCGAGGGGCGGGACCGTCGCGCCCGAGGCGACCAGCGCGCCGTCGTGCGCGTCCCGCCATGAAGGCGCGAGCGCGGGGAGTGAGATCACATCCGGCAGGACGGCGGCAAGCTGCTCGGCCTCGGTGTAGCGCACCCGGACCGCACCGCCGCACGCGTCGAGGATCCCGCACAGCCAGGCGAGGGGCCGCTCGATCCTTGCCAGCGCGGACGTCTGGGGCGTGAGGTCGGTGATCGCGTCCGCATGCCCCACGGGCTCGACGACCGCAGCTTCGAGGCCCGCCTGCCGTTCCAGGAGCACGACGCCGGCGAGTGTCGCCCCGGCGGGTGCCGGGGCGAGCCCAAGCTCATCGGGCCCGCGTTGGACCTTCGGCGCGGGCGGAGGATCGTCGATGACGGAGAGGGGCTTGGGGTACGGGAGGATCCGGCCCGAGCGGTCGACCGCCACGGTCTCGTCGCTCACGTAGCCGAACCGGGTCGCCAGCTGACGTGTGGCCGTGGTCTTGCCCATGCCGGAGCGGGCCACGAGTGCGACGGTCCGGCCCGTTCCGGGCTCCGCGAGGCCGGAGGCGTGGAGCATCATGAGCTCGCCCGCACGTTCCTCGATCGCCGCGACGGTCAGGCTCGAGGTGAGGTAGGAGGCGAACTCAGGGACCGTCGCGGCCTCGACGGCCACGGGTGCCGCGCCGCCGACGGCGAGCACAGCCCGGACGCTGAACCCTCCCGTATCGGCGGGCTCGGGACTCTCCGCGGGTGAGTCCTTGCCGGCCGCGGCGGCCGCGAGCGCGTTGTCCTCGGGCGGGTTGTCGTCGTCGAGCGCGTCGTCGTCGGGCGCCTCGTGATCGGGGGAGTCGTCGAACACCGCATGGCACCGCGACCAGGCGGCCGCAAGCCGTGCGGCGTCCTCGTCGCCGATCCCGCGGCCCCAGTGGACCACGGCCGGCACGCCGATCAGCTCGAGCCGCATCGGCGCCGTCATGCGTCTGGTCCTACGGGGTGGCGGGGGGAATTCGTCTCGCCGAAGGCGTCCTCGGCGAGGCCTTCGTCAGCGGGACCCTCTTCGATGAGCCGGCGCGAGGCGAGCTCGGCGAGGAAGCGCGAGACTTCGCGTCCGATTTCCTCATCCAACGCGGTCCCTGGCTCGGCGCCGTAGTCAGACCCGAGTTCCGCATGGATCTGGTCGTCGGTGCGCCGCCCGTCCACGAGGCACCAGATCCTTGCGGCCGAGCCCGTCAGGACGATAGGCCGCGTGGTGTCAACGTTGAGCACTGCAGCGCGCTCGCCGTCGTCGGAGACAACCTCCGCGACACGGCGGGCCCTGCGCCAGATGCGTGCCATGCGTCCCCTCTTCGTCCCCCATGCCGGTTCGGCCCGTGGCGTGGCCGGCTGGCTGTCCAGGTGCTGGCCGCCCAGATGCTGGCCGTCCACGTAGTGGCACCAGACCTCCGGTCCGTCGACATACTGGCGATGGCACACGGGTCATGTTGATACTATCCACAAACGTGACGCCAAACAGGGAGGGGGCTGTGCCGTGACGCTGCCTGGACAGGCCCCGGACGAGGCCACTAGAACAGTCTCCGAATCCGAAGATCAGAGCCGACCGAAACGCCGAACGGGGCTCATTGTGCTCCTCTCCGCGCTAGGCGTCGTGGTGCTCGCTGCCGTCGTCGCGATCGTCTACCTCGCGAATGTGGCCGGGACGTTCGATTCGAAGACCGGGAAGATCGCCACGGCCTTCCCCCAGGAATCGACCCGCCCCTCGGCGACCCCTGCGGCGAACGGTAAGACGCCCGTCAACATCCTGCTCGTCGGTTCGGACAGCCGCGGCGCCACAATCGATCAGGCCGAGTCCGGCCAGGCGTCGGACCAGCGCTCGGACACGATGATGCTCGTGCACGTCCCCGCGGACCGCAAGAACGCGTACGTCGTCTCGATCATGCGGGACCTCTGGGTGCCGATCCCCGGCCACGGGACGGCGAAGATCAATGCCGCGCTCGCGTACGGCGGGGTCCCGCTCATGGTCGAAACCGTCGAATCGCTCCTGCACCAGCGCATCGACCACGTCGCGTTCATGGAATTCGACGGCTTCAAGGGCCTCACGGACGCAGTCGGCGGGGTCACGGTGAACGTCACGCGGCCGTTCTCCTCGACCATGGCCGAGAACCCGGGCCTACGCTTCGATGCAGGCCCGATGCACATGGATGGGAAGACCGCCTTCGCGTTCGTCCACGAGCGGTACGCGTTCGCCGACGGCGACTACCAGCGTGTGCGGAACCAGCAGACATATCTCAAGGCCCTCATGGCGCAGATCGCCAAGCCGGAGACGCTCGCGAACCCGGTCACCGTGAGCCAGATCGTGAGCCAGTTCTCGCCGTTCGTGACGGTGGACACCGGCCTCGACTCGAAGGCAGTCGCGGGGCTCGCCTTCGAGATGAAGGACATCCGCCCAGCCAGCGTCGTGAGCTTCACGCTTCCGACCTCCGGGGTCGGGACGTCCGCGGATGGGCAGTCGATCGTGAACTTCAACCAGGAGGCCACGGACGCCCTCGCCACGGCGATGGCCAACGGCACGGTGCCGCAGTACGTTGCCGATCGGAACCTGCAGAACGGCAACTGAGACCGCTCCCCTGCCCGGTGTCCTAGTCCCCCGGCGTGCGAGGACTGTCGTAGACGCCCGCTAATGTGGGGCCATGGCTGAAGCTCCCGTCGCGAAGAAGGTCCCCGCAGCACGCACGCACCACGGAGACACGTTCGTGGACGAGTACGAGTGGCTGCGGGACAAGGAGAACCCCGAGGTTGCCGCCCACCTGACGGCCGAGAATGCCTATACCGACGCCGTGACAGCGGACCAGCAGCCCCTGAGGGACGCGATCTTCGAGGAGATCAAGGGCCGCACCCAGGAGACCGACCTCTCCGTTCCCTCCCGCCGGGACGGCTGGTGGTACTTCTCGCGCACGGTTGAGGGCCAGCAGTACCCGATCTACTGCAGGGTCAGGGCTGCTGATGCGTCAGGCGCGCACGGCTCCCCTGCCGGTCCCGGCGGGGATCTGGCGGCATGGACGCCGCCCGCCGTCGTGCCCGGCACCCCGATCGAGGGCGAGCAGGTGCTCCTCGACGGCAACGCCGAGGCCGAGGGCCACCCGTTCTTCGCCCTTGGCGGCGCCGCCGTGACCCGGGACGGGAACCTGTACGCCTACTCGGTGGACCATTCCGGCGACGAGACCTTCACACTCCGGGTCAAGGACCTCCGCACCGGCGAGCACCTCCCGGAGGTCATCGAGAACGTCTTCTACGGGCTCGAGTTCGATCCCGAAGGCTCGCGCCTGTTCTATATGGTCGCGGACGAGTCATGGCGGCCCTACCAAGTGCGCGTGCACGTCCTCGGCACACCCGTGGACGAGGACACCGTGCTCTATCAGGAGGACGACGTCGCACAGTGGACTGGGATCGACCTGTCCGCCGACCGGCGGTGGCTCCTCGTGGGGATCGGAAACTCGGAGTACTCCGAGACACGCATGCTCAAGCTGACCGATCCCGACGCCCAGCTCGAGCTTCTGCTCGGTCGCGACGATCGGATCCTGCACTCCGCCGAGCCTTTCGAGCACGAGGGCCGTACCCGGGTGCTGCTCGTGCACAATGGCCGGCCCGCAGGGCCCGAGGGCGCTGCGCCGAACAACATGATCTCCCTCGTCGACCCGGCCGAGTTCGCAAAGCCGCTCGCCGAGCAGGAATGGACCGCTCTCGTGGCCCACGACGACTCCGTGAAGATCGAGGGCGCGGACCTCACGGCGACCCACCTCATTGTCTCGCTGCGTCGGGACACGATCCCGACCCTTCGGTTCGCCCCGCTCGCCGATGCCGTCCGGGCCGCCGGCGCGGGGACTACGCCGCCCTTCTCCGAGCCGGAGTTCGGCGAGGAGCTGTACACCGCGAACGGAGGCGCCTCCGAATACGGGGCGCCGCTCGTCCGGCTGAGCTTCACCTCCTACGTCACTCCCCCACAGGTCTATGACTACGTTCTGGCCACCGGCGAGCTGCTCCTGCGCAAGGAGACGCCCGTGCTCGGCGGGTACAGGCCGGCAGACTACGTCGCCGAGCGCGCCTGGGCGACGGCCGACGACGGCACCCGGGTTCCGCTCTCGGTGCTGCGGCGGGCTTCGGTGAAGCAGGACCGCTCGAACCCCGCTCTCGTCTATGGGTATGGCTCGTACGAGGTCAGCATGGACCCCGGCTTCGCGATCTCCCGGCTGAGCCTGCTGGACCGGGGCCTCGTGTTCGTCGTCGCGCACATCCGTGGCGGCGGCGAGCTCGGCCGGAGGTGGTACGAGGACGGCAAGAAGCTGCACAAGAGGAACACCTTCACGGACTTCGTCGCGGCCACGGACTGGCTGGCGGCCTCGGGGTGGGCGGACCCGAAGAGGATCGCCTGCATGGGCGGTTCGGCGGGCGGGCTGCTCATCGGCGCTGTCCTGAACCTTGCACCCGAGAAGTACGCCGCCGCCGTAGCCCAGGTCCCGTTCGTGGACGCGCTCACGACGATCCTCGACCCCGAGCTGCCGCTCTCCGCCCTCGAATGGGAGGAGTGGGGCAACCCGATCGAGGACGCAGAGGTGTACTCGTACATGAAGTCCTACACGCCGTACGAGAACGTCCACGCCGCCCCATACCCGAAGGTCGCCGCCGTGACGAGCTTCAATGACACCCGCGTGCTGTACGTGGAGCCCGCGAAGTGGGTCCAGGTGCTGCGCGAGGCCACGAGCTCGGGGCAGCCGATCCTGCTCAAGACAGAGATGGACGCCGGGCACGGCGGGGCCTCGGGCCGGTACGAGGCGTGGAAGGACCGGGCCTGGGACTACGCATTCATCGCCGACGCCCTCGGCGCGCGGGACCTCCTCCCGTAGCATCCCGCGCCGAAGTCACCCCACCCGACGCCGAGATCACCCCGCACAACGCCGAAGTCACCCCCACCGACGCCGAGATCACCCCGCACAACGCCGAAGTCACCCCCACCGACGCCGAGGTCACCCCCACCCAACGCCGAAGTCACCCCACCGGCCAGGGCTGGAAGCGCCGTCTTCCGGCCTTCAGGCAGAACTCGGCGGAGCGTGAACCTCGCTGGTGTACAGTTCCGGTTTCGCCCTCACGCGCTCTTTTGGCGGACTGCCCTGCAAAAAAGGGACCTCCCATCAAGACAGGTGAGCCTCCCGAGGGGTATTCATCTGGCTCCCTTTGGCGTGGCGCCTTGGACCGGCAGACCCGACCTCGACGCCACACGGGGTGACCTCAGCACCACACCCGGTGACCTCGACGCCACACCCGGTGACCTCGACACCACACGGGGTGACCTCGGCGTCACACGGGGTGACCTCGGCGAGAAGGGGGGGGTGGTTGTTAGCTAGGCTCTGGCGTCGACGCGATCGTGGGGCGTTCCAAGCGCCTGCGCCTCCGCCGCCGCCTCAGCAGCCCGCGAAGCCTCGCGGCGCTTCACAAGGAGCCAGCCGAGCCACAGGAGCACAGCGATCACGGGGACGCACAGGATCGTGTAGAGCCCGATCGGGAAGACCTCGCCCGTGGCCTTGTCCGTCATGCTGTCGAAGCCGATGAGCACCGTGATCGCGAGCAAGGCGGCCAGTCCCAGCCAGCTGGTCCAGGGCGAGCCCGGCATCGGGAGCGAGGACGCGGCGTCGCCCTTCTTCCTGCGGAGCATGATCTGCGAGGCGAAGATCGAGCCCCACGTGAAGATGACGCCGATCGAGGCGGTGTTGAGGGCAAGGTCGAACGCGTGGCTGCCGCCGGCCCAGATGTTCAGGACGATGCCCACGAGGTACACGGCACCGATCGCCAGGACGGCCGCGTAGGGCACGTAGCGGGAGGACATACGGGTGAGCCACGCCGGCGCATGGCCGTTGTCCGCCATGGTGCGGAAGATCCGCCCGATCGAGTAGAGCCCCGTGTTGGACGAGCTCAGCGCCGCGGTGATGACCACGAGGTTCATGACGGATCCGATCCAGCCGAGCCCGAGCTGGTCGAAGACCGTCACGAACGGGCTCACTCCGGCCTTGTACTGGTCAGAGGGCAGGAGCATCGCGAGGAGCAGGACCGAGCCGACGTAGAAGACGACGATACGCAGCACGACGGCGCGGATGGCCCGCGGAACCTCGCGTTTCGGATCCTCCATCTCGCCCGCCGTGATGCCCACGAGCTCGATCGCGTTGTAGGCGAAGATCACGGCATTGAGCACCAGGATCATGGCGAAGGCCCCGTGGGGGAACATCCCGCCGTCGTCGGGCACGAGGTTGGCCGGCGAGGCGTGGGTCGCGCCGACCTGGGTGTTGAGCACCACCATGACGGTCCCGGCGATGAGGAAGAGGGAGATCGCGCCGACCTTGAGCACAGACGCCCAGAACTCGAACTCGCCGAATGCCTTGACGCTCAGGAGGTTCACCGCGACGAGCATCACGAGGGCGCAGATGGCTGTGACCTCGACGGGGACGTTGGGGAAGAAGTACTGGAAGTACAGGCCGATCGCGAGGAGCTCGGCGATGCCCGTCATCGCCCAGTTGACGAAGTACATCCACCCGGACAGGTAGGAACCCTTCGGCCCGAAGAGCTCCCCCGCGTAGCTCACGAACGAGCCCGAGGTCTGCCGGTACATGATGAGCTCGCCCAGCGCGCGCATGAGCAGGTAGGCGATGGCACCGGCGATCGCGTAGGAGAACACGAGCGCTGGCCCGGTCGAGGCGAGGCGTCCTCCGGCGCCCATGAAGAGCCCGACACCGATCGCCCCGCCCATGGCGATCATCTGGACGTGCCGTCGGGTCAGGGTCTTCTTGTAGCCCTCAGCGGAGACTGCTGCGTCCCTCGTCGTGGGATGCTCGTGGGTCATCGTGGTCCTTCAGGAGATTCGACCGCGCCAGCGGGCGCGGGCCGCCGACCAGTGTAAGCACGATCGATGTGCTTCAGATCTCCCGTGTGGCCCAGATCTCGTGTGGGCTGTGTCTCTCCCCTCGACGCTAGCCGCGCGCCGCAACGCGCACGACGGCGGCCGTCGCCTCCGCGATCGCGCGCTCCTCGTCGGTGGGAACCACCAGCAGCGGAATGGCCGATTCAGGGGCCGAGACCGTGCGCGGATCCTTGGATCGCACGGCGTTGAGGTCGTCGTCGAGCACCACGCCGAGCGCCCCGAGCCGGGCAGCGACCCGGGCACGGAACGGCGCGGAGTTCTCCCCGATCCCGGCCGTGAACACGATGGCCGCGGCCCCGCCGACGGCCACGTGGTAGCCGCCGATGTACTTCGCCAGCCGGTAGGACGCGACGTCGAGCGCGATCGCCGCGTGCCGGTCCCCCGCATCCGCGGCCTCGACGACGGTGCGCATGTCGTTCGACCCCGCGAGCGCCGCAAGCCCGGACTCGCGGTTCAGCAGATGGTCGATCTCGTCCGCGGAGTGTCCCTGGCGGACGAGGAACACGAGAATCGACGGATCGAGGTCCCCCGATCGCGTGCCCATGACGAGGCCCTCGAGCGGCGTGAACCCCATCGACGTGTCGATACTCTTCCCGCCCTGCACGGCGGTCGCGGAAACCCCGTTGCCGAGGTGGAGCACGACGCCGTCGAACTCCTCGGGCGCGACGCCGAGGAACGCGGCAGCACGCCCCGCGACGTACTGGTGCGAGGTCCCATGGAAGCCGTAGCGACGGATCCCGTGGTGGGTGTAGAGCCAGTCCGGCACCGCGTAGCGCCAGGCGTGCTCGGGAAGCGTGCGGTGGTAGGCGGTGTCGAACACGGCAACCTGTGGCATGTCCGGCCACTTCGAGGCGATCGCGCGCAGACCCAGGACGTTCGCGGGGTTGTGGAGCGGAGCTAGCGGGTTGAGCCGCTCGATCGCCCGGATGATCTCGTTGTCCACGAGGACCGGCTCGCCGAAGCGCTCGCCGCCGTGGACCACGCGGTGCCCCACCGCATCGATGCGCCGGTCGCCGAGCACGGCGGCGAGCGCGGCGTCGAGGTCGCTGAGGGCCTTCGCGTGGTCGGCGGGACCGCCGTCGAACCCGATCCGCTCGACGACGCCCTCGGTGAGCACCGCCGACTCCGGCTCGGCCGCGTCGACGTCCCGCAGCTGGTACTTGAGGGACGAGGACCCGGAGTTGATGACGAGGACGAGCATGCGTGGCTCCTAGTTCTCCTGCGCGGTCGGCTGCGGGTTCTGCTGCGGGTTCTGCTGCGCTGTGTTCTGCTGCGCGGTCTGCTGCGCCTGGATCGCGGTGATGGCCACCGTGTTGACGATGTCCTCGACCGTGCATCCACGCGACAGGTCGTTGACGGGCTTGCGCAGTCCCTGGAGCACGGGCCCGACGGCCACGGCGCCCGCCGACTGCTGGACCGCCTTGTAGGTGTTGTTGCCCGTGTTGAGGTCCGGGAAGATGAACACGGTCGCCTGCCCGGCCACATCCGAACCCGGGAGCTTGGAGGCAGCGATCGAGGCGTCCACCGCGGCGTCGTACTGGATCGGGCCCTCGACGGCCAGGTCCGGCCGCCGTCCGCGCACGAGCTCGGTCGCCCGGCGCACCTTGTCGACCGACTCGCCGGTGCCCGACCCCCCAGTCGAGTAGGAGAGCATCGCCACCCGCGGCTTGACCCCGAACTGGGCTGCCGTCTCGGCCGAGGCCAGTGCGATGTCAGCGAGCTGTGCCTCGTCCGGGTCCGGGTTGACGGCGCAGTCGCCGTAGACCAGCACGCGGTCCGCGAGGAGCATGAGGAACACCGACGAGACGATCTTCACTCCGGGCACGGTCTTGACGAACTCGAGCGCGGGCCGGATGGTGTGGGCGGTCGTGTGCGCGGCACCGGAGACCATTCCGTCAACGATCCCGAGCTGGACCATCATCGTGCCGAAATAGCTCACGTCGAGCATGACCTCGAGGGCCTTCGCGAGGTCCACGCCGCGGTGGGCGCGCAGCCGCGCGTACTCCTCGGCGAAGCGCTCGCGCAGCGGCGAGAGTGCCGGATTGACCACGTCGATCCCGGTCAGCGAGACGCCGTTCGCTGCGGCGATCTCGCGGACCTCGGCCTCGCTCCCGAGAAGGGTCAGATCGCACACGTCGCGGCGCCGGAGGATCTCGGCCGCCCTCAGGATGCGCACGTCCGTGCCCTCGGGGAGCACGATCCGCTTGCGCTGGGCGCGGGCGCGGCCGATCAGCTCATGGAGGAACCGCAACGGCGTCATCGTGTCGGGGCGAGGCAGATTGAGTCGCTCCACGAGTTCGTCGTCGTCCACGTGCTGGGACCAGGCGCCGAGCGCGGAGGCGACCTTGCGGCGGTGTCCCGTCCAGATCTCGCTGCGGACCTCGGAGACGCCCCGCGCCGCATGGTACGTGTCCTCGTCATAGACGAAGACCGGGAACGGCGCCTGGGCGAGGAGCGGCAGCACGTGCGGGTCCGGAGGGAGGCCCCCGGTGAGCATCATGGCGGCCGGGACGGGGAACTCCGGGGAGAACGTCGAGGCGAGTGCTCCCACCATGACATCGGCCCTGTCCCCCGGCACGATCACGAGATCACCGCTCTCGAGCGCACCGATGAAGTTGGCCACGCTCATCGCGGCGACCTTCACCCCGCTGACCTCGCGCTCCATGTCCGCGCTCCCGGCGATCTGGCGGAGCCGAAGCGCCCCCGAGACCTCACCCGTCGTGGGGCGGGAGATCTCGGTGAGCTCGGGCAGGACGTAGACGGGCCGGTGGGAGAGGCCTGGCCGGATGACCGCATGGATCTGGTCGATGTGCTCGGGATCCGCGCGGTTGACCATCATGACGAGCAGGCTGCAGTGCGCGGCGTAGAGCTCCTTGCGGGCCACGTCGACGGCATCGGCGATCTCCTCGGGCGTGCGGTCACGCCCGCTCACGACGGCGATCACGGGGCACCCGAGGTCGTTGGCGAGCCGCGCGTTGAGCGCGAACTCGACCGCGGAATCCTGTCCGGTGAGGTCAGTGCCCTCGACGACGACGATGTCCACGTGGGTCGCGATCTCGGCGAACACCTCGACGCAGCGGGAGTCAATCTCCTCGCGCTGGCCCTCGGCGAGGAGCCGGCGCACCTCGCGCGCGGTCAGGCCGCCGCGGCACACGTCCGGCGCGAGGTGGAACCGCGAGCGCATGAGCGCGACCATGGGGTCCTCATCCGGGCTCTCGCCCAGCACGACGGGCTTGAAGAACCCGATCCGGCCGGTGCGCGTGTGGAGGGCCTCGGCCACGCCGAGTGCGATCAGCGACTTGCCGGATCCCGGGGTCGTCGCGCTGACATAGATGCCTCGTGCCATGTGGGCTCCTGGTGATCTCGGTGCCGCCGGACTGCTCGCTCCAGTCTCTCAGGTGTTGCGCACGACGGCGCGCGTAACGTGCCGCTCTCGGGCAACCGCCCGCGCGAGTCGTCTCACGCCACGGTGTGCGCCTTGACACATCGGGGCCTGATGGGATTACCTAATGAACATTCGGTAAATAATTGCGAGAGGTGCCACCTATGAGCGAAGTTGCTCCCGCCCACACGCTTGCCCACCCGATCCTCACCGACGACTTCGCGACGGAGTGGATGGGCCTGAAGGTCCTGGAACTGGGCGACGGCACCGCGACCGTCTCCGCGACGCTCCGCCGGGAGATGCTCAACGGCTTCGGGATCGCCCACGGGGGGATGCTCTTCGCGATCGCCGACTCGGCCTTCGCGCTCGCGTGCAACCCGCACGCCCCCGCCGAGGACCACAACACCATCACCGTTGCCGCAGGCGTGGACGTGAACTTCCTGGCACCCGCCCACGAGGGCGAGACCATCACAGCTGTCGCCGCCCAGCGTGCCCAGGCTGGCCGCAGCGGCGTGTACGACGTGCAGGTCTTCGCCTCGCCGGCAGGAACCGCGCACACCGCCGATGCCCCCGGCCGCCTCGTCGCCGAGTTCCGGGGCCGCTCCCGCACCATCCCCAGGCGCTAGCCCACTGAAACCGCAGCGCTAGCCCACCGAACCCGCAACGGCGCCCACCCGCCGTCGTCCGCGAGACGCCCAGCCAGCACCAGACACATCCGAACCAGACAACGAAGTGAGCATCCCCTTGACCCAGACCGCTTCCGCCCCTGAGACCCCGACGTCCTCGGTGACCCCGGCGTTCGGCCCCGCCATCCTCGACGCCGAGGAGACGATGAGCCGCGACGAGATCGAGGCCCTCCAGCTGACCCGCCTGAAGGAGACCGTCAAGTACGCGTACGAACGCGTGCCGCACTACACGCGCAAGTTCGACGCGGCCGGCGTGCGCCCCGAGGACCTCAAGGAGCTCGACGACCTCGCCAAGTTCCCCTACACGACGAAGGAGGACCTCCGCGAGGAGTACCCCTTCGGGATGTTCGCTGTGCCGATGAACGAGGTGACCCGCATCCACGCCTCCTCGGGCACGACGGGCCGCCCCACCGTGGTCGGCTACACGCGGCAGGACCTCGACAACTGGGCCTCGATCGTGGCCCGCTGCTTCCGCGCCGCGGGCGTACGCCCGGGCATGAAGGTCCACAACGCGTACGGCTACGGCCTCTTCACGGGCGGCCTCGGCGCCCACTCCGGCATCGAGAAGCTCGGCGCGACCGTCATCCCGATGTCCGGCGGCCAGACCGAGAAGCAGATACAGCTCATCGAGGACTTTGCCCCGGACGCGATCTGCTGCACGCCCACCTACCTCCTCACCATCGGTGACGCGATGAGGCACAAGGGCATCGACCCGCGCAAGACTTCCCTCAAGTACGCCGTGCTCGGCGCCGAGCCGTGGACCAACGAGATGCGCACGGAGCTCGAGGAGATGTTCGACCTCAAGGCGTCCGACATCTACGGCCTCTCCGAGGTCATGGGCCCGGGCGTGGCCGGCGAGTCCGTCGAGACACAGGACGGCTCCCACATCTGGGAGGACCACTTCCGCCCGGAGATCGTGGACCCGTTCGACCTGGCCAAGACGATGTCCGACGGCGAGACGGGCGAGCTTGTCTTCACCTCCCTGACCAAGCAGGCCCTGCCGATCATCCGGTACCGCACCAAGGACCTCTCCACGCTGCTCCCGGGCACCGCGCGTCCGGGCCACCGCCGCATGGGCCGCATCTCGGGCCGCACGGACGACATGATCATCCTGCGCGGGGTGAACCTGTTCCCGTCGCAGATCGAAGAGATCGCCCTGCGGATCCCCGAGCTGAGCCCGCACTTCCAGCTCATCCTCACGCGCCCCGAGGGGCATCGCATGGACTCGCTCACGGTCAAGATCGAGCCCCGCGACGGCACGACCCCGGAGCAGCGCCAGGCCGCCGGCGCAACGCTGCGCCAGCAGATCAAGATCCACGTCGGGTCCTCGTGTGTGATCGATGTCGTGGAGCCCGGCTCGCTCGAGCGCTCGAACGGCAAGCTCCGCCGCATCTACGACCTGCGCAGTCAGGCGTAGGCACCCGCCTAGACTGTCCCCCATGCCCACGACCACAACAGATGCCGACGGACGCGTGCCGTCCGGTCCAACGCCGTCCGGAAACGTGCCGTCCGGACGGCGGGGGCGCCCGGGCTACGACCAGCAGTCCGTGCTGAATGTGGCGGTCGAAGTCTTCAACCGCCACGGCTACGACGCGACCTCGATGGGGATCCTCGCCGAGAACCTGGGCATCTCGAAGTCGGCGATCTACCACCACGTGCCCTCCAAGGAGGACTTGCTCTCCCTCGCGCTCGAGCAGGCGCTCGGTGGTCTCGAGTCCGTGTGGGAGGCGCCCGCCTCGCAGTCCGGGACCGCCGAGGAGCGGCTCGAGTTCGTGGTCCGCTCCACGGTGGGCGTGCTGGTGGACAGGCTGCCTTTCGTCACCCTGCTCCTGCGCGTGCGCGGGAACACCGAGACGGAACGGGCTGCCCTCGAGCGCAGGCGCGGGTTCGACCGCAAGGTCGCCGGGCTCATCGACGAGGCGCGCGCCGAGGGGACGGTGCGCACCGACATCGACCCGCGCACGGTCGCTCGCCTCCTCTTCGGCACGATCAACTCGATCGTCGAGTGGTACCGGCCCGGCGGCTCCCTCACCCCGCAGCGGCTCGCGGACGACGTCGTGACCGTCCTCTTCGACGGTCTCCACACGCGCAACTGAGGCTCACAGCCTCCTCACAGAAAAAATGAACGTTGGCTGAATTGATCGGCAAATAGGGCTTCTCGGGCTGCGCGTGGCCTTAGGGTCAATGCGGGGATTCATGTAAACACTCGCACCCTCGGGGTCACCATCCGCCTCGAGAAAGCACACCGCCGATGTCGAAGTTCAGCATCCGTGCCGCGGCAGCAACGAGCGCGTTCGCGCTCACAGCTGCCACGGTTGGAGGGGCCGTCGCTGCCCTGCCCGCGCAGGCCGCGTCGTCTACAGCCACACCCATCAAGCATGTCGTCGTGATCTTCGGGGAGAACGTCTCGTTCGACCACTACTTCGCGACCTACCCGAACGCCGCCAACACCGCCGGTGAGAGGGTCCAGGGAACGGGAACCGCGGCGTCGTCCTTCACGGCCGCCGCCAACACGCCCAAGAACATCAACACGCTCGAGAACGCGAACCTGCTCGCGCCGAACAACCCCAACTCGGTCCAGCCCGCGCGCCTCTCGCCCGCCCAGGCCGTGACGTGTGACCAGAACCACGAGTACACCGCCGAGCAGAAGGCCTACAACGGCGGCCTCATGAACAAGTTCGTCGAGAACACGAGCACGGACACGTGCAAGGCTCCCCTGTACTCCGCGCCCGGCCTCACCATGGACTACTACGACGGCAACACCGTCACGGGCCTCTGGAACTACGCCCAGCACTTCGCGATGAGCGACAACAGCTTCAGCGACACGTTCGGGCCGTCCACGCCGGGCGCGCTCAACCTTGTGGCTGGTCAGACCCACGGCGTCACGAGCGTCGATGCGTTCACGGGCAAGCCGACCGCCACCCCTGACCCCTACACGGTCAAGTCCCCGAACGCCGCCGGCGTCGGCACCATGACCGAGGACCCGGATCCGGCCTTCGACGACTGCTCGGACAACAGCCACGCCAAGTCCTTCGCGCTCGCATCGATGAGCGGCAAGAACGTCGGCGACCTGCTCAACGATAAGAACGTCTCGTGGGGCTGGTTCCAGGGCGGCTTCACGCCGAACGGCACCAAGAAGATCGGCGGCACCGACTACGCGCAGTGCACCACCGCGCACGCGAACATCGTCGGCGGCTCCCGGATCGACTACAACCCGCACCACGAGCCGTTCCAGTACTACGCGTCGACGTCGAACCCCCACCACCTCGCCCCGGCGAGCGACGCCGAGATCGGCCACAACGGCCGGGCCAACCACCAGTACGACCTGACGTCGTTCGACAAGGTGGTCAACTCGGACAACATGCCGGCCGTGTCGTTCCTCAAGGCGCCGAACTACCAGGACGGGCACGCCGCGTACTCCGACCCGATCGACGAGCAGAAGTTCGTGGTCGAGCAGATCAACGCGATCCAGAAGTCGCAAAACTGGGACTCCACCGCGATCGTCCTCGCCTACGATGACTCCGACGGCTGGTACGACCACGTCGCGACGAAGGTCCTCAACGCGTCGAACGACCCGAAGGAAGACGCCGCGTGGTGCATGGATGCCGCGAAGGCAGGCGCGCCAATCCTCAATGGCTACGCCGACCGCTGCGGCCCCGGCCCGCGCCAGCCGCTCCTCGTGGTCTCGCCGTTCGCGAAGCGCAACTTCGTCGACCACACGGTCACGCAGCAGTCCTCGATCCTGCGCTTCGTCGAGGACAACTGGGGCCTCGGCCGCCTCGGCGACGGTTCGTTCGACTCGATCGCCGGCTCGCTGGGGAACATGTTCAACTTCAACGCACAGCCCCGCCACGACGGCCTGATCCTCGACCCGACGACGGGTACCGTGGTCCAGCCCGCCTACTGTGCCGGCAACAACGGCCTGCACCTCGGCCAGGGCGGCTCCTGCAGCTAGCCCGGCCCGTCGCCAGCCTCTGGCCGGCTGAGCGCCACGTACAACCGCCCCTGGCGGGCATGACCGCTGGTTTCGACCGGCTGTCATGCCCCTCAGGGGCGGTTGTGCATTGTGGGCGGGGCTTGCTACCTTCCGCGCGCAGGCACAGGCTGGCCCTATGGCCGTCAGGATTTCCCATGAACTCAAGCGCCTCGGGCCGCAGCTGAGGTACGAGCCCACCCCGAAGCGCCTGCGCGCGCGATTCGGCGACGCTCCCGTGCTCGACTCGCGGCGCGCCGTCGTCCTCTGGGAACCCGAGCGGTACCTGCCGGTCCACGCGGTACCCGAGGACGACGTCGTCGCGCGCCTTGAGCCACTCGGCGCGGAGTCCGGTCCGGCCCCGCATCTTCCGGGGCCGGCGAGCTCGCGCTACCCCTTCTCGCCGCACACCGCCGACGGCGAGCCGCTCACGGTCGTCGTTGGCGGCACCGACGGCGCCCGCCTGCCGGACGCGGCCTTCCGTCTGGCCGACCCGGATCTGGCCGGCTATGTCGCCTTCGATACAGACGCCTTCACATGGTTCGAGGAGGCCGAGCCGGTGATCGGGCATCCGAGGGACCCGTTCAGCCGGATCGACATGCGTGCGACCGGGGTACGGATGCGCGTCTCGCTCGACGGCGTGGTGCTCGCGGAGTCGTCCGAAACCGTGCGGCTCTTCGAGGGCCGGCTGCCGCCGCGAACGTACTTCCGCCCCGAGGACGTCGTCTGGGACCGCCTCGAGCCGGACCCGCTGCGCACCATCTGCCCGTACAAAGGCGTGGCCGTGTACTGGTCGGCCCCGGGCCTCGGAGACGGCAGACCTTTGGCCTGGAGCTATGGCGCCGGCGCGCCTGGCCTCCCCGGGTTCCCCGAAATGGCTCAGATCCACGGCCGTATCGCCTTCTTCGACGAGCGTGTCGACACCGAGGCCGACGGCGCCGCCGTGCCCCGGCCCCAGACGTCATGGACCTAGGGGCTCGCGTAGAGACCGTCGACTCAGTTACGGCAAACGTTGCCATCGTCTTGGCATCTCACGCGGTCGCACCTATAGTCGAAAACGTGACCTGCATCTCAATGACGCGATGCAGGTTTTCTTCTGCCCCCTTGCAGCTGGCGGCGTGGCACCCCCGCCGAACCGATGCGGGGTCACCGCCCAACGATGCGGGGTCACCTCTCACCCGAGAGGTGACCCCGCATCCGCGAGAGGTGACCCCCCACCGGAAGCGAAGCCCAGGGGCGCGGTCAGACGGGCTGCGCGGCGCGTGCCTCCTTGACGACCGTGACGACCGCGTCGTGCAGCGGATGGTCCGCGCCGAGGCCGGTGAGCTCCTCAGCCAGTGCGGCATCGGTCGAATCCCCGCCGAGCATCGCCTGAAGGCGCATGGCTTCCTCGTCGTCGGGCACATCGAAGGCGAGGGCCGCCCCCATCGCCTCGAGCAGCGCATCGGCGGGCATCCCGCGCTCGGCCAGTTCCGCGGCAGGGCCCACGAACCGCTCGTGCCGCGAGAGCTTGCGCAAGGGCGCACGGCCCACGCGCTCCACGGTGTCCGGCAGTTCAGGGTTCGCGAAGCGGCCGAGGATCTTCTCGACGTACGCCTGCTGCTGCTCTGGGGCAAAGCCGTACTTTGCGACGAGGAGGGCCTTCGTCTCGGCCAGGACCGCCTCGACCTTGGCGTGGACCTCGGGCAGCGCGAGCGCGTCGGAGATCTTCTCCGCGCCAGCACGCCTCCCGAAGTAGGCCGACGACGCGTGTCCCGTGTTGACGGTGAAGAGCTTGCGCTCGATGTACGGCCCGAGTGAGTCGACCCACGTGACGCCGGGGATCTCGGGGGCATCGTCCCCGAACGGTCCCTGCTCGATCGCCCACTCGAAGTATGGCTCGACCCGGACGTCGATGCCTTGCCCCGGAGCCTGGGCGGGCACGATCCGGTCCACCGCAGTGTTGGCGAAGACGGCGCGCGCGTCCACGGCGTCGTCGTCGAGCCCCTCCTCCGAGGCCGCGGCGCGGACCGAGGCCTCGAGGATGTCCGTCGCGTTGATCGCGTTCTCGCACGCCATGACCGCGAGCGGGCCGGCGGCCGCCGGACGGGCGGCGATGCCGCGGGCGATGGCCGGGGCCACGAACTTGAGGATGTTGGGCCCCACGGCCGTGGTCACGATGTCCGCATCTGCGATCCGGTCAACGAGCTCGGCCTCGTTCGTGGCCGAGTTCACGCCCACGTAGCCGTCCACGACATGGTCGACGCCGCCCTCGCCCACCTCGTGCACGGTGTACGACGGCGTCGCGTTGATCGCGTCGATGAGCGGGGCCGCGACGTCTGCGAACACGAGTCGGTAGCCGGCGTTGTGCAGGAGCAGCCCCACGAAGCCGCGGCCGATGTTGCCGGCCCCGAAGTGTACGGCCGTCCTGGACGCCCCGGAAACCTCACTCATGCGTTGACCTTCCCGAGGATGTCGAGGATCTCGTCGACCGTCGCGGCGGATTCGAGCTGCGCCACCTGCTCCTTGTCGCCGAAGACCTTCGCGATCTTGGCCAGGATGCCGAGGTGCTCCTTGCCCTTGCCCGCGATCCCCACGACGAACTTCACCGGCTTGCCGTTCCAGTCGATCGGCTGCGCGTACCGGGCGAACGTGACGGCCGAGGACTGGATGTGGTCCTTGGCCTCGTTCGTGCCGTGCGGGATGGCGAGGAAGTTGCCCATATAGGTCGAGACGGACCGCTCGCGCTCGTGCATCGACGCGATGTAGGCGTCGTCGACTGCGCCGGCATCCTTCAGGAGCCTTCCCGCCTCGTCGATGGCACCGGACATGTCACCCGCGGCGCCGGCCAGGACGACCGACTCACGCCGCAGCACCTGTGCCGGGCGCGTGGTACCCGCGGCGGGCGCGGTCACGGCGTCGGCTGCGGGCGACGGCGCGACGTCACCGGCCGTAGGCGCTTCGCCGTACCCGTTGGCGGCCTGCTCGTCCAGCAGCGCGACGATCTCGTCGTACTTCGGGCTGCCCATGAAGTTGTCGACCGTCACGAGTTGGGCGCTCGGCGTCTTCTGCCCGGCGCGCAGGGCGAGGTCCTGGTGGACCACGACCAGATCGTACGTGTCGGTGAGGTTCGCGATGGCGGCATTCGTGACCTTCACATCGCCATGGCCGGCGGCCTTGATCTTGTTGCGGAGCACCGAGGCCCCCATCGCGGAGGAGCCCATGCCGGCATCGCACGCGAACACGATGTTCTTGATGTCGGTGGCGAGTGCAACGCCGCCCGCCGTCCCACCGCCGACAAGCAGGCTCGAGGCCATGGACTTCTTGCCCTTCATGCCCTCCATCTGCGTCGTGGCGGCGGCAAGGTCGCCCTCGCCCTTGTCCTTGGACGTGCGCAGGATGACCGAGGCGATGACGAATGAAACGGTGCAGGCGAGAAGCACCGAAAGGATCACGCCGAAGTAGCTACCCCTCGCCGTCTGGGCCAGGACCGCGAGTATCGAGCCCGGAGCAGCAGGCGCCACGAGACCGGACTGGGTGATCGCGAGGGTAGCGATGCCCGTCATGCCGCCCCCGATCGTGGCGAGGATGAGGATCGGCTTCATGAGCACGTACGGGAAGTAGATCTCGTGGATCCCGCCGAGGAAGTGGATGATCGCGGCGCCAGGCGCGGACGCCTTCGCGGCCCCCTTGCCGAAGAAGGAGTAGGCGAGCAGGACGCCGAGGCCCGGGCCGGGATTCGCCTCGAGGAGGAACAGGATGGACTTGCCCGAGTCGAGGGACTGCTGAATACCGAGCGGCGTCAGGACGCCGTGGTTGATGGCGTTGTTGAGGAACAGGACCTTGGCCGGCTCGATGAGGATCGAGGTAAGCGGCAGGAGATTGCTGTCGACGAGGAAGTGGACCCCGTCACTCGCCCTTTCCGTCAGGTACACGACGACCGGGCTGATCGCGTAGAAGCCCACGAGCGCGAGCAGCGCGCCCCAGATGCCGGCCGAGAAGTTGTTGATGAGCATCTCGAAGCCGGGCCTGATCTTGTGCGTCCAGATGGCGTCGAGCTTCTTCATGGTCCAGCCGCCGAGAGGACCCATGATCATCGCACCGATGAACATGGGGATGCCCGCGCCGATGATGACGCCCATGGTCCCGATGGCCCCGACGACGCCGCCGCGGACGTCGTAGACGGCCTTGCCGCCCGTGTAGGCGATGAGCAGGGGAAGGAGGTAAGTGATCATCGGCCCGACGAGCCCGACATAGGGCACGCCGGCCGCATCCTTCCCGAACCCGCCGAGGGCTCCGATCGGGATGTAGCCCTTCTCGATGAAGAGGGCGGTAATGAGGCCCCAGGCGATGAACGCGCCGATGTTCGGCATGATCATGCCTGAGAGGAAGGTACCGAATCTCTGCACCCCGGCGCGGGCCGTGTGCAGGCGCGACGGCGCTGCTGTGGTCGACATGGAGATCCTGCTTTCGTTTCAGGACGCAGCGCGCGGCTGCGGGGATGGAAAGGTCAGCCCGTCTGTTCTGGATCGAGCGGCTGGTCCGGCGCGACGGCGGGCGTCGTCGAGAGCCGGTGGAGCCATTCCAGGAAGAGCTTCATCTCGGTCCCGGACAGCTGGTCCGGATGCGAGGACTGGAGTGTCGCGTTGAGGGCGATGGCGGCAGCCACGTAGCTCGGCTGCCCGTCCCCTCCGGCCGACGCTCCGGCGTGAGGTGTATCGACGATGCTGGGGTCTATGAGTACCGAACGCAGCACCGCGTTACGGGTCTGGGTCGATAGGGGCGAGGCGACGAGGGCCTTGACGCGTGCCTCCGCCGATTGCCTGGTCCCGGCCGCAACGGGGGTCTCGGAGCTCTCGGCGATGAGCATGAGGGTCACTCCGATGTTGGACGCGAGGACGGCCCTCGCTGCCTCGCCGGGTGGAACGGCGAGCTGTCCTGCGACGGCGAGGCGGCTGAGCTCCTTCTCGAGGAGCCGCTCGGCTTCCACGACGACGGCGGGCCGCAGCCCTGTTCCCGCGCCGAACATGAGCACGTAGAGCTGCTCGTGCGTCACGCCGAATTCGACGTGGACGTCCCAGAGCCCCTTGATGTCATGGATCGGCGATTCGGACCGCTCGATGCTTCCTTCGCGGCCCATGAATTCCTCGAACCCCCGCGCCACGACGGCCCCCATGAGGCCGTCCTTGTCGCCGAAGTGGTGGTACAGCGTGGGTGCCGTCACGCCCGCTCGCTCGGTGATCTGCCGAGTCGAGACGGGGCTTCCACCGGAATCGGCCACGAGGTCGAGGGCCGCCCGGAGGATGCGCTCCCTCGGGGAGGGGGCCGGGGTCGGTGGACCCTGGGCCTCTCCTGCGAGGTCCGTCACATCGTCACGCATGGCCGCTAGCGTAACGGATATAGCATTGCTACACAAGAAGCCTTAGTGATGCGTATCACTTCGACTCGGGGATCATGTTCTGCTTGGTATAGCAATGCTATAGGCGCTAAGGTAACCGAAATCACTCCGAACCACCACGGCTGCGGAGGCCCTCCCCGAAAGGACTCTTATGGATCAGTTTCACGGTGTCGGTGTGACTCCGGGGCGGGTTGTGGGGCGGGTGCGGCAGATGCCGGCGCCGGTGTCGGAGCCTGGTGTGGGGTCGGGTCTGGGCGCGGGTGCGTCGGTGGAGGGTGAGGGCGAGCGGATCCGGGCGGCGTCCAGGGCCGTCCAGTCGGCCCTGAAGGCCCGTGCCGCGGCGGCGTCGGGGGACGCGAGGGGCGTGCTGGAGGCCACTGCCCTGATGGCCGCGGACCCGGTGCTGGTCAAGGGCGCCGTTAAGCTGCTGGACCCGGGCGCCGACGGCGGGGGCCGGTCGGCGGAGCGGGCCGTGTGGGAGTCCGGGGCGGCGGTGGCGGCGAAGCTGAAGTCCCTGGGCGGGTACATGGCCGAGCGGGCCGCGGACGTCCTGGACGTCCGGGCCCGGATCGTCGCGGAGCTGAGGGGCCTGCCAGCCCCGGGGATCCCGGCCTCGGAGGAGCCGTTCGTGCTGGCCGCGCACGACCTGGCCCCGGCGGACACGGCCACCCTGGACCCGGGAAGGGTCATCGCCCTGATCACCTCCGGCGGGGGCCCGCAGTCCCACACCGCGATCCTGGCCCGGTCCCTGGGCCTGCCCGCGGTCGTGGCCGCGCCCGGGGTCGAGGGCATCCCGGACGGGACCGAGGTCTACGTCGACGGCGCCGCCGGGACCGTCGCGACCTCCCCGGGCGCCCCGGAGCGGGACGCCGCGGCGGCGTGGGCGGTGGCCGCCGCGGCCCTGGCCGGCGGGTTCGCCGGGGCCAACCGGCTCGCGGACGGGCACCCCGTGCCACTGCTGGCCAACGTCGCCACCGGGGCGGACGCGGCCAAGGCCGCCGCGGCCGGGGCGGAGGGCGTGGGCCTGCTGCGCACCGAGTTCTGCTTCCTGGACCGGGACACCGAGCCCTCCCACGCCGAGCAGGTCGCCGCCTACACCGCGGTCTTCGCCCAGTTCCCCGGGAAGAAGGTCGTCATCCGCACCCTGGACGCCGGCGCGGACAAGCCCCTGCCCTTCCTGACCAACACCGAGGAGCCCAACCCCGCCCTCGGGGTGCGCGGGTACCGCACCGACTGGACGAGCCCGGGCGTCCTGGCCCGCCAGCTCGCCGCGATCGCCCACGCCGCCGCACAGAGCGAGGCCGAGGTCTGGGTCATGGCCCCCATGATCGCCACCACCGAGGAGGCCGCGCACTTCACGGCGCTGGCGAAGGACGCCGGGCTGCCCACCGCAGGGGTCATGGTCGAGGTCCCCTCCGCGGCCCTGACCGCCGGGCACATCCTGGCCCGCACGGACTTCGCGTCCCTGGGCACCAACGACCTCACCCAGTACGCCATGGCCGCGGACCGCATGCTCGGGCCCCTGGCCCACCTCAACGACCCCTGGCAGCCCGCCGTCCTGCACCTGATCAAGGCCACCTGCGACGGCGCCGCCGCCGCCACCGCCGCCACCGGCACCCCCAAACCCGTCGGGGTCTGCGGGGAAGCCGCCGCAGACCCCGCCCTGGCAGCCGTCCTGGTCGGACTCGGCGTCACCACCCTGTCCATGTCCCCCCGCGCCCTCACCGCCGTCAACCGCGTCCTGGCCACCATCACCCTCCACCAGGCCCAGACCCTCGCCGAGGCGGCCCTCACCGCCCCCGACGCCCACACCGCCCGCACCGGCGCCCGCTCACACCTGCCCATCCTGAACGAACTCGGCCTCTGACC